>NZ_JBZFLJ010000001.1:0-857391 GCF_058448885.1 Mesorhizobium sp. DxT | reverse complement strand
CCTCGAGCGCCTCGCCAACGGCTGGCCTGACAGCCGTATCGACGACCTCATGCCCTGGAACTACCAGCCCTGAACGGCTTCGGCTGCTCGCTTACGCGGAAATGAAACCAATGGTCATAACTAGGCTGCCGAGGCGCGCTGCAATGCGTCCTCCGCGCATCGAATCGGCAACAGACGGCAAGAATTTGGCAAGTCCAGCGGGGGTGCCGGCGCCCTTCAGCTTACAGACGCAGTTCGCCGTCCGTCTGCTAAAATGGGATATTCGAATCTTCGGCTACTTCACGAGCGATATTGGCGACGATGAACTTCGCGCGATGAAACAACTCGTCGAAGGTCAGAATCTCCGGCGCGCGAATGTTTCGACGGTAAAGCTCAAAGCAGGCAATCTTGTCGTCATTTCCAACAAGCTCCGTCAGATTGCCAACCACCAAATAGCTTCTTGGCTCGATCGAATAGGTGCTCTCTCCAATGTCGGTGCCGTCACGATCCTTGAGCGCTTCCCTGAATCTGGCGCGGCCAAAATCGAACGCTGTTTTTTGAATCTGTGTGACGGCGTTTGATACCTCGTCGGACATGCCCCAACACCCCGCGCGATACGGCTTGCCCGCGCGTAGCAGAGGCGTGTGATCCTTCTTGATTTCAACAAGCACAAACTGGCTGATTTCCGCGCGGGTTCGCAGCAGCGCGTCAACGGTCTTGCCAGGCTTATCGAACGTGTTTCCCGTGGTACGGCTTTCAAGAGCGACCGCGGCCTTATCCAAAAACACGTAGTTTAAGCCGTGCCCAAAAATCCACGGGTTGTTCTCAAAAAAGCTCTGCCATTCGGGTTCCGATAGCCCCGATCCGAGCATGGCTTCGAATTCGCTCAACGCTTCGCGCTTAGCGGCGACGGCATAAATGTCGTGGTGCAGATCGGGAGATTCAGCGAGTTCGTGAATTAGCTGCGCGCCCTTGGAGCTACTCAACAAAGCATTTAGAGCGCCCAAATTCAAATTGTCCAGAGATATTCTGGTTTTCTGTGCATCGCTGAAATCGAGATTCGATATAATTGCCAAGAACTCATTAATCTGCGCAAGTTGGAAGTGGTTGACTTGGATATGGCCATCTTGCTGCCACCCGTATGTCTTGTGATAGCGCAGCTTTGTTATCTTAAAGGTTCCAAAATCTGCTTTGTCGCTAACGTAGAATGTTGAGACGGCTACTTTGCATCTATCGGTAACATCGATTTCGCCTAGAACCTGCTCACTCTCACCAACGATCGTAGCGTAAGCTCCCGCCTTCCCGGGATGCGTATAGAGCTGGTTCGTCTTGTAGTTGGCGAGATATTCAATGTCTTCGGACACTAGCTAACCCGCCCCCAGCGTTGGCTTCCGCGATCCCAAAATGTCCGCTACCCTTTGCGCTGCATAGGGCTCTCGATTTTCGGCTAATTGATCTAACACGGATATGAGGCCCATTTGGCCAATTGACCAGATCACCAGCCCCTTCCCATCGTCAAGGAGTCCGGAGGGGGCGTCTTCAAACAGCGCGAGCGCTTCCTCGTCGGCCAACTTTCGACCCTTCATCGCACAGACATAGGCGTAGCTGGCCGGATGGTTGTGTCGAAGAAGATGCCAAATCTCATCGGATATCGAAGTCGCTCTTAATGCCGCTTTGCTGACGATCCACCCTTCCGCGCATCCAGCCGCAAGCTCAGCAAGCATGCCGTCTAGGAACGCGGGCTCTGCTTGATAGGCTAGTATCTTCGCCGCGCGCCAGTTGCGCGACACGCGCCAATATTCGGATACTGCCCTGGGGTCGAATAATGGCTTGTCGGAAGCCATAGCTTTGAGCCATTTTCCTGCGGCTCCCCTCGTCCCGCGATCAATCCAATGTTCGAGCACGGCGTGGCGAGTTGGAAGGGGCAACCACAAGTAGACTGCGGAGAGAAGCGCGTCCACGCGTCTTCGTAAGACGTGATTACCCTCCTGGAGCGATTGCGCTTCCTCAGCAAAGAGCGAAAGCCGATCGGCAAGTTCGCCATTAGACAGGCGCAAAAGCCTTAAGAGCCTTCCGCGAAGGGCCATTCGCACGCGCGCATCAGCTTCCAGCGTGCTGCAAATCGCATCGCAAAGTTCGTCGAAACTTAGGCAAGCAACGTAGGCGTGGAGCAAGCTACGTTGTATTCCGTACGGTTCCGGATTTTGTGCGCAGTCAAGAATGCGCTCTAATTTCGCGCTTAATGAATACTCCATGCCGAGCAGTTTATCGGATTCGAACGGGCAATTGCGAGCGTGAATGTCCGGTCGCGAACATAAAAGCGGGTACGACGGATGATTGCTTGGGGGCGCAGTTGCTGATGCGGTGTAACTGAGCGAAATTCCGAAGTCAGTGGATCGCGGCCGAGAGGTTTCCTGAGCGACCGGGCGCGGAAGAGAGGTAGCAAGTAGTCTACGCCTTCAACGCCCCTGTAGGCGCTGCTGGCGCTACCGGGGGCGCTGTGGGCTACCGGCCCGGCCCCCAAAACGCGCCAGCGGCCCCGCATTTGGCAAATAGGGGCAATCATTTGGCCGGCGCTATAGCTCCGAGTCCCTGCCGCAAATAAGCACCACCGTCTTGCCCAGCAGTTTGAAATTGCTTGATAGGCTGCTGGGTGCCTCCGGCATCATCACCAAAATGGTTTGCGTGTCGGGCTGCGCATCAATTGCCGCGTGCAGCTTGGCGCGTAGCTGCTCTGCAAATTCCTCGGTCATTGCTGTTCGTCCTTCTTGGTCGCCTGAAGCACCTTGAACACGAAAGCGTCAGCGGCCAGCTTAAGGTTTTCGCTATCGTTGCCACCGCCGCCGCCTTGCCCCAGTTGGTGGCGCGACTTAAGCATGGCGATGAAACGCTCGCCGTCCTCAATGCTGAACTGCCCGCGTGCCACTGCCTCTAGCACTACGTCGATTGCCTCGGGAATGGTCTTGCCTTTGATGGCGTCGGACAGGTCGTTGTTCACCCGGTCGGACATGCCAAGGTCGCGCATGATTATGCGCTCGCGGAAGAAGCCCAGTGTCGCGCCCTCATACTTCTGCTGGTAGATGGTGTCGGTGATGTACGCCACTGCGTCCGCGAAGTCAGGATCGGTTTTGTAGCGCTGCCATGGGGCTTCGCTGATGCCGGCGAACAGCTTGAACCCGCGAAGGGTGTAGGGCCGCTGCCGGGGCACGTTCACGAGGTGCACGTCGTCTTTCGTGGCGTGCGACTTGACCTCAAACCAAGGGTTAGCGTCAACGTCCGCGCGGTATTCGGCGAACTTGGCTACCAGCTCGTCACCATGGTGATACTTCTTTGGCGGGCCCGGTCCCCGATAGGGTTTCGTGGGCGGCGCAGGCATTGGATGCCACTGCCCCGTTTCCGGGTCCTGCACCCTACGGGGCGGTGGTGGAGGTGGTGGAACTACTTTCTTTCGAGCCATCTCAATATCTCTCTATGTTCTACTTTGCCGGGGGCAGTCTAAGCGCCGTCTTTTGTTCTGAAATCACCATTTGCAAACTAGCCTTTCCGCTACACATAGTAGTAAAAGGGCTGGTTTAGCATAAACGTGCCCTTTTGTGTTTTTGCATTGTTTACAATGGGTTACGGCTAAGCACTTTAAACGACCTCGAGCGCCCCTCAATTTTCACCAATTGCTCGTAAAGACCCTCCAAAAAGCCAGCCGGAAGCTTGTCATAATCCAGTCTGGCGGCCTTATTACTGCTCCAAATATCGGGCCTAACCGCTTCCGCTGACTGAGGGCTTTTTGGAATGTAGAACGGCGCGGTATCGAGGGCGGTTTCCACCCGCCCTTTGTCGCGCCCGGCCTTTATATTCTTCCACTCGCGCACCTCGTCTATGGGCACGCCGTGGTGCAGGTTTCCGAGAATGACAATTCCTTTCGGATGGTTGCCCCGGTGCCTGACGCTGCGGCCTCGGTCGGCCGCCTGCGGCACGTTGCTGTCTCGCCACTGCTTCAATAGTGCCGCCTCAACCGGGTGGTCGCTGGCGTAGTATTCAAACTCCACCATCTCGCCGCCGCGAGTCGGTATCTGCACCCTGCGTTTCACAGCCGGCCCGGTGGGCGGCGGCCACCCTTCGCAATCACTGATAAACGTAGCCTGCGCCCTGACCATGTGCGGCGGCGGGTTTTCTGTGCCCAGTACATAGATGGTATGGCAGTCTTGAAGCTCGTTCCGCCCCCGCATGGCCCCATAGTGAAGCCAGTTCGTAGCCTCCATCTTGCCCAGCTTTTCGCGCAACGGCTTGACACACACGAAGCCAACGCCCGGCTGGTCTACCTCGTTAACAAAGCTCTTTATTGCCTCAAAAGAGCGCGGATCGCTGAACGCGGACTTGTAGAAGCTGTTGCCAGTCACCTGAACCACGTTGGCGTTGCGGCGAACGTCTATGCGCTGGAAGTTGTCTAGCGGTTTCAGCGCCAGTTGCGCACACATGGGCTCCGCCGTTCCATCAAGAAGCAGCAAAGGCAGGTCTTCGTATCGATAATCTTTGCGCTCAAACAGCAGCAGGTCAGCACCCGCCCGGTACACCTTTTCACCTGCTAGCACCGCGTTAATAACTTCGACCAATTCACGGTTCTTGCCGTAAGCCTCCGGGTTGCCGTGCAGGCTCATCGCCGCGTGAACTGCCTCCTTGCGCCGGCGCTCCCACGACGCCTTGTCGTCCATAAGTACGGGCAACGTATTCGCCGAGGCGCTGGCCTTGACTACGGCGCCCATGTGCCGCGGGGTTTCGTCAACAATGACCGCGTCCGGCTCCCACTCGCAGCCTATGGACAGGTAGGCGAACTCGTGCACCGCAAATATAACTTCGCATTGTTCGAGGGGCGGGAATTGCGCCATGTAGACGCAGCTCGCTTTTGCGGGACACTTGGCGCACACGTTCTTCGCAATACCCTCCCCGCCGTACTTGGCGACGTAGGTGCGGACGTTGTCGTAGTGCGTACAATTGCCATCACTGCGCCCGTATCGGCTGCCACCGCGTTTGCCGCCTGCTTTGGTGTACTCCTCAAAGCACTCCTGTACCTTGGCGCTGTCGGGCTCCAACATCAGCACGCGAACGCCGTCGCGCTTCACCGTCGCTAGGGCGCGGGCCGCTTCGGTTGTCTTCCCGGTGCCTTGCGTTATGCAAGCGGCTACCGACTGCCGGGGGTTCTCCACGAAGTCGCGGACAATGGAAGACAGGCGCTCTGTGCCCTGCTCAAAGTCCACCTCCAGGTCTTCTTTGAGCCGTTGATTCACGCGCAGAAACACGCCTTCCATGTCCAAGGGAACCGACCGCCCTACCAGCCGGTAGGTGATGCCGCCGTGCGCCTGCGTGTGCAAGCGCGGCATACCATCGGTGTAGATGATGCCGGTCTGCGCGCTGTTGTGGTAGCTCTCCTCGCCCGGCGTCAACGTCAGTTCGTTGTGGTAGCGGGCAGGCTGCTCAAGTATCTGCGCCACGGTAACGCGCGGCCCACGGTAAAGCTGGATCTCGAAGTCCGGCCCCAGCACTTGCCGGTCTTGGTCTTTGGCCTGTTGGCGGAACTGCTTGAAAACCTGTTCGACCGCTTCGGGCCTGTCCAGTGGACCTTGCGGCACTGCCGCCTCGGCCCGCCCTCGCAGCACCCGCTCAACTTCGGCCTCAACTTCCGGTGCGGCTTTGAGCCCACGAAACAACTCGTCGGTTTCGGGCGCCAGCAGCCACGTTAGGTCAACGTCGCGTCCTTCTTGAATGTAGCTGTCCGGGCGGTTTAGCGTCAGCGGCGGGTCAACTCGCGGCAAGCCTGCATAGATAGGCTGGTTCGGAATGCGCATGGCGCGGTCGATAGGTGTGCGCTCTAGCTTGCTGCCGGCTTCTGACACCTGAATCCACGCATACCCGGCATGCGCCATCTTGCGCCACAGTCCTTCAAGCACCCGCACCCGCTCGCCCGGCTTGGTGGAAAAGTAGATATGCCAACCGCCCTTACGGCCTGATACGCCGTTCGAGCTAGATGGGCGTATTAACAGCGCTGCATTGCGCAGTTGGGGAATAACGCCGAATAGCAGCTCTGCGACCGACCTCGCCGTTGGCAGGTCAAGCGGAGCCGCAGCCAAGTCAATGTCACCCAGCGCCACCGCGCGGCACCAAGGGTCAGGAAACCATCCTTGCGTGCGCGTGTGCTTGCCGTCGCCTAGTGTGCCGTATTCAGCGTCGTCACACGGCATGCCGGCGATGATGCACTCATAGCTTGTAAGCCCGTCAAGGTGCTGCGAAAGCTGCGCCATGGTGCTGACATAGGTGGTGCGGAACTGCCCGTAGTAGCCGTGCCCGTCTGTCTTCGACTTAACGGCGCCATCGTGGCCAAGCGCGTAGTGCTTGCCGATTTCGATGTTGTATCGAAGGGTTGTGAAACCAATGGGCGCACCTGTTGCGTGCGGGGAAGCAGTTTCTTCAATTGTCATCGGGAGATTGGCCTTCTTAACTAGGCGTGTCACAGGGTGGACACCCCGCCAAGGGTATCCGGTTAAACGTCCTAGCAGCCTGTGCTCTGCGACTGGCTTTCACGGAGGGGCGGGCGGAGCCCTAATTTGGCGGGAGCCCCGCCCTATGTCCGTGAACCTGCCTAGTTAAGGGACGCTGGCACCCTAGCACCACGCCCGGCCTTTTGCAAGCTTATTTTGCGTGATCTACTTACGTTTGCTAGTGTTTGTCAGCGTTTAGATTGTCGCGATATAGTATTCACACGCTCTTGCGCCAAGAGAAATCAAGGTAACTGCCATCTGACAACAGCAGAACGGTAGCAACATCTCCGTCTTTGTGTTGCCCGGACTTCTTTAAAAGCTTCTTCCCAACGTCGGCGGCGGCCCACACCTCGAAGTGCTTCACCTTTCGCTGCCCGATTTCGACCAACTTGTCAGGCCGCCGTTGCAACAGCTCGTGCAGCATGGCCCCGGCATCGGCAGGCACGGGCCGGCGCAGCGGCAGGGTTTTCAGATAGGCGCGGATGGCCGCCCGCGCGTGAAACTTGGTGGCGAACGGGGTGCCGGCAAGTACGACGGGCATCCTATTCCTCCTTAGATATTGACCTTTTAATTGACCCAGCGCGGGCTGGCGGCGGCGCAACCCTTTGTATTTCTATGCTTGATGTCGTTGCCGTTTGCGCCTTAGTAGAGCGGCGACAGTTCAAGTTGATCGCCCTGCGCCTGAAGCCAGCGCGGCGTCATTGGGTTCGCGGCATGCAGTGCGGTCCAGAATCGGTAGACGCGGTTTTCTCCGTGCCAATGCTCAATGCACCGCCCCGGCCATTCGATGAAGCCGCAGCCGCCGTCGCAGATGCAGTTGAGCAACTGGGCGCACTGGCCATGATTGGGATAGAACCCGGCAGGCGTTCCCGGCGTCGCCTTCACCTTCTGTATCAGTCGGGTAGTGCCGATCACGCTGGTGGCGCTCAAGAGCGTAGCCGCGTCGCGCAGGAAGTTCACGGCCCGGCTGGGCTTAATGTCAGGCCATGGCCAGCGCACGTCATGCAAGCCGTCGGCCAGCAGCAGGCCGCAGGCGCCCGCCTGTGCGTTTAAGCTGGCCGCAAGCCATGCGGTGGGCGCGGGCGCGGCAACGGCCACCACGGCACCGCCCTGCACCCGCACGGCGGTGATAGCGGCGCGCCAAGCGTGCGCCTCCACCCGGCTAGCGTGTTTTTCGTAGTCTCGCTGCAGATCCCATAGCCGATCTGCCAGCCAGATTTCGGTTCCGTGGCTGGTCATTCTTCAGCCTCCCCAGCCATGAACCTGTCGGCGTTGGCCAAATCAACCACGCCGGTGAACGGCTCTTGCCGCCCTTGCACGGAAATCGCTGTTTCGTAATAGTTGCTGTCGTTGCAGTCGAAGCTATAGGCGGTGATGTGGGCGGTGCGGATTTGCAGCGCCGAGGGCTCGTCGCCAACGGGGACGGGACGGCGCAAGAACAAAATGTTCATGACCAGCGTGCCTCCGTTGCCTTCTGCGTGTGATCGGACAACTCGCCCGGCAGGTTGTTGAGATAAGTTTCCAGCGAAGCATAGTCGACCAACGTGCGGCGGCCATGCTTACGAGTGACAATCTTGCCAGCGTTGATGAGTTTATAAATGCTGTCTCGGCTAAGGCTGCTCACAGCAATAGCGTCGGCTATTGTTACCGTGATTGGCTTCAGTGCTGTTTCTGTAGACATACGTTGCTCCGTTTGTCTTTGCAAA
The DNA here is from genome assembly GCF_058448885.1 of Mesorhizobium sp. DxT. Classification (NCBI taxonomy): domain Bacteria; kingdom Pseudomonadati; phylum Pseudomonadota; class Alphaproteobacteria; order Hyphomicrobiales; family Phyllobacteriaceae; genus Mesorhizobium; species Mesorhizobium sp. DxT. The sequence goes on along the minus strand of NZ_JBZFLJ010000001.1, from coordinate 849,179 downwards.
CATGGGCAAACGCTAACCTACGGGGGCAGTAGCAAACACCCGCGCCAATTATTTGTTAGAAAGTGGGTATTCCCCTTTTTCGTAAGCTGCTCTGATGCGCTCGGCCATAACGGCGGCCTCGGCTTCGGCTATATGCCCGGCGCAGTACTCGGCAATCAGCTTATCTTTCAGCCGGTAAGGTCGCTTGCCCTGCGTCGCCGCTTTTTGCATGCACTGCCGCACCCACCGAACGGCCTCACCAACTTGGCCGCCGTGTTCGCGCGGCAGCATCAGGTGGCTTGACTTGTTACCTGCTGGTCGTTTGTACCGCCCGGCCACCAAGTCGGCGAGCATATTGCGGTCGTCCTGGGTGAGCTCGCAGCCGCTACGCAGGAGGTGTTCCAGCGGGAACGTCGCGCCCTTGTTGGCAGCCATCCAGATAGCCTTCTGGACATCCGTCCAGTGCGGATCGAGATCCTCGAAATCGGGGAAGCCGCTTATGCGCCCCTGTGCGTCAACTTCGACCTCAAAATTGCTGCTAAGCACCCTCGGCCCAACGGTAACCTTCATGCGAGCCTCACCACGTTGTCGCCCTCGGTGGGAAGCACCGCGCTACGGGATGCCAGCGCCGCACGCTCCATATCCTCAAGCGCGGTGGCGATGTATTTGCTGTAGTGACGTTCGATCATCGCAGCGCTGGTGTTATGGCGCTTGGCGACCAATGCGATGGGCAGGCCGGCGCGAAGGCCGCGAACAATACTGCTGTGGCGCAGGCTGTAGGCATCAATATCCTTAGCGAGTCCGGCCAGCTTGCGGATGGCCTGCCATGGCCGCGTCAACTCGTTCGGCCGCCAGCCGCGCCGCCCGGTAACGGTCCATTCCCCAACTACGCCCTGCTCGTGATGATCGCGCAGCAGCAGCGGCTCGTGTGCCGGACGCCCCGCCGCCGCCGTGAGCAACACCTCTAGCACCTCCTGCGAAATAGGGACGGGCACAATATCCGGCCTGCCGCCGCGCCCCTTGCGGCTACCCGGCACCAGCAGCCGGCATTCCCGCTCCTGTAGATCGCCGACGGTGATGCGGGCGACTTGGCTGTAGCGCGACCCGGTGGTGTCGAGCGTGACTACCATACGGTAGATGTCGTCGCCGAGCTGCTTCGCGGCGCGGAGCACCGCCGCTATCTGGCCGTCGGTCAATATTTGGTTGTCACGTGCGCTGCTGTCCGCGTCATCGTCCGCTGCCTCGGCCTTCAACCCGCTTTTGATTGTTTCCCGGTAGAGCGGGTTCTGCGCCTTGGCACCGTCGGGCAGAGTTGCCCACGCCGCATTCAGAGCGGACTTCAAATCGCCCATCAGTCGGCGCTTGCTGGCATCGGCAAGCGGCAGCGCTTCCCGCCATGTGCGCAAGTGGGACTCTTTCAAGGCGTACAACGCCACCGTTGCCAGCGGGGCGGCTTCAATTGCCTTCCTGCCTCCGCGCGCCGCCCGGCCCACGACGTAGCGCTCAAGCCTGTTTCTCCCGTCGCTACGCACGGGCCGCCCGGCTCGGCGGCTGTCGCGCGCATCGCGCATGACCATGTAGTCGGCCACCGCGTCGGCAACGGTCAGAAGCGACCCGTCTGCCTTGGCCTCGATTTCAGCCCGCACCTCGGCAACCATGTCCCGCGCCTTGGCTTCTGCTTGCAAATACGTCAGCAGGCCGGGCGTAACCTTGTCGTTCACATCGTTCGCCGGTCCGATGGTTTTGCTGTGATACGGCTTCCCGCCGCCGCTGCGATTGCGCCACCGCACTACCCACACGGCGCCGCGAGGCGCTTTCCGGTAGCCGATATGCGCGTCGGCCACCAACTCCCGCCAGTGGTCTCCCAGCCCCAGCTTTCGCCGTGCCGCAGCGCCGGTGATAGCCGCCTGCTTAAGTGTCTTGCCCATGCTTGATCGCTCCTGCGTTGCGAACGGGGGTAAAAACTGCGGTGCATAAACACCGGCATACGCCCACATACATAGGGGTATAAAAAGGCAAACGCAAGCATACGCAACCAAGCAAAGGGGCGAACAAAAAGCCTTCTAAATCAGTATGTTGATTGCCAAACGCTGGCTTACGTTGCTGGGCGCAAACATACGTAGGCAAATCTCATTCCTTTACGCACTCTCACGGCGCAAACAGGGGTTCGATTCCCCTTGGGCGTACCAGATTTTCCATCTCCGAAATTCAAGCAGTAGCCTCCTCGCTCTGCGCTAGTGTGTGCCTTCTGCAACTATCCTGATGATCCGAAATGGCAGCCGCAGTCGAGCGTTGCAGCTTGCACAATCTCGCCACTTTCCCGCCGCAGATACGGCGGTGGGGCGGGATTGCAGTTCAGGTAATGCAGATGAAGCTGTGGTTCACGACTCCCATTTGTGCCGCGATGCTCGCGACAGCGACTACCGGCTGTGTGCGGACATCCGACGGTAGTATCCAGCCGGGCTACGCACCGACGATCGGCCGGGCCGGACCGGTGCCGGTCGTCATGTTCGAGCCGGTTCGGCACCAGCCAAGCGATACGCTGCGATACAGGCCGGCGCCTTCGCCTGAACCGCCGCCGGAAGCGTTCAATCCGCCGCCCGTTTATCGGGCCGCACGGCGGACGACGACGTCGTCGATGGCACAGGTTGAACCATTGGCCTCCACGGTGAGTTGCGGACCGATGGCAACCGGGACCGGTCGCGTCAGGGTCGAGTGCCGCTAGCCGCGGCGTGACCGTAGCCGACGCTCCGGAACCTACTTGGTCGCTACCGGGATGTTCGGCTAGTGTGCCTGGCCAATCAGCCGGAGTGCATGCCTTGCCGATCACGGATAATCTCGGCCTTTCTCTCAGCGGAGCGAGCGCCGCCAGCCTAGAGCCGTATCACGAGGCGCTGCGCGGTCTTCAATGCTTCATCGGCGATCCGATCGCAGCGCTCGACCGGGCGCTGGCGAGCGATCCGGATTTCGTCATGGCGTATGTGCTGAAGGGTTATCTCTACGGTCTGTCGACCGAGCGGGCCGCCCAGCCGGTTACGCAAGGCTGTTTCGAGGCCGCGCGTGCGTTGCCGGCGACCGGGCGGGAGCGGCGCCATGTGGCCGCGCTCGGCGAGCTGGCCGCGGGGCGCTGGCACAGCGCCTCGCAACTGCTCGAGGACCTGACCATCGACGAGCCGCGCGATGCGCTGGCGCTTCAGGCAGGACACCAGATCGACTTCTTCACCGGCAATGCGCGCATGCTGCGCGACCGCATAGCGCGGGCTCTGCCGGCCTGGGATGAGGCGATGCCCGGCTATCACGCCATGCTCGGCATGCATGCGTTCGGGCTGGAGGAAACAGCCGACTATGCAAGGGCCGAAGCGCAGGGACGCCGTGCCGTGGAGCTGGAACCACGCGACGGCTGGGCGCAGCACGCTGTCGCCCATGTGATGGAAATGCAGTGCCGGCAGCGCGACGGCATCGCCTGGATGCGAACCAACACCGACAACTGGACGAAGGACAGCTTCCTCCAGGTGCATAACTGGTGGCACCTCGCACTCTACCATTTCGAGCTGGGCGAGGCCGATGAGGTGCTTTCGCTCTATGACGGCCCGATCTTCGGCGCGCAATCGACCATCGCGCTGAACATGGTGGACGCGTCAGCGCTTTTGTGGCGGCTGCATCTCGGCGGCGTCGATGTCGGCAATCGCTGGGCCGCACTGGCTGCCAACTGGGAGCCGCATGCAGGTTCTGCCAACTACGCCTTCAACGACGCCCATGCGATGATGGCCTTTGTCGGCGCAAACCGGTCCGACCTCGCCCGGCGGCTGCTGGCTGCCCAGGATGCCGCGATCGGAGAGGAAGGTGACAATGCCGCCTTCACCCGCGATGTCGGCCAGCCGGTCACGCGCGCCATTCTTGCCTTCGGCGAGGGCGACTATGGCGAGACGGTGCGCCTGCTCAAGCCCCTACGCGGTATCGCCCATCGCTTCGGCGGCAGCCATGCCCAGCGCGACGTGATCGACCTGACGCTGATCGAGGCGGCGTTTCGCGCCGGTAACCAGGCGCTTTCGGCGGCGCTCGCGGCAGAGCGCCGTGACGCCCGGCCCGATAGCCCGTTGTCGCAGCTCTTTGCCCGCCGCGCGGGGCTGGTCGCGGCCTGATTGCATCGGCTTCCGATTTTTTGCGGATTGCGAAATAAATCGGTTCCGCGCTATGGTGCCACTCGGCGGACCATGAAGAAGTCCACCGGGGAGGACCATTCCAATGTATCTCGGGCTCGACCTCGGCACGTCCGGCGTCAAGGCGCTTCTGATAGACGGCGATCAGGCGGTCATCGCTTCGGCGACTGCGGCGCTCGACGTATCGCGCCCGCATGACGGCTGGTCGGAACAGGACCCCGCCGACTGGATAAGCGCTACGGAAGAGGCGGTCGGCAGGCTGAAGGCCTCGCATCCGGCAGACGTTGCGGCGATCAGAGGCATCGGACTTTCCGGACAGATGCATGGGGCGACGCTGCTGGATCCGGCAGGTGCGGTGTTGCGGCCCTGCATCCTGTGGAACGACACGCGCAGCCATCAACAGGCCGCGCGGCTCGATGCGGATACGCGCTTTCGTGCGATCACCGGCAACATCGTCTTTCCGGGGTTTACGGCACCCAAGCTCGCCTGGGTGAAGGACAACGAACCGGATGTGTTCGCCAGGGTCGCCAAGGTGCTTCTGCCCAAGGACTATCTGAGACTGTGGCTGACCGGCGAGTTCATCTCCGAGATGTCGGATTCGGCCGGAACCTCGTGGCTGGATGTTGGGGCGCGCGCGTGGTCGGCCGACCTGCTTGCCGCCACCGATCTCGATGAAAGCCATATGCCGGCGCTCGTGGAGGGCACGGATCCGGCCGGAACGCTGAAGGCCTCGCTTGCCGCGCGCTGGGGCATGGGCGGCAATGTGGTCGTCGCAGGCGGAGCGGGGGACAATGCGGCCTCGGCCTGCGGCATGGGCGCGGTGCGCGGCGACCAGGCGTTCGTGTCGCTGGGCACGTCGGGTGTGCTGTTTGCGGCCAATGCGCGCTATCTGCCGAACCCGGAGAGCGCCGTACATGCGTTCTGCCACGCACTGCCGGAAACCTGGCACCAGATGGGCGTCATCCTTTCCGCGACAGATTCGCTGAACTGGCTGGAGGACATCACCGGCCGCAGCGCAAAGGAGCTGACCGACGAACTCGGCGCGCAGTTGCATGCGCCCAGCGGCGTCACCTTCCTGCCCTATCTTTCGGGGGAGCGCACGCCGCACAACGACGCCACGATCCGTGGCGCCTTTTCCGGTCTCTCGCATCAGTCTGGCCGTTCGGCGCTCACGCAGGCGGTGGTGGAAGGTGTGGCCTTCGCGTTTCGCGACAGCCTCGAAGCGCTCCACGCTGCGGGAACTGATCTCTCGCGGGTGACCGCGATCGGCGGCGGCTCGCGCTCGCGTTACTGGCTCAAGGCTATCGCTACGGCGCTTGGTATTCCTGTCGACATTCCGGCGGATGGCGATTTCGGCGCTGCATTCGGCGCTGCCCGGCTCGGGCTGATCGCGGCGGAGAAGGCGGACCCGCTCTCGGTCTCCGTGCCGCCCGCGACGGCCGAGACCATTGAGCCGGATGCGGGGCTGTCGCAGGCCTACGAGGATGCGTATCGGCGCTACCGCGCGCTTTATCCTGCAATCAGAGGAGTTTCATCGTGAGCACCGGATTTTTCGGCGACATCGCCAGGGTGAAATATGAGGGGCCGGAATCCACCAACCCTCTCGCCTACCGCCATTACGATCCCGACGAAATGGTGCTCGGCAAGCGGCTGGAGGACCATCTGCGCTTCGCCGTCGCCTACTGGCACTCTTTCACCTGGCCGGGTGGTGATCCGTTCGGTGGTCAGACCTTCGAACGCCCTTGGTTCGGCGACACGATGGAACTCGCGAAGCATAAGGCCGACGTGGCTTTCGAGATGTTCTCCGCTCTCGGCACCCCCTATTACTGCTTCCACGATGCCGACGTGCGGCCTGAAAGCGATACGCTCAAGGAAAGCATCGCGCGGCTGGACGAGATTGCCGACTACTTTGCCGGCAAGATGGAGCAGACCGGCACGCGGCTGCTGTGGGGCACCGCGAACCTTTTCTCCAACCGCCGCTATATGGCGGGTGCTGCGACCAACCCCGACCCCGACGTCTTCGCCTACGCCGCTGCCACGGTGAAGAGCTGCATCGACGTCACCAAGCGGCTCGGCGGCGAAAACTATGTCCTGTGGGGCGGGCGTGAGGGCTACGAAACGCTGCTGAACACCGAGTTGAGCCGAGAGCTCGACCAGATGGGGCGGTTCCTGTCGATGGTGGTCGACTACAAGCACCGTATCGGTTTCAAGGGCGCGATCCTGATCGAACCGAAGCCGCAGGAGCCGACCAAGCACCAGTATGATTTCGACGTCGCCACCGTCTACGGCTTCCTGAAGCGGTATGGGCTGGAGAACGAAGTCAAGGTCAACATCGAGCAGGGCCATGCGATCCTCGCCGGCCACTCCTTCGAGCACGAGCTGGCGCTTGCCAATGCGCTCGGCATCTTCGGCTCGATCGACATGAATCGCAACGACTACCAGTCCGGCTGGGACACCGACCAGTTTCCCAACAACGTGCCGGAGATGGCGCTGGCTTATTATCAGATCCTGCTTGCCGGCGGGTTCACCACGGGCGGCACCAATTTCGATGCCAAGCTGCGGCGCCAGTCGCTCGACCCGGACGACCTGCTGGTCGCCCATATCGGTGGCATCGACTGCTGCGCGCGCGGGCTCAAGGCGGCGGCGCGGATGATCGAGGACAAGGCGCTGTCCGGGCCGCTGGCCGATCGCTACGCCGGATGGGAGAATACTGAGGCCCAGGCGATGCTGGAGGGCAAGCGCACGCTGGAGGATATCTCGGCGCGCGTGCTGTCCGAGGGCATCGAACCGCAGCCGCGCTCCGGCCGGCAGGAGTGGCTGGAAAACGTGGTCAACCGCTACGTCTGACGGGCTGCTGGAAGCGCTGTTTACCAAATTGTCGGGGCCGGGAAGAAACGTCTCCAAACGGCCCCGACATTGCCTTTTTCGTGTCTTCGTTCCGTCATGGGCGGCGCTGTATTTTCGCGCCTATGGAACGCACCGAAGTACATAGCACCGGAGACAGTCGCGAAGACGCTCTTGTCGAGGCGCTGGTCGCACCCGGCGGCTCGTTCGTCGATGCGTTGCTCGCGCTTGCCGATGAGGCGGCTAACGGCAACGAGCCTGATAGGGCGCGGCGCGCGATGAGCGGTGGCTTCCAGGCCGCGCTGGCACACAAGATGCGGGTGACGATCGCAGCGCGAGACAACGCCACGCGCGACGCAGCGTAATCCACCGGAACAATCCCGCATGGTCTAGAGGCGGATCATCGGTGTGGGCGACACGCTTGCCTTGCTCGCGGCGGCCAAGCGTTCGCGATCGGCATCGGCCATCGACATCAGACGCATCGGCGTCGTGTCGGCAAAGACGTGCTCCTCGCGGATCCTGGCGTCTTCCAGCAGGAAACGGTCCATGCCGCGCCATTCGGTCGGCGTGCCGGCAATTGTCTGGGTTACACGCCACTCGACATAGATGAGCGATCCCCGCATTGCCCAATCGAGCAGGTGCCAGGCAAGGTCCGGCGCGATGCGGATTTGTGCCGCGACGAGCTTCGGCAGCTCGTGGGGTGATACGGGTCGGTCGACTACTGGCGTGAACAGAAGGCCGTCAGCGTGCCAGAGCCGGCGCATCGCATAGCCGTCGCGCGCGGCCCAGGCCGCCTCGAAACTGAGTACGAAGGTTTCTGCCTCATCGGGGGTCATCGTCATTCCTTGCCGTCTGGAAACCGCTGAAGGGTTGGCACGGGGGCGGCCTCGACGCCACCCCGAATCGTTGCCGGGATGGTTTCTCCTGACAGGGTCAGTCGTGCCTTATTCGACGACGAAGAAGTCCTCAATGCGGGAGGCCGCTTCGCGCAGGTGCGGCAGGAAGGTGCGCTCCATCTCCTCCATGGGCGTGCGGGCGGACTGCGTCGAGACGTTTATGGCAGCGACGACGCGGCCGGACCGGTCGCGGATCGGCACGGCGATGGAGCGCAGGCCGATTTCCAGTTCCTCATCGATCGCGGCGTATCCGTCTTCGCCCGCCTGCCGGATAAGCCGCGCAAGTTCTGCGCGGTCCGTCACGGTCTTGGGTGTATTGGCGCGGATCGCCGCCTTGCCGAGGAAGGCATCTAGTTCCGTCGGCGACAGGCCCGAAAGCAGGATGCGGCCCATCGACGTGCAATGAGCGGGCAGACGCGTGCCGACATGAAGGCCGACCGAAACGATGCGCCTGCCGGCGACACGCGCGACGTAGACGACATCTTCATCCACCAGAATGGCGGCCGAGCAGGATTCGTTCAGCGCGTGCGAAACGGCGCGCATGTATGGTTCGGCGAAGGTCCACAGGGACGAGCCGGAAAGCCAGCTCCGCGCCACGGAGATCAGGCGGGGCGAAAGCAGGAATTTTCGGCCGTCCTGGATGGCGTATCCGGCAGCCACCATGGTCAGCAGGAACCGGCGCGCGCCGGCACGCGTCAATTCGGCCCGTTCCGCCATCTCGGTCAACGTCAGGCCTGCAGGGTGGGCAGCGAGTATTTCCATCACCACCAAGCCGCGCGCGAAGGACCCGACGATGTCGCGCCCCGCTTCCCGTTCGATTGACTCACCATCGTGCTTCATCTATCGATGTATCGCATATAGAACATTTGTTCGCAATGCGAACTTTGTTGAAGGCAGGCGGTGCTTGCGGAATCTGGCGGGAACCTTGGTGACCGTGTCCAGGGGAGCGGCGCCCGACGAAGGGCAGGATCACGTATGAACAAGATTAGTCCGAGCATCGAGGATGCTCTGGCCGGGATAGAAGACGGCATGGCCGTCATGATCGGCGGCTTCGGCGGTGCCGGCGCGCCGATCGAGCTGATCCACGCGCTGGTGGATATCTACAAGAAGACCGGCTCACCGGGCTCGCTCACCGTGATCAACAACAATGCGGGTAACGGCGCTGTCGGCATCGCCGCGATGATCTATGCGGGCATGGTGGCGAAGATGGTCTGTTCGTTTCCGCGATCGTCCGATCCGAAGGCCTTCACGGACAAATATCTAGCCGGAGAGATCGGGCTGGAACTGGTGCCGCAGGGCACGCTGGCGGAGCGCATTCGCGCAGGTGGTGCCGGCATTCCCGCCTTCTACACGCCGTCGAGCTTTGGGACCGATGTTGCCGAAGGCAAGCCGGTGGCCGAATTCGAGGGTCGCAGCTATGTCCAGGAACGCTGGCTGAAAGCCGACGTGGCCCTCATCAAGGCGGAACTTGCCGATCGCAAGGGCAACCTGACCTACCGCAAGGCCGCGCGCAATTTCTCGCCGCTGATGGCGATGGCGGCGAAGACGACGATCGTGCAGGCAAGCCGCATCGTCGAGCCGGGCGAAATTGACCCCGAGCACATCGTCACACCGGGAATTTTCGTTAACCGCGTTGTCGAGGTGTCGGATCCCCAACAGGAAGAGGCTCTGCTGCGCGAGGGAGCGAACTGATGACGACAAAGCTTTCCAACGCCCAGATCGCATGGAGGGCGGCGCAGGACCTGCCCGACGGCGCCTATGTCAATCTCGGCATCGGCTTTCCGGAGATGATCGCCAAGTTCAAGCCAAAGGGGCGCGAGGTCATCTATCACACCGAAAACGGCGTGCTCGATTTCGGCGAGGCGCCTCCGGCCGGTCAGGAAGACTGGGACCTCATCAATGCCGGCAAGAAGGCGGTCACGCTCAACGACGGCGCATCGTTCTTCCATCACGCCGACTCGTTTGCCATGGTGCGCGGCGGCCATCTCGATGTGGCCGTGCTTGGCGCCTACGAGATTTCCGAGAACGGCGACCTCGCCAACTGGAGCACGGGACCCGGTTCGGTGCCAGCCGTGGGTGGCGCGATGGACCTCGTCCACGGCGCCAAGCAAGTGTGGGTCGTCACCGACCATGTGACCAAGAAGGGCGCGCCCAAGCTGCTCAAGAAATGCCGCCTGCCGCTGACCGGCGTTGCCTGCGTGACGACGGTCTATACCAGCCTTGCCGTCGTCGATATCAGGGATGGCCGCTTCGTATTGCGCGAAAAGCTGCCGGGCATGAGCCTTGATGAACTTCAGGCCTTGACCGAGGCGGAGCTGTCGGTCGAAGGCACTGTCAAAGATCTTGTCGTTCCGGAGGTGTGAGATGAGCGAAGCCTATATCTGCGATTATGTGCGTACTCCGATCGGCCGTTTCGGCGGGTCGCTTTCCTCGGTGCGCACCGACGATCTCGGCGCGGTGCCCCTCCGCGCGCTGATGGAACGCAATGCCGCCATCGACTGGGAAGCGGTCGACGACGTGATCTACGGCTGCGCCAATCAGGCCGGCGAGGACAATCGCAACGTTGCAAGGATGGCGCTGCTGCTAGCGGGCCTGCCTCAAGCTGTGCCCGGCTCGACGGTCAACCGGCTTTGCGGGTCCGGCATGGATGCGCTGACGATCTGCGCTCGTGCCATCAAAGCGGGTGAGGCCGAATTGATGATCGCCGGTGGCGTAGAATCGATGAGCCGCGCGCCCTTTGTCATGCCCAAGGCGGACACGGCATTTTCGCGCAACGCCGAAATCTACGACACCACTATCGGCTGGCGGTTCGTCAATCCGCTGATGAAAAAGCAGTATGGCGTCGATTCCATGCCCGAGACGGGCGAAAACGTCGCCGAACAGTTTGGTGTCTCGCGGGCGGATCAGGACGCATTCGCCGTGCGCAGCCAGGAAAAGGCGGTGGCCGCGCAGGCCAACGGCCGGCTCGCGAAGGAGATCGTGCCTGTGACGATCCCGCAGCGCAAAGGTGACCCGGTGGTGGTGGATAAGGACGAGCATCCGCGTGCCGGCACCACGGTGGAGGCGCTGGCCAAGCTTGGGACGCCTTTCAAGAAAGAGGGCGGCACGGTGACGGCCGGCAATGCATCGGGCGTCAATGACGGGGCAGCGGCGCTGATCGTCGCCTCCGAGGCCGCCATTCGTAAGTATGGGCTTACGCCGATTGCGCGCGTGCTGGGGGGCGCGACCGCCGGTGTGGAGCCTCGCATCATGGGTATCGGCCCGGCGCCGGCGACCAAGAAGCTGTGCGCCCGCCTCGGCATCAAGCCGTCCGGTTTCGACGTGATCGAACTCAACGAAGCCTTCGCCTCCCAAGGCATAGCCGTGCTGCGCGACCTCGGTATTTCCGAGGACGCGCAGCACGTGAATCCGAACGGCGGGGCGATTGCGCTGGGCCATCCGCTCGGCATGTCGGGCGCGCGCATATCGGGTACGGCTGCGCTCGAGCTCGTAGAGCGCGGCGGGAAACTTGCGCTGGCAACGATGTGCATCGGTGTCGGACAGGGCATTGCCGTAGCTCTGGAAAAAGCCTGATAAACAAGCAGTTTAGCTCTTGATTCTGTTGGGGCCGCCGCGTTTAGCGGCGGCCCTTTTCATATCTTTTGGTGCCTTGCGGTTGACCCCGGCAACCAATCCGCGCGATCCAACAGCCCGGTATCGATTCGGTTGATGCCCACACATCATTGTGACAGTCATGGCGCAACAATTGCGCCAAGTAATGTCGCAGATTGTCTTGTCGGATGTCGTGACTTGCCCTCATTATGGCGAAAGCTGGGCACGTGCAGTGATGCCCGGATATCAGAACGACACCCCCAGAGGAGCGAGGACCATAATACATGTCAAATGAACTCGACTATTTGAGCCGCAGGGTTGCCGCCGGCAAGCTGAGCCGCCGTGACTTCCTCGGGCGTGCTGCCGCACTGGGCGTGAGCTCCGCCTTCGCCGGCTCGCTGCTTTCCAGCGCCGCGCATGCGCAGGAGCCGGTTCGCGGCGGTGTGCTCAAGGCGGGCATGCAGGGTGGCGAATCCACCAACAGCCTCGATCCCGCGTCCTGGCAGAGCCAGGTGCCCTACAAGTTTGGCCGCCAGTGGGGCGAGCAGATGGTGCAGCTATCGCCCGACGGCACCGTCGAGCCCTGCATCGCCGAGGAATGGGGCGCGTCCGATGACGCCAAGCAGTGGACCTTCAAGATCAGGCAGGGCGTCGAGTTCCACAACGGCAAGACGGTTACCGCGGAAGACGTCGTCGCTACGCTCGAGCGGCATTCCAACGAGGACTCGCAGTCCGGTGCGCTCGGCATCATGCGCGGCATCGAGGACGTCCGCGCGAGCGGCAACGAGGTCATCATCACGCTCAAGGAAGGCAATGCCGACCTTCCGTACATGCTTGACGACTACCACCTGATGATCCAGCCGAACGGCGGCAAGGACAATCCGACAGAAGGCGTCGGAACGGGTCCGTACAAGGTGGCCGTGAACGAGCCGGGCGTGCGCCATGTCGGCGAGAAATTCGCCAACTACTGGCGCGAGGATCGCGGTTTTGCCGACCAGATCGAGATCATCGTCATCAACGACGCCACAGCCCGCACCTCGGCGCTTCAGGGCGGCCAGGTGCACATGATCAACCGCGTCGAGCCGCGCATCGTCAGCATGATCAGCCGGGTGCCCGGCGTGGAAATCCGCAACGTGGCGGGCAAGGGGCACTACGTGTTCATCGCCCACTGCAACACCGCGCCGTTCGACAACAACGACCTGCGGCTGGCGCTGAAATACGCCATCAACCGCGAGGAGATGGTCGAGAAGATCCTGCATGGCTACGGCTCGATCGGCAACGACACGCCGATCAACTCGTCCTATCCGCTGTTCTCCGACGACATCGAGCAGCGCACCTACGATCCGGACAAGGCGAAGTTCCACTTCGAGAAGTCGGGTCACGAGGGTCCCGTCCTGCTGCGGACCTCGGACGTCGCCTTCCCGGGCGCTGTCGACGCGGCACAGCTCTACCAGCAGAGCGCTGCGGCGGCCGGCATCACCATCGACATCCGCCGCGAGCCGGGCGACGGCTACTGGTCCGAAGTTTGGAACGTCCAGCCGTTCTCGGCATCCTACTGGGGTGGTCGGCCGACGCAGGACCAGATGTTCACGACAGCCTATCTGTCGAGCGCCGACTGGAACGACACCCGCTTCTTCCGCGACGATTTCGACAAGATGCTGTTCACGGCGCGCTCGGAACTCGATGAAGCCAAGCGCAAGGCGATCTACCGCGACATGAACGTCATGCTCAATGCAGAGGGCGGCGTGATCGTGCCGATGTTCAACGACTTCATTGACGCGACGTCCGAAAAGGTTGGCGGCTGGGTCAATGACGGCAACCAGGAAATGATGGGTGGTTATGCACTTTCCAAGTGCTGGCTGATGGCCTGACCGGGGGCAGGCACATGGGGTCACCCATTCTCAAACTCATTGCCCAGCGCATCGCGCTGGGCATCCTTCTCCTCTTGGCAGTTTCCGTCCTGATCTTTGCCGGAACGCAGATTCTGCCGGGCGATGTGGCGCAGGCCATTCTCGGCCAGTCTGCCACGCCGGAAGCGCTCGCCAACCTGCGCGAGGAGCTCGGGCTCAACCAGCCGGCAATCGTGCGCTATTTCCAGTGGCTGGGTGGTGTGGTGACCGGCGACTTCGGTACGGCCATGACCAGTCGCCAGGATATCGCCACGGCGATCGGTGGACGGCTGTGGAACACGCTGTTCCTTGCCTTCTGGGCTGCGGCCGTTTCGGTGCCGCTGGCCATCATTCTCGGCCTGCTCGCGGTGCGGTACCGCAATGGGCCGGTCGACAAGGCGATCTCCGGCTTTGCGCTGGCTTCGACCTCGCTGCCGGAGTTCTTCGTCGGCTACCTGCTGGTTTTCTTCTTCGCAGTGAAGCTGCAATGGTTTCCGGGCATTTCGACCGTCTATGACGGCATGCCCTTCCTGGAAAGGATGAAAGCGATCGCGCTGCCGGCAACCGCTCTGACCCTCGTCGTTCTCGCGCACATGATGCGCATGACGCGCGCCGCGATCCTCAACGTCATGCAGTCCGCCTATATCGAGACGGCGGAGTTGAAGGGGCTGTCGCAGCTCGACATCATTCGCCGCCACGCGTTTCCGAACGCCATCGCGCCCATCGTCAACGTGGTGATGCTCAATCTGGCGTTTCTCGTTGTCGGCGTCGTCGTGATCGAAGTGATCTTCGTCTATCCGGGCATGGGTCAATATCTGGTCGATCACGTCACCAAGCGCGACGTGCCGGTGGTTCAGGCCGTGGGGCTGATCTTCGCGGCCGTCTATATAGGGCTCAACATAATCGCCGACATCGCAGCCATCGTGGCCAATCCGCGCCTGCGGCATCCGAAGTGAGCGGGGGCGGACATGTTTGATCTCAGGAATATCACGCCGAGCGCCTGGATCGGCCTCATCGTCACCGGGCTCTTCCTGTTCTCGGCGATCTTCGCGCCGTGGATCGCGCCTTACGGCAAGGCGCAGATCGTCGGCGGCGTGTGGGAGCCGATGTCGTCGCAATACTGGCTCGGCACCGACAATCTCGGCCGCGACCTGCTTTCGCGTATGATCTACGGTGCACGCACGACCGTGTTCATCGCCGCCATGGCGACCGCGCTGTCGTTTTCGCTGGGCGCCATCCTCGGCTTCGCCGCGGCGGTGACGGGCGGCTGGTTCGACACGATCATGTCGCGTCTGGTGGACCTGCTGATGGCGATCCCCACGCTGATTTTCGGTCTCGTCGTGCTTTCGGTGCTGCCGTCGACCGTTCTGACGCTGATCCTTGTCATGGGCATACTGGATTCAACACGCGTCTACCGCCTGTCGCGCGCCGTCGCCGTCGACATCAACGTGATGGACTACGTCGAGGCAGCGAAGCTGCGCGGCGAGGGCATGGGCTGGATCATCTTCCGGGAGATCCTGCCGAATGCGCTGTCGCCGCTGGTCTCCGAACTCGGCTTGCGCTTCATCTACGCGGTGTTGTTCCTGTCGGCGCTGTCCTTCCTCGGTCTCGGCGTTCAGCCGCCGGAAGCCGACTGGGGCGGCATGGTGAAGGAAAACAAGGAGGGCATCGTGTTCGGCATTCCCGCCGCGCTGATCCCGGCGGCCGCGATCGCCGCGCTCGCCATCTCCGTCAACCTCGTCGCCGACTGGGTGCTCAACCGCACGACGAGCCTCAAGGGAGGCCGTGGATAATGGCCAAGGCAGCGGTGAAGAAACAGCACGACGGCAAGCTTCTCGATATTCGCGATCTGAAGATCGAGGCAACCGTCTATCCGCCGGGCGAGGATCCCAAGGACGTGACCATCGTGCACGGCGTCTCGTTGACGCTGGAGCGTGGCAAGGTGCTGGGGCTGATCGGCGAGTCCGGTGCTGGCAAGTCGACCATCGGGCTGTCATCCATGGCCTATGGCCGCGGCGGCGTGCGGATCACGGGTGGCGAGGTCGTGCTCAATGGGCGCGACATCCTCAAGGCCGGCAAAGGCGGCATCCGCAAGATACGCGGGCGCGAGGTCTGCTATGTGGCGCAGTCCGCCGCAGCCGCGTTCAATCCGGCGCACAAGCTGATGGACCAGGTAGTCGAGGCGACCGTGGAACATGGGACGGCGACGCGGGCGGAGGCCGAGAAGCGCGCCCGCGCACTGTTCCGCAAGCTCAGCTTGCCCGATCCGGACAATATCGGAAATCGCTATCCGCACCAGGTTTCCGGCGGCCAGCTCCAGCGCGTGATGACCGCCATGGCGCTGTGTTCGGAACCCGATCTCATCGTCTTCGACGAGCCGACGACCGCGCTCGACGTGACGACGCAGATCGACGTTCTGGCAGCGATCAAGGACGCGATCCGCGATACCGGCGTGGCGGCGCTTTATATCACGCACGATCTTGCGGTGGTTGCGCAGGTCGCCGACCAGATCATGGTGCTGCGCCACGGCAAGCTGGTCGAATGGGGCGACACGCGCCAGATCATCAAGGAGCCGCGGCAGGAATACACCAACAAGCTGGTGTCGGTGCACGAGATCGAGCATCAGGAGAAGACGCCGGGCGCCAGCCCGGTACTTTCGGTGCAGAACGTGACGGCGAGCTATGGCGGCGGGATGGACGTTCTCAAGAACGTTTCGGTCGACATCCACCCCGGCCAGACGCTGGCGGTGGTCGGCGAGTCCGGCTCCGGCAAATCGACGCTGGCGCGTGCCATCACCGGACTGCTGCCGCCGAGGAACGGGTCGATCACGTTCAACGGGCGCACGCTTTCCAACGCGCTGCGCGAGCGCACCCGCGACGACCTGCGCGAACTCCAGATGATCTACCAGATGGCGGACGTGGCGATGAACCCGCGCCAGACCGTGGCGACGATTATCGGCAGGCCACTGGAATTCTACTTCAACATGCGGGGCAGGGAGCGAGACGCGGCGGTGGCCGAACTGCTCGACAAGATCGAGATGGGCAAGGGGTTCGCCGACCGCTATCCAGCCGAACTGTCGGGCGGGCAGAAGCAGCGCGTCTGCATTGCCCGCGCGCTCGCCGCCAAGCCGAAGCTGATTATCTGTGACGAGGTGACCAGCGCACTCGACCCGCTGGTGGCGCACGGCATCCTGCGGCTGCTGCTCGACCTGCAGGCCGAGGAGGACGTCGCCTACCTGTTCATCACCCACGATCTGGCGACGGTAAAGTCGATCGCCGATTCCATCGCGGTGATGTATCGCGGTGAGGTCGTGCGCTACGGCTCGAAGAGCGAGGTGCTGGCGCCGCCCTTCGACGATTATACCGACCTCCTGCTCTCCTCGGTACCCGAGATGGAAATCGGCTGGCTGGAGAAGGCGATCGGCGGCCGGCGTATGGCGAGCGCGGGCAACTAGCCTGCGCGCATGCGACTCGGTGCCTTGCCGAAGGCGGTCGAGAAAGCGCGGCTGAATGCGGCCGCGCTCGAGAAGCCGGTACGCGCGGCAATGTCGGTCATGGGCTCGGATGTATCGAGCACGAGGCGCCGGGCGGCGTTGAGACGCAGCCGCAGATAGTATGCGCCGGGCGTCTCGCCGATGGCGGCCGCAAAGACCTTCTCCAGCGTTCGCGCTGTGACGCCCGCGCGCCTCGCTATGGCTGCCACGGTCAATGGACGCTCGACATGGGCCTCCATCAGCCGGATCGCCTGCGCGAGCCGCGGATCGTAGCCGTCTAGCCGGCCCAGAGAAACCAGCGGCTGCGCATCGGTCGCGGCGCGGGCCTGGTCGTAGATGAAGACGCTTGCCACATCGAGCGCCACCGCCATGCCGAGGCGCGTGCGGATGAGATGCAGCATCAGGTCGAAAACGGGCGAGGCTCCGCCGGCGGTGAAGACGGGACCGTCGATCACATAGCGGTCCGGCCGCACATCGCATTCGGGAAAAGCGACCGCGAAATCCTCCAGGTCTTCCCAATGCGTGGTGGCGGCGCGACCCTGCAGCAGGCCGGCGCGACCGAGCAACCATGTGCCGGCTTCCACGCCGCCGATTGCACGCGCGGCGCCAGCAGCGCGACGCAGGGCAGCCACGAGCGTGGAACTGGCCTGAAAGCGGGCGCCGAAACCCCCGATGACCACGACGACGTCGGCATTGGTAGCCGGGTCAAAGCGCCCTTCAACGGCGACTGGCAAGCCGGCGGTGGTAACCGGCGCTCCGCCATCAGCCGAGACGATCGACCAGTCGAAAAGCTTCGTGCCTGCAATGCGGTTGGCTGCCCGCAACGGGTCGATTGCGGAGGCGAGGCACATGATCGACGAGCCCGTAAAGATCAGGAACGTCAGTTTCAGCGGACGTGTGTCCGGTTGAAAGATCGTCTGCATTTCGTTTTTCATCAATCTTACTTCGTAAATCGTGAAGCGGCTCAGTGCAAGTCGGGCATTCTGACGCGAAACGAAAAGGGAGGCTCAAATGCCGCTGGCGATGAACCGCGACGTCTTCATTACCTGCGCCGTGACCGGCTCGGGCGGCACGCAGGATCGTAGCCCACACGTGCCGCGATCGCCGAAGCAGATTGCCGATGCTGCAATCGATGCCGCGAAGGCCGGTGCCGCAATCGTGCACTGCCACGTCCGCGATCCCGAGACCGGCGCGCCGCGGCGCGACATCGCGCTCTACCGCGAGGTGACGGAGCGCATCCGGGACGCCGAGGTCGATGTTGTTCTCAACCTCACCGCCGGCATGGGTGGCGACATGGTTTTCGGCTCGACAGAGCAGCCGCTGCCGCTAAAGCCGGGCGGTACGGACATGGCCGGCGCTTCGGAACGTGTAGAGCATGTGCGCCAGTGCCTGCCTGAAATCTGCACGCTTGATTGCGGCACGATGAACTTCGCCGAGGCTGACTACGTGATGACGAACACGCCCGGTATGCTGCGCGCCATGGGCGGCATGATGACGGAGATGGGCGTCAAGCCAGAGATCGAGGCGTTCGACACGGGCCACCTCTGGTTCGCGAAGCAACTCGTCGAGGAAGGCGTGCTCGAGCCCGATGCGCTGGTGCAGCTTTGCATGGGTGTGCCTTGGGGCGCGCCGGACGACCTCAACACCTTCATGGCGATGGTGAACAACGTTCCGAAGGAATGGACCTTCTCGGCATTTGCGCTTGGCCGTCATCAGATGGCCTATGTAGCCGCCGCCGTGCTGGCCGGCGGCAATGTGCGCGTGGGGCTGGAGGACAATCTCTGGCTGGACAAGGGCGTGCTTGCGACCAATGCGCAGCTTGTCGAACGTGCCGTGACCGTGGTCGAGAATATGGGCGCGCGCGTGATTGGACCGCAGGAAGTGCGGGAGAAGCTGAACCTCACCAAGCGGGCGCCGGTTGCCGCCTGATGGTTCGTTGGATGCTCGGAGCGATGAAATGACCATCAACAAGGCAGCATGTATCGGCGGTGGTGTGATCGGCGCGGGCTGGGTGGCCCGGCTGGTGCTCAACGGCATCGACGTCGCGATCTACGACCCCGATCCGGAAGCCGACCGCAAAGTGGGCGAGGTGCTGAAAGGCGCGCGCCGGGCCTACAGGAAGATGCTGCCCGACGGGCTTCCGAAGGAAGGCAGGATCACCTACGCCAAGACGATCGCGGAGGCGGTCGCCGATGCCGATCTGGTGCAGGAAAGCGTGCCGGAGCGGCTGGAGCTGAAACACAGGGTGCTGGCCGAAATCGACGCGCATGCGCCGTCATCGGCGATTGTCGGGTCGTCCACCTCGGGCATCAAGCCGACCGATATGGCGGTTGCGATGAAGCAGCACCCCGAGCGGCTGGTCGTCGCGCATCCGTTCAATCCGGTCTATCTGCTGCCGCTGGTCGAGATCGTCGGTGGCGAGCAGACCTGGCCGGAGGCCGTCGAACTCGCGCGCGAACACTATGCCGGGATCGGCATGAAGCCGGTGGTCATCCGCAAGGAGATCGAGGCCTTTGTTGGCGACCGGCTGCTGGAGGCGATGTGGCGCGAGGCGCTCTGGCTCATCAAGGACGGCATCTGCACCGTCGAGGAGCTGGACGACATCATGCGCTATTCGTTCGGGCTCCGCTGGGCGCAGATGGGCATGTTCCAGGTCTATCGCATCGCCGGTGGCGAGGCCGGCATGCGCCACTTCATGGCACAGTTCGGACCGTGCCTCTCCTGGCCCTGGACGAAGCTGATGGATGTGCCGGAATTCAACGACGAGCTGGTCGACCTGATTGCCACGCAGTCGGACGATCAGTCCGACCGCTGGTCGATCCGCGAGCTCGAAAAGATTCGTGACGACAATCTGGTCGCGATCATGGAAGCGCTCGGCAAGCAGAACAAGGGCAAGGGCTGGGGCGCCGGCGAACTGCATAACGACTATACGAAGAAGCTGTCGAAGCTGGCGCGCAAGCCGAAGGCTTCGAAGGCGGCCGAGAAGGCCAAGGCCACGAAGCCCAAAAAGGCCGACAAGGCGAAGAAGAAGTGAAGCCATGAATTTCGATCTCACCGAGGAACAACGCGCGATCGTCGAGACGACGCGCGCCTTCGTGGAAAACGAGCTCTACCCGCATGAAGCGGAGGTGGAACGCACCGGCGTGCTGCGACGAGAGCTGATCGACGAGATCAAGGAAAAGGCTATTCGCGCCGGGCTTTACGCCGCCAATATGCCTGAGGAGGTCGGCGGTGCCGGGCTCGATACGCTGACATGGCTGCTCTACGAGAAGGAGCTGGGGCGCGCCAACTACGCGCTGCACTGGACCTGCGTGGCGCGGCCATCGAACATCCTGCTCGCCGGCACGCCCGAACAGCGGGAAAAGTATCTCCATCCATGCATGCGCGGCGAGACCTGGGACTGTCTCGCCATGACGGAGCCCGGCGCGGGCTCGGACCTGCGGGGCATGAAGGCGACGGCCCGGCAGGATGGCGACGACTGGGTGCTCAACGGCACCAAGCATTTCATCTCCCATGCCGACATCGCCGGCTTTGCCATCGTGTTCATGGCGACCGGCGAGGAAGACACGCCTCGCGGCAAGCGCAAGAAGATCACGGCGTTCTTCGTGGACAAGGGCACGCCCGGCTTCACCGTGCGGGACGGCTACCGCAACGTCTCGCATCGCGGCTATACCAATGCGGTGCTTGAGTTCGACGATTGCCGGCTGCCCGCGACCCAGGTCCTCGGCGAGGTTCACAAGGGTTTCGAGGTCGCGAACTCCTGGCTCGGCGCAACGCGATTGCAGGTGGCGGCAACCTGTCTCGGCCGCGCGGAGCGGGCCCTTGGCCACGCCATCGATTATGCAGCGCAGCGCCAGCAATTCGGGCAGCAGATCGGCAAGTTCCAGGGCGTCTCCTTCAAGCTCGCCGACATGGCGATGGAGCTGAAGGCGGCGAACCTACTGACGTTCGAGGCAGGCTGGAAATACGATGCAGGTACCGTGACGGATCAGGACATGGCCATGGCCAAGCTCAAGGCCACGGAGATGCTGGCATTCGTCGCCGACGAGGCGATCCAGATCCATGGCGGCATGGGTCTGATGGACGAGCTGCCACTGGAGCGCATCTGGCGCGATGCGCGTGTTGAACGTATCTGGGAGGGAACGAGCGAAATCCAGCGGCACATCATTTCGCGGGCGCTGCTGCGCGAAGTGGGGGGATAAAGGCGGAATGGCCCGAGGCGGCATCAGGGAAAGCGACCTTTATCTGCCGGTCAAGCGCCTGCTCGAAGGGCAGGGCTATACGGTCAAGGGTGAGGTGGGCGCCGCCGATGTCGTCGCCGTACGCGATGGTGAGGAACCGGTCGTCGTCGAGCTCAAGGCGGGATTCTCTCTTTCGCTGTTCCATCAGGCGATTGAGCGGCAGGCGATCACCGATGCGGTCTATGTCGCCGTGCCGCGCGGTTCCGGGCGCCCGTTTCTGAAGGCGCTCGCGGATAACCGGAAACTGTGCCGGCGGCTGGGGCTGGGCCTCATAACCGTGCGTCTGCAAGACGAATTCGTCGAGGTCCATTGCGATCCCGAGCCTTACAGGCCGCGCCAGTCGAAACCACGCAAGGCGCGCCTGCTGCGGGAGTTCGCGCGGCTGGTGGGCGACCCCAACACCGGCGGAATGACACGTCGCAATCTCGTGACCGCCTACCGGCAGGAGGCGCTGGTCTGCCTCGCAGTGCTCAATCGGTTGGGACCGATGAAGGCGGCGGAAGTCGCGCAGGTGACGGGCATCGTCCATGCGCGACGGCTGATGGCGGATAATCACTACGGATGGTTCGAACGCGTCCGCACGGGCATCTACGCACTGAGCCCGAACGGAACCACCGCGCTGGACGCCTATGCGGTGGAGATCGAGCGCCTTTCCTTGAAATTGCCGGAAGCCGGACAATCGGAGGCGAAAGGGGCGGCATGACAGGGACTGGAAGACGAGACCTGTCGCGTCTTCTGCGGCCGCGTTCGATCGCGGTGGTCGGCGGCGGCTTCTTCGGCACCAATGTCGTGCGCGAGTGCCGGAAGATGGGCTTTGCCGGCGCGATATGGCCGGTCCATCCTTCCAAGGACGAGATTGGCGGCATCGCAGCCTATCGATCGATTGCCGATCTGCCGGACGCCCCCGATTCGGCCTTTATTGGCGTCAATCGCTTTCTGACGGTGGAGGTGGTGGGGGAACTCGCCAGCCGCGGCGCTGGCGGTGCGGTCTGCTTCGCGTCGGGCTTCAAGGAATCGGCGGACGACGCCGATGGCGCGCGGCTACATGTCGAGCTTCTGGATGCAGCGGGCGACATGCCGGTGATCGGGCCCAATTGCTACGGGCTCATCAACTACGTCGATGGCGCGCCATTGTGGCCGGACCAGCATGGCGGGTACCGGCTCGAAGAAGGCGAGCGTGGCGTTGCGATCATCACCCAGTCTTCCAACATCGCCATCAACATGACCATGCAGCGGCGCGGGCTGCCCATCGCCTATCTGATGACGGCGGGAAACCAGGCGCAGACCGGCCTGTCCGAAATTGCGCTTGGCCTGATCGAAGACGACAGGGTGTCGGCGCTCGGCCTTCACATCGAAGGCTTCGATTCAGTTGCCGGTTTCGAGGAGCTCGCGGCCCGAGCGCGCGAACTCAGCAAGCCCATCGTGGCGATGAAGGTGGGCCGGTCGGAACAGGCAAGGGCGGCGACGGTGTCGCACACGGCGTCTCTTGCGGGGTCGGATGCCGCGTCCGAGGCCTTTCTGAAACGGCTCGGGGTCGCGCGGGTCGACACGATCCCGTCCTTTCTGGAAACACTGAAACTGCTGCATGCGGCAGGACCGCTTGCCGGTCCCCGCCTCTCGTCCATGAGCTGCTCGGGCGGCGAAGCCTCGGTCATGGCAGATGCCGCACATGGCCGTGCCATCTCGTTTCCGCCGTTGTCGGCTGCGCATAAAGATGCAGTCGGCGCCACGCTGGGGCCGCTGGTGGCAATCGCCAATCCGCTCGACTATCACACCTTCATCTGGAACGACGAACCGGCGATGTCGGCGGCATTCACGGCTTTTGTGGCCGGTGGTTTCGATCTCAATATGCTGGTTCTCGACTTCCCGCGCGGCGACAGGTGTTCGGATGCCGACTGGTGGCCGACGGTCAACGCATTCGAGGCGGCGCTGAAGGCCAACGGCGCAACGGGCGCCATCGTTGCCTCGTTGCCGGAAAACCTGCCGGAAGACTACTGCGCAGGGCTGCTCGCGCGCGGCATCGTTCCGCTTTCGGGGATTGCCGAAGCGCTGGATGCGGCGGAGGCTGCCGCGTTCATCGGGCAGGCATGGCGGCGGCCTGCGCCTTTGCCTGTTGGGGCAGGGCCGTCGCACCCGTACATACCCCCACCCCTTACCCCTCCCCACAAGGGGGAGGGGGTCGTCAGCGCCTCAGAATCCCCCTCCCCCTTGTGGGGAGGGGTAAGGGGTGGGGGTATCGAACTGCAGCAACCGGTGTTGTCTTTGCTGGCGAAGCCCGACAGGTCACAGCCCGACGAAGCCGGGGCCAAGGCGGTGCTCGCCGGGCGTGGGCTACCGGTGCCGGCCGGGAGGGTCGCTACCACGATTGATGAAGCCGCCGCAGCCGCCGAAGAAATAGGCTATCCGGTTGCGGTGAAGGCTCTGGGGCTTGCGCACAAGAGTGAACATCGCGCGGTGCGGCTCAACCTGAACGACTCTGGCTCTGTGCAGACGGTTGCAGCCGATCTGCTCCGTCATTCAGGCCAAGTCTATGTCGAGCGTATGATTGCCGGCGGTGTCGGCGAGCTGATCGTCGGAGTAACGCGTGACCCGCTTTTCGGTCCGGTGATGACCGTGGGTACTGGCGGAGTGTGGGTGGAGTTGCTGAAGGATTCGGTGACGCTGCTGCTGCCGGCCTCGCGCTCGGAGATCGAGCAGACGGTGCGCGGCCTGAAACTTTTCCCGTTGCTCGACGGCTATCGCGGGCGGCCGAAGGCGGATTTGGGCGCGGCCGTGGATGCGATCGTCGGGATCGCTGCATTCGTGATCGACAATGCTGCGAATATCGAGGAACTGGAAATCAACCCGCTGATCGTATGCGTCGAGGGTGAAGGCGCGTGGATCGCCGACGCGTTGCTGGTGACAAGGGAGTAGATCAATGAGCGATGTGTTGAAGACCCGCCGGGACGGCGCGATCCTTGAGGTTACGCTGGATCGGCCCAAGGCGAACGCGATTGACCTCGCAACCAGCCGGTTGATGGGCGAGACCTTCAAGGCTTTTCGCGATGATCCCGCGCTGCGCGTCGCGATCGTCAAGACCGCTGGCGACAAGTTCTTCTCAGCGGGGTGGGACCTCAAAGCCGCGGCTTCGGGCGATGCGGTGGACGGCGACTACGGCGTGGGTGGCTTCGGCGGCCTGCAGGAACTGCGCGACCTCAACAAGCCGGTGATCGCCTGCGTGCACGGCATGGCTGTCGGCGGCGGCTTCGAACTGGCCTTGGCGTGCGATCTGATCTACGCGTCGGAAACGTCGTCCTTTGCCCTTCCCGAAATCCGCGCCGGCACGCTTGCGGATGCGGCCACCGTGAAGCTGCCAAAGCGCATTCCCTATCACGTGGCCATGGACCTGCTGCTGACGGGGCGGTGGATGGATGTGCTGGAAGCGCACCGGTGGGGACTGGTCAACGAGGTGCACCCTGCTGACCAGCTTGAGGAACGCGTTTGGGATGTGGCGCGGCTGCTTGCTTCCGGTCCGCCGCTGGTGTTTGCCTCCATCAAGGAGGTGGCGAGGGCCGCCGAGGCGCTGACGTTCCAGGATGCCATGAACCGCATCACCAAGCGCCAGTTCCGCACGGTCGACGAACTCTACGATTCGGAGGACGGCATGGAAGGTTTCCGCGCCTTCGCGGAAAAGCGCGAACCCGTCTGGAAGGGAAGGTAAGTGGCTGCCTACGACAAGCTGATAGATGCGGAAACGCGCGCGTTCATCGAACGAACGAACAGCTTCTATCCGCCGGATACGATCGACTACGGCATTGCAGAACAGCGCGCTATCTACGACCGGATGTGCAGGGCGTTCTTCACCGGCTATCCCGACGGCGTCAGCGCCGAGACCACGGGCATCGAGGCTGAAGGGCACACGATTCCGGTACGGATCTACAATCGGAGCGAGCCGGACGATGCGGCGGTCGTGCTCTACTTCCACGGCGGCGGCTTCATCCTCGGCGGACTGGAGAGCCATGACGACGTTTGCGCCGAGTTGTGCGAACGAACAGGCTATTCCGTGGTGTCGGTCGATTATCGTCTATCGCCGGAATATGTGCATCCGGCAGCATTCGAGGATGCAATGGCGGCGTTCGGGTGGGTGTCGGCAAGGTTCGACCGGCCCGTAGTGCTGGCTGGTGATTCCGCCGGCGGCAATCTTGCAGCCGCCGTGGCCCATGCAAGCAGGCCAGGCCCGAGCCGGCCTGTCGGTCAGGTGCTGATCTATCCGGGGCTGGGCGGCGACCCGACGCGGGGGTCCTATGTCGGCCACGCCGACGCGCCGATGCTGAGCGCGCGTGACGTCGCCTTCTATTCCAGGAAAAGGGCGGCGGGACGGGACGCCTCGACCGATCCCAGTTTCGCGCCTTTGGCCGACAGCGATTTTTCCGATCTGCCGCCGACGGTGTCCATCACCGCGCAATGCGATCCGCTGTCTTCCGACGGCGAGAGCTATCGCGACCGCATCCTTGCGGCGGGTGGAAAGGCGGCCTGGCTGGAGGAGGCCGGTCTCGTTCACGGCTACCTGCGGGCGCGCCATAGTGTTACGCGTGCGAAGGAGAGCTTTAGCCGCATCGTCGAGGCGGTTCGGGCGCTCGGCAAAGGCGAGTGGCCTTATTGAGTTTCAGACGAGATTTCGCGGAATGGTTTCGTCGAAATCACGTTCGAAAACCAGCTTGTCGCCCTCATAAGCCTCGATGCGTGCTGTCAGCCGGAAGGTCTCGGCTGTCGACGTCATGGTGGTGAAGGTTTCGGTTCGGACCGACCAGCCGTCGCGCGCATAGGTCTGTGTCCAGTGGGTTTCGCCATGTGCCGAAAGTGGATCGTCCGGTTGAATGGTCCAACGTTCGCGAGCGACCTCGCCGTGCATCAAGCCGTGGTCGCGGTCGCGGGTTTCGCCGAAATCGTCGTGGATCACGAGGCTGACGGCGCTGGTGTCCGAATCGCGCTCGGTGGTTCGGCTGTTTGAAGATTTTCGCAGTGTCTCGATACGCCAGGGCGTCGCACCTTCCGGTTCCTCGAACGCCCACTCCGGCTCGCTGCCCGGCTCACGGATCGGAAGCGCGAGCGTTGCATCGTGCAGCGTCAACGTGACGGGTTCCAGCGATGGCCAGACGAGCGGCCAGTAGGACGACGACACGGCCACGCGGAGCGTGTGCCCGGCCGGAACGCGGTAGGCGATGTCGTCGAGTTTCAGGGCGATAGTCATATCCTCGCCGGGCACGACGGGCTCGGGAAACTCGTGCCCATTGCGGTGGGTGAGGTTGAGCACGCCATAGGTGATGCGCGTCGAGGCTCCGTCGGGATGCACGTCGCAAAGCCTGACCGCGACCATCGCCGATGGTCGGTCTGCGGAAAGCCTCAGCGTGACGACGGGTGTTCCGACGATCTCCGTATCTTCGGTGATCTTTGCGTCCAGGCAGAAGGATTTCGCATCGTCGTCGCGCTGATCGCCCGGCAATTCCGGGCCAAGCCAGATGGCGCAATATTCGCCGCCTGAAAGGCCGGTGTCCTGCGGCGACGAGATCGCGGCCGGTAGCTGGGCCTCTGGGTGCAGTTCGACACCGGCACGGAACGACCGTTTGTCCAATGACGCGGACGGCCAGGTCTGTTCCGCAATCCAGCGGCCGGGCCTTTCCTCGTACCAATCGCGCGGCGGCACGGAGTCCATCATGTAAAGCCGCATGGCAGGATCGGTATCCACACCGGTGTCGATGTCTTTCAGCCAGCGATCCCACCAGCGCAGCGCTTCCTGCAGGAAGCCGATCGCCGGGGCCGGAACCGCGAAATGGGGATATTTGTGGATCCAAGGGCCGACAATGCCTTTCGCGGGCGCATTGCGAATGCCGGAAACCAGTCGCGAGACGGCATTCTTGTAGGCGTCACCCCAGCCGCCGACCGCCAGTGTGGCAGCCCGGATTGCCGAAAAATCCTCGCAGACCGATCCGCGCTTCCAGTAGGCGTCGCGGGTCTGATGCCCGAGCCAGATCGCAGGCAGCAGCGGCTCGTTCTCCAGCCGGTCGAGCCACATCGCGCGCCAGCGGTCGCCGACAAGCGCAGGGTCCGGCGGTCGTGATGAATAGGAGAGCATGGTCGCGCCCCAGCCCATGTTCTCGTTGAGGAGCAGGCCGCCCTTGTAGTGGATGTCGTCGGCGTAGCGGTCGTCGGTCGAGCACAGTGTGATTATCGCCTTCAGGGCGGGCGGCTGTTTTGCCGCCACCTGAAGTGCGTTGAAGCCGCCCCAAGAGATGCCCATCATGCCGACATTGCCGTTGCACCAGGGCTGGCTTGCTGCCCATGCAATCACGTCGCAGGCATCCTGCAGCTCCTGCTCGGTGTACTCGTCCGCCATCAGTCCGTCGGAATCGCCGTTGCCGCGTATGTCGACGCGGATACAGGCGTAGCCGTGGCCGGCGAAATAGGGATGGGTCAGGCTGTCGCGCGCAGCGGTGCCGTCACGCTTGCGATAGGGCAGGTGCTCGAGGATGACCGGCACGGGATCGGCCTCGGCATCCTCCGGCATCCAGACGCGCGCCGACAGGCGGCAGCCGTCCGGCATGACGATGCAGAGATGGGGGTGCTCGACGACTTTACGTGGAAAGGTGGTGACGGTCTTCATGCAGGCATGACGCACGGAAACGAGCAGAAGTTCAATGCTTCAGCACGCCAGGACAAAGTCGTCCACGTCATTCCGCGAGCCGGATTTCCCACGGCTCGTCGAAAAAGTGTTCCTCGAGATTGGTGCCGTCGCCGCCTCGATCGACTACCAGGAAATCCTGGCTGTCGCCGATGGGTGTCAGCACCCCATGCCACAGGTTGCGAGGGTAGTTGACCCCCTGACCCGGACGGGTGACGAACGCATGCGGTTCGGCCGGTCCTTCGGGACCGTCATGACAGACGACGACCAGAAACGGGGCAGGCGACAGTGGCATGAAGGCCTGGCTGCCGAAGGGGTGGCGCTCTACCATCGTCAGTTTCAGCGGAAACTCGTAGGGCTGGCCGCGAAAGATCGAGAGCTGGACGCTGGCGTTGGGGCCTTCTGCCTGGGCTCGGGCAAGCGCGTGATAGCGTTCGCACTTGCCGTTGTTGATGGCGAAATGATTGTCCCAGTCGGTGTCGAGCACGTCGCCGAATTCGGCGAAGGCGTCGCGCGTGAGGGGGCGGGCGGTGACGATGCGGCTCATCGGAATGCCAGTTTCGCGTGTCGGTTGACGTCCTTGTAGAGCAGGTAGCGGAACTTGCCCGGCCCGCCAGCATAACATGCCTGCGGGCAGAAGGCGCGCAGCCACATATAGTCGCCCGCCTCGACCTCGACCCAGTCCTGATTGAGCTTGTAGACGGCCTTGCCCTCCAGCACGTACAGGCCATGCTCCATCACATGCGTTTCCTCGAACGGGATGAGCCCGCCGGGTTCGAAGGTGACGATGGTGACGTGCATGTCGTGACGCAGGTCCGACGGGTCGACGAAACGGGTCGTCGCCCAGGTTCCGTTGGTGTCCGGCATCGGCACGGGCGCGATGTCGCTCTCGTTGAGAAACAGCGGATCGGGCACGTCGAGACCGTCGATGAAGTCGTAGGCCTTCCTGATCCAGTGGAAGCGGGCGGTCTCGCTGCCCTTATTCGTCAGGGTCCAGCCGCTGGCGGGCGGCAGATAAGCATAGCCACCGGGCGTGAGGACGTGTGTCTGACCGTCCAGCATCACCGTGATTTCTCCCTCAGCCACAAACAGGACGCCTTCTGCGTCTGCTTCCGGTTCGGGGCGATCGCTGCCGCCGCCCGGTGCGACCTCCATGATGTATTGCGAGAACGTCTCGGCGAAGCCAGACAGCGGGCGGGACAATATCCAGACACGCGTCTCGTCCCAGAAGGGCAGACAGCTTGTGACGATGTCGCTCATCACGTCTTTTGGGATGACGGCATAGGCATCGGTGAAGACCGCGCGGCCGGTGTGCAGTTGCGTTTGCGGGGGCAAGCCCCCATGCGGCGCGTAATAGGTGCGGCCTGTCATCTGGCGTTGTCCTCAGGCGGGCAGGAGATCGGTGAGCCGCAGGCGAGCGATGCGCTCGACCTGACGGCACGCTGTCGCGAATTCTGTCTCGCGGTCGTTTTCGATGCGGGTGCGGAAGGCGTCGAGGATCGTCGCCTTGGTGTTGTCCTTGACGGCGATGATGAAGGGAAAGCCGAATTTCTGCGTATAGGCCGTGTTGAGCTGCGTGAAAGTCTCGCGCTCCGCATCGGTCAGCGCATCGAGCCCGGCAGAGGCCTGCTCGGCTGAGGATTCCGCCGTCAGGCGTCGGGCCTGGGCGAGCTTTCCGGCAAGGTCCGGGTGAGCGGTCAGCACGGCCAGCCGCTCGTTCTCGCTTGCGGAGCGGAACACGCGCGCCAGCGCGTTATGCAGGCCGCCGGCCGAATCGTGCGCCGGCCCGAGCTCCAGCTCGTAGGCTCGTTCGGCGATCCAGGGCGAGTGCTCGAAGATGCCGCCGAAGCGCTGCACGAACTCGTCTCGGCCCATGCGGCTGGGCCGAAATGCCTGCGGCGCATATGGATGATGCGCGCGCCAGTGCGCGGCGATCTCGCCGCGTGTCGGCAGCCAGACCTTGTCGTGGTTTTTGACGTAGTCGATGAAGCGCTTGAGGGCTGCTGCGCGGCCTGGCCGTCCCACGAGCCGGCAATGCAGGCCGATACTCATCATGCCGCCGCCCCCGCTGCCGCCTTCCTCATAGAGCGTATCGAAGGCGTCTTTCAAATAGGCGTAGAACTGGTCGCCCGAGTTGAACCCTTGTGCGGTGGCGAAACGCATATCGTTGGCGTCGAGCGTGTAGGGAATGACGAGCTGCGGCTGGATGGCGTTGCCGTGTCCATCATGGTCGAGCCAGTAGGGCAGGTCGTCGTCATAGGTGTCGGAGATCCAGTCGAAGCCGCCTTCGGCAGCGGCCAGACGCACCGAATTGACCGACGTGCGGCCGAGATACAGGCCTCGTGGGCGCTCGCCGACCACCTCTGTGTGCAGGCGGATCGCCTCTTCGAGATCGGCGCGCTCGGCGGCCTCGTCATGGTCGCGGTAGTCGATCCAGCGCAGTCCGTGGCTGGCGATTTCCCAGCCGGCTTCCTGCATGGCGGCGACCTGGTCGGGCGAGCGCGCCAGCGCTGTCGCCACGCCATAGACGGTGACCGGCACCTCTGCCTGCGTGAACATGCGATGGAGCCGCCAGAAGCCGGCGCGCGCGCCGTATTCGTAGATCGATTCCATGTTCCAGTGGCGCTTGCCCGGCCATGGCGCCGCGCCGACCACCTCGGACAGGAACGCCTCGGATGCGGCGTCGCCATGGAGGATGCAGTTTTCGCCGCCTTCCTCGTAGTTGACGACGAACTGCACCGCGACACCTGCGCCTCCCGGCCATCTGGGATCGGGCGCGTTGCGCCCGTAGCCGCGCATGTCTCTGGGATAACGCATTCGGTCCCTGCCTTCCGTTTCCACCGAGGATAGTTGAAAAAAGGGAGGCCAATCCCCTTCGAAATTTTGAAAGAGTTTTTTGTAGCGCTCCGGCTCGGACTATCCCCTATGATGCAATAGGCTGTCGAGGGTTGGGCGAAAACGATGGCCGGTCAACGGCAAAGAGGAGGCATGATGGCTGACAACGCGGGCGGGAAGCTGACCACGCATGTGCTGGATACCGCTTCTGGCCGGCCGGCAGCGGGATTGAAGATCGCGCTCTACCGCGTGAACGGGAATTCGCACCGAAAGGTGAAAGAGGTCGTGACCAACGCCGACGGCCGCTGCGATGCGCCGCTGCTGCAGGGTGCGGACTTCAAGACCGGTCAGTACGAGTTGATCTTCTTCGCGGGCGACTATCTGCGCGCTGCCGGTGTGGTGCTGCCCGATCCTGCATTCCTCGACCAGGTGCCGATCCGCTTCGGCATGGCCGAGGAGGCGCATTACCACGTGCCGCTGCTCGTCTCGCCCTACGGCTACTCGACCTACAGGGGCAGCTAATGACGGATATTCGCCGCGAAATCCGCTTCCTGCTCAATGGCGACGAGGTCGCGCTGGCCGACGTCCGCCCTGATGAGACGCTGCTGGACTTCCTGCGGCTTCGGCGCTCGCTGCGGGGTAGCAAGGAAGGCTGCGCGGAAGGCGATTGCGGTGCCTGCACCGTGCTGGTCGGTCGGATCGCCGGTGGTGAACTGATCTATGAAGGCGTGAATGCCTGCATCCGTTTTGTCGGCTCGCTAGACGGTTGCCATGTCGTGACGATCGAGCATCTGAAGCGGCCGGACGGCTCGCTGCATCCCGTGCAGCAGGCAATGGTGGACTTCCACGGCTCGCAATGCGGGTTCTGCACACCGGGCTTCGTCATGTCGCTCTACGCGCTGTGGATGCACTCGCCGGAACCGTCCGACCGGGAGATCGAGACGGCCCTGCAAGGCAATCTTTGCCGCTGCACGGGCTATGAGGCGATCATGCGCGCCGCGCGCGCCGTTTCCTCATACGGCCGGGTGACCGAGGATGCGCTTGCCTGCGAGCGCGACAACATCCGCGCGCGGCTGGCGGCGATGCGCGACGGACAGCGGGTCGAGATCGGCGAAGGCGAGGACAGGCTGGTTGTGCCGGCCTCGGTCGACGATCTGGCGGAGGTGCTTGTTGCCGAGCCGAAGGCGACCATCGTTGCCGGCTCAACAGATGTCGGGCTTTGGGTCACGAAATTCATGCGCGACATCGCGCCTGTCGTCTTCACCGGTGGGCTGGAAGGGCTGCAGCGGATTGATGAGGCGGATGGCAGCATCACCATCGGTGCCGGCGTCAGCTACACCGCTGCGCGCGATTTCATTGCGCGGCGGATTCCCGCGCTCGGATTGCTGATCGATCGCATCGGCGGTGACCAGGTGCGCAATATGGGCACGATCGGCGGCAATATCGCCAACGGCTCGCCGATCGGCGATACGCCGCCGCCGCTGATCGCGCTGGGCGCGACGCTGACGCTGCGCAGGGGTGCGGAGCGGCGGACGCTGCCGCTCGAGGACTTCTTCATCGACTACGGAAAACAGGACCGGCAGCCCGGCGAGTTCGTCGAGGCTATCCATGTGCCGGTTCCCGAGCAAGATGCGCATTTCGCAGCCTACAAGATCACCAAGCGGCGCGACGAGGACATTACCGCTGTGCTTGGCGCATTCCATCTGCATGTGGCGGACGGGAAGGTTTCGTCCGTGCGCATCGCCCTTGGTGGCATGGCGGCGACGTCGAAACGTGCGCGCGCGGTCGAGGCAGCGCTGCTCGGCAGGCCGTGGAACGCTGAAACCGTCGAAGCGGCGCTGCCGGCATTCGATGACGATTTCCAGCCGATCAGCGACATGCGCGCCTCGGCGACCTATCGCATGCTTGCGGCCAAAAACCTGCTTCGGCGGTTCCTTGTCGAGACCAGCGGCACCGGCAAGCCGTTCACCGTTAAGCGGTACGAGGAGGCGTGATATGAATCGCCATGCACTCCCCGATCTCACGGCGAAAGCGATCTCCGGCGGCGTCGCCACCGATCGCCGCCACGATTCCGCGCACAAGCATGTCACCGGCGAAGCGGTCTACATAGACGACATGCCGGAACCCGCCGGGACGCTGCATGGCTGCCTTGGCCTGTCGACAGTGGCGCATGGGGCCATCGTCGCCATGGACCTTTCAGCGGTGCGAGCCGCACCCGGCGTGGTCGACGTTCTGACTGCGGGCGACATACCTGGCGTGAACGACATCTCTCCCAGCGGTCGGCATGACGAGCCGGTGCTCGCTGAAGGCAAGGTCCAGTTTCTGGGTCAGCCGGTCTTTGCGGTGATCGCCGAGACGCGCGAACAGGCCCGGCGCGCCTGCAAGCTTGCGAAGATCGACTATGACGAGCTGCCTGCCGTGCTCGACATCGAAGAGCTCGACCCGCTTGCCGACCGCCTTGTGGCGCCGGGGCTCACGCTCAAGCGCGGCAATGCTGCCGAAGCCATTTCAAAAGCGCCGCGCAGCATCAGCGGGAAGATGCGTGTCGGCGGGCAGGACCATTTCTATCTCGAAGGGCATATCGCGCTTGCGGTGCCGGGAGAGGACCGGGACGTGACCGTCTATTCCTCGACCCAGCATCCAAGCGAGGTGCAGCACATGGTCGGCCACGCTCTTGGCGTGCCGAGCCATGCTGTAACCGTCGAGGTGCGGCGCATGGGCGGCGGCTTCGGCGGCAAGGAAACGCAGTCGAACCAGTTCGCGGCGATCGCCGCGGTGGCGGCCAAGAAGCTGGGCCGGGCAGTCAAGATCCGGCCCGACCGCGACGACGACATGACCGCGACGGGCAAGCGCCACGACTTCCTGATCGATTACGAGGTCGGCTTCGACGAAGAGGGCAACATACTCGGCGTCGACTATGTTTACGCCGCGCGCTGCGGTTTCTCGTCCGACCTGTCAGGCCCGGTGACCGACCGCGCTCTGTTTCACTGCGACAACGCCTATTTCTACCCGGCGGTGAAAGCTGTTTCGGCGCCGCTCTATACCAACACCGTTTCCAATACCGCGTTTCGCGGGTTCGGTGGGCCGCAGGGCATGGTTGGCGCGGAGCGCGTCATCGACGAGGTTGCCTTTGCGCTGGGCAAGGACCCGCTGGAAATCCGCAAGCGCAACTTCTACGGCTTGTCGGAGCGCAACGTCACACCCTATCACCAGACGGTCGAGGACAACGTTGTCCAAAGGATCGTCGAGGAGCTGGAAACAGCATGTGACTATGCCGGCCGCCGACGCGAGATCGCTGCGTTCAACGCCAACAGCGGCATCGTCAGGCGCGGCATTGCGCTGACGCCAGTCAAGTTCGGCATTTCGTTCACCGCCACCCATTTCAACCAGGCCGGCGCGCTGGTGCATGTCTACACCGACGGCTCGGTCCACCTGAACCATGGCGGCACCGAGATGGGCCAGGGACTCTACGTAAAGGTTGCGCAGGTAGTGGCCGAAGCTTTCCAGATCGACATCGAGCAGGTGAAGATCACTGCGACGACGACCGGCAAGGTGCCCAACACGTCGGCGACGGCTGCATCGTCGGGCTCTGATCTCAATGGCATGGCGGCGCAGAACGCCGCGCAGCAGATCAAGGACCGGCTTATCGCCTTTGCCGCCGAGAAGTACGAGGTACCTGTCGAGCAGGTGGTGTTCCTGCCCAATCGGGTACGGGTGGGCAACCAGGAAATCCCGTTCGGCGAGCTGGTCAAGCAGGCCTATATGGCGCGGGTGCAGCTTTCGGCCGCCGGCTTCTACAAGACGCCGAAAATCCATTGGGACCGTGACAAGGGCGAGGGACATCCGTTCTATTATTTCGCCTATGGCGCGGCATGTTCGGAAGTCTCCGTCGATACGCTGACCGGCGAATATGTCGTGGAGCGTACCGACATCCTGCACGAGACGGGACGCTCGCTGAACCAAGCGATCGACCTTGGTCAGGTCGAGGGCGCGTTCATACAGGGCATGGGCTGGCTGACGACGGAAGAGCTCGTGTGGGACGAGAAGGGCCGGCTGCGCACACATGCACCGTCGACCTACAAGATACCGCTCGCTTCCGACCGCCCGAAGATTTTCAACGTCGCGCTGGCGGATTGGTCGGAGAACGCCGAGCCGACAATCCACAAATCCAAAGCGGTCGGCGAGCCGCCATTCATGCTGGGCATGTCCGTGCTGCATGCGCTCTCGGACGCGGTCGCCAGCGTGGCCGATCACCGCATCTGCCCGAGGCTCGATGCGCCTGCCACACCTGAGCGTGTGCTGATGGCGGTCGAGCGGCTCAGGGCGGAGCGCTAGCGGGCGGCCGCGATGGTATCTTCGGCGAAAAGCCTGCAAGCATTCCTCGGCGCGGCGGGCGAAGTCGTGTTGGTCAACGTGCGCGAGGCCGCCGGCTCGACCCCGCGCGAGGCCGGGGCCTGGATGCTCGTTTCCACCGATGCGATCTTCGGCACGATCGGCGGCGGGCAGCTCGAGTTCATGACGATCGATCGTGCCAGGCAGATGATCGCCGGCACCGGCTCGATCGATCTCCTTGACGTGCCGCTGGGACCGGAGATCGGCCAGTGCTGCGGCGGACGTGTGACGATCGATCTGGCGCTGGCTGATGAAACCCTGCGCGCGGAAGTGGCCAGTAGAGCCGCCAGCGCTGATGCGCTGCGCCCGCATGTCTATCTCTTCGGCGGCGGCCATGTCGGCCGCGCGCTTGCAGAAGCGCTGGCGCTTCTGCCGCTCAAGGTGACCGTGGTGGAAACCCGCGCCGATGCGGTCGGGGACTTGCCGGAAAGCGTGGAAGTGGAACTGACTGCGGTCCCTGAAGAAGCCGTTCGCACCGCGCCGGCGGGCTCGGCCTTCATCGTGCTGACCCACGACCACGCGCTCGACTTCCTCATCGTTGCCGAAGCACTGGCGCGCGGCGATACGGCCTATGTCGGCATGATCGGATCGAAGACGAAGCGAGCGACGTTCAGAAGCTGGTATCTCAAAGACGCAGGCGGCAGCGAGGAAGCTGCCGCCCGACTGGTCTGCCCAATCGGCGGGGCGGACGTCAAGGACAAGAGGCCGGCCGTCATCGCCGCGCTGGCGGCGGCTGAGGTCATGCGCGGCCTCGCCGTATAGCTATTCCTTTTCCTGCACGTGTGCCTCAAGGAACCAAAGGTTCTTGTCGAGGTCCCGGGAGAATGCTGTGAAAATGTCCGCGGTATCCGCGTCGCCGGCCTCTTCCGTCTCGTCGATGGCGGCGCGCACCGAATTCGCGACCGCGCCGTAACGCTCGATGAGCGCGGCAAGGTGGTCCTTGGTTTTCGAAATGTCGGTCGGGTAGGGCTTCAGAGTGGTCTTTTCCGCCACCGTCTGGCTGGTGCCATGCGCCATGCCGCCGAGCTGCACAGCGCGCTCGGCGATGGTGTCGACGTGGCCGTCGATGGACGCTCGAAAACCGTCCAGCATCTCGTGAATGGCGATGAACTGCGGACCCTTGAG
Source organism: Mesorhizobium sp. DxT (assembly GCF_058448885.1). NCBI lineage: Bacteria > Pseudomonadati > Pseudomonadota > Alphaproteobacteria > Hyphomicrobiales > Phyllobacteriaceae > Mesorhizobium > Mesorhizobium sp. DxT. The sequence goes on along the minus strand of NZ_JBZFLJ010000001.1, from coordinate 813,076 downwards.
ATTCCAGTGCGCCTGCTTGGTGAGAAGCGCGAGGTCGATGGCGTCGGCGAGCCTTGCGTTGAGTATCTCGATCGCAACTTTCTTTGCGTTGGATTTGAGGTCGTTGAGGGTCTTGTGGTTCGCCACGGCGTCGCTCCTTCGGTTCTGGCAGAAAATCGAAATCGTCTTCCACAACGCGTCAACCGCTACGCGGTTGCGTTGCCGTATGGGTGAAGAATCGGACGATCACGGAACCGTTAGGTGCCCAAAGCTGTTGTTGCAGGACGAAAACAAGGGAGAACCGTCATGCACAGCATCATCTATATCGTTGGCCTCGTGGTTATCGTCATCGCCATCCTGTCGTTCTTCGGCATGGGCTAAACCCAGCGGCTTCAGATTCAGCGACCAGCCAGCATGTCGCGGATCATTCGCTGACAGCGCTCGGCCATGAAATCGAGCAGGAGCCGTACCTTCGGGTCCTGAAATTTGCGATGCGGATAGACTGCCGCAAGCTGCACGGGCGGCGGCGGCGTATCCGGCAAAATGACCTTGAGGCGTCCATCGCGCAGAAAGGGCTCGATGTCGAAGCGCGGCTTGTTGATGATGCCCCGACCGGCCAGCGCCCAGCCGGTGATGACGTCGCCATCATCAGAATCAAACGGACCGTGGACTTCGAACTTGCGCGGTCCGTCAGGCGTCTTGAGCGTCCACACATATTCCTTGGCGCCGGGAAAACGCAGGAGCAGGCAATCATGCCTGCCGTTGACAAGTTCCTGGGGTGATTTGGGTTCGCCACGCGCCTCCAGATAGGAGGGGGCTGCAGCGAGAACCCTTTCGCAATCCATAACACCGCGCATACGCAGGCTCGAATCTTCGATGAGCCCGAGCCTGAACGCAACGTCGATCCCCTCCTTCATGATGTCGACATTGTGGTCCGACAGCCGCAGCCGCACCTCGATGTCGGGATAGCGGTCGTGAAACTCGGGAATGCCCGAGGCGATCAGTCTGCGCCCGAGACCCAGCGGCGCGGTTATGCGGATCGTGCCACGCGGCTGACCGGACAGCGCGCTGACGGCGGCCTCGGCCTCAGCGACGGCGTCCAGGATTTTTCGCGCCCCGTCGTAGAAAACGCGACCGTGCTCCGTCGGTGTGAGTTGACGGGTCGTGCGGTTGAATAGCCGCACCCGCAGGTGCTTTTCCAGCTCCTTGATACGGTTGGAGGCAACGGCAGGCGAGAGCCGCATGTCGCGGCCGGCCGCCGACAGATTGCCCAGTTCCACCACCCTGACGAAGACGGCTACATTGTCGAGATAGGCCAAAGGGCGTCCTCACGATTGCGATTGCAGCATTATTTTCCATTTTTTTTTGAAAGTCATCGTGCAACTCTCCCCTTTCTGTTTGAACCAGACGCCGTAAAGTCCCATGCTGGAATACGAGGGCAACGGCATGCAAGACTTCGCGATCTTCTGGGACTGGCTGAGCTTCGGCGTGCGCTGGCTGCATGTCGTGACCGCCATCGCCTGGATCGGCTCGTCCTTCTACTTCATCGCGCTCGACCTGGGTCTGGTGCGCCGCGACGGCATGCCCGAGGGCGCCTATGGCGAGGAATGGCAGGTGCACGGCGGCGGCTTCTACCATATCCAGAAATATCTGGTGGCGCCGGCCCGGATGCCCGAGCACCTGACCTGGTTCAAATGGGAATCCTACGCCACTTGGCTGTCAGGCTTCGCGCTGCTGGCGATCGTCTATTACGCCGGCGCCGACCTCTACCTGATCGATCGCAACGTGCTCGACGTGTCGCAACCTGTCGCGATCCTGATCTCGCTCGCTTCTCTGGCGCTGGGCTGGGTGATCTACGACCTGCTTTGCCGGTCGCGCCTTTCCGACAACGATACGCTCCTGATGCTGGTGCTGTTCCCCATCCTGGTCGCGATGGCATGGGGTTACACGCAGCTTTTCACCGGCCGTGCCGCCTTCCTGCATCTGGGCGCATTCACCGCGACGATCATGTCGGCGAACGTCTTCCTCATCATCATTCCCAACCAGAAGATCGTGGTCGCGGACCTCATCGCCGGGCGCAAGCCTGACCGGAAATATGGCAAGATCGCCAAGACCCGGTCGCTGCACAATAACTACCTGACTCTGCCGGTCGTGTTCCTGATGCTGTCGAACCACTATCCGCTGGCTTTCGCCACGGAGTTCAACTGGGTGATCGCATCGCTGATCTTCATCATCGGCGTGCTCATCCGGCACTATTTCAACACCGTGCACGCACGGAAGGGAAACCCGCACTGGACGTGGGCGGCGGCGGGCATCCTGTTCATCGTCATCATGTGGCTGTCGACCGTGCCGAAGGTGCTGACCGGCGAGGCGCGCGTGTCGTCCATCGCCGAGACGCTGATGGCTTCGGCACACTTTCCTGCGGTGCGCGACACGGTGATGGGACGCTGCGCGATGTGCCACACGGCTGAACCGGCCTGGGAAGGTCTGACCTTTGCACCAAAGGGCGTGACGCTTGATGCCGATGCGCAGATCGCCGAGCATGCGCGCGAAATCTATCTTCAGGCCGGGCGCAGCCACGCGATGCCGCCTGGCAACGTCTCCGCCATGACAGCCGATGAGCGGGCGTTGCTCGTGGCCTGGTTCGAGGAGGCTCGGCGGTGACGGCGCGGCTCCTTCGCGGGCGCGTTCTCTCCTTCCGCGCGAAGCCGGAGAGTGTCGACGACCGCGCCTCCCACGTTTTCGAGGAGGACGGCGGCATTCTCATCCGTGACGGCAGGATCGCGGCGGTCGGCGATTTCTCGTTGATTTCAGCCCAGGCGCGGGATGCCGAAATCATCGACCACCGTCCGCATCTCCTGATGCCCGGCTTTATCGACGCGCACGCACATTTCCCGCAGATGCAAATCATCGGCAGCTATGGCGCCGAACTGCTCGACTGGCTGAACACCTACACGTTTCCGGAGGAAACGAAGTTCTCCGACACGCAGCACGGACGACGCATCGCGCGCCTGTTCCTCGATGAGATGGTGCGGCACGGCACGACGACGGTCGCGGCCTACTGCTCCGTGCACAAGGAGAGCGCGGAAGCATTCTTCGCCGAGGCGCTGTCTCGCGACATGCTGGCGATCGGCGGCAAGGTGATGATGGACCGCAATGCGCCCGAGGGGCTGCGCGACACGCCGCAGGCAGGTTACGACGATACCAAGGCGCTGATTGCGGAGTGGCACGGCAAGGGGCGCCTGCACTACGCGATCACGCCCCGCTTCGCTATCACCTCGTCGCCGGAGCAGATGGAAATGGCCGGTGCACTGGCGCGCGAGCATCCGGACCTGCACATTCAGACGCATCTCTCGGAGAACCATGCCGAGATCGCCTTCACGCAGGAACTCTATCCGGCGGCGAAGGACTACACCGACATCTATGCGCAATACGGGCTGCTGGGGCCGAAAACGCTTCTCGGCCACTGCATCCATCTTTCCGAGCGTGAGGCCGACCTGCTGTCCGATGCCGGTTCGGTGGCCGTGTTCTGTCCGACCTCGAACCTCTTCCTGGGCTCGGGCCTGTTCGACTGGCAGCGCTATTCGAAGCGGGCCAAACCCTTGCGGATCGCGGCGGCCACGGATGTCGGCGGCGGCACGAACTACTCCATGCTGCGCACCATGGACGAAGGCTACAAGGTCATCGCGCTGCAGGGCGAGAAGATGAACCCGCTCGCCGCCTTCTGGCAGATCACGCTCGGCAACGCGAAGGCGCTGTCGATCGAGGACCGGGTGGGCACACTGGATCCCGGTACGGACGCCGACATCGTCGTGCTTGACCCACGGGCAACGCCCGGCATGGCCCTGCGCATGGAAACGGTGGAAACGCTGGCAGAAGAACTGTTCCTGCTGCAGACATTGGGCGACGATCGCGCGATACGCGAGGTGTATGTCGCTGGGCGGGCCGCAAAAAGCGCCATCGCCGGCAGATAGAACGGGAATCCGAAATGGCGGAAGAGTTCGATACCCGCGCCCTTTTTGGCGGGCTTTTCACAGCAGCCGTTGCGGCTGCCGACCCCGAACGCGTCATTCGCGACTTTCTTCCTCAAAAGCCCAAGGGGCGCACTCTCGTGGTCGGTGCGGGAAAGGCTTCGGCGCAGATGGCCGCGGCGTTCGAGAAGGCCTGGGATGCGCCGCTGGAAGGGCTGGTTGTGACACGATACGGCTATGCGGCGCCGTGCGAGCGGATCGAGGTGATCGAGGCAGCGCATCCGGTGCCCGACGAGGCCGGGCTGGTCGCTTCGCGGCGACTGCTTGAGTCAGTCGAGGGACTGACTTCCGACGATCTGGTCGTCGCATTGATCTCGGGCGGCGGCTCGGCGCTGCTGCCTTCGCCGCCGAATGGCATGAGCCTTGCCGATGAAATCGCGGTCAACGAGCTGCTGCTCGCGTCCGGCGCGCCGATCTCGGCAATGAACACGCTGCGCAAGCACCTGTCGACCATCAAGGGCGGGCGGCTGGCACTCGCGGCACATCCGGCGAGGGTCGTGTCGCTTGTCGTTTCGGACATTCCCGGTGACAATCCGGCCTTTGTCGCCTCCGGCCCGACGGTGCCGGACCGCGCCGCCCGCGAGGAAGCACTTGCGGTAGTGCGCGACTATGGCCTCAAGCTTCCCGACGCGGCGCTGCGGCATCTGCAATCTGAGGCGGCCGAAGCGCCGTCGCCCGACGATCCGGCATTTGCCGGCAATGAGGTGCATGTGATCGCCTCAGCCGCGCGTTCGCTGGAAGCGGCCGCAGAGGAGGCCAGGCGTTGCGGCATCGAGGCGGTCATCCTTTCCGATGCGATCGAAGGCGAAGCGCGTGAGGTTGCCGGCATGCACGCCGCGATCGCACGCGAGATCGCAGCGCGCGACCGACCATTCCGCAAACCGGTGCTGCTTCTGTCTGGCGGCGAGACCACGGTGACCATCAGAGGCAAGGGCGGCAAGGGCGGGCGCAACTCCGAATTCCTGCTGGCGCTGGCGCTGGCGATCGAAGGTGACGAGGGTGTCCATGCCTTTGCCGCCGATACTGACGGCATCGACGGATCTGAAGACAATGCGGGCGCTTTCGCGGATTTCAGGAGCGCGGCGCGAATCCGCGCTGCGGGAATCGACCCCAAACAAGCTCTAGGTTGCAATGATGCATGGACGGCGTTCGACGCTGTTGGCGATCTGTTCGCGCCTGGGCCGACCGGCACCAACGTCAACGACCTACGGGCGATCCTGGTCGTCTGAGGGCGGCTTTCGCCCGCCAAGGGGGATCAACCCGCCAATTGCTTCACCTGCCGCATGTCCGCCAGAAATCTCTCGCGCTCGGCCTGCGCTTCCGCTGCCTCGGGGATGCGCAGGATGAAGGACGGGTGAATGGTCAGAAAAATGCGAAGGCCATCATCTCGCGTGACGATCGTGCCACGCATTTTCGTGACGGGAACGGCCTTGCCCAGAAGCGATTGAGCCGCGGTCGCGCCCATGGCGACGGCGAGGTCGGGCTTGATGAATCCCAGTTCGTGATCGAGCCACCAGCGACAGGCCTTCACCTCGCCGGCATTGGGTTTCTGGTGGATCCGGCGCTTGCCGCGCGGCTCGAATTTGAAATGCTTGATGGCGTTGGTGACGTAAAGCTTCTGCCTTTCGATTCCGGCCTCCTCGATCACCTCGTCGAACACTTTGCCGGCCGGGCCCACGAAGGGCTTGCCTGCTATGTCCTCCTGGTCACCGGGCTGTTCGCCGACGAAGACGATGCGGGCGTTCTCCGGCCCCTCGCCGAACACCGTCTGGGTGGCGTCCTGCCAGAGCGGACACCGGCGGCACCCTTCGGCTTGGTGACGCAGCTCGCCGAGCGATTTTGCATCGTCTGGCGGCGCTTCGGGCGACGCGCTCCAAAGGCGCTCCTGAATCTTTGCATGATGCGGAGCCGGCATGGTCGGCATCCTTTCCAGCATGTCGCGGGCGGCACTTTCGGCGCCCTTGATCAAATCCGGAATGAGCGAGGCCTCCGGAAGGTTCCGCCAGTATTTCTTGGGCATCTCGGCCTGCATCGCCTTCACCTTCAGTCGGGCAGGATTGAAGATGTTGGCGAAGTAGGTTTTCCAGAGCGCGTCGGATGCGTCTTCCTCCGGCGCATCCGCTTTCGTGGCGCCTGCGCCGAAAGAAAGCCGCTCACCGTCCCATTCTACCGAGCTGTGCGGCGTGAGGATCGTCCAATGCATTCCGGCAAAACGCCGGACGAAGAACGCTGCGTTGCGCTCGACGATGTAATGGTCGGGCTCGAACCACGCGACGAACCGTTCGTCATCGCCGTCGCTCACGCGGACGAAGCGCACGAAAGCGCGCATCTTGTGGATGTCGCGGCGTACCGATTTTTCCAGATCGCGCAGCGCCATGACGTCGGGCTCGGATGCGATCTTCATCAGATGCGGGGTCGTTCGCATTGCCAAGAGCAGGCGATAGAGCAGCGCGAAGCGGCGCGGGTCGGAATGGCAGATGACGGCCTGCGCCTTCTCGATGAATGCGCGAGGCACATTCATGGTCGCGCCTTCCGGCGTGGCGGGCAGGGGCGTTGGGTTGGCGAAAAGGTCCTGGTCCTCGCCGGTTCGCCAGCCGATGTCGTCGGCCTTCACATCGTTCAACGCCAGTGCGCGGGCGGCATCGCGCCAGCCGTTGAAATCGGTTTCGCCTGACAGAGTGACCGTGAAGCGCATGGTCAGAACAGGCTGAGCTGTCGTGCGGGCGGTGTCAGCCGGGCACGCAGGTTTTCCTCGTCGGGCAGCGAGCGCGGCGACCAGCCGTCGGCGACGATGAAGGGGCGCACCTTGGCGATGGATGCGCACAGGCGTCCCAGGTCTTCGATGCGAAGCCGTTGATGGCGGCGCACGGCGAGCATCCTGTCCACCACCTTCGCGCCCAGGCCTGGTACGCGCAGCAGCAGTTCACGCGGCGCCCGGTTCACGTCGAGTGGGAACATTTGCCGGTTGGCCAGGGCCCATGCCAGCTTGGGATCGACTTCGAGGTCGAGCATGCCATCGGCTCGACCGGCGGTTATCTCCTGACGCTCGAAGCCATAGAACCGCATCAACCAATCGGCCTGATAAAGCCGGTGCTCGCGCATCAGCGGCGGCTTCACCAGCGGCAGGACGGCCGACGAATCCGGTATCGGGCTGAACGCCGAATAGTAGACGCGGCGAAGCCGGTAGCCCGCATAGAGCCGCGCCGAGGTGGAGAGGATGTCGGCATCGGTCGTGGCATCCGCACCGACGATCATTTGCGTGGACTGACCGCCGGGCACGAAGCGGGCGCGCTTCTTCGTGCGCATCGTCGGCTCTGACCGCTCGTCGATCCTCGAGCGCAGACGCGCCATCGAAACGCGGATTGTCTCCGGCTTCTTCTGCGGCGCGAGCTGCTGGACACCGGCGTCGGTCGGCAGTTCTACGTTGATGGACAGCCGGTCGGCATAAACGCCTGCCTGCTCGACCAGCTCATCGCTCGCCTCGGGAATGGTCTTGAGATGGATGTATCCCTGGTAAGCGTGATCGATGCGCAGGCGGCGTGCGATCTCCACCATTTCGGCCATCGTCTCGTCGGGTGAACGGATCACGCCGGAGGACAGGAAAAGCCCTTCGATATAGTTGCGCTTGTAGAAATCCAGCGTGAGATTGACGACCTCGTCGACCGTGAACCGTGCCCGCTTCACATTCGACGACGAGCGATTCACGCAATAGGCGCAGTCATAGATGCAGAAATTCGTCAGAAGTATCTTCAGCAGCGAGATGCAGCGCCCGTCCGGCGCGTAGGAATGGCAGATGCCGCTGCCTTCCGTCGAGCCGATGCCCTTCGTCTTGAGCGAATTGCGGCCCGCCGCACCGGAAGAGGCGCAGGACGCATCGTACTTGGCTGCATCGGCGAGAATGGCGAGTTTTTCGCGTGTCGAGAGCTTGGGCATATGTTCATGATATGTTCCGGCACGGCTCGCGTCTATTCACTTTGACGTAGTTGCGCAATCGCCAGCGCGTTTCACCGGCCAAATCGCCTGCTCGGTGGAATAATCAGCCCGCCACGTCGATGACGCCGCAGTCACCCGTTTCGGTGCCGAAGGCGATCCGACGTCCTTCGGCATCCCACGCCATGGATGTCACCGCGCCATTGCCAGCGCGGCGCAGCAGCACTTCCTTCTGGTCGGCGACGCGGCCGGCAAGCACCATGCCGTCGGCATAGCCGATTGCCACGATCTCGTCGGTCGGGTGGAACGACACTGCCGTGACCATGGCGTCGCCGCGCGTGCCCAATTCCACCGGCGCCTTGCCGATAGGGCCGTCCTTCGTGAGGAACGGCCACACCACGGCTGCGGGCGCGCCCGAACTCGCCAGCCAGCGGCCCTTGGCGCTCCACGACAGCGACTTCACCTTGGAAGGGTAGCCTGCCATGCGCATGTGCTTGCCGTCGGCCAGCTTCCAGCCATGGAGCGCGTTCTCCTGCATGGTGGTGACGAGGAAATTGCCGTCGGGCGAGAAGGTGACGCCGGTATGGGCGCCGGCCCATTCGAGCTCCGTCGGCTTGCCGTCTGCCGCCGGAAAGTGCAGCGTGGCACCATTGTAGCGGGCGACCGCGATGCGCATGCCCTTCGGGGCGAAGGCCAGCCCTTCGACGCTGCGCGGATGGACCAGTTCCTTGAGCTTGCCGTCAGGCAATTTCACCCCTGCCGTCTTGCCGCTGGCAAAGGCAACGGCACCGCGTGGGCCGGTCGCAACGCTCGTCATCCACTTGCGACCGATCTCGGCGACCTGCTCGATCGAGCCGTCGGCGCCGATGTCGAGGACCTTGCCGTCCTCGCCGCCGGTTACAAGCCGCTTGCCATCGGCGTCGGGTGCCGCGGCCAGCAAACCGTCATGCGCTTCCACCCATTTGTGGCCGTTGTCGAGCCGGTGGACAACACCGTCTGCGAGCGCGAAATGGGGAATGCCGGCGAGCCAGCAGGCGGCGACGCAATGGCCGTCGAGGTCGAGAGGAGCGACTGTGGGCATCAGGCCTGGCACGCCTCGAAGGTGCGCTTGAGGCGTTCGCCGTCGAGTTCGCGGCCGATGAAAACCAGCCGGCTCTCATGCCGTTCGTCATCCTTCCAGGCGCGCTGATGGTCGCCTTCGAGGATCATGTGAACGCCCTGCACCACATAACGGTCCGGGTCGTCCTTGAGCGCGATGATGCCCTTGAGCCGCAGGATGTTCGGTCCGTCCATCTGGGTGGTCTTCTCCAGCCACGGGAAGAACTTCTTCGGGTCCATTTCGCCGCCGCGCAGCGAGATCGAGGTCACGCCGACATCGTGGATCGGCGAAACGCCGTGATGGTGATGATGGCCGTGATCGTGATCGCAATCAGGCCCGCATTCGTGATCGTGGTCATGATCGTGCGCGTCCAGGAAATGCGGGTCGTTGTCGAGTGCCCGCGACAGATCGAACGCGCCGCGGTCGAGCACTTCGTTCAGCGCAACGCCCGAGCGCTCGGTCTTGTGGATCTTCGCCGACGGGTTGATGGCGCGCACGGCGGCTTCGACGTCGCGCAACTCGTCCTCGGTGACGAGGTCGGTCTTGTTGAGCACCACGACATCGGCGAACGCGATCTGGTCTTCCGCCTCTTTTGAATCCTTCAGGCGCAGCGGCAAGTGCTTGGCGTCCACAAGCGCGACGACGGCGTCGAGCTTGGTCTTGGACCGCACGTCGTCGTCCATGAAGAAGGTCTGCGCGACCGGCGCGGGATCGGCGAGACCGGTCGTCTCGACCAGGATCGCATCGAAGCGGCCCGGACGGCGCATCAGGCCCTCGACGGTGCGGATCAGGTCGCCGCGCACCGTGCAGCAGATGCAGCCATTGTTCATCTCGTAGATTTCCTCGTCGGATTCCACGATCAGGTCGTTGTCGATGCCGATCTCGCCGAACTCGTTGACGATGACGGCGTAACGCTTGCCGTGATCTTCCGTGAGGATGCGGTTGAGCAGGGTCGTCTTGCCGGAGCCGAGATAGCCGGTGAGAACTGTCACCGGAATTTGGGTCTGTGTCTGCGCCATGGATGCCTCTCGCGCAAGGAATGAAGGGTCGTGGCGTCCATATAGGACGTCGGCGACCGGATTGCACCGGGGATTATGCGGGGTTCGAACCCAGGATCCGCAGGTCGAAGCGTGCGACATCCTCCAGCAATTCGATAATGCCTTTCGCGGCATGATCGAGGATCATCTCGCCGGCCTCGGCATTAGCCGCGGCGGCGTTGCCGACGACGCCATCCGGCGACAGATCGCTCATCTTCCAGCCAAAGGCGTGGGGGCCATAGGCGCGAAGATGCGAAAACTCCCGCTCATAGACTGCCTGCATGGACGTGAAATTGCGCGCCTTGCTCATGTCGACCAGGTCGGGACGCAACGCCAGCATGACGCTGGTCTCGATGAAGCCGCCATGGATGCCGAGCGCTTTTTCTTCCGGCGAAACCAGGTCTGGTGGACAGCCGAAACGCGTCCAGCTCGTCGCTACCGCCAGCATGTTGAACCGTACGCGCAGTTCGGTTGCGACGATCGTCATCAGCGGGGAGTTGCCGCCATGGGCGTTGAGCATGACGAAGCGGCGACAGCCCTGCCGGTGGCACGCCTCGCCTATGCCGATCCATCGCCTTACTGCTTCGTCGAATGTCAACGTCCGGGTGCCGGCGACATCCAGGTGTTCTATCGAATAGCCGACTGGCTCGACGGGCAGGAAGTGCACTTCCACGCCCGCTGGCAGCAGGCTCGCGACGCGCGTGGCCACGCCCTCGGCGATGATGGTGTCGGTCTCGAAGGGCAGGTGCGGGCCGTGTTGTTCCGTGGCGCCAAGCGGCAGCACGGCTATGGATCGAACGCCGGCACGATTTGTTTCGCTGGCTGTCATGTTTCTGTTATGTGGCTATGCCATGGCTTCGTCGCGTTGAGGTCAGGCTAGCGTGTCCCGCGGCCCTCAGGCAATGCGAAAGCGAGGGGAAAACGTCGATGGCTAAACCTGGCAAGGCGGCTGCGATGGCGCAGCTTCATTCGGCGGCGCGGCTTTCACGCACAGCGCTGGCGGCGCGTCTCCTGTCGCACGGCTTTTACGCCGGCCAGGACCAGATCATGATTGCGCTGGATCGCGAGGACGGCCAGACGCCGGGTCAACTGGCTATAAAGCTCGGCGTGCGACCACCCACGGTGACCAAGACGATCAACCGCCTCCAGACCCAGGGCTATGTGGAAAAGCGCGCTTCGGAGACCGATGCGCGCCAGGCCAACGTCTTCCTGACAGAAGATGGTCGCGGCGCGATCCGCGCGATCGAGAAGGCAGTGCGCAAGACGGAGAAGCAGGCACTCAAGGGTCTCGACAAGAAAGAGCAGAAGGCTCTGGTCAAGCTGCTCGGCCGCATCGAAGCCAACCTGTCCAACGGCGCGATCGTTGCGGAAGATCACGAGGAAGCTGACGACGCCGACGAATAGTAGGCCTGGCCAATCGTCGTATGTTCATGCAGTTTTTTCTTGCGCCACAGGCCCCCTTGGTCGAAGAAGCGCATGAAGCTCCCATGATGTTCGGCCACACGCATTGACCCAGCAGCAAAGCAATCCGGAGGCGGCTACGCCCACCTCGGCCATTCTGCTCGTGCTGTCCGCCTGTTTCTCGTTCGCCTTCCTGGATGCAAGCGCGAAATATCTCGTGCAGCAGGGCATGGCCGCCCCATTCCTCGCCTGGATGCGTTTCGCCATCCACCTCGTGCTGGTGATGATCCTGTTCCGGGCATGGTCGAACCCGGCCATGTTCCGCGCGCAGAGCCTGCCCAGGCAGATCGTGCGCGGCGTGTTCCTTTTCGGTTCGACGGTCTTCAATTTCCTAGCGCTGCAGACGCTGCAACTCGCCGAGACGATCTCGATCTACTTTTTCGCGCCGATGGTGATCACCGCGCTTGCCGGCCCTCTGCTTGGCGAATGGGCTGGCTGGCGGCGCTGGCTCGCCGTGCTGGTCGGTCTCCTCGGCGTGCTGGTGATCACCCGGCCGGGCCTGGGCACCTTCGGCACCGGTCACGTTTTTGCGCTGATGTCGATGGCAAGCTACAGCTTCTACGTCATCATGACCCGGCACATGGGGGCGACGGAGACATCGGCGAGCCTGATCTTCTATTCCGCGCTTGCGCCAACGGTGCTGATGTTTCCCTTTGTGCCGCTCTACGGGTCGATCCCGCAGGAGCCGCTGCATTGGGTGCTGCTCTTCGGGCTTGGCGCCATCGGCGCGTTTGGGCACTATTTGCTTATCCGGGCCTACAAGCAGGCGACTACCACGGCGCTTGCGCCTTACCCCTATTCGCAGATGATCTGGATGATCGCGCTCGGATACCTCGTGTTTTCGGACCTGCCCGATTGGTGGACGCTCGCTGGCGCCGGGATCATCGTGTCCAGCGGCCTCTATATCGTCCATCGCGAGCACCGGCTGCGGCTTGCAAGCCGCACCGCGCCGAACAGCGAAACCCAGGAGCTGGCAAAAAAGCTTTGAAATGCCGGCTGCGGATGGCATAGGGTTCTTTAAACCGTTTAAAGACGTATCGCCGCGCCTGTCGGGAGGAGGGGTCCCTGGCTCAGAAGATCAAGCTTTCGACGATCGCGGAAGCGTTGAACGTGTCGACCGCCACTGTATCGCTGGCGCTGCGCGACAGTCCGCTGGTGGCCGATGCCACACGGGAGCGCATCAAGGAGCACGCGCGCACGATCGGCTATATCTACAATCGCCGGGCGGCCAGCCTGCGCACGTCGCGCTCGGGCATCGTCGGCGTCGTCGTGCACGACATCATGAATCCGTTCTTCGCCGAGATCCTGCGATCGATCGAAAGCGAGCTCGACCGCAGCCGGCAGACCTTCCTGCTTTCGAACCACTATGACCAGCTCGAGAAGCAGCGGACCTTCATCGACACCCTGCTGCAATTGGGCGCCGACGGTGTCATCATGTCGCCGGCCATCGGCACGCCCGCGGCCGATATCCAGCTTGCCGAGGCCAACGGTTTGCCGGCGGTGCTGATCGCTCGGTCGGTCGAGGACGCCGATGTGCCCGTCTTCCGCGGCGACGACGCCTACGGCATCGGTCTTGCGACAAACCACCTGATCTCGTTGGGGCATCGCCGCATCGCGATGATCGGCGGCACCGACCAGACGTCAACCGGTCGCGACCGCTATCGCGGTTATGTCATGGCCATGGAGGCCGCCGGGCTCCCGGTCGAGACGCGCTGGCGTATTTCCGGACCCCGCACCAAGCAGGCCGGCTTCGAGGCGTCGCAGCAATTCCTCGCGCTCAAGGACAAGCCCACGGCGGCGGTGTGCTGGAACGACCTGGTGGCGATCGGCCTGATGAACGGCATTGCGCGCGCCGGGCTGGTGCCGGGCGTCGACGTCTCGGTTACCGGCTACGACGATCTGGAGGAAGCGGCCATCGCCACGCCGGCCCTAACCACCGTCTGGAACGGGCAGCGCGAAGTGGGCCGCCGGGCGGCGCGTACGTTGCTCGACCGGCTCAACGGTGTCGAGGTGCATGGCGGGCAGGAGCTCATCCGGCCGGAACTGCATGTGCGGCAGTCGACCGGCAAGCCGGTGGAGCGCTGACCCCAGAAAGTGCTGCCGGTTGGCCGGTTCGGGAGGGCTTGCCTGACCTCCGGCCACTGCCTACGCTGACAACCGATCCACAATCACGATGCAAGAGGGAGCCACAACCTTGGCAGCGACCGACGACGTAACCATCCTCATCCCCGGCAAGCTCCATCCGCATGCGGTCGGACGCATATCGGAGGCGTTCAACGTCGTTACGGCGGACCGTGCCGACCCAGCATTGCTGAGCGATGACGTACGCGCGAGGATCAGGGGCGCGGCGGTGATGACGCGCGTCGATGCAGCCTTCATCGATGCCCTGCCCAATCTCGAGATCGTCGCCAGCTTCGGCGTCGGCTATGACCATGTCGATGCCAAGCACGCCGGGTCGGCCGGCGTGATGGTCACCAATACGCCCGACGTGCTTACGGAGGAGGTTGCCGACACCGCGTTGGGGCTGCTTCTCAACACGGTGCGCGAATTGCCGCAGGCCGAGGCGTGGCTGCGCGCGGGCAAGTGGGTGAAGGACGGGAATTATCCGCTGACGCGCGGTACGCTGCGTGGGCGCTCGGTCGGCATTTTCGGCCTTGGCCGGATCGGGCAGGCGATAGCTCGGCGGATCGAGGCGTTCGGTCTTCCGATTAGCTACCACAATCGCCGCCCCGTCGACGGGGTGGATTACACCTACTATCCGACGCTGGTCGACCTGGCGCGCAACGTCGATACGCTCGTTTCCATCGCGCCGGGCGGCGCGTCGACCGAAAAGGTCGTGAACGCTGAAGTTCTGGCTGCCCTTGGCAGCAATGGCGTGTTCGTCAATATCGGGCGTGGCTCGACCGTCGACGAGGATGCGCTGGCCAAGGCGCTCGCAGATGGAACCATCTTGGCCGCCGGTCTCGACGTGTTCGCTGACGAACCGAACGTTCCGGAAGGTCTGCTCAAGGCCGAGAACGCTTCACTCCTGCCGCATGTCGGCTCCGCGACCGTTCATACGAGACAGGCGATGGCGGATCTCGTCGCCGACAATCTGTTCGCCTGGTTCGAGCGCGGCGAGGTGATGACGCCGGTCGCGGAAACCCGCGACGTTCCGTTGCCGACACGCTGATCTTAAAGCTTCGTTAACCATGAATGCCAATCCTTCTGTCCTTGCAGGGCAGAGGGAGTCCGATGAGCATGACGAAAACCGGCGCGATCCTGTTGATGGCACTGGGCATCCTGGCGCCAGGGTCCAAGGCCGCGCCTGTCGCGCCGGACATGGACGCCATTACGGGCAGCATTTCCGCCAGGAGCGAGGTTCGCTTCCGCCTTCATGCGGGCGGCGTTGACGACGCCTGCGTGCTTATCGCTACCGAGGTTCCTGGTTTGGAAGACAGGCGGCCGCTGCGTTTTGGTGCGCAATGCCCGGCCCTTGGCGGCAACCTGAATGCTGCGCGCTGGTGGCAGGACCGCGATGATGGGTCCATTGCATTCGTGAAGGATGATGGCGGGGTGGTTGCCGAGTTTGCCGTAGCAGACGGCGCGGCCTTCGTTTCCTACGCACCGCGCCAGCCGATCATGACGCTGCTCGCGGTGGACTGAACCCACAAGCCGGCAGAATTCTATTCCGCGGCCAGCCGTCCCGACGGGTCGGCCGCATGCAGCCGCACCGCGTCGCCGAAGGCGCGGAAGATGCGCGCCGAGTTGTCGTCGCTCTTTGCCCAGTATTCCGGATGCCACTGCACACCGACCGCAAAGGCACGTGCTCCGACGACCGAGACCGCCTCGACCGTTCCGTCCTCGGCCACGGCCTCGACCTGAAGCCGCTCGCCCAGCCGCCCGACTGCCTGACGGTGAACTGAGTTCACCATGATCTCGCCGGCTCCAAACACACCTGCAAGGCAGGTGCCGGGCTTGATCGATACCGGCTGGCGGATGGCGAAGCGCTCATCCTGATTGTCGCTCGCGGGCGCGCGGTGATCGAGCATGCCGTCCTGATCCTGGATTTCCGTGGCCAGCGTGCCGCCGAGCGCGACGTTGAGCTCCTGGATGCCCCGGCAGATGGCGAGTAGCGGCACACCGCGCTCGATCGCGAGCCGAATGAGCGGCAGTGTGGTTGCGTCGCGTGCCTCGTCATACGGCCCGTTCGCCTCGCTGGCGTCACCGCCATAGAGCGACGGATGCACATTCGATTTCGAGCCTGTGACCATGACGCCGTGCACCGACGATAGAAGCTCGTCCAGATCGAGCCGGTCGCCAAAGGACGGAATCATCATCGGAAGAACGCCCGCCGCAGACAGCGCTGCGTCCAGATATTGCTGGGGAGCTGCATGCCAGGTGTAGTTTTCGAATTGGCGAACGTCGGTCGATACGGCAATTAGCGGTTGGCGCATTGTTGGTTCCGGTTGCCGGAAAGCCGGCTTCTCAAGCTGGAAACTGTCACATACATCTAGCTCCGTTCTTGCGGATTTCCAAGCGTCGCCGACGGCTGGAGCATACTGCCCGAAAACGTGCAGTAGAGCCCGCTGCACAACCGCAAGGCAATCGAACGCCGTTGTTTCGCGCTGCTGGACTTGGCAGTTTGCCCGTGTATTTATACGCGCCGGCTTCGGGGGAGGGCGTACATCATGTGCGATCCGGTTCCGAGTTCCGTATCTTCAAAGATCCGTTCCATATTTGGGAGGTTACTTCATGGATCGTCGTTCATTCATCAAGAAGGCCGGCTTTGCCGGAGCCGGCGCTGTCGCCGCTTCCACGCTTGCCGCGCCGGCCATTGCGCAGGGCAACCAGACGTGGCGCATGGTTACTACCTGGCCGAAGAATTTTCCTGGCCTCGGCGTGGGCGCGCAGCGTCTGGCCGACCGCATCACCGCAGCGTCCGGTGGTCGGCTGACCATCCAGGTCTTTGCCGCCGGCGAGATGGTGCCGCCGCTGCAGGCACTTGACGCGGTGATCGAAGGCTCGGCCGAGATGAGCCATGGTGCTGCCTATTACTGGCAGAACAAGAGCACGGCCCTGTCGTTCTTCACCGGCGTCCCCTACGGCATGACCTCGCGCGAGCTTACCGCCTGGGTTCGCTACATGGGCGGCCAGGAGATCTGGGACGAGATTTACGACCAGTTCGGCGTTCAGGGCTTCCTGTCTGGCGATACGGGTACGCAGGCCGGCGGCTGGTTCCGCAACGAGCTTACCGGCGTCGACTCGGTCAAGGGCCTGCGCTTCCGCACGCCGGGCCTCGGTGGCCAGGTGTGGGAGAAGCTTGGCGCATCCGTGACCAACATGGCAGCCGGCGAAATCTTCCAGGCGCTGCAGACCGGTACGCTCGATGCGGCCGAGTTTGTCGGCCCCTACAATGACCTCGCGCTCGGTTTCTACCAGGTTGCCAAAAACTACTACTTCCCGAGCTTCGTCGAGCCGGGCCTTGCAACCGAGCTGGTCGTCGACAAGGCGAAATACCAGGCACTGCCGGCCGACCTGCAGGCGATCGTCCGCGACTGCTCCCAGGCGGAATACGACGCGGTTGCCGCTGACTTCGCGGCCAACGATCCGCGCGCGCTGCAGACGTTGGTCAACGACCACGGCGTGCAGGTGCGTCAGTTCCCCGAAGAGATCCTCGAGGCCGGCGCCAATGCGGCCAAGGAGATCATGCAGGGCCTGCTGGATTCCAGCGATGCGCTGACGAAGAAGACCGCCGAGAGCTTCGTCTCTTCGCTCAACATCGTTCGCGAGAAGACGCAGGGTACAGACTCGCTCTTTATCCAGGCTCGCGAGAAGTACTTCAAGATCTAAGCCGTCAACGTATCGCAAAAGAAAGGCCCGGGAGCGATCCCGGGCCTTTTTGCTGGCCTGTGCGAATGCCGTCCTAGCTGTAAAGCAGGCGCGGCAGCCACGTCGCGAGACCGGGCACCAGGAACATCAGCGCCAGCGCCACGACCTGAAGCAGCACGAACGGAATGGCGCCGCGGTAGATCATGCCCGTGGTCACGTTGTCGGGTGCAACCCCACGCAGGTAGAACAGGGCGAAGCCGAAAGGCGGTGTCAGGAAGCTCGTCTGCAGGTTCATGCCCACAAGAACGCCGAGCCAGACCGGATCGACACCGAGGTCGAGGAGGATAGGGGCGGTAATCGGGATCACGATGAAGATGATCTCGAACGTGTCGAGGATGAAGCCGAGCAGGAACATGATCGCCATTACGACGATGACGGCGCCGACAACGCCGCCCGGCAGGTTGGCCAGAAACTCGTGAACCAGATTGTCGCCGCCCATCAGGCGGAAGACGATCGAGAACACCGACGCGCCGAAGAGGATGATGAAAACCATCGAGGTGATGGTCGCCGTTGCGATCGCGGCTTCGCGAAGCACGCGGAACGATAGCCGCCAGCGCAGGGCGGCCAGGACCATAGAACCCACGGCGCCCACGGAGGCCGCTTCGGTCGGCGTCGCGATGCCGCCGAGGATCGAGCCAAGCACCGCTGCGATGAGCGCCAGCGGTGGAACAAGCGCGACAACGACTTCCCGCGCAAGGTGCTGTTTTTCTTCAGTCGGAACTGGCGTGGCTGGGCAGGATTCGGGCGAGAAGATCGCCTTGAAGACCATCCACCCCAGATAGAGGCCAACCAGAAGGAGGCCTGGCAGAATCGCGCCTGCGAACAGGTCCCCCACCGATACCGGGGTGGGCGCGAAATTGCCCTTTGCCATCTGCACCTGGGCATTGATGCCGGCGAGCATGTCGCCCATGAAGATGAGCACGGTGGACGGCGGGATGATCTGACCCAGTGTGCCCGAAGCACAGATGACGCCGCAGGCGAGTTTGGGGTCGTAGCCGGCGCGCAGCATGGCCGGCAGAGAGATGAGGCCCATGGTAACGACGGTCGCGCCAACCACGCCGGTCGATGCCGCCAGAAGCGCGCCGACGATGATGACGGACATCCCCAGGCCGCCGCGCATGTTGCCGAACAGCTTGCCCATGGTGAGTAGAAGCTGCTCCGCAATCTTCGAGCGCTCGAGCATGACACCCATGAAGATGAACAGCGGAACGGCGACCAGCACCTCGTTGGTCATGAAGCCGATATAACGATTGGCCAGTGCGCCGAAGTTCGAAGGGTCGAACACGCCGAACCACATGCCGACAAGGCCGAACATCAGCGACACGCCGGCGAGCGTGAACGCCACCGGGAAGCCGAGCATCAGGAAGCCGATGATTCCAAAGAACATCAGGCCGGCGAAGATCTCGCCGAGAAGGACGAGATCCATCAATGGTTCTCCTGCTGGGTTTCGTAGCGATAGTCGGCGGGAAGGAGATGGTCGTTGCGCGTCAGAACCAGAATAGAGCGCAAGGCCATGGAGATGCCCTGTATGGCGATCACGAAGGCGAAGACCAGGATGAAGCTCTTGAGGATGAAGAGGCCCGGCATGCCGCCGACATTTGCCGAACCTTCATAAAGCCGCCAGGAACGGGTGATGAAGTTCCAGCCATAGGCATAGACGATCCAGGCGAACGGCATCAGGAAGAACACCACGCCGATGAGATCGATCAGCGCTTTTCGTTCGGGATCGGCCGGGCGGTAGAAGATGTCCACGCGAACATGGTCGTTGCGCAGCAAAGCAAAGCCGGCGACGGCCGTGAACATGGCGCCGTTGAGCCAGACATAGAGGTCCTGCATCCACAGATGTGTTGTGGCGAGCGCATAGCGCTGAACGACGACGGTGAAGCAGACCAGCACGATGGCAAGCGACAGCCACGAGAAGACGTTGCCGACCACTCGATTTATCGCGTTGATGATCTGGACGATGGCAGCAAGGACTTTCATGGGTTCCGTCTCCGAACCTCGATCCCGTGATGAAGAACATGGTGGTGGCGCAGCACGCGGCGTGCCATCGCAGGCTCCCTTGTGGCACGTCCGGCGGCGATGCCGGAAATGCGTTCCCCTAGACGTTTTTCGTTCTTTTTGACAAGCCTGCGACTCCCGTCAGGACACGCGGGCTGGCCATTTTGTCCCGGCGCATTAGCAGGTTGACGGAGGCTTGGAAAGCAATGGGCTGGGCTTTTCTGCGAAGAGCAGGGTCGGCAAGCGCACTTTGGCTGGCTCAGGCGATTTCGTTTGACGGAGGCGGTTCGGGCAGAAACACTGAAGTGACGGCACGCCACGCTCCGCGCTCCGACGCACGGGCGGCTACCCACGAGGAGGACGTTGATGACGCTGCACGAAGTCGCGCTCGACGACAAATTCGACCTTTCCAAAGAGCGCATCTTCATATCAGGCGCCCAGGCGGTCATCCGCATGCTGATGATGCAGCGCGAACGGGACCGGCGCGCCGGTCTTTCGACGGCCGGCTTCATCTCAGGTTATCGCGGCTCTCCATTGGGCGGGCTCGATCAGCAGCTCTGGCGCGCAAAGCAGCAGCTCCAGGAATCAGACATCGTCTTCCAGCCCGGCCTGAATGAGGAACTGGCGGCGACTGCGTGCTGGGGCACGCAGCAGACCGAGCTTCTTGGCGAAGGCAAACATGACGGCGTGTTCGCCCTCTGGTACGGCAAGGGACCCGGCGTCGACCGGACGGGCGACGTGTTCCGGCATGCCAATCTGGCTGGTTCCTCGAAGCATGGCGGTGTGCTGGCGCTGATGGGCGACGACCATACGGCGGAATCGTCGACCAATGCCCACGCGACCGAATTCGCGTTCGTCGATGCCATGGTGCCAATCTTCAATCCGGCGGGTGTGCAGGAGCTGATCGACTACGGCCTCTACGGCTATGCGCTGTCGCGTTTCGCCGGCACCTGGTCGGCGATCAAATGCGTCAAGGACAACATCGAATCGACTGCTTCCGTAGACGTATCGCTCGACCGGCTGAACATCATCCTGCCGGAGATCGACATGCCGGCGGGCGGGCTCAATATTCGCCACGAGCTCGACCAGTTCGCGCAGGAGAGCCGGCTGCACGACTACAAGCGCGCGGCGGCAAGCGCTTTCATTCAAGCAAACGGGCTCAACCGTATCGTCTATTCGGGCGGCAAGAACCCGAAGATCGGCATCCTCACCATCGGCAAGAGCTATCTGGACGTCAGGCAGGCGCTCGATGACATTGGCATCGGCGAAGCCGAGGCGAACCGCCTTGGCGTGCGCCTATTCAAAGTGGCCTGTCCCTGGCCGCTGGATTACGCACATATCGCGGAATTCGCCCGGGGCCTTGAAACGATCGTCGTCGTTGAGGAGAAGCGCTCGCTTCTGGAGACGCAGGTTCGCGAGAATCTCTACGATACGTCTAACCGCCCGACCGTCGTCGGCAAGAAGGACGAACGCGGCGCAACCCTGTTCCAGGCAGCTGGCGCGCTCGACCTGAACGACATTGCCATTGCGCTCGGCGAACGCATCCTCAAAACGGTCGGCCATTCGGAGGAGATCGCTGCGAAGGTCAGCCGGTTGCGCCAGTTCCAGGCGATGCTGGCGGATACGACCGACGTCGCCAGCCGTACGCCCTATTTCTGCTCCGGCTGCCCGCATAACTCGTCGACCAAGGTGCCTGAGGGATCAATGGCCGCAGCCGGCATCGGTTGCCATTTCATGGCGCTCTGGATGGACCGCTCGACCGTGGGTTTCACGGCGATGGGCGGCGAGGGAGCGCAATGGGTTGGCCAGGCGCCGTTCTCGAAGCGCGGACACATGTTCCAGAACCTTGGCGATGGCACCTACAATCACTCGGGGTCGCTCGCCCTGCGCTTCGCGGTCGCCAGCAACGCAAACGTCACCTACAAGATCCTCTACAACGATGCCGTCGCGATGACGGGCGGGCAACCGCATGAGGGCAATCTTTCGGCGGACATGATCGCCAATCAGGTGCGTGCCGAAGGCGTCGAACGCATCGCTGTCGTCACCGACGAGCCGGAAAAATATGCCGGCCGCGCGCAGTTTCCGACCGGCGCAACGATTCATCATCGCGATGATCTCGACTCCGTGCAGCGCGAGCTGCGCGATGTGAAGGGCGTTTCGGTGCTGCTTTACGACCAGACCTGCGCGGCGGAAAAGCGGCGCCGGCGCAAGCGGGGCACGTTTCCGGACCCGGACAAGCGCGTCATCATCAACGAGCTTGTCTGTGAAGGTTGTGGCGACTGCGGTGTCGCTTCCAACTGCGTTTCGGTGCAGCCGGTGGAAACGGAGTTCGGCCGCAAGCGGCGGATCGATCAGTCGTCGTGCAACAAGGATTTTTCCTGCGTCAACGGGTTCTGCCCCTCTTTCGTGACTGTGCATGGCGCGAAGATCCGTAGGGCGGAAGGCGTTGCTGGAAGGGCAAACCCGCTAGACGGTGTCCCCGAGCCGGCACTGTTCACGCTCGGAAAACAGGGGTGGTCTTCGATCATCGACGGTATCGGCGGTACCGGCGTCGTGACCGTAGGGGCGGTGCTGGGCATGGCCGCGCATCTGGAGGGCAAGGGCTGCGGCATGATCGACATGGCAGGACTGGCGCAGAAGGGCGGTGCCGTTTTTTCACATGTGCGCATCGCCAATGCGCCGGAAGACATCCAGGCCATTCGCGTTTCTGCCGGCAAGGCCGATCTCGTGCTGGGCTGCGATCTGGTCGTTTCCGGCTCCAAAAAGGTTCTGGCGTCCGTGCGCGAAGGCGAGACGATCTTCGTGGCCAACACGGCCGAAGTGATGCCGGGCGACTTTGCCCGATCCGCCGACTTTTCCCTGCCGACCGAACGCGTCAAGAAGGCGATCCGTACCGCTGCCGGTGAAGACAAGGCGCATTTCTTCGACGCTACCAACACCGCGTCCGTGCTTTTCGGCAATTCGCTCGGCGCCAACATGTTCATGCTCGGCTTTGCATATCAGCATGGCGGTTTGCCGCTGTCGGCGGAAGCAGTTGAAAAAGCGATCGAGCTCAACGGCCAGGCGGTGGCGATGAACATTGATGCGTTCCGGTGGGGACGCCGCGCCGCGCACGATCCAGAATTCGTTCGCGATCTGGTCGAATCGTCGCGCAATGCGGCAACTGGTCGGCAATTGTCCGAGACGCTGGATGAGGTCATTCAACGCCGTGCCGCATTCCTGAGGGAATATCAGAACAGGTCGTATGCCGCACGCTACCTCTCGGCCGTGCAGGCCGTGCGCGAAGCGGAGGAGCGCGCGGTGCCGGGCTCGACCACTGTCAGTGAGGCCGCTGCGCGCAATCTTTTCAAACTGATGGCGATCAAGGACGAGTATGAGGTCGCGCGCCTCTACACCGACGGGTCCTTCCAAAAACAGCTCGCTGGCCAGTTCCAAATCTGGGACCGGCTGGAATTTCATCTCGCCCCGCCCATTCTCGGTCGCAAGGACGCTGACGGAAAACCGAGGAAATCCAGCTTCGGACCGTGGATGATGAAGGGGTTCTCCGTCCTCGCCCGCCTCAAGGGGCTGCGGGGAACCGCCCTGGATGTATTCGGCTACAGTGGCGAGCGCCGCATGGAACGCCGTCTGCTGAGCGAATATGAGGGCGATCTCGAGACAATCAAACAGGCACTGGCGCCCGGCAGGATAGAGGCGGCGACTGCACTTGCCTCAGTGCCGGCGATGATCCGTGGCTATGGTCATGTCAAGCAAGCCAGTGTCGACAGAGCGGCAGGGGAAAGGCAGCGTCTGATCGCGCGTCTGAATGCTCCATCGTCAGATGAGACACTAAAGGCTGCGGAGTAACCAACCTTGGAAGCCTATGGAGAAATGCCTTCGCCGGCAGGTCGCATGTAAACAAGTACACGCATAAGTCTTTCTTAATGCAAGCGTGTCATGAAGAAACACTGCATGACGCGCGAGATGAACCGAGTGAAGCCCGACCAGGTACCCGGAGACGTGTACGTCCAGTTCGTGCGCTCGTTGTATGACAACGTGCACATGCTGCTGATCGGTGCGTTCTGTCACGCGGTCGTCTCGGGCATGTCCTACATCAAGACCGGCCACGACATATTCTTGTGGATGGCTGTGCTGCTCGCGTCAGTCGGTGTGTGGCGCTATTTCAGCATGCGCCGCGTGGTCAAGGATGCCGTCATCCGTGACTATGGAAGCGCCAAACGCTGCGAAAGCGAATATATTCTGCAAGGCAGCATTCAGGGGCTTGCTCTCGGCAGCTTCTGCTTCATCGCCATTTTTCTCTATCCGGATCCTTATGCCGAGGTGTCGGCAATCGCCGTTACGATGGCCTCGATGGTTACGGTGGCCGGCCGCAACTACGGCTCGCCCCGCATGGTGGCGATCTTTTCCCTGACCTTCGTTACGCCGATCGCGGTCGGTCTGCTGATGCGTGCAGACCCGTTCAACGTAGTTCTCGGTCTGCTCATCATTCCGTTCTTCTTCATCATTTCCGGCACCGCCAAGGGCGTTCGAGAAGTGTTGTTCTCGGCTGTTATAGGCCACAAGCGTGCGGACCAGATTGCCCAGCGTTTCGATCGGGCGCTCAACACGATGTCGTCGGGGCTGATCATGCTCAGCCCGGAAGGCAAGGTCGTGGTGGCAAATGCGGAAGCCGCCGGCCTCATGGGGGTGCGCAAACCCGACATGCTGCTGGGGCGTACGTTGCGCGGGCTTCTGATGCGCGGCGTGGCGGCGGGGATGTTGAGCCTGAAGGATTCGCGCTACGCAGAAACCCAGCTCACCCGTGCGTTGCGGGACGGCAAGGATCGGAAGGTTCTTCTGAGGCTGACCGATGGACGCTACTTCGAGTTTTCGGCGCGTGAAGGCCACGATGAACTGGGAGTCATCACATTCGACGAAGTCACTGCCCGTATAGAGGCGGAGGAGCGGATACGCTTCATGGCGCGTTACGACAGCCTGACGGGGTTGCCCAACCGCGCCTATTTCCATGAAGTTGTATCGGAGGCGGTTGCTGCCGGGGATCAGAATCGCAAGGTCGCGCTTGCAGTATTCGACCTCGATGACTTCAAGAGCGTCAACGATACGCTGGGACATCCAGTCGGCGACGGGCTCATCTATGCCGTTGCCGAGCGGCTGAACCGCTTCGCGGGCGACGATGTCCGGGTCAGCCGCTTCGGTGGCGACGAATTCATGATCTTCTTCAACGACGTTCAGGAGCCAGAGGCGTTCCCGGCACTGCTCGACGAGATATTTTCCAGCCTGAACGGCGACGTGGATGTCGCAGGTCATGCCTTGCGGATCCAGACAAGTGCCGGCGCGGTTCTGGCCGCGGCCAGGGACGCCGATGTGGATGCAATGATCGTGAAGGCGGATCTGGCGCTCTACAAGGCCAAGGAAAACGGCAAGAACGGATGGCGGCTGTTCGAGGCAGCCATGGATCAGGCGTTCCGCAACCGGCAGGTGATGAAGGCGGATCTGCGCCATGCCGTGGAAACCAGTGGGCTGCGGGTCGTCTATCAGCCAATCGTTTCGATGGAAACGATGCGGATCGCGAGCTGCGAAGCCTTGTGCCGGTGGGACCACCCCGAGATCGGTCCGATCTCGCCCGCGGTTTTCATCCCATTGGCGGAGGAGATGGGCATCGTCTCCGATATCAGCACCTTCATGCTCGAAGCGGCTACCCTTGAGTGCTCCAGGTGGCCCGACCCGATCAGCGTGTCGGTGAACCTCTCGGCAAAGGATTTCCGCAATGACAGTGTGATTGCCAAAGTGCGCCATGCGCTGGAGAAATCCGGCCTGGCACCGCACCGCCTCGAGATCGAGGTCACGGAAACCGCGTTGCTGGACGACAAGTCACAGACCCGAACCTACATCGAGCAACTGAAAGCGTTAGGTGTGCGTATCGCGCTTGACGATTTCGGCACGGGCTATTCCAGCCTCAGCTATCTGCACACGCTTCCACTCGACAAGGTGAAGATCGATCGCTCCTTCCTTGTCGACGTGACCCGCAATCAGCGCTCGCTCGAGCTGCTTAAGGGCGTGGTGAACCTGTCGCGTCCGCTGGGTCTTGCCGTCACGATCGAAGGGGTCGAGACCTTCGAACAGTTGAAGGTTCTGGCCCTGAGCGTGAAGCCGGATCTCGTGCAGGGTTTCCTCTTCGGCTCGGCCCTCACGGCCTCAGGTATCGACACGATGTCGACCACAACCTGGCCTTTCGTCAGCCAGATCGACGACTCCCTCGCTGCATCCAACGGCTGAAAATTCCCGTTTTCGTCTTTTCAAACAGAGCTGAAAGTTAACCTTTTCTTAAGGTTAACTTTCGGTAAACGGCGAGGCTCGGATTTTCGCCTTTACTCACCTCTAGGTTAATGTACCGTTAATTTGGTCGAGTGACGTGACCAGTTGCGGGGATATGATGGAGTCACGAGTAGTACCGCTTTCGAATGCAGTGGAGGGTGCGGCCTCTGTTGCGTCGGCGGAAGAGTCCAGCTTTTCCAGAAGCGTATCCGCACTGCTTGAGCACATCGAATACCGGCGCTGTGAAAGCGGCGAAGACATCGAGGCGATCTATCGCCTGCGTTACGATGCCTATCTCGCAAGCGGGATGATAACGGGCTCATCGACGCGTATCGTCGAGGACGAGTTCGACGACCTGCCTAACTCCTATCGCTTCGGCATCTTCATCGACGGCGAACTGGCGAGCACGATCCGTGTCCACCACGTCCACCCACAGATGCCGGTTTCGCCGAGCGTGCAGGTCTTTGGCGATGAACTTAAACCGCGACTTGCCGCGGGCGAGACGTTCATCGATCCAAGTCGCTTTGCCGCGGACAGCGAATTTTCCCGCGCGTTCAAGGCGCTACCCTACGTGACCTTGCGTCTGGCGGTGGCGGCCTGCTCCTACTTCGATGTCGACTATTGCCTGACTGCAATCAAGGAAGAGCATACGGGTTTCTATCGCCGCATATTCGGTTCCGAGCAGACGATGCCTTCGCGGACGTATCCGGGTCTCGTCTGCCCCGTTTACCTGTTCCAGTCGAAATGCTCGGAGAACATGGCGAAGACCATCGAGCGCTTTCCGTTCTTCAAGTCGACCCCTTTCGAACAGAGGATGCTGTTTGCCCGGCCGCCTAAGGGCGAACTCGCCCCGCTGACCATCCTGCCGACGGCGAAATACATGAAGCGCGCCGCCTGACCGGTTCCGGTCCGTTTTTCTTGTCTTTCGGGGAAGGGGCGTTCATAAGCCGTCGCAGATACGGGCGATAGGCGAACTGCCCGCATTCGAGGACATATGAACGCAAGGGAAGACATCGTTCGCGCGGCGATATGGTCCGGCGAACTGACGGAAGACGAGATAGAGCGCGTCCGGCGCGGGGTCGTCGAACGGCAGTTCGCAAAGGGCAGCTATGTCTGCCATCGCGGCGACCGGCTCGATCACTGGACTGGGGTCGTCAGCGGGCTGGTGAAGATCAGCGCCATCTCCCGGGACGGAAAGGCCATGACCTTTGCCGGCGCGACGGACGGAAGCTGGTTTGGCGAGGGGTCGGTTCTCAAGGACGAACCACGCAAATACGATGTCGTGGCAATCCGCGATACGCGCATGCTGATGGTGCAGCGCGCCACCTTCATGTGGCTTTACGAGAACAGCAAGGGCTTCAACCGCTATCTGGTCCGCGCGCTAAACGAGCGCATGGGACAGTTTCTTGCGACGATCGAATACGACCGCATTCTCGGCCCCAAGGCGCGCGTGGCGCGCAACCTGTCGTGGTTCTTCAACCGGGTGCTTTACCCCAAGGCAGGACCTGCGGTGGAGATCAGCCAGGAGGAACTCGGCCTGCTGGTAGGCGTCTCACGCCAGGTGGTCAACCGCTGCCTGCAGGAGCTTCAGGACGAGGGGCTCCTTAGGGTCGAGCACGGCCGGATCACGCCGATCAACATTCAGGCGCTCACGATATACGACGCGTAAACGCGGGCACGGCCACGTCCCACACAATGTTTCAGCGATTTCTGGAAGGGCGAGCTCACACGAGCGCCCAGCTAAAAAGACAATGTGCCGGTCTGTCTGTCAAGGGCATTGTTGCCTGACGGGGCGATTCGTGAAAACTTCCGACGAAGAAGAGGATTTCCGACAGGCGGGAGGTGCCTGTCGGGCATAAGGGGCGGTTGAACGCTTCCGACGGGAGGAATTGGGTTTTGGCGCAAGCTGCGACCTCGCTTGATACGTTTCCGAAGTATCTGCTGCTCAATGCGGACCGTTTCCGCAATCGCCCTGCCATGCGCCACAAGGATCACGGCATATGGCAGAGCTGGACGTGGGCACAGCAGCTCGACGAGGTGCGGGCATTTGCCGTCGGCCTCGAAGCGATCGGTTTTTCCCGCGGCGACAAAGTCGCGGTGGTGGGGGCGAACCGTCCCCGGCTCTACTGGACATTTGTCGCGGTTCAATCTCTGGGCGGGGTGCCGGTACCGGTCTATGCCGACGCGGTGGCCGAGGAGATGGCCTATGTTCTCGACCATGCGGGCGTCCGCTTCGCGGTCGTCCAGGACCAGGAGCAGGTCGACAAGATCCAATCCTTCAAGGACAAGATTCCCGCGCTGTCCGAAGTGATTTACGACGAGCCTCGAGGCTTGCTGGATTATCCTTCGGAAGGGTTGCACAGCTTCGCCGCGGTGCAGGCGAAAGGCCTCGCGGTGTTGGCGGCCGAGCCCGAGCGGGCCCGGCGCTGGGAGGAAGGCATCCGCAACGGCAGCGGCGACGATGTTTCCGTCATGCTCTATACGTCTGGCACAACCGGGCGCTCCAAGGGGGTGATGATCAAGGCGGCGGGCGCCGTGCAGGCCGCATCCGACACAGTCGCCTTCGACCGGATCACCGAGCACGACAGCGTGCTGGCTTATCTCCCGCTGGCATGGGTGGGCGACCACTATCTGAATTACGCGCAAGGTTACGTGGCCGGCTTCTGCATGAACTGCCCGGAAAGCCCGCAGACCGTTCCGCAGGACCTGCGGGAAATCGCGCCGTCGTTCTATTTCGCGCCGCCGCGCGTCTTCGAAGGTCTCCTGACCAGCGTGACGATCCGCATGGAGGATGCAGGGCGGTTCAAGAAGTGGATGTTCCGGCACTTCATTGAGGTTGCCCGCAAGCACGGCGAGGCTATCCTGGAAAAGCGCCCGGTGCCGCTTTCCGGCCGGTTGGCCTACGCACTCGGCAACGTGCTGCTCTACGCGCCGCTGCGCAACGTGCTCGGCATGTCTAACATCAGGGTTGCCTATACGGCTGGCGAGGCGATCGGCGGCGACCTGTTTTCGTTCTTCCGCTCCCTCGGCATCAACCTCAAGCAGCTCTACGGCCAGACCGAGGCCTTCCTCTACGTGACGGCCCAGCAGGACGGTCAGGTACGAGCCGACACGGTGGGGCCTGCCACGCCAAACGTCGACATCCGCATTTCGGAAAGCGGCGAAGTGCTGTTCCGCTCGCCCGGCCAGTTCTCCGGCTATTACAAGGAGGATGAGAAGACCGCGGAGGTGCTGACACCGGACGGCTTCATCAAGACCGGTGATGCCGGCTTCTTCGACAAGGACGGTCAGCTCAAGATCATCGACCGCGCCAAGGATGTAGGCCGGCTGAACGACGGTTCGCTGTTCGCGCCGAAATATATCGAGAACATGTTGAAGTTCTTCCCGAACATCAAGGAAGCGGTAGCGTTCGGCAACGACCGCGATTTTGCGACCGCTTTCATCAACATCGATCTTCAGGCCGTCGGCGACTGGGCAGAGCGCAACAATATCGCCTACGCGTCCTATCAGGAACTCGCGGGGCACCCACAGGTCTACGAGATGATCGCGCGCAACGTCGACGAGACCAATCGGCGCCTTTCCAAAGAGCCGATGATGGCCGGTGCGCAGATCAAGCGCTTCCTCATTCTGCACAAGGAACTCGACGCCGACGACGGCGAACTGACGCGAACGCAGAAGGTGAGGCGTGCCTTCGTCGACGAACGCTACCGCGAACTTATCGCCGCCTTCTATGACGGCTCGACGGAGAAGTATGTGGAGACGGAAGTCACCTATGAGGACGGCCGCAAGGGCAAGATCAGGGCGACTGTGAAGATCGCCGATGCCACGATGCATGGTTCGCCCCAGCCGCAGGCGGTGAGGGAGGCAGCAGAATGAACGCCCACGCTGCCGGAACCCAGTTCATAGCTGCAGACGATGACGGTGTCGCCAAGGGCGATACCCTGCTGGAGGTCAAGAACGTTTCCTTGTCGTTCGGCGGCGTGAAGGCGATCACCAACATCTCCTTCGACGTCAAGAAGGGCGAGATCCGGGCGATCATTGGCCCGAATGGCGCCGGCAAGACGTCGATGCTGAACGTCATCAACGGCTTCTACACGCCTCAGGAAGGCACCATCACCTTCCGCGGTCAACAGCGCCGGGCTATGAAGCCGCACCATGCGGTGCGTCAGGGCATTGCACGCACCTTCCAAAACGTCGCGCTGTTCAAGGGCATGACGACGCTGGACAACATCATGGCCGGCCGCTCCGTCCACATGAAGCGCAACATCGGCTGGCAGATGCTGTGGCACGGTCCGGCGCTGACCGAGGAGATCGAGCATCGCGAGAAGGTCGAGGAGATCATCGACTTCCTTGAGATCGAGCACATACGTCGCACCCCCGTCGGCAAGCTGCCATACGGACTGCAGAAGCGCGTGGAACTTGGCCGCGCGCTGGCCATGGAGCCCTCCCTGCTGCTGCTCGACGAGCCGATGGCGGGCATGAACCTCGAGGAAAAAGAGGACATGAGCCGGTTCATCATCGACGTGAACCAGCAGCGCGGCACGACGATCGCCCTGATCGAGCACGACATGGGCGTGGTCATGGACCTTTCCGACCGTGTCGTCGTTCTGGACTACGGCAAGAAGATTGCCGACGGAGCGCCGGACGAGGTGAAGAACGACCAGTCGGTCATCGATGCCTATCTTGGCGTAGCCCATTGATGGAAAGGAAACCCGATGGAAAACCTGCCGCTGACACCGCTGATCTCGTTGATCGCGGGCGTTATCATCCTGATCGTGCCGCGACTGCTCAACTACATCGTTGCGATCTACCTCATCGTTATCGGCCTTGTGGGCCTGTTTCCGCAACTGACGCCCTGACGGGCTCATAGGGGGAAGCCGGAGAATGGAATTTCTGCACTCGATCCTGATCAAGCCCTTCGCGGATATGGCGACCGCGCCCGATTTCCTGCTGCAGGTGCTTTGGGAAGGAACCGTCTCCGGCACCCTCTATGCGCTGATCGCGCTTGGGTTCGTGCTCATCTTCAAGTCGTCGCGCATCTTCAACTTCGCGCAGGGCATCATGGTGGTGTTCGCCGCGCTTACCCTGGTCGGCCTGCACGAGAACGGCGTGCCGGCCCTGCTCGCGGTGCCGATGACGCTTGCGGTCATGTATGTGCTGGCTATGAGCATCGAGCGCGTCGTGCTGCGTCCGCTGGTGAACCAGCCCGACATTATCCTGTTCATGGCGACGATCGGCATCACGCTGTTCCTGATCGGCTTCGGCGAAATCATCTTCGGTGGTGAAAACAAGCGAATGATCACCGAGGAACTGATGATTCCGACAGGCAGTTTCGAGTTTGAGCCGTTTGGCGGCTTCCTGCTGATCGAGCAGAAGGATGTCACGGCGGTGGCCGGCGCGGTGATCCTCGTGCTGGCGCTCCTGATGTTCCTCAACAAGTCTAAGATGGGGCGCGCGATCCGCGCGCTCGGCGACGACCACCAGGCCGCGCTCTCGGTCGGCATCTCTCTGTCGACGATCTGGGTGCTGGTCTGGTTCATCGCCGGCGTCGTGGCGCTGGTGACCGGCATTGCCTGGGGTGCGCGCGCTGGCGTGTCGTTCGCGCTGGAGGTGATCGCCTACAAGGCGCTTCCGGTGCTGATGCTTGGCGGGCTGGAATCGGTCTCGGGCGCCATTATCGGCGGACTGCTCATCGGCATCCTCGAAAAGCTGTTCGAGATCTATTGGGGACAGCCGCTGCTGGGTGGCAACACCGAGACCTGGTTCGCGTACGTGTTTGCGCTGTTCGTGCTGCTTTTCCGGCCGCAGGGCCTGTTCGGCGAAAAGATCATCGAGCGCGTGTAAGGAAATTTCGTCATGCTTTATCGCGTCGCCGGACAATACAAGACCAGCTACAAGGCCGATTTCGCCCTCTTCCCCGTGCGGCAGGATGCGTGGCTACTCGCATTCATTCTGGTGCTGGCATTCGTCGTCTTCCCGATGACGGCCAGCGAGTTCGTTTTCCGCACGCTGCTGATCCCGGTGCTGATCTATTCGCTGGCGGCGCTGGGGCTCAACATCCTGACGGGCTATGCAGGGCAGCTCTCGCTGGGGACCGGCGCCTTCATGGGCGTCGGCGCCTATGCCTGCTACAAGCTGATGACGATCTTCCCCGGTCTCAACCTTCTTGCCGCGGTGCTGATGTCGGGGTTCGTTTCGGCGGCGATCGGCGTCGCCTTCGGCCTGCCGTCACTGCGGATCAAGGGGTTCTACCTGGCGATCGCGACGCTCGCCGCGCAGTTCTTCCTTGTATGGTTGTTCCAGAAGTGGGGCTGGCTCTACAACTATTCGGCCTCCGGCGCCATTCAGGTGCCCAATATCAGCATATTGGGCTTCACCTTTGCGGGACCGACCGCGCCGGCCGTCAACCAGTATTTCTTCGTCCTGTGCACGGTGACGCTGATAACGTTCGTCGCGATCAACCTCACGCGCGGCCGTATAGGCAGGCAATGGAAGGCCGTGCGCGACATGGACATCGCGGCTGAACTGGTGGGCATCAACCTGATGAAGGCGAAGCTGCTCGCATTCTTCGTGTCGTCCTACATCATCGGCGTGGCGGGCGCGCTGTTCGTCTTTCTCTGGCGTGGCGCGGCCGAGGCGAACCTGTTCGACATACCGCTGTCTTTCCGTGTCCTGTTCATCGCCATCATCGGCGGCCTTGGCTCTATCCTCGGCAACTATCTCGGGGCGATTCTGATCGTTGCATTGCCGGTTATCATCAGTGGCGTGCCGGCTGCTTTGGGCCTGCCGCTCACACCGGCTACGGTCGATCACCTTAACATCATGATCATCGGTGCTCTCATCATCCTGTTCCTGATCCTGGAGCCGCACGGTCTCGCGCGGCTATGGGCGGTGGCACGGGAAAAACTCATCATATGGCCGTTCCCGCACTGAGCGGGTTCGAAGTGGAGGAAGTCCGGGCAACCGGGTTCGAAGGAGGAGAGAATGAAGAAACTGATCGCAAACGTACTGCTTTCGGCCACGATACTGGCAGGGCTTTCCTTGTCGGCCGTGGCTCAGGATACGCTGAAACTGCCGAACATGTCCTACCGCACGGGACCGTTCGCGGCGACCGGCACGCCGCACCAGAACGGTCAGCTCGACTACATGACCATGCTCAACGAGCGCGATGGCGGCATCAACGGCGTCAAGATCGCGTTCGACGAATGCGAAACGGGCTACAACACCGAGAAGGGCGTGGAGTGTTACGAACGCCTGAAGTCCGAGGGTGCCCTTGTCACCCAGCCCTGGTCGACGGGTATCACGCTGCAGGTGCTGCCGCGCACGAATGTCGACGAGATCCCGATGTTCGGCCCGAGCTACGGCTTCTCCGCCATGCAGGACGGCAAGACCTTCAAGTGGGCCTTCAATGCGCCGACGTCCTACTGGGACGGCGCCTCGATGATCATGACGGCGCTCGGCGATGGTGACGTCGCCAATCTGAACGGCAAGAAGATCGCGTTCCTGCACCTCGACCATCCCTACGGCAAGGAGCCGATTCCGCTGTTCGAGAAGCTTGCCGCCGAGCACGGCTTCACCTTCCTGCCGATTCCGGTCGGCCTGACGGAGATGCAGAACCAGTCGGCGCAGTGGCTGCAGATCCGCCGCGAACGTCCCGACTACGTCATCATGTGGGGCTGGGGCGCGATGAATGCCGGCGCCGTTACCGAAGCGGTCAAGACGCGCTATCCGATGGATCAGTTCGTCAGCGTCTGGTGGGGCGCGCACAACCCGGACCTCAAGCTCGTTGGAGCCGACGGCAAGGGCTATCGGGCGCTGAGCTGGAATTTCACCGATTCCGAGGCGCCGGTCATGCAGGACATCAAGAAGCACGTCGTGGATGCCGGAAAATCGCAGATCGACCAGGCCGGCGGCGAGTTCGACAGCATGGCCTATCAGCGCGGCGTGCTGATGTCGGTCATTCTGGCGGAAGCGGTCCGCGTGGCGCAGGACCATGCAGGCACGCCCAACATCAATCAGGAACAGCTCCGCTGGGGGCTTGAAAACCTGAACATGGACGACGCCCGCCTCGCCGAACTCGGCGTCGAGGGCATGATGGGACCGCTCAAGACCACTTGCGCCAACCATACCGGCAACGCCGGCGCATGGATGGTTCAGTGGGACGGCGAGAAGTTCGAGAAGGTTTCCGAACTTCTGTCAGCCGACCGGGCCCTCATCGATCCGCTGGTGGAGGAGGAAGCCGCGAAATACGCGGCTGCCAACGCGCCGTGGCCGACAAACGAAGAGTGCTCGATGTAGCATCAGCCTTCCTCTCCCCGTCCGCGGGGAGAGGGTGCCGGCAGACAGGCGAGGGGCTGCGCCGGCACCCCTTTATGAACCCCGAAGGAACCGCCCCTCGCGCGGTTTCTTCGGAATTGCCTGCCCCAGACGGGCAAGCGAACGATCCGCGCCGGAGCTTTCATGACCGCGTCTCACGCTTCTGAACCGCAACCTGCCGATACCATCCTTGCGGTCAACAATATCGAGGTGATCTACGATCACGTCATCCTGGTGCTGAAGGGTGTGTCGCTCAGCGTTCCGCGCGGCGGCATCACGGCCCTGCTGGGCGCCAACGGCGCGGGCAAGACCACCACGCTGAAAGCGATCTCCAACCTGCTGCGCGCAGAGCGCGGTGAGGTGACGAAGGGCAACATCGTCTTCGAAGGCGATCAGGTGCAGGCGTTGTCGCCCAATGAACTGGTGCGCCGGGGTTGCATTCAGGTGATGGAAGGCCGGCATTGCTTCGGTCACCTGTCGATCGAGGACAATCTGCTGACCGGCGCGTTCACGCGACGAGACGGCAATGCCGCGATCCGCGAGGATCTCGACCTCGTCTACCAATATTTCCCGCGACTAAAGGTCCGGCGTCAGAGCCAGGCGGGGTACACCTCAGGCGGCGAGCAGCAAATGACCGCCATCGGACGCGCGCTCATGAGCCGCCCGAAGATGATCCTGCTCGACGAACCGTCGATGGGGCTGGCACCCCAGCTCGTCGAGGAAATCTTCGAGATCGTGAAAAAGCTCAACGAGGAGCAGGGCGTTTCTTTCCTGCTCGCCGAGCAGAACACGAACATCGCCCTGCGCTATGCGAAATACGGCTACATTCTCGAGTCTGGCCGCATCGTGCTCGACGGCGAGGCCCAGGCGCTTCGCGAGAATGAGGATGTGAAGGAATTCTACCTCGGCGTCGGCGGCGAAGGCCGTCGCTCGTTCAAGGACGTCAAGCACTACAAGCGGCGCAAGCGCTGGCTGGCCTAGGTCGTCCGCGCACTACCAGTCGTAGCGGTAGCGGGCGCCGAGCCGCCCGGCTCGGCTTGAGGTGCCGGGGTTCTCGACGCTGGCGCTGAGCCGGATCGATTGTCTGAGATACTGTTCGACGGCAATGCTGGTCTGCCAGCTTTCGCTGTCCGAACGCGATGCCCGCGCCGTTACGGTGGTTCGCGTGCCCGGCGAGGAAAGCCGCACGCTCTGGCTCGCGCGGAGCCGCGTTTTATGGTCAGCCGCAGGCTCTTGAAAAACCGTCACGCGCTGGCTCAATTCGGCATCCAGCCTTTGCAGTCGGCGGGTAACGCTGTTGTCCAGAGAAACGCTGCGCCTGCCCGAACGCCCGTCGATGCGGGCGTTCAGATGCGCTGAACGTTTCGCCCGAGGCTTGTTTCGTTCGGCGAGCCTAAGGTCTGCCCAAAGCGATACAGGATCGCCGAAGACTGCCGGATCAGGGCCGCGCATCCTGATGTCGGCACCAATGCTGGCTTCAGGCACGCGTGGCAGGGAACTGCCCAGCCGCGCCGAGTACGAGGTGTCGGACTGTTTCGAGAACTCCCAGATCAGCGGGCGATCGCCTGCATTGGCGCCTGAAAGCAAAGGGAACGGCCCCACACTGCACGCGAGCGCTGCCGCCAGGAGATGTTTGCGGATGGTCATTGCGGTTGTCGGCTTCGATGGTAACGGATTGTTTCGATCAGTTGCGGAGACGTAACCTCGCAGCGCCCGACGTTCCAATCACGATTGTGCAGCGCGGCAATTCCCTTTCCACGTGTTGCATTTTGCCAACGGTTGCCCGCTCAGTCTTCGAGCAGGCGGGCGCCCGGGCCCTCGTGGCCGAGTTCGTCGTAGGGATTGCGCAAAGGGCACTCGCGCACCGAAAGGCAACCGCAGCCGATGCAGCCGGTGAGGCGGTCGCGCAACTGCGTGAGCTTGCGAATGCGTTCGTTGAGCTCCTCGCGCCATCCCTCCGAAAGCCGTTTCCAATCGTCGGCCGTCGGTGTGCGTTCATTGGGCAAGGCGGCCAGAGCCAGCTTGATGGACGCCAGCGGTATGCCGGTGCGCTGGGCGATCTTGATGACGGCGACGCGGCGCAGCACCTCGCGCGGGTAGCGTCGCTGGTTGCCTTGACTGCGCCAACTGCGGATGAGGCCCTGCCTCTCGTAGAAATGCAGCGCAGAAACAGCCACGCCGCTGCGTGCGGCAACCTCGCCGACACTCAGGTCACGCGGAAAGGGACGGGGTTTCGGCGGAGTTTGGTCTTTTTTCATTTTCGGTGTTGACCTCAACTATTGTTGAGGTTGTAGCAGAGAGGCTGTTCCATTGCAAACCAAGGAGAGAGACGATGGCGACGGCAATCCAGAAATATGTCCACGAGCCCAGCCTGGAACTGAAGGCCGCAGCACATGCGCTGGTGAATGCGATGCAGGAGGCCTTCAACGCCAAGGACCCGATGGCACTGGGCCGCAATCTTGCCGACGACGCGTCGTGGACAAACGCGCTCGGGGTGCGGGTGCGAGGCCGGCAGGAAATCGAAAAGCTGGCGCGCGCCATGATGACGCGCAACCGGAGCAATTTTGCGCGCTATGAGATCATTGACGTGGTGCCCGTGCGCACCGATGTCGGCGTGGTCAATCTATTACAGGTGCCGACGGATGCCAGCGGCCGCGAGCTGCCCGAGCCCGGCGCGACGCCGATCTACGTCATCGCCCGTGAGGCAGACGGGTGGAAGATCGTCGCCGGCCAGAACACGCTGATTCTCAGCCCGGAAGGAGCCTGACCAATGACGGAGAGGACAAAGCTGGCGATCGTCTACGGCAGCACGCGTGAGGGCAGGCTGTGCGATGCGGTGGTTGCCTGGGCCTTGAAGCAGATCGAGGCTGACGGGCGCTATGACATCATCACGGTCGATCCGGCCAGGGGCGAGACATATGACGCGGTCGGCATACAGCTCAGCGCTGCCGATGCGTTTCTGGTGGTGACGCCGGAATACAACCATTCCTTTCCGGCGCCGCTGAAGGCGCTTGTCGATTCCTACGGCGTGGAGTGGCACGCAAAGCCTGTCGCCTTCGTCTCGTATGGCGGCATTTCCGGCGGTCTGCGGGCTGTGGAGCATCTGCGCGGCGTCTTTGCTGAGCTTCACACCGTGGGCATTCGCGACACCGTCAGTTTCGCGGGCGCATGGAAACGCTTTGGCCCCGACGGAATGTTGCGGGAGCCGGCGGATGCCGAGCGCTCGATGGCAACGCTGCTTTCGCGCCTTCACTGGTGGGCGGAGGCGCTGTCCAGGGCTCGCAACACAATGCAGTTCGGAGAGGCGGCATGAACGCGCTCACCAAGATTGAGAACGTGGCGGCGGCAGCGGTTCCTGCACCTCCCGCCCCCGGCCGGGCGGCCCAGGCCACTCTGGTACTGGTCGGTTCGCTCGTGGTGATGGCGACCGCGGTCGTCGCACCCGCGCTGCCCGCAATCGAGGCGCATTTCGCCGGGCAGCCCGGTGCGGCCTATCTCGTGAGGCTCATCGTCACGCTGCCGGCTCTCGTCATCGCGGTCGCCGCGCCGCTGGCCGGCTACGTTCTCGACAGGCTCGAACGGTGGCCTGTCGTGTTCTGGTCGCTTGTCGCCTTCGTCGTCTTCGGTGCTGCCGGCTCGATCGCCGACAGTCTCGAGGTGTTGCTCGCGACCCGCGCCGGGCTCGGCTTGTCGGTGGCGTTCCTCATGGCGGGATTCACGTCGCTGATCGGCGACATGTTCGAGCCGCAGGCGCGGGGCGCGATCATGAGCCGACAGGTCGGCGCAAACTCGATGGTCGCACTCAGCATGATCCTTATGGCCGGGGTGTTTGCCGAGATGGACTGGCGTGGTGCGTTCCTGATCTACCTTGCTGCCGCGCCGCTGGTGCTGGCCTTCTGGCTGTTCGTTCCAAACCGTCCTCGCCTGGATACGCAGGCGGCGGGCGCCATGCCGGGCAGTGAGCCGGCCAGCATGAGCGTCGTGATGGCCGTCTACGCGCTCGCGCTGCTTTGCCCGCTCCTCTATATGATCCTACCCACCCAGTCGCCCTTCCTGATCGCGGAAGCCTACAACGGCACACCGACGACGATCGCGCTGGCCTTCGGCGCCTCGACGCTGGGCGTACTGCCGGGATCGCTCGCGTTCGGACGCCTGCGGCAGCGGCTGTCGCCCTGGGTGCTGTTCGGCACCGGCTTCGCGATCATGGGGCTCGGTATGCTGTTGCAGGGGATTGCGCCCAACCTCGGGCTGCTCGTGGCCGCGATGGTCTTCTCCGGCGTCGGCTTCGGTCTGGTGATGCCGAACCTGAGCACCACATTGCTGGCGGCTGCACCGGCGCATTTGAGAGGCCGGCTGTCGGGCGGGCTCGTTTCGAGCATCTTCCTCGGTCAGTTCCTGTCGCCGGTGGCAAGTCAGCCCCTCGTCGACGCCTATGGCTATCCGCCGACCTTTCTGCTGGG
The DNA here is from genome assembly GCF_058448885.1 of Mesorhizobium sp. DxT. Taxonomy (NCBI): domain Bacteria; kingdom Pseudomonadati; phylum Pseudomonadota; class Alphaproteobacteria; order Hyphomicrobiales; family Phyllobacteriaceae; genus Mesorhizobium; species Mesorhizobium sp. DxT. The sequence goes on along the minus strand of NZ_JBZFLJ010000001.1, from coordinate 774,576 downwards.
CGGGCTGCTGCTTTGCCTCGTTGCTGTTGTCGCTTTCGCCAGCGCGGTGGCGAGGCGGTCCGCATAGGGTGCCGCGAAATTCCTCCCATTGCCCTCGAGCGCTGATTTAGGTATCAGCGCTCGATAGCATTTCCGGAGGGATTCCTGCGATGGCAGACAACACACCGACCGGTCCGGTCGAAATGGGCGCCGAGATGGACTATTCCGAGCACGAGAAGACTTATTCTCTGTTCCTCGGCATCACGAAATACGTGTCGCTCCTCACGGTCGCGCTTCTCATCGCGATGGCGTTCGGCTTCTTCACGAGCGCCGGCTTCTTCTCAGCCACGATCCTCTTTATCCTGATCAGCGCCGTCGGCGCATTCCTGCTGCGCTAGTCGCGCAACAGCTGTCGGGGGTTGCTTTCGGCAGTTCCGCGGGGGACTGTCGCGTGTCGGGGATGAGGTTCCAACCGAAAGGATTTGCCGGTGGGACAGACGATATTCGTGCCGAAAGAGGTTGACGCAACGGAAGCGAGGGTCGCGGCATCGCCGGATACGGTGAAACGGCTGTCCGGGCTGGGCTTTAGCGTCGTCGTCGAAAAGGACGCCGGGGCAGGCTCGCGCATACCCGATGCCGATTTCGTTGCTGCCGGTGGTTCCATCGGCAAGTCGTCGGATGCGGGCAAGGCCGACGTAGTGCTCAAGGTGCGCCGACCGACTGAGGCTGAGCTGAAGAGCTACAAATCGGGCGCGGTCGTGCTCGCTTCGATGGACCCCTATGGCAACGATGCGGCTGTCGCGGCGATGGCCAAAGCCGGCATCTCCGCTTTTGCCATGGAATTCATGCCACGCATCACGCGTGCGCAATCGATGGACGTGTTGTCCTCGCAGGCGAACCTCGCCGGCTATCAGGCCGTCATCGACGCGGCTGCGGAATATGACCGCGCGCTGCCGATGATGATGACCGCTGCCGGCACGGTGCCCGCTGCCAAGATCTTCGTCATGGGCGTTGGTGTGGCCGGTTTGCAGGCGATCGCGACGGCGAGGCGTCTCGGCGGCGTTGTGACGGCGACCGACGTGCGGCCAGCCGCCAAGGAGCAGGTCGCATCGCTTGGCGCAAAATTTCTTGCCGTTGAGGACGAGGAGTTCAAGGCCGCGGAAACCGCCGGCGGCTACGCCAAGGAAATGTCGAAGGAATATCAGGCCAAGCAGGCCGCGCTCACCGCCGACCACATCTCCAAGCAGGACATCGTCATCACCACCGCGCTGATCCCGGGCCGTCCCGCGCCGAAGCTGATCTCGGCGGCGATGGTTGCCTCGATGAAGCCGGGTTCCGTGATCGTCGACCTCGCGGTCGAGCGCGGCGGCAACGTCGAGGGCTCAGTGCCGGGCAAGGTCGTCACGACCGCCAACGGCGTCAAGATCATCGGTCATCTGAACGTGCCCGGCCGTGTCGCAGCATCGTCGTCGCTGCTCTACGCCAAGAACCTCTTCGCTTTCCTCGAGACGATGATCGACAAGGAAAAGAAGGCGGTGGTCGTCAACCCGGATGACGAACTGGTCAAGGCCACGCTGCTGACGCATAGCGGCAAGGTGGTGCACGCGAACTTCGCCAAGGCGGAAGCGACTGCCAAGGCAGCAGCGCCAGCGAAAAAGTCTGCGGCGCCCAAGAAGGCTGCTGCGCCGCGCAAGGCTCCAGCCCGCAAGCCCGCGGCACCCAAAACCAAGGGAGGTGCGTGATGGAACAGAATGGTACTCTGGAACGCGCCATCGAGCAGCTTGAGCAGGCTGCCGCCGCCGTGCGCTTGGCCTTTCAGGACGAGAAGGCAGCGCAGGCAGTCGACGCGATCGCAGCCGGCGCCCACGCGGCAACCGGCGTCGACCCCTTCATCTTCCGCTTCGCGATCTTCGTGCTGGCGATCTTCGTCGGCTACTACGTCGTCTGGTCGGTGACGCCGGCGCTGCACACGCCGCTGATGGCCGTGACCAACGCGATCTCCTCCGTCATCATCGTGGGCGCGCTGCTGGCGGTCGGCATTTCGGTGTCAGGCGCGGCGATGGGCTTCGGCTTCATCGCCGTCATCCTTGCGTCGGTGAACATCTTCGGCGGCTTCCTCGTCACCCAGCGCATGCTGGCGATGTACAAGAAAAAAGAGAAGTGAGGCCTGACAGATGAGCGAAAATCTCGCCTCCTTCCTCTACCTTATCTCCGGCGTGCTGTTCATCATGGCGCTGCGCGGCCTGTCGCACCCGACGACGAGCCGCCAGGGCAATGTCTATGGCATGATCGGCATGACCATTGCCGTGCTCACGACGCTGGCGCTTGCGATTCCGTCGCCATCCGGTTTCGCGCTGATCCTCGCCGGTCTTGCAATCGGCGGCGGCGCCGGCGCGGTGATCGCACGCCGCATTCCCATGACCTCGATGCCGCAGCTCGTTGCTGCCTTTCACTCGCTGGTCGGTCTCGCCGCGGTTCTCGTCGCGGCTGCCGCCGTTTATGCGCCGGAAAGCTTTGGCATCGGGATCGTGGGCGACATCCACACGCAAGCCATCATCGAAATGAGCCTGGGCGTTGCCATCGGCGCCGTTACCTTCACTGGCTCGGTCATTGCCTTCCTGAAGCTTGACGGCCGTATGTCGGGCAAGCCGATCCTCCTGCCCATGCGCCACGTGATCAATGCCGGAATCGGCATCGCGCTGGTGGTGCTGGTCATCATGATGGTGACCACGCAGTCGACGACGGTGTTCTGGCTGATCGTGCTTCTGTCGCTGCTACTCGGCATCTTGCTCATCATCCCGATCGGTGGCGCGGATATGCCGGTCGTCGTGTCGATGCTGAATTCCTATTCGGGCTGGGCGGCCGCAGCCCTCGGCTTCACTCTCGGCAATCTCGCGCTCATCATCACCGGCGCGCTCGTCGGCTCCTCGGGCGCGATCCTCAGCTACATCATGTGCAAGGGCATGAACCGCTCGTTCATCTCCGTCATCCTCGGCGGTTTCGGCGGCGAGACTGCCGCGGCGGCCGACGACGGCATCGAACGCACGGTGAAGCAGGGTTCGGCCGATGACGCCGCCTATCTGATGATGAACGCGCAGAAAGTCATCATCGTGCTGGGTTACGGCATGGCGGTTGCGCAGGCCCAGCACGCGCTGCGTGAGATGGCCGACAAGCTCAAGGCCGCCGGCGTCGAGGTGAAATACGCTATCCATCCGGTCGCCGGCCGCATGCCGGGCCACATGAACGTGCTGCTGGCCGAAGCCAATGTGCCCTATGACGAGGTGTTCGAGCTGGAGGACATCAACTCGGAGTTCGCCCAGGCCGATGTCGCCTATGTCATCGGCGCCAACGACGTGACCAACCCGTCGGCGCGCGACGACAAGTCGAGCCCGATCTATGGCATGCCGATCCTCGACGTGGACAAGGCGCGCACCTGCCTGTTCGTCAAGCGCTCGCTGGGCTCCGGCTATGCCGGCATCGACAACACCCTGTTCTACAAGGACGGCACGATGATGCTTCTGGGCGATGCCAAGAAGATGACCGAAGAGATCGTCAAGGCGATGGACCACTAGGCCCACGTTGCTTTGTGAATATGAAAAACCCGGCGGAAGCGCCGGGTTTTTTGTCACTTGCCGACGCTAATTTGCCGCGTCGGCTCTTTGCTAGGCCGGAACTCGTCGCTGAAGATGCAGCGGCATCCCATTAGCCGGCTGGCCGGTGCGGCCATCAGCCTATCGAGTCAATTGCAGGATCGTCATCGAACTGTATCATAGCGAAAATAAACGCGTGCAATACGCAACCTTACAGGGAGAACTTTCATGGCAATGTTCCAAAGACGCACGCTACTCAAGGGCGCGGCAAGCGTGGCAGGACTTTCGCTCGCAGCCCCCTTCGTTTCCCGCAAGGGCTTCGCGCAAGGGTCATCCGGCTCGGTCAACGTCTTTGCCTGGGCAGGCTACCTCAACGACGAAATGCTGGCCGCTTTCGAAGAGGCGACCGGCATCAAGGCCAACTACACCCCCTACGGCACCAATGACGAACTGCTGAACCAGCTCCGCGCCAACAACGGTGCCGGTTTCGACATCATCTGGCCGACGGTTGACCGCGTGCCGAACTACGTCGAATTCGAGCTGATCCAGCCGCTCGACGAAGCCAAGATCGAAGTCGCGAAGTGCCTGCCGAGTGCCTGGGAGAATTCCGCCAAGTTCGGCGCTGTCATCGACGGCAAGCGTTATCAGGTGCCGACGGACTGGGGCACCGAGGCGCTTGCCTTCGACAAGGAACAGGCCCCGCTGGAATACGGCACCGCATCCTACGGCGACATCTGGAAGGAAGAGATGGCAGGCAAGGCCACCGTGCGCGGCCATTCCAGCCTCGTCGGCCTCGGTCTCTGGCTCGAAGCGGAAGGCAAGCTGCCGCGGCCGCTGCTCGACGCCTTCGCCAGCCCGGAAGCTCAGGTCGAAATCTTCGACGTGATCCTCGCCGAGGCGATCGCGCGCAAGGGCAACATCGTGCAGTTCTGGTCGAACGAAAACGAGGCGCAGGGCGCGTTCCGTGTCAATGGCGCGGCGATCGGCCAGACCTGGGATTCGACCGGTGCGGCGCTTGCAAAGGAAGGCCTGCCGGTCGGTTTCATCGCGCCGAAGGAAGGCGCACTGGCGTGGATGGAAGGCGTCTCGATCCCTTCAGGCGCGGAAAACATCGACCAGGCCTATGCCTTCATCAACTGGTTCCTGACGCCGGAAGCAGGCGCGATGTACTCCAACGCCACGTCGATCAACTCGACGGCCGTAGGGGCTGCCGACCTTCTTTCCGACGAAGCCAAGGCATTCTTCGCCGCCGCCTATCCGAGCGATGCGCTCGACAAGCTGTGGTGGTGGCCAATCCAGGAGAGCTGGTACGTCACCAAGCGCAACGAATATCAGGACCGCTTCCTCTCGGCCTGATCCATTATTCGGGAGCCGCCGACTGGCGGCTCCCGATGCACCGGCGCCCGTGCGCGGCATGGCTGGAATACCGGATTGAAGAAGGGGCGGCATGTCGCATTCGGTTGAACTTCACGACATCGGCATGACCTTTGGCACGACGCGGGCCGTGGGCGACGTCTCGTTTACGGTGGAGGGCGGCGAGTTCTTCTCGATCCTCGGCCCCTCGGGCTGCGGCAAGACCACCATCCTGCGGATGATAGCCGGCTTCCTGAACCCGACCGAGGGCCGGATCGTCATCGGCGGGCGCGACATGGCGGGGCTGGGTCCCGATCAGCGGCCGACTGCAATGATCTTCCAGTCGCTCGCGCTCTTCCCGCTGATGCCGGTGTGGGAAAATATCGCCTTCGGGCTGGAGGCGCGCGGTGCATCAAAGGCCGAACGCCGCAAGCGGGCCGACGAGCTGCTCAAGTTGATCGCGCTGGAAGGCTACGGCGACCGCATGCCGGGCGAGCTTTCCGGCGGCCAGCGCCAGCGCGTGGCGATTGCCCGCGCGCTCGCGGTCGAACCACAGGTGCTTCTGCTCGACGAGCCGCTGTCGGCGCTCGACCTGAAGCTGCGCCAGCACATGCGCGCCGAGCTGCGCGCGCTGCAGAAGCGCACCGGCGTCACCTTCATCTACATCACGCACGACCAGTCCGAGGCGCTTGCGATGTCCGACCGCATCGCGGTGATGAGTGCCGGCGTGCTGCAACAGGTGGGCGCGCCGCGCGAACTCTACGACAACCCGGCGACGCCGTTCGTTGCAAGCTTCGTCGGCGAAACCAACGCCTTTTCTGGAAAGATCATCGCGATCGACGCCGGAATCGCGACCGTCGAAACCAAGCTCGGCGTCATGCGCGGCCGAGCAGGGCCGGATGTGGCGCAGGGACAAGCCGCCCGGCTCTATGTGCGGCCGGAAGCACTCGTCACGGGCAAGGGCGGCGACAACGCGCTGGCCGCCACCGTGGAGCGCATCGATTTCGAGGGGGCGTTCGCGCTCGCCCACGGCCGCCTCGACGACGGGTCGGAACTCGTCGCCTCGATCTCCAGCACAGATCTTTCGAGCGCGCCTGCCATCGGCTCTCGCACCTCCTTCGCGTTCCACCAGCGTCATGCCGTGGTGCTTGCCGATGGGTGAGCTCTACAAACGGTTCGGCGGCGGGCTTGCCACCACCTTCCTGGCCGTGGTGCTGTTGTGGATTGCGGGCATGGTGCTCGCGCCCAACATCATGATGGTCGACTACGCGTTGCGGCCGAACCTGCCGCCGTCGCAGATCGGCGGACCGAACGACGTCTATTCGCTCGACAACGTGCTTTATCTGGCCAACGAAGCCGTCCATCGCTCGATCTTCTTCAAGACGATCTGGGCGAGCGCTTTTGTGGCATTCGCGACATTCGTGGTCTGCTATCCGCTCGCCTTCTGGCTGGCGCAGCACGCGACCCCGAGCCAGACGGCCATCGCACTGTTGGCACTGACGATCCCGTTCTGGATCAACGAGGTGCTGCGCACGCTGGCGTGGTACATCCTGCTCGCCTTCCGCGGGCCGCTCAATGCGCTGCTGCTCAGTATCGGCGTCATCGACGAGCCGATGCGATATTACGGCAATGGCGGCGTGCTCGCCGGCATGATCTACGCCTACATCCTGTTCATGCTGTTTCCGATCTACAACGCGATCGAAAGCCTCGAGAAGGCGCAGATAGAGGCGGCGCGTGACCTCGGCGCATCGACCTGGCGCATCCACTGGCGCGTGGTGATGCCTCATGCCAAGGCCGGCATAGCGACCGGCTGCGTCTTCACCTTCATGCTCGCAGCCGGCTCCTATGTCGCGCCGGCGCTGCTCGGTGCGCCGGGCAGCCGCTGGTTCACCGAAATCATCTACAACTGGTTCTTCGAGGGCGGCGACTGGAACCGCGGTGCCGCCTATGCGCTGGTGCTGCTCGTGCTTTGCCTGGCGGTGGTGCTGGTGACGCTGAAGCTGGCGCGCGTCAACCTGACGGATGTCGCGAAATGAGCGCCGCCGACCGCATCGCGCGCGCCTTGTTCGGCTTCTACCTGGTCGCGTTCTTTGTCTATCTGTTCGCGCCGCTGGCGATCATGGGCGCTGCGACCTTCAATTCGAGCCGCTTTCCGACGGTGACACCCTGGCAGGGCACAACGCTGCAATGGTTCTCCGAACTCTCGTCCGACAGCGCGATGTGGCAGTCCGTCTGGACGTCGATCGTCGTCGCGTTCTTTGTGGTGCTGATCGCGCTGCCCGTCGGCACCGCGGCGGCACTAATGCTGACAAGCCTGCATGCGCGGGCGCGGGGCTTCCTCTACGCCGTGATGGTCTCGCCGCTGCTCACGCCTGGCGTCGTGATTGGCATCGCCACGCTGGTCCTGTGGCGGCAACTGGGCGTCGGGGGCGGCGTGTTCCTCATCGTCGTCGCGCAGGCGAGCTTCATCATCTGCTACGTCATGCTGATGGTCGCCGCACGCCTGCAGCGCTTCGACCGAACGCAGGAGGAAGCGGCACTCGGCCTTGGAGCGTCGAAATTCATGGTGTTCCGGCGCATCCTGTTGCCGTTCCTCAAGCCGGCGCTGATCGCGGCCGCCTTCCTCGCCGTGCTCCAGTCGGTCGAGAACTACAACACGACGCTGTTCGTGCGTGGGTTCGATACGCCGCTGACCGTGTTCATCGCCACCAAGGTGCGGACCGGACTGACGCCGGCCGTCAACGCGCTAGCGCTTATCATGATCGCGATCACCGTTCTGGGCGCTGTCGCCTACGAGATCGCACGGCGTAGGCAGGCGAAGGCGGGCAAAGCGGCGTAGGTGTTCTAGCGCCGCGCTTCGACCGCTATGCTGACGGCGAGGCCGGCCAGGACGGTTCCCATGAACCAGCGCTGGAGCGCCAGCCAGAACGGGTGCCTCATCAGGAAGAGCGCGATGCCGCCGGCGGCGATGGCGATCATCGCGTTGACCACGAAGCTGATCGCGATCTGCATGAAGCCGAGGGTGAGCGCCTGCGTGAGCACGTTGCCCGCGGGGTCGATGAATTGCGGCAGCAGGGACATGTAAAGCACGGCCGCCTTGGGGTTGAGGAGATTGGTGAAGAGCCCCATGAGGAACAGCTTGCGCGGACTGTCCTTCGGCAACTCGCGCACCTGAAACGGCGAGCGGCCGCCGGGCCTCACGGCCTGCCAGGCAAGCCACAGCAGATAGGCAGCACCTGCGAAGCGAAGCAAATCGTAGGCAAACGGCACCGCCATCACGAGCGCGGTTATGCCGAAGACGGCGGCGAGCATGTAGAAGACGAAACCGAGCGCCACCCCGCCCAGCGAGATAAGGCCGGCGACGGGACCCTGGCTGATAGACCGGGATATCAGGTAGATCATGTTGGGGCCGGGCGTCAGCACCATGCCGAGCGCGATGAGGGCGAAAGCGATCAGGTTTGTCGTCTCGGGCATGGCTATTCCGTCGTGGTGCGCTTGCGCTCGCCATTCATCAGCCGCAGCGCCGCGACGGAACCCAGCACGCCGAAGGGCAGGAATGCAAGGAACAGCCATTGGGCCACGCTTGCCGCTGTTTCACCCGAAAGACCTTCGGAGAAACCAGCCGCATTGGCCACGATGCCGGCCAGTGCCGCGCCGGTGGCGTAGCCGATCCTCTGCATGGTTGGCACGGCCGACGACGTGACGGTTCGTTCCTCCTCACGCGCGGAAGAGACGATGAGACGGGTGACGAACGGCCAGGCAATGCCGAAGCCGCCGCCCTGCAGGACCGCGCAGGCGAGTATCAACGGTATCGAGCCACTGGGAACGGCGAAGACGAAGCCTGCCATGCCGCCGAAAATCATCAGCGCGCCGGCAAGAATGATTGCGCGCTCGTGCTGCGGCTGCGCCTTGGCGACGAGGATGGACATGACTGACCAGGCGATCGATTCCGCCGCAATGATGTACCCGGTGGTCAGGATCGGTATGCCATGCAGGCTGGTGAGGATCAGCGGGCCGTAGATCGAGAAGGTTATGGTGCCGGCCGACAATGCCGCCATCATGACGATGCCGTTGCCGACCTGCGTCTTCATGTCGAGCGGTCGTGTCGGGAACAGTCGCGAGCGCGGCTTTCTGGCGTCGAGCAGGAAGAACGCGGCAAGGCCGACTGCGCCGACCGCAAGCAGGATGACGGCGCTGGCGAGGTCGTTGCGGATGCCCGCGAGGGCGATCGCCATGATCGCTGCCGCCATCACCAGCAGCGGCAACCAGGGGAAGGGCGGCACGCCTTCGGGGCTGGCCTTGCGCTGTGTGGCCTGCGGCCCGCGCAACACTCCGAGGCTGACCAGCGCCATGCCGGCTCCGGCGATGGCAAACGCGCCGAACGCCCATCGCCAGGACGCGGTTTCGGCAAAAAGCGCGCCGACCAGCGGCCCGCCGAAGGCCGACACGCCCCAGACAACCGAGACGATGGCGAAAAGCTGGGGCCATATCAGGCGCGGGAACAGCCTCTCGATCGACACGTAAGACAGCGACACGAGCGCGCCGCCGCCAAAACCTTCGAGCAGCCGGCCGGCGAGAAACCAGTGCATGTCGGGCGCGGTGGCGCAGAGCGCAGCGCCGGCTGCATAAAGCAGGGCGGCGGCGACCATGTTGGTGCGCAGCGCCATGTAGCTGATCAGCCGCCCGGCTGCGGCCCCTGCGGTGATGGAGCCGATCTCATAGATGGACAGCGACCAGCCAACGAGTTCGACGCCGGATATGTCGGAGATCATGCTCGGCATGATGGTGGCGATCATCGTCTCGTTGGAGGCATGCAGGACGATGCCGAGCGAGATGAAGCAGAAGCGGCCGAGGTCGCCGCTTGCCCACAGGTCACGCCACTCGGGCCGCAGCTCTTGCGTGTGGCTCATGCCGCGAACTCCTTGGCCGGTACGATACGGTAGGTGCACCGGCGACTGCCGGACAGAAGGTGCTCGCCGCGTTCGACCTTGACGTCGGGCCCTAGCACTGCCGCGAAGACATCGAGTTCGGACCGGCAGAAGTTCTGGCAGGTTCGCGCTGCCGCGCAGATCGGGCAGTGGTTCTCAACGAGCAGCAGCGTTCCGTCGTCGAGCCTGACGGTTTCGGCCATGTAGCCTTCCTCGCTGCGAAGACGGGCGAGGCATTCGACCCGCGCGGGGAGATCGGCGATGCCGGCAAGCGTGGCACGGTAGCGGGCGAGCGTCTGGCGCTCACGCTCGCCGATCAGGCGGTCGAGACCGTCGTTACCGAAGACAGCGCGGATCGAGGCGATCATTTCCACGGTCAGCGCTGCGTGAGCGTCTGGAAAGCGGGCCTGCGCCTTCTCGGTCAGTTGCCAGTAACGTCGTGGGCGGCCGACCGACCCCGCCTCGTCGAAATGCTTCACGAGGCCCTCATCAAGCAAAGCGCCGAGATGTTTGCGGGTGCCCGGAACGGTTATGCCGAGATGGCGCGCGAGCGTTTCCGCGGTCTGCGGTCCCCGGAACTTGAGGAAGCGCAGGATCCGATCCGCGCTGGTAGCTGGCGTCTGCATGCTCGCTCCAATATAAAAACCATATGGTTTCTATATTGATTTTGCAGGTCAGCCTAGAGTGAAACCTTGATCCAGAGCTCAGCCGTCAATTGCTCGCGCGATGCGCGTCTCGAAACGGGCGATCCTGTCGTCCGTCGCTGTCTCGGCCTGATAGAAAGGCAGGTAGGTGAAGCGTGCATTGGGCGCGCAGCCGCCGAAAACGGCAGTCTTGAGGACACGGCGCACCGGTCGCCGCAACACCAACCGGTCGACCCACCATGGCGAGCCGAGCGTGGTGATGGCGATCACCTGTTCGAGGCCGGGAAGCTTCGGTACGATCGGCCCGAAATCGCGACCATGGTCAAAGGCCACACCGGGCGCCATGACGCGGTCGAGCCAGCCTTTCATGATCGCCGGTGGTCCGAACCACCAGGTCGGAAAGGCGAGCACCAGCATTTCGGCTGCGCCGAGCGCCGCGATGTGGCGCTCCATGCCTGACCGATCATACCGGTCGGCATAATATGAGGCACGCTCGGCGGCCGTCAGGCGCGGATCGAAATCCTCGGCGTAAAGGTCGACAAGCGAGACCTCGTGTCCGCCTGCTTCCAGCCTGTTCGACGCGAAATCGGAGAACCGGCGGGTGAGATTTTCCTCAAGCGGATGAGCGCGGACGATCAGGCAGTTCATTGGGAAGCCTCGTTGACGAAGCACACCATGCGCCAGCGATCCAGACGCGGTCTACCTTGCGGCCGACAATTCGCATCCCCGCGCGCGTACGTGCTTGTTACGAAGAAGTCGCTCAGGCGCCCTTGGTGCGGGCGAGGCCGTCCTTGGCCGCCTTGAGATTGGGATCCAGCCGCGCTGCCTCGCCATAGGATCGCGCGGCCCGCGTGTTGTCGCCCCGCCGTTCGAGGATCAGTCCCTGATAGGCCCAGGCCTCGGCATTGGTCTTGTCGAGCCGGATCGCCGTGTTGAAATCCGCCAGCGCGTTGTCTTCGTCGTTGCGAGCCAGATAGGACAGGCCACGGCCGTTGTAAGGTTCGGCGGCGTTGGGCGCCAGCGAGATGGCCTTGGCGAAATCCTCGATCGCGAAGTCGTGCTGGCCGCGCGCCTGATAGAGAAGCCCGCGATTGTGGTAGGCGCGCGGATCGGTGGTATCGAGCTGGATGGCGCGCTCGAAGTCCTGGAAAGCCTCGTTGCCCCGCCCGGCGAGACGGTAGAGATTGCCCCGTCCGATATAGGCGGCGTCGTAATTCGGGTTGATCTGCAGTGCGCGGTTGTAGTCCTGCAGCGCTGCCTGCTGGTCGCCCATGTACCGGTAGATCAGCGCGCGGTTGGAATAGGCCTGGTAGAAATTCGGGTTGAGACGGACGGCGGTCTCGAAATCCTTCAGCGCGTCCTGATAGCGTCCGCCGCGCCCGTAGGCCGAGCCGCGCACATTGTAACCTTCCGGATCGTTCGGGCTGCGCTGGATGACGGCGGAGAGGGAAGAGATATTCTCGGTCGAAGCCTGGGCTGCTTCGGCCTCGGAGACCTCGACGAGCGGGCCTGTCGAGGTCTGGCATCCGGCCAGAGACAGTGCGGCGGCCATAACCAGAGCGGCGACCGTCAGCTTGACCTCGGGACCGCGAAAGGTTGCAGCTTCTGTCATCTTGGGCTCCCCCTGCTTCATCGCCCCACCGGAACGTGCCGGGGACGAAGACGTTCCGCGCAATGGCTGCGGCCTGGAATCAAAAAGGTGGCGACGATTCTCATCGCGCCACCTTAGTCGGTATCGCCGGAAAAGGACGAAAACTTGGCGTGATCAGCGTGCAGGAGCCGAACGGCCGCCAGCAACGAGACCTTCACGCTGTGCGCGCTTGCGAGCCAGCTTGCGGGCTCGGCGAACGGCTTCGGCCTTTTCGCGGGCGCGCTTCTCGGACGGCTTCTCGTAATGTCCGCGCATCTTCATTTCGCGGAAGATACCTTCGCGCTGCATCTTCTTCTTGAGAGCGCGGAGCGCCTGGTCAACATTGTTGTCGCGGACGAGTACCTGCACGTGCGTTCCTGTCTTCCGGTTGATGTGCGTTGTCAAAAAATTCCGGACGCAATACCCATGCGCCCCCGCGGCGGATACACCACGAATTGCGGCGGCTCTTAGCAGAACGCAAAAGGCTTGTCGAGCGGAAAGCGATGCCCGGCGCGGTTCTCTGTCTTCACCGGGCCGGACACCACTTTTCAATCACACCCGGTTGATCGAAACGCCGCCGTCCGCAAGAAGCGCCGTTCCGGTGGTGAAGCTGGATTCGTCGGCTGCCAGATAGAGCGCGGTCGCCGCGATCTCCTCCGGCCCGGCGACGCGTTTCAGGGCGTGAAGGCCCTCGACGAACGATCGTTCTTCCGGCGTCTTGAACGTTGCGGCAGGCGTATCGGTGCCGCCGGGAAGGAGGGCGTTGATCCTGATGCCCCTCGGTCCGTATTCGGCGGCCAGAACCTGCGTCAGACCGATCACGCCAGCCTTTGCCGATGCATAGGCGGCCATGCCGGGCATGCCCACCGTGTAACCGACGAAGGTGGAGGTGAAGATGATCGAGCCGGCGCCATTCTCCAGCATCGCCGGAATCTGGTGCTTTGCACCGAGAAACGCCCCGGTCAGGTTCGTCTCGATGGTCCGGTTCCAGCCGTCTAGTGAAACCGTGTGCGATTCACCCATTTCGCCTGTAGCGCCGGCATTGTTGAAAGCGATGTCGAGGCTGCCGAAACGCGACATGGCCAGATCGACCAATGCGGCGGCATAGGCTTCGTCGGCGACATCGCCGACAAGGATCGCTGCTTCGCCGCCATCGGCCCCGATTTCCGATTGTACGCGCTCCAGCTCGTGCTCGCGCCGTGCCGCCAGCACAAGCCGGGCGCCCTGGCGCGCGAAGAGCAGCGCGGTCGCCCGGCCGATACCCGAACTTGCGCCGGTGACGATTGCCACCTTTCCGTTCAGTGAAAACATGATTCCTGTCCTTGTTGTTGTTGCAGTCATGCCCGGCCGGACGGTGGGGTGATCGCATCTGCGGGTGTGGGCCAGCCACCCGAAATCGGACAGGGGTTGCGATGGGTCGTCGCGGTCGACGCATTACGGCACGCGCCGTCGCAAACAGCGCAAGAGTGGCCGTGTCATTTCGCTAGTGATACACGGTCCGAGGCTGGTGACAGCCAGAGCGCCTTCGAACTGCGAGCCGACAGCCATGCGCAAATATTCCGCCTTCGCCATCGCCCGGGAAGCGTTTCGCGGCCACAAGGGATGGGAAGAACAGTGGACCTCGCCAGAGCCGAAGGCCGAATACGATGTCGTTATCGTCGGCGCCGGCGGTCATGGGCTGGCGACGGCCTACTACCTCGCCAGTGTGCACGGCATCACCAATGTCGCGGTGGTTGAGAAGGGCTGGCTGGGCGGCGGCAATACCGGCCGCAACACCACGATCATCCGCTCCAACTATCTCTATGACGAGAGCGCAGGCATCTACGACCACGCGGTAAAGCTGTGGGACGGGCTGTCGCAGGAGCTCAACTACAACGTCATGTATTCCCCCCGTGGGGTGATGATGCTGGCGCATAATGTGCACGACGTGCAGGTGTTCAAGCGGCACATCCACGCGAACCGGCTCAACGGCGTCGACAATGAATGGCTGACGCCGGAGCAGGCGAAGGAATATTGCCCGCCGCTCAACATCTCGAAGAGCGCGCGCTATCCCGTGATGGGCGCGGCTCTGCAGCGCCGTGGCGGCACGGCGCGGCACGATGCAGTTGCGTGGGGCTATGCGCGCGGCGCTTCTGCACGCGGCGTCGACATCATCCAGAACTGTGAGGTGACGGGCATCCGCCGCGCGCCGCAGGGTCATGTGCTCGGTGTTGAGACAAGCAAGGGGTTCATCGGCGCAAAGAAGGTCGGTGTCGTGGCGGCCGGGCATTCCTCCGTCATCATGCAGATGGCCGATGTGCGCATGCCACTTGAGAGCTATCCGCTGCAGGCACTCGTGTCGGAGCCGGTCAAGCCGGTTTTCCCGTGCGTGGTCATGTCCAACACCGTGCACGCCTACATATCCCAGTCCGACAAGGGCGAACTGGTGATCGGCGCCGGCACCGATCAATACACCTCCTATTCGCAGACCGGCGGGCTGCACATCCTCAACCACACGCTCGACGCGATCTGCGAGATGTTCCCGATGTTCACGCGCATGAAGATGCTGCGCTCGTGGGGCGGCATCGTCGACGTAACGCCCGACCGCTCGCCGATCATGGCGAAGACGCCGGTGAAGGGGCTCTACGTCAATTGCGGCTGGGGCACGGGTGGTTTCAAGGCCACGCCCGGCTCGGGCCACGTCTTCGCCCACACGATCGCGCGCGACGAGCCGCACGCGATCAACGCACCGTTCACGCTGGAGCGTTTCCGCACCGGACGACTGATCGACGAGGCGGCAGCGGCCGCCGTGGCGCACTGAGTTCGTTCAATGTGGAAGGTCGACCAGCGAACGATGACGCAGGCGGGAGAGGTCGCCTGGGGCCGGGCCGGCAGCGGGCCGGGGCTGGTGCTCGCGCATGGCTGGCCATGGTCGTCGTTTAGCTGGCATCGGGTGATCCCATTGCTTGCCAGGCACTTTACCGTCCACTGGTTCGACATGCCGGGCTACGGCGAATCCGAGATGCGGCGTGGTCAATCGACCGCGTTGGACGTGCAGGGGCAGGTGTTCGCCGAAATGCTCGACGTGTGGGAGCTTGTGGACCCGAATGTCGTTGCGCACGACATGGGCGGTGCGGTGACCCTGCGAGCCCATCTGCTGGGCGGCGTCGACTATGACAGGCTCGTGCTCATGAATGTCGTTGCGCTCAGCCCTTGGGGCTCGGCGTTCTTCGACCATGTCGGCCGCCATATCGACGCCTTTACCGGCCTGCCGCCGCATATCCATGAGGCGGTCGTGGGCGCGTATATCCAGGGTGCTCTGGTCAATGAACTCGCGGATGACGATTTCGATCGGCTTCGCGCGCCGTGGCTGAGCGAGGCGGGGCGGGCGAGCTTCTATGCCCAGTTCGCGCAGGCCGACGAGCGTTTGACCGGTGACTTCGAAGACAGGCTTGCGGACATACGCTGCCCGGTCGCGATCCTGTGGGGAGAAGCCGACCCCTGGATTCCGGTCGCGCGGGGCCGACTGCTGCACGAGAAGATACCACATTCGAGCTTCGAGGCGCTGGCCGGTGTCGGCCATCTGCCACAGCTCGAAGCCCCGGAACCCGTTACCGCGCGTTTCCTCGACGCGCTTTCGAAAACAGGCGAGTAGGGAAAGCCATGCTGCTGATCCGTTGCCCCTATTGTGAAGAAGAACGACCGGAGCTCGAATTCCGGCATGCCGGCGAAGCGCATCTCGTCAGGCCGTCGAACATCACCGAGATGAGCGACGAGGATTTCGAGGGCTACTTCTTCATCCGGCAGAATCCCAAAGGGCTGGTCTATGAACGCTGGAGGCATGTCCACGGCTGCGCGCGCTTCTTCAACGCCGTGCGCGACACGGTGAGCGACAAGTTCGTAATGACTTACAAGGCCGGCGAGAAGAAGCCCGTCATCAAGGGAGCAGCCGAATGACCGCGCCGTTCCGCATCGCAGGCAAGGGCCGTCTGACGCCCGCCAGAGTAGCGCGCTTCACGTTCGATGGCGCCGGCTATGCAGGGCTGGAGGGCGACACGCTCGCCTCGGCTCTGCTCGCAAATGGCGTCCATCTCGTCGGTCGGTCGTTCAAATATCACCGGCCGCGTGGCTTCCTTTCGGCGGGCGCCGAGGAGCCGAACGCGCTGGTGGGTATCCATCGAGACGCGGCGCGCAAGACGCCCAATGTGCGCGCAACGGTGCAGGAGCTCTACGATGGGCTCACTGCCGTCTCGCAGAACCGCTGGCCCTCGCTGAAGATGGATGTGGGCGCCGTCAACGATCTCGCGTCGCCCTTCTTCTCCGCCGGCTTCTACTACAAGACGTTCATGTGGCCGAAGGCGGCATGGAAGCATCTCTACGAGCCGCAGATCCGCTCCGCTGCCGGTCTTGGCGTCGCGCCCGACCAGCCCGATCCCGACCATTACGCGGCACGCTACGCGCATTGTGACGTGCTGGTCGTAGGCGGCGGTGCGGCGGGCCTTGCGGCTGCGCTGAGCGCGGCCGAGGCGGGCGCACGCGTCATCATCACCGACGAACAGGCAGAGCTTGGCGGCGCGTTACGCTTTGAGACCGGGACGAACATAGAAGGCAAGGACGGATGGGCCTGGGCGAGCGAGTCGGCAGCGCGGTTAGCGGCGATGGGCAATGTGCGCCTGCTGACCCGTACCACTGCCTTCGGCTACTATGCCCAGAACTTCGTCGGCCTTGTCGAACGCTTGAGCGACCATCTGGCGGCCCCGTTGCCGGACCTGCCGCGAGAGCGGCTTTGGCAGGTGCGGGCCAGGCGGGTCGTCCTCGCCACGGGAGCGATCGAGCGGCACATGGTGTTTCCCGACAACGACCGACCGGGCGTCATGCTGGCATCGGCGGCGCGCACCTATCTCAATCATTATGGCGTTGCTGTCGGCAAAGCGGTCGGTGTCTACACGGCCAACGACTCGGCCTATCACGCAGCGATCGACCTCAAGAAGTCCGGTGTGCATGTCGCGGCAATCGTGGATTTGCGTGACAACCCGCAAGGCCCGGCTGTCGACGAGGCAAGGGGGCTCGGCATCGAGATCAGTGCCGGCCGTGCCGTTACCGGCGTTTCAGGGCGCCAGCGCATCTCGGCAATGACGGTGCAGCCGAAGAACGGCGGCGCCTCGCGTACGATCCCGGTGGATGCGCTTCTGACTTCCGCCGGCTGGACGCCATCCGTGCATCTCTTTTCCCAGTCGCGTGGCAAAGTGGCCTTCGACGAGGCGGGCAGGCGGTTCCTGCCGGGCACCTACGCACAGGATTGCGTATCTGTCGGTGCGTGCAATGGGACCGACGAACTCGGCGCACTTCTTGGCGAAGCTGCCACCGCCGGCCATGCTGCCGCCAAAGCGGCAGGCATCAAGGTCGGCCGCGCATCGAAGCCGAAGGCATCCACCGGCGAGCGATGGGCCGGTGGCATGCTGGGTGCTGCACCCGGGGCCGGCGCCGACTCGAAGGCCAAAGCGTTCGTCGACTTCCAGAACGACGTCACCGCCAAGGACATTCGCCAGGCCGTGCGGGAGGGCATGCGCTCGATCGAGCATGTCAAGCGCTTCACCACCAACGGTATGGCGACGGACCAAGGCAAGACCTCGAACCTGCACGGACTTGCCATTGCCGCGGAGACGCTCGGCAAGCCTATCCCCGAGGTCGGCCTGACGACGTTCCGCGCTCCCTACACGCCGGTCACCTTCGGGGCGATCGTCAACCACGCACGAGGCAGCCTGTTCGATCCGACCCGACGTACCGCGATGCATGGCTGGGCCGAGGCGCACGGCGCCGTGTTCGAGGACGTCGGCCAGTGGAAACGCGCCTGGTATTTCCCGCGTGCAGGCGAGGACATGCACGCTGCGGTCGACAGGGAATGCCGTACGGTGCGACAGTCGGCCGGTATCTTTGATGCGTCGACGCTGGGCAAGATCGAGGTGGTCGGGCCTGACGCCGCGACCTTCATGGAACTGCTCTACACCAATCCGTGGCAGAAGCTCGCGCCCGGCCGGTGCCGCTATGGCATCATGCTGCGCGAGGACGGCTTCATCTACGACGACGGTGTGGTGGGCCGGCTGGCGGATGACCGCTTCCACGTCACCACGACCACAGGCGGTGCGGCGCGCGTCATGAACCACATGGAGGATTATCTCCAGACCGAGTTCCCGCACCTGAAGGTCTATCTCACCTCGATTTCGGAGCAGTGGGCCGTCATTGCCGTACAGGGGCCGAAATCCCGCGACATCATCGCGCCGCTGGTTGAGGGCATCGACCTCTCAGACGCCGCGATGCCGCATATGTCGGTGCGGGAGGGAAGCATCTGCGGTGTGCCGACTCGTCTCTTCCGTATGTCGTTCACCGGCGAGCGGGGCTTCGAAATCAACGTACCCGCGGACTACGGGCAGGCTGTGTGGGAGGCGGTCTGGGCTGAGGGCGAAAAGCATGGCGCCTGCGCCTACGGCACCGAGGCGATGCACGTGCTGCGCGCCGAAAAAGGCTACATCATCGTCGGACAGGAGACCGACGGCACGGTGACGCCGAACGATGCCGGCCTCGACTGGGCGGTCGGCAAGAAAAAGACCGATTTCGTCGGCATTCGCGGGTTGATGCGCCCCGACCTCGTCGCTCCGGGGCGCAAGCAGCTCGTCGGGCTAAGAACGAAAGACCCGAAAGTTGTGCTTGAGGAAGGTGCGCAGATCGTTGCCGATCCGAACCAGCCGGTTCCGATGAAAATGATCGGACACGTCACCTCGTCCTACTGGTCGGAGAATTGCGGCCATTCTATCGCGCTGGCCCTCGTTGCCGACGGACGCGCGCTCACGGGCAAGACACTTCATGTGCCGATGCCGGATCGCACGATCGAGGTTGAAGTGACCGGAACCATTTTCTTCGACGAGAAGGGAGAGCGTATCGATGGCTAGAACCGAAGCCGCCCGCAACCCCGTGCTCGAAGGCCGGATGGCAAATCACGCGTGGGTCGGTGTCACACCGGCGGAACCAGCTAAAAGGCTTTCGCTGCGCGCGCCTGCAGAGAGCGTCGCCTCGTTATCACGTACCCTTGGCTTGAAGTTGCCGGAGAGGCCAAAGCAGTCCGTACTGAAAGGTGCCCGTGCAGCCCTCTGGCTCGGGCCTGACGAATGGCTGTTGATCGACGGTGCCGAGAGCAACCTCGATGCGGCACTTGATCGGGTCAGGGTGTTTCATTCGGCTGTCGATGTGTCGCATCGCAATGTCGGGATTCTCGTCGAAGGTCAGGGGGCCGAGGCGACGATCGCCGCGGGCTGTCCGCAGGACGTCTCGCTTCAGGCCTTTCCGGTAGGCGCATGTTCGCGGACCGTGTTGGGCAAGATCGAAATCGTGCTGTGGCGCACGGGCGAGGCGCAGTTCCGCGTCGAGTGCTGGCGGTCGTTCGCCGACTACGCCTTCACCTTTCTTGCCGAGGCTGCGAGAGACGCCAACGGCTAGCCGGTGTTGCGCCAGCGTCGCGATTGGACGAACTCGATGAGATCGTCGGCGCTCATGGCCTTTGCGAAGGCATAACCCTGAAGGGCGTTGCAGCCGAGCTGCCGCAGCACTTTCGCGTGCTGCATGGTCTCGACGCCTTCGGCGAGAACCTCGATGCCGAGGGACCGTCCGATGTCGATGATCGAGCCCACGAGCTGTCGTTGTCCGGCCGAATGCACGATCGGCATCACAAGCTGCCGGTCGATCTTGAGGCGGCGCGGCTTCAGTTTCATCAGGCTGACGATCGACGCATATCCGGTGCCGAAATCATCGATCTCGATGTCGATGCCGAGTTCCTTGATCTGGTCGACGTTCCAGGTGATGACCTCGTCGTTCTCGTCGAGGAAGATCGATTCCACGAGTTCGAACGAGACCGTGCCAGGCTTGATGTCCATCTGGCGCAGGTTGTTGATCAGTTCGTCATCATGCAGCCGACGTGCCGAAACGTTGACGGACGTCTTTGGGATCCCGAGACCGATCTCTTCCCAACGATGGAAATCGGCAAGCGCCTGTTCGAGGACGATGCGGTCGATCGTGGCCACGACGTTGAGTTCTTCCGCAATCTTGAGGAAGGCGTTGGGCGCAAGCAGACCTTCGCGTGGGTGGTTCCAGCGGGCCAGTGCCTCGACACCGATAACCTCAAGCGTCTCTGCATCGAATTGCGGCTGGTAATGTGCCACGAACTGTCGCTGCTCGAGGCCTGAGAGAATGTTGTCTGCGACCCGCTTGGTGGTGATAATCTCGGTCTGCAGCGCGTCGTTGAAGAACTGGTGACGGTTGCGGCCCCGCTCCTTGGCCCGGTAGAGGGCGATGTCGGCGTTGACGAGCAGACGCGTCGGATCGGCCAGTGAATCCATGTCGGTTGCGATGCCGATCGAAACACCAACGCGGCAATCGTGCCCGCCGTAACTAAGCGGCTGCTGCATGCGCTCGATGATGCGTTCGGAGAGTTTGGCCAGACCGCGGATGGAAGGGTTGCCCGCACCGGTTTGCCAGCGGCGAACGACGACGAACTCGTCGCCGCCGACACGGGCCACGAAGTCGCCGGGCTCGACCGTCGCGCGCAGGATGCTTGCCGCGTGAACCAGCATGGCGTCGCCGGCGGAATGCCCCAGGGTATCGTTGATCTGCTTGAAACGGTCGAGATCGATCTGGAGCAGGGCCGCCGTTTCCTTGCCCTCGGCAAATTGCCGCGCGTGATCAGCCATTACGTCGTCGAGATAGCGCCGGTTCGGCAAGCCAGTGAGCGAATCGTGAAGCGCGTTGTGTTCTATGCGGGCCTTCGCGCGTTCGAGCTCGGCATTGCGCGCCTCGGTCAATGCGTTGGCGCGCTTCAATTCCTCGTTGAGCGCGACGTCGGCTGTCACATCCCAATTTACGCCGATCATTTTTGCCGGCGTCCCCGCGTCCTTGTATAGCGTGCCCAGCGCACGGATATGACGTGTCTCTCCGTCATCGAGAACGATCCGAAACTGCGAGACATAGCTACCCCTGTCACCCGTGAAGGCAGCATTGAATTCGCTGTTTGCACGCTCGAGGTCGTCCGGGTGAACGCGCTTTTCCCAGTCCTTCGTATTTCGCGGAGCGCCATCGGCCGGATAGCCATAGAGCTCGTTCATCCGGTCGTCCCAGTACTCTTCCTTCTCGCCCACATTCATCTCCCAGACCGCGACCTTGGACGTGTCCAGTGCGAGGCCGAGGCGACGCGACATGCGCGCAAGCTGAAGTTCGCGTCGCTTCAATTCACGAATGTGGTTCAGACGCTCTTCGATAAGACGGCCCATGATCAGGGCGGGTACCATGATGAGCGCGCCGGCAAGCAGGATCAGCAGACGAAGCGCCCAAGTGTTCGTAGGCGTTCCGGCCCATCCCCCTTTCGGTATCGCAGCAATGCGCCAGGATCCGGACGGCAATACCACGTCCGCAGTGACCGGATCGTTGGCGGAAGCTACGCCCGAGCCGTAGAAACGCGCGCCGTTCACACCGGTGCCGTCGTGCCCGATGAGGTCGATATCGATCGCCAGATCCGGATCGAGCAAGCCACTTTGGGTATACAGCTTGTTGGCATCGACCACGGCGGACACAATGCCCCAGAACGTTTCGCTGCCGTTCGGGCCGGGAGTGAAAACAGGGAATCGCCCGATGAAGCTCTCGCCGCCTTGCACCAGGTCAACCGGCCCGGCAAGCACAAGGTCTGCGGTGTCACGAGCACGCAAAGCTGCGGCGCGCTGCGCTTCGTTCAGGTTGTAATCCAGACCGAGAGCGCTTTCATTGCCCTGCGAAGGGTAGATCAGGTTTACAACCAGATCGCGCGCAGCGGCGATATGACGGATCTGGGATCGCTCTTGCAGCAGCGCCGCCGCAAGGGTAGCGAAGCGCGTCTGATCCATCTCCGGTTCGGTGGAAAGCGTAGCGACAAGCCCTCGAACAAGCTGGATATTGCCGCTGATGTTGCCTTCGAGCTTCGCGCGGATGAGGCTGATCTCGCCGAGGACTTCGCTGTGCAGGTCATGCCGGAAGACAGCGCGGTTCTGCTGCTCCGCGAAAAGCCATGCCAGCGCAATAACGACCAATGCCAGAAAGGCCGGTATATTGGTTGCCCTTAGAACAGGCCTGACAGGCCCCAAGGTGTCGATGGCTAGAAATTTCACAATACCCACCTGCCTATGAGGCGGTTAGCTGGTCCGAGTTTCGACCCCGACCGTTGCATGAACTGCTTAAATTAGGCTTTAGAGAACTAAGCAAATGTCTATCGCGAGGGAACGCGTGCAGATGAAAGAACTGTCCACCATTGGCTTCGATGCCGACGATACGCTCTGGCAGAATGAGCAGTTCTTCCGCTTGACCGAGGCGCGTTTCGCGGAACTGCTGGCCGATCACGCCGAGCCCGATCATCTGCTCGACCGGCTGCTGGAGGCAGAGAAACGCAATCTCGGGCACTATGGCTTCGGCATCAAGGGGTTTACGCTCTCGATGATCGAAACCGCAGTCGAAGTGACCGAGGGACGGGTGCCGGCGAGCGTGATCGGTGAAATCCTGGCGGCTGGACGGGAGATGCTCCGACATCCTGTCGAGACGCTTCCGCACGTGCAGGAGACGCTGGAAGAGCTGGCCGGCGCATACCGGCTGGTACTGATCACCAAGGGCGACCTGTTCGATCAGGAGCGAAAGCTTGCGCAGTCGGGACTGGGCGACTTCTTCGATGCGGTCGAGATCGTCAGTGACAAGAGTGCCGGCACATATGAGCGCGTGTTCTCACGCCATGGCGACGGCGCCGAGCATGCGATGATGGTCGGCAATTCGCTGAAGTCTGACGTCGCGCCAGCGATCGAGGCGGGGAGCTGGGGTGTGTATGTTCCGCACGAGCTGACATGGGTTCTGGAGCGGATCGAGGCACCGGAGGAGCATCCTCGCTACCGGCAGATCGAGCATCTCGGGCAGCTCCGCGAGCTGATTGCGAAGCTCTAGATCGACGTTATCCCGCCGTCGGCGGCAAGCGTCTGGCCGGTCATGAAACCGTTCTCTGGACTTGCCGCGAACAGGATCACCTCGACGATTTCGTCGACTTCGCCCAGCCGCCGCATCGGTACGCCGCGAACCAGTTCGGCCTCGCTCGCCTTGCGATCCTCCTCGGCGGCCGGCAATGATTTCTCGACCATCGCGGTGCGTGCGAAGGAGGGACAGACGGCGTTTACGCGCACGCCCTTGGTGGCGTATTCGGCCGCGGCCGACCGGGTAAGGCCGACCACGCCATGCTTGGCAGCGGCATAGACGGAAAGCCTTGGTGCTCCGGCGATGCCGGCCACGGACGCGATGTTGACGATCGCGCTGCGTTTTCCCTCTGCGCGAAAACGGCGCTCCATCGACGGAAGCTGGTGCTTGAGAGCGTAGAACACGCCGAGAAGGTCGACTTCGATGACCTTGCGCGCGTCCTCGGAAGCAATGTTCGGCAGCTTCATCATGTCGTGGACGATGCCGGCATTGTTCAGCGCGATGTCGAGCCCGCCAAAGCGCTTTTCCGCCAGGGCGACGAGCTCTTTCGATAGATTTTCGTCCGCAATGTTGCCGGCCAGAACGGCGGTTTCGGCATCAATCTCCGAGGCGGCTTCCTCCAGGCGGGCGGGGTCAAGGTCGGACAGGACCAGGCGGGCGCCCTCAGCCGCGAAGCGTTCCGCCGCACGGCGGCCGAAACCGCCGGTGGCACCCGTCACCAGCACTGTCAGACCCGAAAACCGCGCCATGCGTCATTTCCCTTTTTCGATTGCCTGGCGCGCCAGTGCGGCCAGCAGGCGCACGGCCTGACCGTAGGTCTTCGCCTTTTCCGGGTTGGAGGCATTGCCGTCGAGGGCGCGCTTGTAGACGCCCTGGCAGATGGCGGCGAGCCGGAAGAAGGAGAAGGCGAGATAGAAAACCCAGTTGTCTATGCCGGAAATGCCGCGGCGCTCGCAGTAGCGGGCGACGTATTCGGCCTCCGACGGCAGGCCGAGCGCCTGGCGATCCATGCCTCCGAGCCCGCGAAAGCCGGAATCGTGGGGCAGCCGCCATTGCATGCACTGATATGCGATGTCGGCGAAGGGGTGGCCGAGCGTCGACAGCTCCCAGTCGAGCACGGCGATCACTTCGGGCCGGTCGTGAGCGAATATCATGTTGTCCAGGCGGTAATCGCCGTGAACGAGCGAGACCTGGCCGTCATCGGCGACCTGATTGCTCTCAAGCCAGGCGATCAGCGCATCCATGTCTTCGACCTTGTCGGTCTCGGAAGCGCGGTACTGGCTGGTCCAGCGTCCGAACTGTCGCTCGAAATAGCTGCCCGGCTTGCCGAAATCGCTGAGCCCGGCGGCCTCGATGTCGACATCGTGGAGGGCTGCAAGCACCGCGTTCATGGCGTCGCTGGTCGCGCTGCGTTCCTCGTTCGTTGCAAGGTCGGGCAGTGCCGGGTCCCACAGGATACGCCCGTCGACGAACGCCATGACGTAGAACATGCGGCCTATCGGCGAGGCCTCCTCCGACAGGTGGAGTACTTCGGGCACGGGCACGGCCGTATCTTTCAGCGCCTTCATGACCCGGAATTCGCGATCGACCTGGTGCGCCGATTTCAGCAACTCGCCCGGCGGCTTGGCGCGCAACACGTAGCGGCCGCTTTCAGCATCCAGCGCATAGGTGGGGTTCGACTGGCCCGAGCCGAACTTGCGGATATCCTTCAGACCCCTGAAGCCGGGGACGTTCTTTTCGAGATAGGGAGCCAGCGCTGCCGCATCGAGCGCGTTCGGATCGCTCATGCGTCCTCCCTTTTGCGCTCTATCGCCGCGAGCGTGAGCCAGCGCGCGGTAAGGGCCGGCTTCTTCGAGCCTTCGATTTCGATCGTGACGTCGTAGTTCAGGTGAATCCAGCCGGACGGACGCGCAGTCATTTCCGCCAGCTTGAAACGCGCGCGGATGCGCGCGCCCGACTTGACCGGCGAAACGAAGCGCAGCCGGTCGAAGCCGTAGTTAACGCCCATCCCGGCCTCGCGGATCGGGGGAATCGTCTCGTAAGCCATGGCCGAAAGCAGCGAAAGCGACAGGAATCCGTGTGCAATGGTTCCACCGAACGGCGTTTCGGCTGCCGCGCGTTCCGGGTCCACGTGGATGAACTGATGGTCGTCGGTCGCGTCGGCGAACTTGTCGATCATCTCCTGGGACACCACGCGCCAGGGCGACACGCCGATCTCCTGGCCGACCGCTTTCTGGGCTTCCTCAAGCGGAAGCGGTTCTCTCTGGCTATTGCTCATCTAGCTCGCATCATTCCTTGAAAAGCGTCATGCCATGCTGGGCCGACTGGCCGCCGTCCAGTGGCAGGATCGCGCCGGTCACATAGCTCCCCGCCCTGCTGCACAGATACAGGGTCGCGCCCGCGATGTCATCCGGTGCGCCGATGCGCCCGATCGGCACGCGCTTGCCGACCTTGTCGGCCTGTTCGTCGGTACCGGTGGCGAATGCCGTCATCCGGCTCTGAAAGGGGCCGGGCGCGAAGGCGTTGACCGTGATGCGTCGTGCCGCGAGTTCGTTGGCGAGGGTGCGGGTGAGGTGGTGAACCGCAGCCTTCGAAGCCGTGTAGGAATAGGCACCGTCCGCCATCGGTTGTGTGCCCATGACGGAGCCGAGATTGATGATGCGGGCAGGGTCTTCATCGCGCGCCGCCTCTTCCAGCAAGGGGGTCAGCTCCCGGGTGAGGTGAAACAGGCCGGTGACGTTGACGCCGAGCACTTTTGCCCAGGCGCTGTAGGGAAAATCCTCATATTCCGCGCCCCAGGAGACGCCGGCATTGTTGATGAGGATGTTCAGGCTGTCGGTGCGGCTGCGCACCTCCGCGACCAATGCAGCAATGCCTTCTTCAGTGCTCACGTCGCCGGAGAACCCCTCTGCGCTGCCCTTGCCGAGAGCGTTGAGCTCTTCGGCCACACGGGCGCAATCGGCACCCTTGCGCGAGGCAATCAGGACGCGCGCACCGCCTTGCACGAGACCGGTCGCAGCCATTCGCCCGATGCCGGTTGCAGCGCCTGTCACCAGCGCGGTCTTGCCGGCCACCGAAAAGAGTTCGTCCAGATACGCCATCATTTCCTCCCTTGGCGCGGCGGGCAGGGGGAAATTCGTACCGGCCGCGTTGACAACATACCCGGTAGTATGTTCATCATTTCGATACCCGTAAAGGCCCGACGCGAATTTGCTCCGCTGTTCGCACAACGAGGATGCCGGCGGGTCGGGAGGTTGCTGCGCAATGACGCTCGGCGTGCGCGAACATGTCCAGGAAAGCTCGCGAGCCGATATTCTCGAGGCGGCCGCAAGCTGTTTCATGGAGCGCGGCTACACCGAGACGTCCATCGACGATGTCGCGCGCAGCCTCGGCGCCACCAAGGGGCGCATCTACCATCATTTCCGCTCCAAGGCGGACATCTTCGCGGAGGTTTTCCGTGTCGGCATGGAGATGAACTACGCGGCGATCGAGCCTTACCGCGCCATGTCCGATCCGGTGGCGCGATGGCGGCACATGGCGTTTGCGCATGCGATCCAGATGATCACGACCAAGCCGTTCCAGCGCACGGTATGGGTCGGCGTGAAGATGCATCTGCGCGGCGCGACGACGCCCGAGCAGCGTAGCGTCTTTGCCGAGCTGATCGAATATCGCAGCAATTACGGCAACGTCTTTCGCAAGACGCTCGTTGAAGGGCGCGAGAGCGGTGACTTCCGTTTCGACGATCTGAGCATCGCCAATCAGTTGATGTTCGTCGTGCTCAATTCGCCAATCTTCTGGTACTCGCCGCGCGTCGGGGAAACCCGCGCCGACATCGAGGATCTCGCACGAAAGGTCGTTACCGCCGCCTATCGCGGCCTGGGCGGCAAGGAGGAACAATCGACGCCATGACGAAGAACCCCGAGATGAACCTCGGCATGACCGAGCGGCTCAAGCCGATCCACGACAAGGTCGCGCAGATGGTGCGCGAGGAGATCATCCCGCTTGACGAAGAGTTCCTGGCGGAAGTCGGCAAGGATGGCGATCGCTGGAGCTACACGCCACGGCAGACCGAGATTCTCGAAGGGCTGAAGGCAAAGGCGCGCGAGCGCGGACTTTGGAACTTCTGGCTCACTCATTCCGACCGGGGCTACGGCCTGTCGACCGTGGAGTATGCCTATCTGGCAGAGGAAATGGGCAAGGCACACCTGGGCGCCGAGACCTTCAACTGCTCCGCGCCCGACACCGGCAACATGGAGGTGCTGGAGCGCTACGGCACGCAGGCGCACAAGGACCGCTGGCTGGCGCCGCTGCTGGAAGGCAAGATCCGCTCCGCCTATCTGATGACCGAGCCGGACGTCGCATCGTCGGATGCCACCAATATCGCCATGCGCTGCGAACGCGACGGCGACCATTATGTGCTCAACGGCGAGAAATGGTGGTCCTCCGGCGCGGGCGATCCGCGCTGTGCGATCTACATCACCATGGTGAGTTCGCCCGACGAGAGCCGGCCGAAGCACCAGCAGCACTCGATGATCCTCGTGCCGGCCGACACGCCCGGCGTCACCAAGCTCAGGGCGATGAAGGTCTATGGCGATGACGATGCGCCGCACGGCCATCTGCATCTGCGCTTCGAGAATGTGCGGGTGCCCGCCGACAATCTAATCCTTGGCGAGGGGCGCGGGTTCGAGATCGCGCAAGGGCGGCTCGGGCCGGGGCGTATCCACCACTGCATGCGTGCCATCGGGCAGGCGGAGATGGCGCTGGAACTGATGTGCCAGCGCTCGATGCGTCGCGAGGCGTTCGGCAAGCCGCTCGCGCAGCTCGGCGCCAACTATGACATCATTGCGGAATGCCGCATGGAGATCGAGATGGCCCGGCTTCTGTGCCTCAAGGCCGCCTGGATGATCGACCAGGGCGACAAGAAGGCCGCGGCCCCCTGGATCAGCCAGGTCAAGGTGGTTGCACCGCGCGTGGCGCTCAAGGTCACTGACGAAGCCGTGCAGATGTACGGCGGGCAGGGCATCAGCCAGGACACGCCGCTGGCGCGCTCATGGACCCATTTGCGCACGCTGCGCCTTGCGGACGGGCCGGATGCAGTCCATCGTCGTCAGGTGGCGCGCGAAGAGCTGCGCAAATACACGCAACAGAAGGTTTGACATGAAAGCCATCGTTGCAAAGGAATTCGGGCCGATCAGCCAGTTGCAGTATGCGGACTGGCCCGAGCCTGTCGCGGCAGGCCGCACGGTCGTGATCGAAGCCGAGGTGATCGGCGTCAATTTTCCCGACGGACTCCTCGTGCAGGGCCTCTATCAGATGAAGCCGCAGACGCCATTCGTGCCCGGCATGGAAGTGGCGGGGCGGGTCGTGGCGGTGGGCGACGAAGTCACCCGCTTCAAGACCGGCGACCGTGTCGCTTCCGTGTCCTCGCTGGGTGCCTATGCCGAGCGGGTTGCCGCACACGAAGCGTCAGTGATGAAACTGCCGGATGCGATTTCCGGGCAGGATGCCTGCGCATTGCTCTGCGGTTTTGGCACTTCGCACCATGCGCTCAAGCAGCGCGGCCAGCTCCAGCCCGGCGAGACGCTGTGCGTGCTCGGCGCGTCGGGGGCAACCGGTGTGGCCGCCGTGCAGATCGGCAAGGCAATGGGGGCGCGGGTCATCGGTGTCGCTTCCAGCGAGGCGAAGCGCGAGATCGCCCGGCAATCCGGCGCCGACATCGTGCTCGGCTATGACAACCTCAAGGATGCCTTGAAGGATGCGACGGATGGCAAGGGCGTGGACGTCGCCTTCGACCCGGTCGGCGGAGACGCATTCGACGCGCTGTCGCGGTCGATGGCCTGGAACGGCCGTCTGCTGGTGGTCGGTTTTGCCTCGGGCACGATCCCGAAACTGCCGGTGAACCTGACACTGGTGAAAGGCTACAGCGTTGTCGGCGTGTTCTGGGGTGCTTTCACCCAGAAGGAACCTGCCGTCTATGCCGAGAATATGAAGGAACTGGTCGGCTGGCATCTTGCCGGCAAGGTGAAGCCGGTGATCGAGGGCGTCTATGCGCTCGCCGATGCGCCAGCCGTGCTGCAACGCGTGCTTGGCCGGGGCGCGGCCGGCAAGATCGTGCTCAAGCCCTGAGGAGATGCCGCCAGTGTCCATTCCAGCCACGATGAACGCGCTTCTTCTGAAGAACGACGGCTATGCCAGGCAGCCGTCCGGCACCGTGCTGGAGGCAATGGAACCCTATGTCGAGGACGGCACGATTGCCGTGCCCGAGCCGGAGGGGCGTCAGGTGCTGATCAAGGTGGACCTCGCCTCTATCAACCCGTCGGACGTGATGTTCGTGAAAGGCATGTACGGCCAGCCGCGCGTTCAGGGTCGGCCGGCGGGGTTCGAGGGTGTCGGCCATGTCGTTGCCGCCGGGCCGGAGCCGGAAGCACAAGCCCTGATGGGACGGCGCATCGCATTCGCGACCGGGCTTTCCAACTGGGGTAGCTGGGCCGACTACGCCGTTGCCGATGCGCCGGGGTGCATCCCGCTTCTCGATACGGTGCGGAACGAGGATGCGGCGGCGATGATCGTCAATCCGCTCACCGCGCTTGCCATGTTCGGTATCGTCAAGGAGGCGGGCGAGAAGGCATTTGTGCTGACCGCAGGCGCCAGCCAGCTTTGCAAGCTGATAATCAGCGTAGCCAGGGATGAAGGCTATCGCCCCATCGCGATCGTGCGCCGCGACGAGCAGATTGCCATGCTGAAGGAACTGGGCGCCGCCCATGTGCTCAACGCCGATGCGCCGGGATTCCGCGATGAGCTTGCCGCCGTATTGCGCGAGGAAAAGCCGCGCATCTTCCTCGACGCAGTGACAGGGCCGCTGGCGGGCGCGATCTTCAACGCGTTGGGCAGGCATGCGCGGTGGATCGTCTATGGCAGGCTCGACCCTGCCGCAACGCCCATCCCCGAGCCTGGCCAATTGATCTTCATGCACAAGAAGATCGAGGGTTTCTGGCTGGTCGAATGGATGCGGACTGCCGGCGCGGAGCGTCGCATGAGCGCGGTGGTGGAGGCGCAGAAGCGGTTCTCCGACGGGCGGTGGGCGACGGATGTGACGGCCGTGGTTCCGCTCTCGGAAGCGATCGAGCGCGTGCCTCAGGAATTGGCCAAACCGAACGGCAAGGTTTTCATCGCGCCCTGAGCGCGAACGGGAGGCGCGGCGGCGGGGAGGCTGCCGCGAAAAGGGAGAAGATTTCGGGTGCGGTGACACAGAGCACTGACCCGTGAGGAGGAGGAACACATTTGGACGTCTTGCAGCTGATCGTCAGCGGTCTCGCCAATGGCTGTGTCTACGGCCTCGTCGCGATGGGCTTCGTGCTGATCTACAAGGCAACCGAAGCGGTGAATTTCGCCCAGGGCGATTTCATGATGCTCGGAGCCTTTATCTGTCTGGGCCTCACCAACCCGCAATTCATGGGGCTGCCCTTCTGGATTTCGGTGCCTATTGCCATCGCCGCCATGGGGGCCTTCGGCTATGCGCTCGACCTAGTCGTGCTGCGGCGCATGTTCGGCCAGAGCCAGGTAGCCGTCATCATCCTGACGATTGCGCTCGGCTTCGTGCTGCGCTTCGCCGCCGGCCTGATCTGGGGGCATGAACCGATCTCGCTGCAGACCCCGATGGCCGGACAATATGTCCGGTTCGGCGGGCTCGTGCTCGGTCTCAACGAGCTGATCATAATACTCGTGACGGTCGCGCTGACGGTCATCCTCTATTTTTACTTCAACCGTACCAAGCTCGGCGTGGCGATGCAGGCCTCGTCGCAGAACCAGCTCGCGGCCTACTACATGGGCATCCCCGTCAAGCGGATCCACTCGCTGATCTGGGCGCTTGCCGGCATGGTGGCAGCGGTCGCGGGCATCCTCTTTGCCTCCAAGGGCTCGATTGACCCGTCGATCGGCCTGCTGGGCATCAAGGCGTTCGCGGCGGCCGTGATCGGCGGTTTCGGCTCGCTGCCCGGCGCGTTGCTGGGCGGGCTGATCGTCGGGCTGCTTGAACCCTTCGCGTCACGCTACATCGCGGCGGGCTATTCGCAGATCATGCCTTACCTGCTGCTCTTCCTGATCCTCGTCTTCCGACCGCACGGCATCCTCGCCCAGGTCCACCAGAAGAAGGTGTGAGGCTGACATGCGGACGGTTTTCAAGACTTCCTACGACGCCGACATCAACCTCTTCCGGCATGGCGCGCAACGCGGCTGGTACATATTGCTGCTGGTGGTCATGCTTGTGCTGCCTCTGGGTGTCAGCAGCTTCGCCATTGGCGAGATGACCAACCTGCTCATCTGGTCGATCGCGTGCATGGGGCTGATGATCCTCGTCGGCCAGACCGGGCAGGCGAGCCTCGGCCACGCAGCCTTCCTGGCAATCGGCTGCTATGCGAATGTGCTGCTTCAGGAACGGCTGGGCCTGCCGTTCATCCTTTCCTTCCCGTTGGCCGGACTGATCGCGGGCATCGCCGGCGCGCTCATCGCCCGGCCTATGACCAAGCTGCACGGCATCTATCTGGCGATCGGTACGCTGGCGATTGCGATCCTCGTCGACGACTTCATCGTCATCGCGGCGCCGCTGACCAATGGCGTGATCGGCCTGTTCGCGCCCGACATCGACATCTTCGGGCTCAGCTTCAACCGCTATGCCAATCCCGAGCGGCTTTACTACCTGATCCTCGGTATCACGCTGCTGATCGTCCTCCTCTACCGCAACCTGCAGCGCTCGCCGCTCGGCCGCTCGTTCGCGGCGATCCGTGACTCCGAAATTTCGGCGCAGGCGATGGGCGTAAACGTGGCGCGGACCAAGGCCGTTTCCTTCGGCATCTCGGCCGGCATCACCGGGCTGGCCGGCGCGCTGATGGGACACTTCGCCGGCATCTTTAACAACGAGACCTTCAACATCATCATCTCGATCCAGCTTCTGCTGGCGATCGTGATCGGTGGGCTCGGCACGATCCACGGT
This sequence comes from Mesorhizobium sp. DxT, assembly GCF_058448885.1. Lineage (NCBI taxonomy): Bacteria > Pseudomonadati > Pseudomonadota > Alphaproteobacteria > Hyphomicrobiales > Phyllobacteriaceae > Mesorhizobium > Mesorhizobium sp. DxT. Next base: position 742,462 of record NZ_JBZFLJ010000001.1, on the reverse strand, counting down.
GCGTTTTTCGGCGCTGCCGTCGTGGCGCTGCTACCGCAGGCGATCTCGATGACGCGCGATCTTCTCAACCAGGTGCTCGGCGGCGGGTCGATCGCCATTCCCGGTCTGGAATCGGCCATTTTCGGCGCGATCCTGATCGCCTTCATCCTGTTCGAGCCGAGCGGAATCTACGGGCGCTGGTTCAAGATAAGAACCTATTTCGAGCTGTTCCCGTTCTATCGCCGCGACATGTTCCGCCGCCAGAAATCCTACCTGAAGACGGAGCGGATGCGATGAGCGCGCTGCTGGAAATCGACAACGTCACGTTGCGCTTCGGCGGCGTGGTGGCGGTCAATCAGGTGTCGTTCAACGTCGAGGAGGGCGAGGTGTTCGCGCTCGTCGGACCCAACGGCGCGGGCAAGTCCACGCTCTTCAACCTGATCTCGCGCATCTACGATCCGGCCGAGGGCGATATCCGTTTCGACGGCAAGAGCATCCTCGGCAAGGCGCCGCACGATATCGCCAGGCTCGGCATCGCGCGAACCTTCCAGAACATCGAGCTGTTCGAGCAGGCGACGGTGATGCAGAACCTGCTGGTCGGCCGGCACCGACACCGCAAGAGCAACATGTGGACGGAGCTCGCCTTCACGCCTTTCGTTCGTGCCGAGGAACGCCGGCACCGCGAGGCGATCGAGAAGGTGATCGATTTCCTCGACCTGCAGGCCTATCGCGACAAGTATATCGCCGGACTGCCCTACGGCGTGCGCAAGGTGGTCGAGATGGGCCGCGCGCTGGCTATCGAGCCGCGGCTCCTCCTCCTCGACGAGCCGGCGTCGGGCCTGTCGGTGGAGGAGACGCAGGACGTCGCGTTCTGGGTCGAGGACATCAAGAAGCAGATGGGCATCACGGTGCTGATGGTCGAACACGACATGCATCTTGTGTCGGCGGTGTCGGACCGGGTGCTGGCGCTGGCAGACGGCAAGATGCTTTCGATCGGCAAGCCGCACGAGGTGCAGAACGACCCCAAGGTGATCGAGGCCTATATCGGCGTTTCTGACGAGAAGCAGGAGGTGCCGGCATGAATGTCGCGGCAAAAGCAGCGGCTCCTTCTGCCGCCAAGGACACACAGGTTGTGCTTTCGATCCGCAACATCGAGAGCTTCTACGGGCCGATCATGGCGATCCGGGGCGTCAGTCTGGAGGTGCGCGAAGGGCAGATCGTCACCGTGCTTGGCGCCAACGGCGCGGGCAAGACGACGCTGATGAAGACCATCTCCGGTGTGATGGATCCCGAGAAGGGGCAGATCGTCTATCGGGGCGAGAACATCGCAGGCGCCAATCCCGACAAGGTGGTTCGCGCCGGCGTCGTGCACGTGCCGGAAGGGCGCGAAGTCTTCCCGCTGCTGACGGTCGAGGAAAACCTGAAGATGGGCGCCTTCACCCGTTCGGACACGGACGGCATCCGGCGCGACCACGATATGGTCTTCTCGTACTTCCCGATCCTTGCCGAACGCCGCAACCAGGCGGCCGGTACGCTCTCGGGCGGTCAGCAGCAGATGCTGGCGATTGGCCGTGGGCTGATGGCGAAGCCGAAGCTGATGCTTCTCGACGAGCCGTCGCTGGGGCTGTCGCCATTGCTGGTGAAGGAAATCTTCCAGATCATCCGGCGGCTCAACCGTGAACAGGGCGTGACGATGATGCTGGTCGAGCAGAACGCCAAGGTGGCGCTCGAGGTGGCCGACTATGGCTATGTGATGGAACTTGGGCGCATCGTGATGGCCGACGCGGCCGAGCGGTTGCTGCAGTCGAAGGACGTACAGGAATTCTACCTCGGCATGCAGACGGAGGAGAGCCAGCGCGGCCAGAAGCGCTGGAAGCAGAAAAAGACGTGGCGCTGATGCGCGCTTTCGGGAGGAAAGTGACATGACCATCGCCGAGAAACTGCCCGCCCAGCAGACAGTGCACGGGCATTCTTTCAACGCCGACCTGACCAGGGGACCGTATTACCTCGACGGTTGCGACACGCTGGTAAAGCTCTTCCGGCAGCGATGCCTGGAGCTGCAGGACAAGGTGGCGCACCGCGAGAAGGATTACGGCATCTGGCTGTCCTATACGTGGAGCGACTTCTACGAACACGCGCGCCTGATCGGCCTGGGACTTATGTCGCTCGGCCTCAAGCGCGGTGAGGTGGTGTCGATCCTGTCCGAGGACAACAAGGAGTGGATCTACACCGATCTTGGCGTCCAGTCGGTCGGGGGAATATCGTCCGGCGTCTACACGACGGACTCGGCGGCACAGCTCAAATATCTCGTCAACGATTCCGACAGCCGCTTCCTGTTCGTCGAGAATGACGAGCAGCTCGACAAATATCTGTCGATCAAGGGCGAGATGCCGGGGCTGACGCGGGTGATCGTCTACGACCGCGATGGCCTGCACGACTTCTCCGACGAGAAGGTGATCTTCCTCGATGACCTCTACGCGCTGGGGCGCGCCTTCCTGAAGGAAAACCCCAACCGCTTCGACGAGGAAATCGCCAGATCCAAGCCCGAGGAGACGGCGATCCTGGTCTATACCTCCGGTACGACCGGCCCGCCGAAGGGCGCGATGATCAGCCATCAGAACATCATCGTGTCGATCATCGGTTCGGTGTTGACCCTGCCGGTGACACCCACCGACGAGCAGGTCTGCTTCCTGCCGCTGTGCCACATTCTGGAGCGCCTGATCTCCGTCTTCACGCCGATCGGATTGAAGTCCACGGTGAACTTTGCAGAGAGCCCCGAAACGGTTTTCGACAATGTGCGCGAGGTCTCGCCACATGTCTTCACGGCTGTTCCCCGTGTCTGGGAGAAAATCTACAGCCGCGTCATGATCATGGCGAGCGAGGCTAGCATGATCGGCAAATGGGCGTTCGCGCAGGCCATGAAGGCCGGGCGGGCGCGCGCCGAGGCACTGGAGGAGGGGCGGCCGGTACCTTTCGGAAACAGGCTTGCCTATTCCTTCTGGGATTTCATGCTTCTGTCGAACGTGCGCCGTATGCTGGGCTTCGACCGGTTGCGGCGCGGCACGACCGGTGCGGCGCCGATCTCCCCCGACCTCATCCGGTGGTATCGCTCGATCGGCATCACGATCCTCGAAGGTTACGGCATGACGGAGAGTTCCGGCGTGATTTCCGTGAACCTGATCGAGAATGAGAAAACGGCCAGTGTCGGGCCGGTGGTGCCGGGCGGCGAAATCCGCATCGCACCGGACGGCGAGATCCAGTACAAGGGCCCCAACGTCTTCAAGGGCTACTGGAACAAGCCGGACAAGACGGCGGAGACGATCTCGGCCGATGGCTGGCTGAGCACGGGCGATGTCGGCCGGCTGGACAACCAGGGTTTCCTGTTCATCACCGGCCGCGCCAAGGACATCATCATCACGGCGGGCGGCAAGAACATCACCCCGGCCGAGATCGAGAACCGGCTGAAATTCTCGCCCTTCATATCCGACGCCGTGGTGATCGGAGACAAACGCAAGTTCCTGACCTGTCTGGTGATGATCGACCAGGAGAACGTCGAGAAATTTGCGCAGGACCACAAGGTGCCATTCAACAACTTCAAATCGCTTTGTGCGGCTCAGGAAGTGCGCGACCTGATCGCCGGCATCGTCGATGAGACAAACAAGGAGTTCGCCCGCGTCGAGCAAATCAAGGATTTCCGCTTGATCGGTGTGCTTCTGACCGCTGAAGATGAGGAACTTACAGCGACGATGAAGCTGAAGCGCAGCTTTGTCGAGAAGAAGCACAAAGAGCTGATTGACGAGATGTACGGGCGGGAATGATTTCCGACCCGACGTGCTGAAAGACAACCAGGAGGAGTGAAAAAATGAAAAGCATGCTCACGAAATCTATTCTGGCGATGGGGCTTGCCGCTGGCATGGCATCCGCTGCCTACGCAACGCAGGGCGTCACCGACACCGAGATCGTCATCGGATCGAACGGCGACCTTTCGGGCATCTTCGCCGCGTTCAACGTCGGCGCCATCAAGGCTGCGCAGCAGATGTTCGACGACGTGAACGCCAAGGGCGGCATTCACGGCCGCAAGATCCGGTTTGTGGTGGAGGACCACGGCTACCAGGTGCCGAAGGCGGTCCAGAACTTCAACAAGCTGATCAACTCCGATCAGGTCTTCGCGATGATTCTGAACCTCGGCACGCCGCACAACATCGCCGGTTTCCCGCTCATGGAGGCCAAGCAGGTGGCAAACGTCTCGCCGCTGACCTCGGCGCGCCAGATGATCGAAGGCGACATAACCTACAAATACGCTGGCACCGCTTCGTATTATGACGGGTTGCGTGCAGGCGTTAAGTATCTCGCCGAGCAGAACGACGCCAAGGAAGTCTGCGCGATGTATATCCCATCGGACTTCGGTCTCGAAGTGTTCGAGGCGGCGCGGGACCAGGCCGAAGGGATGGGCCTGACATTTGCAGCCGAGACCACGCACAAGCCGGATGAGCAGGACTTCGTCGGTTCGATCCAGAAGCTGCGGGAAGCGGGCTGCGACATCGTTGCAACCGGCATCGGCGTGCGCCAGACCATCGTCGCCTTCGGCACCGCGAAGAAGCTGGGCTGGACGGACGTTGCTTTCATCGGCTCGTCCGCTGGCTTCAACACCGCAGTCGCAAAGGTGCCGGAAGGCGTGACCGAGGGCTACTACGCGGCTGCCGGCTGGTCGGACTTCGAGAACCGGATGGACAATCCGGAAGTCAAGGCCTGGGCCGAGGACTTCCAGGCCAAGGCCGGCGAGCCGGCTGGAACCGCGGCACAGCTCGGCTACGGTGCGGCTAAGACGCTGCTCATGGCGCTCGAGGCGGCCGGACCTGACCTGACTGCCGAGAGCTTCCAGAAGGGCATGGAAAGCCTCGAATTCGACGACCAGATTCTCGACATCACGGTCAATTACGGGCCCGACGATCACCAGGGTGGCGATCTGATCGTCATCTCGAAGATCGAGGGCGGCAAGTGGGTCGAGGTCGGCCGCGTCGACCCCGCTGAATCGCAGTAAGGCGCCACAACGCAAAAATAATGCGCCGCGCGGGCAACCGCGCGGCGCTTCCATTAAATGCCTATTCTGCGGGCTGCGCCTTGATCTTCGGGCGGCTGGCGTCTTCCAGTTCGCGATGCAGGCGCTTTTCCTCTTCCACTTTCGGCGTGACGAAGCGGCCGAGCAGCAGGTAGGCGACGGGGGTGAGATAGAGCGTCGACAACGTCGACAGTCCCAGCCCGCCAACGATCACCCAGCCGAGCGATACACGTGCTTCCGCGCCGGCGCCGCTGGCAAGAATGAGCGGCAAACCGCCGACGATCGTGCACAGCATGGTCATCACGACGGGACGCAAGCGGATATTGGACGCCTGTTCGACGGCTTCGCGAACACCAAGTCCCCTGTCGCGTAGCTGATTGGCGAATTCGACTATCAGGATGCCGTTCTTGGCCATGATGCCGACCAGAAGGACAAGGCCGATCTGGCTGTAGACGTTGAGGCTGGTGCCGGTCAGCAGCAGGGCGAAGACGGCGCAGGCGAGGCCAAGGGGAACCGTGGCCATGATGATAGCGGCGCTGACGAAGCTCTCGAACTGCGCGGCGAGGACGAGCAGGATGATGACGATGGCGAAGCCGAAGATCGTCATCATGCCGCCGGACGTCTCGTCGAGCGTTGCGGCCTCGGCAAGAGGCACAACCCGGCTGCCGGGCGGCATGTGTTTCGCCGCGATTTCCTGTGCAAGAGCATAGGCATCCCCCAGGGCGAAATCAGGCGCCAGCGCGGTGGTGACAGCCACGGAGCGCATCTGCTGTTCGCGTGCCAGCGACGGCGCGACAGCCTGTTCCGTCAGGGTCGCGATCGTCGACATCGGCACGAAGCGGCCGTCCTGGGCCTTCAGGAAGATGTTCTCCAGGTCGGTGGGATCGTTGATCGGGTTGGTCGTCGACAGCAGCTTCACGTCATAGGAACGGTCGTCGATAAACACCGAGCCTATTTCACGGCTGTCGACCATTGCCTGGATCGCTTCCGATAATCCGGTGATGTTGATGCCAAGATCGGAGGCGCGCTCGCGGTCGATGCGCACCGAAAGCTGAGGTTGCGTCGTCTCCTGCGACAGGCGTGGCTGGCGGAAGCGGTCGTCCTGTTCGAAGTCGGCGACAACGGCCTCTGCCGCGGCGTTGAGGTCGGCATAGTTGTTGCCGACGATGGCGAATTGCAGGCCGCTACCGGCGCCGCGAATGCCGAGACTGTTCGGTTGGAAGGCGAAGGCGCGGACACCCGGGACGTCCTGTACGAGGGCGGTTACGTCGCGCAGAATTTCCTGCTGCGATCGTTCCCGATCTTCCCAGGGGGCAAGCGACATGACCATGAAGCCGGAGTTCTGTGATCCACCCGAGCCGGCTATGGCAAATGTGGAGATGATCTCACCGGAATCGCGCAATGGCTGGATCAGGCTTTCGATGCGCCGCATCTGCTGGGCGAGGTAATCGAGGCTGACACCCTGCGGGGCGGAGATGCGCACGAAGGCAGCGGAACGATCCTCCGAAGGCGTGAGTTCCGAGCGGATCGTGGGGAAGAGCGCCGCCGCCAGCGCAGAAAACAGAACAGCGACGACGATTACGAGCATCGGTGCGTTGAGCGCCGCGCGCAGTGTCGTCCGGTAGACGCTTGCCAGCGCCGCGCCGATGCGCCCGAGCAGGCCGTGATGGCTGTGCTCGTCGCTTTTGCCTGAGAGCATGCGCGATGCAAGCATGGGGCAAAGCGAAAGCGCGACGATCGAGGACAGGAAGACGGCGATGGCCAGGACGAACCCGAATTCGCGGAAGAGTCCGCCGGTCTGGCCAGGCAGGAAGGAAAGCGGCACGAAGACGGCGACCAGCGTGGCGGTCGTCGCGAGCACGGCAAAGAAAACCTCCTGCGTGCCGAGCACCGCCGCTGCGCGTGGGCCCATACCCTCATTGCGCCGGCGCACGATGTTTTCCAGCACGACGATCGCATCGTCGACCACGAGGCCGGTGGCAAGCACGAAGGCCAGAAGCGTCAGGATGTTGATCGAGAAACCGGCAAGATAGATCGCTGCTACCGAGCCGATCAAGGCAACCGGCAGAGCGAGGCCGGGAATGATGGTGGCTCGCCAATCGAGCAGGAATACGAAGATGATCAGCAGCACAACGGTGACCGAGATGCCGAGCGCAATCTCCACCTCGTGGATCGCGCCATTGATGAAGACCGCCTCATCGCTGGTGACGAACATGTCGACGCCTTCGGGCAAGGTCGGCCGGATGCGCTCCACGGCCTCCCGCACGCCCTGAGAAATCGTCAGCGTATTGGACTGCGCCTGCCGGATGATGCCCATGCCGATGCCCGTCTGGCCGTTGGCGCGAAGCTGGGATTCGCCAACGTCGCCGCCCAGGGTCACCGTCGCCACGTCGGACAGCCGGGTGGTGCCGTTGATGATGATGCTTTCGAAGTCCTCGGGCGTCGTGACCGGGGCTGTTGCCCGCACGATCAGGTCCTGGGTGTTGCTGGTCAGGGAACCGGCAGGTGTGTCGAAGGCTATGGAGGCGAGGGCATTGCGTATATCGGCGACCGTGAGGCCCAGGCTTGCCAGCCGCGACTGGTTTATGTCGACGCGGAAGATCTTGTCGCGGTCGCCGAAGACCTGGACTTCGGCGACGCCGTCGATCGATGATAGTGCGTCGACGATCTGGTCTTCGACCAGAAGCGTCATGTCGTGCACGCTCATCGTGTCCGATGTGATGGCGAGTCGAAGGACAGCCTGGGCATCGGCATCCGCCTTGACGATGCGCGGCACATCGGCGTCGTCGGGCAGGTTATTCTGGACGCGGCCGACAGCGTCGCGCATGTCAGACGCGGCGGTGTCGAGGTCGACTCCGTCATTGAATTCCACCGTGATACGGCTGCGGCCGAAGGATGACGACGAGGAGATGGACTTGACGCCGGCCACGCGCGCGATCGCGCCTTCGATGACGGCGGTGATCTCGCGATCGATGGATTCAGCCGAGGCGCCGGTGAAGTTGGTGTTGACGGTAATGACCGGGCGGTCGACGTCCGGTAACTCGCGGATTTCGACACCGAACAGCGCTGCCAGTCCCGCCACCGCAATCAGCGTGTTGATGACGAATGCCAGTACCGGCCGCCGCACGAAAAGCGCGGTGATGCCATTCTCGACGGCGGCGTTGGTTTCCTGGCTCACGCGCTGTTTCCTCGTGTGGGTTGTGCCGCGCCTTAAGATCCGGTCGTGGTGATGACGGGCTGTGCCTGATCATCCTGCGCGCGGACGAGCCGGACCTCTTCGCCTTCGCGCACCGAATGGATGCCTTCGGTGACGACCGCGCCTGCTTCACCGAAATCACCCGCGACAAGGACGCTGTCGGTGTTTCGCTGGATGATGGTGACCGGCGCGCGGCGCGCCTTTCCGTCTTCGACCAGCCACACGAACGCGCCGTCGGTGCCCCACTGGATCGCCAGCGGGTCGACCGCGGGATAGCTGTCGCCGGGGAACGTCATGGTGACCTGGAACGACATGCCCGCACGCAACGTGTCGTCGTCATTGGTGATGCTGGCCTGGATCCGCAGCGTGCGGCTCTGCGCATCGATGCGGTTGTCGATTGCGCTGACGATGCCGTCGAAATTATCGTCGGGGCGGGCAACGGAGGCGGCCGATACGCTGTCGCCGACCGCGATCATGCCCGCGAACCGCTCCGGCACCCAGAAGTCGATGACAATGCGCGAGCGGTCGTCGATAGTCGCGATTTCCGTTTGCGAGGTGACGTAGTTGCCGGCCGACACCGGCAGGATGCCCACGATGCCGGAGATGGGCGCAATGACAGTGCGTCGCTGCAAGGTCAGATCGGCATCCCGCACCGCGAGCCGAGCGTTGGTAACCGCGAGTTCGGCTTCGTTGAGCTGGACGGCAGTCGCCGTATTGGTATTGCGCAATGCGCGGATGCGTTCCAGCCGAGCCTCCGCGTCGTCGAGAGCGGCGCGGGCGCGGTCGAGTGCGATTTCTTCGGCTTCGGCATCAAGACGGGCTATTGGGTCGCCAGCCTCGACGCGCGATCCGGACTCCACCGAAAGCTCCGTCAGCCTGCCGGATGCGAAAGGCGTTACGGACACAGAACTGGTCGCCCGGCCGGTGCCGATTGCCGACAGCCTGTCATTGATCGTCGCGGTCTCGATACGGGAGGCGACAACAAGTGCCGGCTGCTGGCCAAAACCGCCGCGGCCCTGCCTTGCTTCGGCTTGCGGTGCGGGACGGTCCGGCACGGCAGCCGTGGCCCATTCCATGCCCCAGCTTTCCAGCATCTCCGGCGCGCCCGGAAAGAAGCGGACCCAGAGGCCGACGGCCACGGCGATCACGATCAGCGACGCGATCAGTTGCTTCCAAAACGACATACGTCACTCCGGGTTCTGGCGGGGTACCCGAAAGGGCCTGGCAACCACCGGGAATGCAATTAACGACGAAAACGCCGCTTCCACCGATGGTGCGGCGCATCCCATCGGGGTCTTTATGCCAAGTATGCTGTCCTAATGCATCCAGTATATCATTAAATATCGGTAATTTGACCGGCTTCCCTCGTCCGTCTCAACCGCCGCGCAAACGCTCCATTTCCCTTATGCGTTTCGCACCGGCGTCACCTAGCTTGCGGGTGAGATCGCCAGTCAGCGCTTCGGCAACGAGGAACAGTGCAACGGAGGAGTCCCATGCCGAGGGAACCGCCGTGCGGCCGGCGATCACGTGCCGGGCGTAGCGCGCGATCGGCGACAGCCATTGATCGGTCAGGAGAATTATCTGGGCGCCGCGCCCGTCGGCGGCCTCGGCGAAGCGCAGAAGGCTCTCCTGGTAGCGCCGGATGTCGAAAATCACGACAACGTCGTTGCGGCCCAGGTCGATGAGCCGGTCACGCCAGTTGCTTTCCTGCCCGGCCAAGTGCTGCACACCCGGACGCACGATGGCCAGGTGAGCGGCCATGTATGCGGCGACAGGATCGGTGAACCGGCCACCGACGAGATAGACCTTGCCGCGCCGGTTGGACAGGACGCCGACGATGTCGTCCATCTGGCGCTGGGAGAGATGGCGGAAGGTTTCTCGCAGGTTCTCGATCGCCGCCGCGACAAAGGGCGTGGTGTGTCGATCGGAATCCGGGCCGGTTGCCCGAGAGAGCGGAGACTGAAGCTGCGCGGCCAGTTCATCTTGCAGCCGTGCCTGGAAGTCCGCGTAGTTCTGAAACCCGAGCCGTGCAACGAAGCGCAGGATTGTCGGTGACGATACGCCGGCCTGGGCCGAAAATTCGGCCACCGTGCGCAGTCCGGTCAGCGGGTAATTTGCGATCAAAATCTGCGCTGCGCGCCGTTCGCCGGCCGGCATCTGGTCCATCCGGTCGGCAATGAGTTCGGCGATACTTGTGCTCATATGGCGGCCGCTGGAACGGGTTTGACAAACTGTCACGAAGTGTATGAAATCATCCAAGATACCTCAATGCAATCAATCTCGTATCATTCGTTACATGCGTAACGACGCCCAGCGACGGAGCGGACGATGGCAGGCACGATTTCATTCGATCAGTTGAAGAAGCTCGTCGCCGACGGCGATGTCGATACGGTGCTCGCCTGCGCAGTCGACATGCAGGGCAGGCTGATCGGCAAGCGTTTCCTGGCGAAGTATTTCGTCGAATCCGCCTATGACGAGACGCATGGTTGCAACTACCTGCTGGCAAACGACATCGATATGGAACCGGTGCCGGGCTACAAGGCGGCGAGTTGGACGAAGGGCTATGGCGACTTCGTCATGAAGCCCGATCTTTCGACGCTGCGTACGCTGCCCTGGCTTGAAAAGACGGCAATGGTGCTGTGCGACCTCCAGGACCATCACACGCATGAGGACCTTCCGCATTCACCGCGCGGTATCCTCAAGCGGCAGGTGGCGCGGCTGAAGGAGCGGGGCTATCTCGCCTATTTCGCCTCGGAGCTGGAATTCTACCTGTTCGACGAGACCTACGATACCGCGCGGATGAAGCACTGGAGCGGGCTCGATACGGCATCTCCGTATATCGAGGACTATCTGATCCAGCTTACCTCGAAGGAAGAAGGCGTGATGCGCCGCCTGCGTAACGAGATGGAGGCGGCAGGCATCCCGATCGAGAACTCCAAGGGCGAGTGGGGGCCGGGGCAGGAGGAGATCAACGTCCGCTATGCGGAAGTGCTGGAGATGGCCGACCGCCATGTCATTCTCAAGAACGGCGCCAAGGAGATCGCCCATTCGGAAGGCAAGGCCATCACCTTCATGGCCAAGTACAACTACGAGCTCGCCGGCAATTCGAGCCACATCCACAACTCTCTGTGGAGCGCCGATGGGAAGACGCCGCTGTTCTTCGACAAGTCGGCGAAGTGGACGCTGAGCGAGCTCGGCCAGCAATGGGCGGCAGGCCAGCTTCGCTATGCCAAGGAATTCACCTGGTTCCTCGCGCCTTACATCAACTCCTACAAGCGTTTCCAGGCGGGCACCTTCGCACCGACCAAGATCATGTGGAGCGAAGACAACCGCACTGCCGGCTTCCGCCTGTGCGGGATGGGCACCAAGGGCATCCGTATGGAGTGCCGCATCGGCGGCGCCGACCTCAACCCCTATCTCGCCTTTGCGGCGCTGATCGCTGCCGGCATTGCTGGCATCGACGAAAAGCTCGAACTGCAGGAGCCGTTCGTCGGCGATGCATATCGGGCCAACCGCCTGCCGGAGATACCCAAGACGCTACGCGAGGCCATCGACACGATGGCGAAGTCGAAGATGCTGAAGCAAGCCTTCGGCGACGAGGTGATCGACCATTATCTCCACACCGCCCGCTGGGAGCAGATGGAGTATGATCGCCGCGTGACCGACTGGGAGTTGCATCGCGGCTTCGAGAGATATTAGGGCGCACCAGACTTAAAACGCCTCCGGAGATTTCCAAGTGGAAACCATAAAACTCAAGTCACCCATCGATGGCTCGGTCTATGCCGAGCGGCCAGTGGCGGCCGAAGCCGAAATCGGCGCTGCGGTCGAACGCGCCAGATCGGCTCAACTTGCATGGGCCGGCACACCCATCGACGAGAAGGCTAAACATCTCCTGGCCTTCCTCGAAGCGCTGGTTGTGATGAACGACGACATCGTGCCCGAACTCGCCTGGCAGATGGGCCGGCCCGTGCGGTATGGCGGTGAGAAGGGCGGCGTGGAAGAGCGCACCCGCTACATGGTGGCGCTTGCCGAGAAAGCGCTGGCCCCGTTCATTCCCGAGGAGCGTCCCGGTTTTCGCCGCTATCTCAAGCGCGAGCCGCTGGGCGTCGTCTTCGTGATCGCGCCGTGGAACTATCCCTATCTGACCGCGGTGAACTCGATCGTGCCGGCGCTGATGGCCGGCAATGCTGTTATCCTCAAACATGCAGCGCAGACGCTGCTGGTCGGCGAGCGTTTCCAGGCGGCTTTCGACAAGGCTGGCCTGCCCAAGGGCCTGTTCCAGAACATCGTCTTGAGCCATTCCCAGACCGAGAAGCTGCTCGGCTCCGGCAAGGTCGATCATTGCAACTTCACCGGCTCGGTGGCGGGTGGTCGTGCGATCGAGAAGGCGGCGGCCGGCACCTTCATGACGCTGGGGCTGGAGCTGGGCGGCAAGGATCCGGCCTATGTTCTGCCCGACGTGAAGCTCGATCACGCCATCGCCAATCTCGTCGACGGCGCCTTCTACAATTCGGGCCAGTGCTGCTGCGGCATCGAGCGCGTCTATGTGCACGAGAAGGTCTACGACGATTTCGTCGAGGGCTTCATCGCCGAGACGAAGAATTACGTCGTCGGTAGCCCGCTCGATCAGTCCACGACCATGGGCCCGATGGCGCAGGCACGCTTTGCCGACTTCATCCGCGAGCAGAAGGCGGAAGCGCTGCGCAAGGGGGCGGTCGCGCATATCGGCATGAAGGTCGAAGGCGACCGTGAAGGCTCGCCTTATATCGCGCCGGAAGTGCTGACCGGCGTCAACCACCAGATGAGCGTGATGCGCGAGGAAAGCTTCGGCCCGATCGTCGGCATCATGAAGGTGCGCGACGACGAGGAAGCCATCGCGCTGATGAACGACAGTCCCTACGGGCTCACCGCATCGCTATGGACCACCGACACAGACCACGCCGCGCGTCTGGGCGACCGGATTGAGACCGGCACAGTATTCATGAACCGCTGCGACTACGTCGATCCCGGTCTCGTCTGGACCGGCGTCAAGGACACCGGCAAGGGCGGTGCCATGGGACTTGTAGGTTACGAGAATCTGACGCGCCCGAAGAGCTATCATTTGCGGGAAGCGATTTAGGACAGCCATGAATCCCCACCGCGTCATCCCGGAAACCGGAGCGAAGCGGAGGTTATCCGGGACCTATTGGTCGGTGCATCGTCGAGCGGGGCCCGGTCCTCGCGTCAGCGCGAAACCGCAAATCGTCCGCGCTGCTCGATGGGTCCCGGCTCTCCCCCGCTTGCCTGGATCGGCCGGGATGAAGAATTTGCATTGTGAAAGATAAACCCATGACCAATCTCGTCTCCAAATGGAACTACCCCACCACGATGCGCTTCGGCGTCGGCCGTATTGCGGAGCTGCCGGAGGTGCTCAGGGAAACGGGCATCGCCAATCCGCTGTTCGTCACGGATCCCGGACTTGCGAAGTTGCCGGTGGTTGCCTCAACGCTGAAGCTGTTTGCTGACGCCGGCGTAGCACACGGAGTGTTCTCCGACGTGAAGCCCAACCCGGTGGAATCGAACCTTTATGCCGGCGTCGAGGTCTTCAAGGTCGGCGGGCATGACGGCGTTATCGCTTTCGGCGGCGGCTCGGCGCTCGACCTCGGCAAGCTGATCGCCTTCCAGGCGCACCAGTCCCGCCCGGTCTGGGATTTCGAGGACATCGGCGACTGGTGGACCCGCGCCGATGCGTCGAAGATCGCGCCCATAGTGGCCGTGCCCACGACCGCCGGCACCGGTTCCGAAGTCGGACGCGCGGGCGTTCTGACCCACGAGGCGAGCCACACCAAGAAGGTCATCTTCCACCCCAAGATGATGCCGGCCATCGTGATTGCCGACCCGGAGCTGACGGCGGGCATGCCGCCCTTCATCACCGCCGGCACCGGCATGGACGCGCTCGCGCACTGCCTGGAAGCCTATTGCGCGCCGGGCTATCATCCGATGGCCGACGGCATCGCGCTCGAGGGCGTGCGTCTTGTCTTCGAGAACCTGCCCAAAGCCTTCGCCGACGGCTCCGACCTGACAGCGCGGGCGCATATGATGTCGGCCGCGGCCATGGGCGCCACGGCCTTCCAGAAGGGGCTCGGCGCGATTCACTCGCTCTCGCACCCGGTCGGCGCGCTTTACGACACCCATCATGGCATGACCAACGCGGTCTTCATGCCCTATGTGTTGGCCTTCAACCGTTCCGCCATCGAGCCTCGCATCGAAAGACTGGCCGCCTATTGCGGCATTGCAGGCGGTTTCAACGGGTTCGCCGATGCCGTTCTGAAGCTGCGCGCAGAGCTGGGCGTGCCGCACACGCTTCCGGCGTTCATTGACGGCTTTGCACCGGATCAGGCGCGCAAGGAACTGATAGCCGACATGGCGATCGTTGATCCTACGGCAGGCGGCAATCCGATCGAGCTGACCAGGGACGGTGCGCTGTCGCTTCTGAACGACGCGATCGAAGGCAAACTCTAAAGTCGGCCGCGGACGCCGCGCAGGTGCCAGCGTCATAGTTTATACAACCCCGCTCACACGACTGAGCGGGGCTGCTACAAGCATCCGAAACGTTTCGCTTCTCGTTCAGCCCTGCTGGGGTTTCCAGCCTGGCGAAGGGATGACGTTGACCATCCAGGGGACGCCGAACTTGTCGACCAGCGAACCGAAACCGGGAGACCAGAAGGTTTCGCCGAACGGCATGATGGCCTTGCCGCCCTCCGACAACTGGTCGAACCAGCGTTGGCCTTCGGCACTGTCCTCTGTGTGCAGCGTGACATCGAAGCCGTTCTTCGGCTTGGCGACGTTGGGTGCCCAGTCGGTGTCCATGTCAGCGCCCATCAGCGCCTGATCGCCGATCTCCAGCCAGCAGTGCATCAGCCATGTCCTGTACTTCTCATCGCTGATCGGCATGTCAGGCGGCCCATCGCCATAGGGCATGGCCGCCGTGATCTTTCCGCCCAGTACCTTGGCGTAGAACTCGAACGCCTCGCGACACTGGCCCTGAAAGCTCAGGCTCGTTACGATCTTCATGGATGGTTCCCTTCTTAGGTCGGCTTGAGGACTTTGTGGCTGTACAACGGGCAGGTGGAAGGCGATCACCCGATCAGGCATCCGCTTAAAGGCCTACTCCCAAATCGCGCGGGCGGTTTTGAGGAGATTTCCACCTTCCGCGCTGTTCCGCTGATCGCGTCGTGATCGGCCTCCAGTTTTGTGAGTTGATATCAACGTATTTGATAGGAAAATGTCAACGGCGAAGCGGTTGTATGCTGACAATCACTCCGATAACCGCAGGCAGAGTTCTCTTTTCTTGGGGCGGACAGAAGGCTTGTTCGATCGTGCCAGCGAACCGGGCTTGACGGTTGCGCAAATCAGGACATCAAGGCTTTGAGGATGGTGGGCGTGACAGGGATTGAACCTGTGACCCCTACGATGTCAACGTAGTGCTCTCCCGCTGAGCTACACGCCCATCCGAGCCGCGCATACACCACAGGCCGGAGCCTGCGTCAATAGCCGAAACACGAAGTTTCAGCCCTCGAGAATGCGCAATATTGTCCACCCCGCCGCACCCGGTTGCGACAAGGGCCTGGCAGGGTCTCAGGCGGCCTGGAGCATCTTTTCGACCTCGTTGACGAGGTCGCGCAGGTGGAACGGTTTCGACAGCACCTTGGCGTCGCGGGGCGCCTTGGAATCGGGGTTGAGTGCGACGGCGGCGAAACCGGTGATGAACATCACCTTGAGGTCGGGATCGATCTCCGTGGCGCGCCGGGCGAGCTCGATGCCGTCCATCTCCGGCATGACGATGTCGGTCAGCAGTAGCGAGAACGGCTCCTCGCGCAGGCGCTCATAGGCACTTGCGCCGTTGTCGAAATCGCTCACGTCGTAGCCGGCCCGTTCCAGAGCCTTCACGAGAAAGCGGCGCATATCGTCGTCATCTTCCGCCAGGAGAATTCTTGTCATGGGTTCCCGTCCGAATCAGTCGCAGCACGCCCGCCGGCTCGCGGACGCATTAACCATTTCGCGTATATGCCCGCGCGGGAGTAAAGATCAAGTGAATGGGAGGGTGCATGCATGTCCGCAAATCGGTCGTTTTCAAGACGTTGGCGACGTTGGGTCAGGCTGGACAGGCCGTGCGGCAAGTGGCACCTTTGAGCAAAGGGTCGACCTGAGGCAGCTTTTCGGGAGTTCCATGACGCCAGCAGGAGATTTCGCCGGAACGCCGCCTTTCGTGGTCAGACGCGCCGCGCAGCAGCGTGTGCCTTTCGTGTTCAATTCGCCGCATAGCGGCAGCACGTATCCGGCCCGCTTCCTTGCGATGAGCAAGCTCGATGCCGTCGGTATACGGCGCTCGGAGGACTGCTATGTCGACGAGCTTTTCGCAGGTTCCGTAACGCTCGGTGCGCCCATGCTGGCGGCCAATTTCCCCCGTGCCTATCTCGACGCCAACCGCGAGCCATGGGAGCTGGATCCACGCATGTTCGCCGACCCGCTGCCCGCGCATGTCAATGCGCGCTCGGCGCGGGTGGCCGGCGGGCTCGGCACGGTGCCGCGGCTGGTAGGCGAGGGGCAGGAGATCTACGCTGGAAAGCTGCCGCTTTCCGAAGCCCTCATGCGGATCGAAACCGTCTACCGCCCCTACCATGAGGAGCTGAAGCGGCTCCTGACGCGCACCCATGCGAAGTTCGGTTACGCCGTGCTGATCGACTGCCACTCGATGCCGGCAAGCATCCGCCTCGGCGATACCGGCATGAAGCCGGATTTCATCGTTGGAGACCGCTTCGGCGTCGCGTGCGCGCCGGCCGTGTCGGAAGCTGCGATCGCCATCCTTGCCGGCATGGGTTACAGCGTTGCCCACAACAAGCCTTATGCGGGCGGCTTCATTACCGAGCATTACGGCCGGCCGCCGCGCGGTCTGCATGCGCTGCAGATCGAGGTCAATCGCGGCCTCTATATGGATGAGCGGACGCTGCAAAAGACGAGAGGGTTCGCGGCGCTGGCCAATGACTTGACCCGTTTCGCCGCCGACATTATGGCGCTGCCGGACCATAGCTTCAGCAGCCTGCCGCTCGCGGCGGAATAGCCGACACGATCCAACCTAAAAAAAGACCGCACCGTTTGCACGACGCGGTCGAAGTCTAGGGAGGAAACGCCCAAGGAGGGCATAGACAGGTCGCCCTGTCCAAAATCGAGTTTATGCTGCGTTGCACAAATGTCAAGCGGCCGGTAAGGGCTGTGCAAAAACTAGGCGACGGCGCGGCCGGCGGCCCCAGAGGAGACGGATTTTATGATAGAGGCGGAGTTCATGCGGCGCATCGCAGCGGCCGCAGCAGCGCAGACATTGCCGCGTTTTCGCCAGGCCGGGCTCGTTTCCAACAAGCTCGCTTCCGGCTTCGATCCGGTGACGGAAGCCGACCGTGAAGCTGAAAAGGCGATACGCTCGCTGATCCGCAGCACCTTCCCGGATCACGGCATCCTCGGCGAGGAGTTCGGCGCGGAAAACACCGATAGCCGCCATGTCTGGGTGATCGATCCGATCGACGGAACGCGCGCATTCATCTCGGGTCTGCCGCTGTGGGGCACGCTGGTTGGCCTGACCGATGGTGGTGACGCGGTGGCGGGCATGATGTCCCAACCCTTCACCAGGGAACTGTTCTGGGCGGATGGCGAGGCGTCGCATTATGACGGGCCGGGGGGCGCGCGGCAGCTCGCGACGCGTGGCACCCGTGTGATTGCCGAGGCCACTATGTGCACCACCACGCCGGCGCTGTTCGCCGGCGAAATGCGCGCGTCGTACGACCGGCTTGAAGGTGCGGTGCGGCTCGCGCGATACGGCACCGATTGCTATGCCTATGCGATGCTGGCGGCGGGCAATGTCGATCTTGTCGTGGAAACGGGGCTGCAGCCTTACGACATCGTGGCTCTGGTGCCGATCATCGAGCGGGCAGGCGGCGTCATCACCCGCTGGGACGGCGGTCCGGCCGAAAAGGCCGGCGACATCGTCGCTGCCGCAACACCAGAGTTACACGCTGCCGCGCTCGAGATGCTCAACGCCTAGGCCGTCCATCAGGCCGGCTCGCTGCCGGGAATGAACGCATCGAAGGCGGCAAAGAACTGCTCGCGATAGACATCCGCTTCCTGGAGCAGTTCGTGGCGCGCGCCGTCGATCGTTACCAGCGACCCGGTGCGCAGAAGCTGTGTGAACCGCTCGATGGCAAGCGTCTCGACCACCTGATCCGCACCGGCGGCAACGATAAGGGTCGGGACCTTGATTGAGGCGATGTAGTCGGGGTCCTGCACGCGCTCGCTGGCCAGGCACGCCGCGCGGATCCAGGCGACGGTCGGGCCGCCGATGCCCAGTTTGGGATAGTGCCGGTAGATGTCGACGTTGCGTGCGTGGCGCACCGGATCGCTGGTCAGCACGTTGCCTTCAAAAGGCGGGTTCTCGTCGCGCTTGCCGTGCCCCAGATACATCGTGCCGAGGCCCAGTCCGTAGAGGAACGACGAAAGACGCAGCGTGCCGCGCATCGAAAGCGGCTGGCCGGCAAATGCCAGCAACGGTGCGCTCAGAACCATGCGCTGAACGCGGTTGGCAAGGGTGGGCGCAGCCAGTAGTGCCACCAGCGCGCCGGTGGAGTGAGCCAGCATGAAGTAGGGCCCGCGGCAATCGGGCAGAACGATCTCCTCGAAGAAGATGCCGATGTCGCCCACATAATCCATGAAGCTGTCGACATAGCCGCGCTGCGGGTTGCGGATCAGGCGCTCCGAGCCGCCCTGGCCACGCAGGTCGAAGATCGCGACGCCAAGCCCTCGTTTCGACAGGTCGCGGATCGTCTCGAAATATTTCTCGATGCACTCGTTGCGCCCGGTCTGAATGACCACCGTGCCTTTGAGCGGGCGACCCTCGGCCGCAAAACGCGCATAACGCAGGCGCTTGCCGTCGCGCGTGGTGATGAACCCGGCATGCGCGTTGGCGGGCACCGGGTTGGCCGGCGTCTCGTGGAGAAGCTCCTGCATGGATTGGTCGTCCTCAGGCGGGTTCATAGCTGCCGTGATAGAAAGCGGCTCGGTGAAATGCAAAGGGATTCCGGCCGGTTCGCAGACGCCGGACGTGGAAAGGCCGGAAGAGCCCATTATGGACTGCTTCCGGCCTCCTGACGAACCGGGAGGAAGGGACGATACACCCGGGTCGGCATCGGTGACGGAGAATTTCTCATCCGCCAATCCGTAGTCTCGAGTGAAATCTAGCAGCCGCCGCCTGAACCCGATCCGAAGGAGCGGTTCATCTGGCGTTCATCAAAGGCGGCATGTCGGGGACTTGAAACCGGACTGCGTCAAACCCAAATCCTGAGCGTGGCCGCCAATCAAAGGGGCCACTGGTCGTGGGAGATGCCGAAACGGATCTTCGCTGCATGACCATACGCAAACATGTTGCTCAAAGGAGAACAGACCCATGCGTCATGTTGATTTTTCGCCGCTCTATCGTTCCACCGTCGGCTTCGACCGCCTCTTCACGATGCTCGATTCACTTGCGCAACCCGATAACGGCCAGACCTACCCGCCCTACAACATCGAGCGAACTGGCGAAGACGCCTATCGCATCTCGATGGCCGTCGCGGGCTTCTCGGAAGACGAGATTTCGATCGAAGCCCACCGCAACGTTCTGACCGTGAAGGGCGAGAAGACCGAGGAGCAGACCGAGAGCTCGGAGTTCCTGCATCGCGGCATAGCCGCGCGCGCCTTCGAGCGCCGCTTCCAGCTTGCCGACCACGTCGAGGTCCAGGGCGCCGCGCTCAAGAACGGCCTTCTGCACATCGAGCTGAAGCGCAACATCCCCGAGGAGATGAAGCCGCGCCGAATCGCGATTGCCGCCGCTCCGGCGAAGGCAAAGCAGATCGAGGCCCAGGCTTCGAAATAAGTCCGTCCAGATTGGACATGGAGGCGGCGCCTTCGGGCGCCGCTTTTGTTTTGCGTGTCTTTCGGCTCAGCGTCGCGGCATGCGCTCGTAGGCAGGCATTTCTTCCGCGATGAAATGGAAGGGCTGGCGGTCCACGGTGAAGATCGCGATCTGCGGTTGGCCGAAAAGTTCGGGCCGGTCGAGTGTGCCAGCCTTCAGGATCACCTCGGGCATGTCCTGCCTGCGTGTCGCCAGATGCGTACCGCATTGCGGGCAGAACTCGCGCGTAACGGCATTTTCCAGGTCGCTGCGCGTGAAGCTTTGCGGTGTCCCTTCGGTGTAACGAAAATTTTCCGGCGGAATGAGCAGGAAAAAATTGGGTCCGCCGCCGGAAAAATACTGGCATTCGCGGCAATGACACTGAGCTCTCAGCTTCGGTTTGCCCTCCGCCTCGTAGCGCATCGCGCCGCAATAGCATCTGCCGGTCAATTCCATCGACATCTCCTCACCTTCAAAACCGCGACCGATGCCGCGCTACGCGATCAGGTCGCCCAGACGGTCCACTTCGTCCGCACTGGTTGCGAAGCTTGTGACAAAGCGGCAGAGCGTCTCGTCCTCACCGATTTCGCCGGCAAAGCCATGCGGGGGATGCCATGGATAGAAGGCCGCGCCCTGTGTCTTCAACACTTCGACCACTGAAAGCGGCATGATTGGAAACACCTCGTTGGCCTGAGGGTCCCATCCGAGCCGCGTCTTCGATGAAGCCCTGATATGATCGGCCAGCCGTGCGGCCATCGCGTTCGCGTGGCGCGCGGTTTCCAGCCACAGGCCATCCTCGAAATAGGCTTCGAACTGCGCGGCGATGAAACGCGATTTGGAGAAGAGCTGGGCGGCACGTTTGCGTATGAATGGAAATGCCTGTGCCTTCTTCGGATCCATAAAGACGACCGCTTCCGCGCACCAGCAGCCATTCTTGGTGCCGCCGAAGGAGACGATGTCGACGCCCTGTTTCCAGGTCATTTCCGCCGGCGAGGTGTCGAGCGCTACCAGGCCGTTGGCGAAGCGTGCACCGTCCATGTGCAGCGGCAGGCCGTGCTTTCGTGCGACCTGTGAAACCGCCGCGATGTCGGCAAGCTGGTAGACGGTGCCAATTTCCGTTGTCTGCGTGATCGAGATCGCAGCCGGCTGTCCCGAATGAACGAATTCCGGGGGATAGCGACCGATCTCGTGCTCCAGCGCTGCCGGATCCATCCGACCCAGCGGCCCATCCACCGGGCACAGCCGACCGCCGCCGGTCAGGTATTCCGGCGCGCCGCCCTCGTCGGCGATCATATGCGCCTCGCGGTGGCAGAATGCGACGCCGCCGGGCCTTGCGACGGCTGCCATCGACAGCGAATTCGCAGCCGTGCCGGTCGCGACGAAGAACACCGCCACCTGGCGTTCGAAGATTTCGCTGAAGGTCTGCTCGACCTGACGATCGAGGTCGCTCGATCCATAGGCCGAGGCGAAGCCGGCGGAATGCCGCGTCAGGTTTCCAGCAATTCGCGGATGGACGCCGGCCCAGTTATCGGAGGCAAAAAACATGAGATGATCCGGGGTGACAGTGAAGGGTGAGGCTGGCAGTGTGGACGAGATCGTGCGGGTTCCGCAAGCCGTGTGGTTACGCTGCCGGTGGGCGCGATAGACGGCGACCAAGGTGGTTTTTCACAGGCCACCGACCGGAACGTTCGGAAACGTCGCGTTGCGCGCAACAAAATTTCGCGTTTAGCCGCAATTTTTTGCACATCCGTCTTGTCTGTGCTTAAGCTTTGTGGCATACGGAATTTAGGACAGTATTACTGTCTTATTTAACGCGCGCTTGAATGGCCGGGTTTGGGGTATGATGACCGCAAATCCGGTTTTCGATGCGGGCGGTTTCGGATGGGTTGGAGCCCGCGCGAGCAGCTCCGGCTTCGTTCGCCAAGGGAGGCAAAGCCGCAAGCGGCATAGTCTCCCTGACGGCCTTTCGCAAGATATGCCGACAGAATGCCGGAAGTGCGCAAACGCTGTGCCTGCCGGATCGAACCGACCGCCCCAAAAGGGCTACTCTGGAGGAAGAGGCGATGACGGACCTGACGCCATCTGAAACGACCGTGCCTATGCCGGCCGCGCAGAGCAAAACGGCCGTCACCAAAACCACCGCCTCCACGTTCGGCCTGTCGGCTGCGCGCGGGCTTTACGATCCGCGCAACGAGCACGACGCCTGTGGTGTGGGCTTCATCGCGCACATGAAAGGCGAGAAGTCGCACGACATCGTGCGCGACGGTCTCGCCATGCTCGAAAATCTCACCCACCGTGGCGCGGTGGGCGCCGACCCGCTGATGGGCGATGGCGCCGGGCTGCTGGTGCAAATTCCCGACCGGTTCTTCCGCGAGGAAATGGCCGCTCAGGGCGTTGAACTGCCGGAGTCGGGGCACTACGCCGTCGGCCACATCTTCATGCCGCGTGATCCGGCTATCGTTGCGCGCACCGAGGAGATCATCGCCGAGGTCGTCCACCAGGAAGGCCAGACGCTGCTGGGCTTCCGGGAAGTGCCGGTCGACAATTCGTCTCTGTCCAAGGCTCCCGACATTGCGGCTTCCGAGCCTGTCCATCGTCAGGTGTTCATCGCCCGCAATCCGGCGATTGAAAGCCAGGACGAGTTCGAGCGCCGGCTCTTTATTCTGCGCAAGGTGGTTTCCGCGCGGATATATGCGGAGACGGGCGGCCGCGACAACAGCCCCTACACCGTGTCGCTGTCGTCGCGGACCATCGTCTACAAGGGCATGTTCCTGGCCTATCAGGTGGGGGCCTACTACAAGGATCTCGCCGATCCGCGTTTCGAATCCGCGCTGGTCCTTGTTCACCAGCGGTTCTCGACCAACACGTTCCCGTCGTGGCAGCTTGCCCATCCCTACCGCATGGTCGCGCACAACGGCGAAATCAACACGCTGCGCGGCAACGTCAACTGGATGGCGGCACGGCAGGCCTCGGTCGATTCCGAACTGTTCGGCAACGACATCGCCAAGCTGTGGCCGATCTCCTACGAGGGGCAGTCGGATACCGCCTGCTTCGACAATGCGCTCGAATTCCTGACGCAGGGTGGCTACTCGCTCGCCCACGCCATGATGATGCTGATCCCGGAGGCCTGGGCCGGCAACAAGCTCATGGATGAGGAGCGCAAGGCCTTCTACGAGTACCACGCTGCCCTGATGGAGCCGTGGGACGGTCCGGCTGCCGTAGCCTTCACCGATGGGCGCCAGATCGGCGCGACGCTCGACCGCAATGGGCTTCGTCCGGCGCGCTATGTCGTCACCGACGACGACCGCATCATCATGGCTTCAGAGGCCGGCGCATTGCCGGTGGCCGAGGAGAAGGTCGTGAAGAAGTGGCGGCTGCAGCCCGGCCGCATGCTGCTTATTGACCTCGAAAAGGGGCGCATCGTTTCCGACGAGGAGATCAAGTCGGAGATCGCGACCAAGCACCCTTATCGGCAGTGGCTCGCCAACACCCAGCTCATCCTCGAAGATCTGAAGCCGGTGGAGCCCCGCGCGCTGCGCAAGGACGTGTCGCTGCTCGACCGTCAGCAGGCCTTCGGCTACACGCAGGAAGACACCAAGCTTCTGATGTCGCCGATGGCGACGACCGGACAGGAAGCTGTGGGCTCGATGGGCACCGACACGCCGATCTCGGCGATGTCCGACAAGTCGAAGCTGCTCTACACCTATTTCAAGCAGAATTTCGCGCAGGTCACCAATCCGCCGATCGATCCGATCCGCGAGGAACTGGTGATGAGCCTCGTCTCCTTCATCGGACCGCGCCCCAACATCTTCGACCTCGTCGGGTCCTCGCGCCGCAAGCGGCTGGAGGTTCGGCAGCCGATCCTGACCAATGGCGACCTGGAGAAGATTCGTTCGATCGGCCACACCGAGGATCGGTTCGACACCAAGACGCTCGACGTCACCTATTCGGTGATGGAGGGAACGGCGGGCATGCAGGGCGCCGTGGAGCGGCTTTGCGAGCGCGCAGAGGCGGCGGTTGCCGGCGGCTACAACATCATCATCCTGTCCGACCGCCAGGTGGGGCCGGACCGCATCGCGATCCCCGCGTTGTGGGCGACTGCGGCGGTCCACCACCATCTGATTCGCAAAGGGCTGCGCACCTCGGTCGGCCTCGTGGTCGAGTCAGGCGAACCGCGCGAAGTGCATCATTTCTGCTGCCTCGCCGGCTATGGCGCGGAGGCGATCAACCCCTATCTCGCCTTCGACACCCTGCTCGACATGCATGCGCGCGGGGATTTCCCGCCGGAAGTCGACCAGTATGAGGTGGTCTCGCGCTACATCAAGTCGATCGGCAAGGGCATCCTCAAGGTCATGTCCAAGATGGGCATCTCGACCTATCAGTCCTATTGCGGCGCGCAGATCTTCGACGCGGTCGGGCTCTCATCGGAGTTCGTCGAGCACTTCTTTACCGGAACGGCGACCACGATCGAAGGCGTCGGGCTGGCCGAGGTTGCCGAGGAGACCGTGCAACGGCACGCGCTGGCTTTCGGCGACGACCCGGTGCTGCGCAACGCGCTCGATGTGGGCGGCGAATACATGTTCCGCATGCGGGGCGAGGCGCATATGTGGTCTCCCGACGCGGTGGCCACGCTGCAGCATGCCGTGCGCAAAGGTTCGTGGGAGACCTACAAGGAGTTCTCTCAACAGATCGATTCCGATGCGTCGCGGGCCAGAAGCATTCGCGGCCTCTTCCGTCTCAAGCTGGCCGAGGAGACTGGCCGCGCGCCGGTGCCTCTCGACGAGGTCGAGCCTGCGGCCGAGATCGTCAAGCGGTTCTCGACCGGCGCGATGTCGTTCGGCTCGATCAGCCGTGAGGCGCATACCACGCTCGCCATCGCCATGAACCGGATCGGCGGCAAGTCGAACACCGGCGAGGGTGGCGAGGAGCCCGACCGCTACCTGCCACTGCCGGACGGTTCGATGAACCCCGAGCGCTCGGCGATCAAGCAGGTCGCGTCCGGCCGGTTCGGCGTCACGACCGAATATCTCGTCAATTCCGACATGATCCAGATCAAGGTCGCGCAGGGCGCAAAGCCCGGTGAGGGCGGCCAGTTGCCGGGCCATAAGGTGGACGCGACCATCGCCAAGACCCGGCACTCGACACCTGGCGTTGGCCTGATCTCGCCGCCGCCGCACCACGACATTTATTCGATCGAGGATCTGGCACAGCTCATCTTCGACCTGAAGAACGTGAACCCCACGGCCGACGTGTCGGTGAAGCTTGTGTCCGAAGTGGGCGTCGGTACGGTTGCTGCCGGCGTTGCCAAGGCGCGGGCCGACCACATTACCATCTCCGGCTATGACGGTGGCACCGGCGCTTCGCCGCTGACCTCGCTCAAGCATGCCGGAAGCCCATGGGAGATGGGGCTTGCCGAGACCCACCAGACGCTGGTGCTCAATGGCCTGCGCAGCCGCATCGCGTTGCAGGTCGACGGCGGACTGCGCACCGGCCGCGACGTGATCGTCGGCGCGCTGCTGGGCGCCGACGAGTTCGGCTTCTCAACGGCGCCGTTGATCGCCGCCGGCTGCATCATGATGCGCAAGTGCCATCTCAACACCTGCCCGGTGGGCGTCGCCACGCAGGACCCGGTGCTGCGCAAGCGCTTCAAGGGCGCGCCGGAGCACGTCATCAACTACTTCTTCTACGTTGCCGAAGAAGTGCGTGAACTGCTGGCTGCCATGGGCTTTCGCAAGCTGGACGAGATCATCGGCGATACCGATCTCGTCGCCAAGCAGGAGATGATCGAGCACTGGAAGGCGAGGGGGCTCGACTTCAGCCGCGTCTTCCACAAGCCCGAAGCGCCCAAGGAAGAGACCTACTGGACGACGCGACAGGAGCACCCGATCGAGGACGTGCTCGACCGCAAGCTCATCGAGCTTGCAGCCCCTGCGCTCGAGTCTAAGCAGCCGGTGAAGATCGAAGTGCCGATCCGCAATGTCGACCGCTCGGCGGGTGCGATGCTGTCGGGCGCGGTCGCCAAGCGCTTCGGCCACAAGGGACTGAAGGACGACACGATCGCCGTGACCCTGACGGGGACCGCCGGACAGTCCTTCGGCGCCTTCCTTTCGCGCGGTGTTTCGTTCGATCTGATCGGCGACGGCAACGACTATGTCGGCAAGGGCCTTTCGGGCGGCCGCATCGTCATAAGGCCTTCGGACGATTCGAAGATCGTGCCGGAAGACTCGATCATCGTCGGCAACACTGTGCTTTACGGTGCCATCGAGGGCGAGTGCTACTTCCGCGGCGTTGCGGGCGAGCGCTTCGCTGTGCGCAATTCCGGCGCGGTGGCGGTCGTGGAAGGCGTGGGCGACCATGGCTGCGAATACATGACCGGCGGTGTGGTCGTCGTGATCGGCCAGACGGGCCGCAACTTCGCGGCCGGCATGTCGGGCGGCGTGGCCTATGTGCTCGACGAGGCCGGCGATTTCGCCGAGCGCTGCAACATGGCGATGGTCGAGCTCGAGCCCGTGCCCGAGGAAGACGACATGCTTGAGAAGCTGCATCACCATGGTGGCGACATCGACCACAAGGGCCGTGTCGACGTGTCGGGCGACATGACGCGCCATGACGAAGAGCGGCTGGTGCAGCTCATCTCGAACCACATGCATTATACCGGCTCGACACGCGCCCGCGAAATCCTGGACAACTGGGCGGATTATCGTCCGAAATTCAGGAAAGTGATGCCGGTCGAGTACCGTCGTGCGCTGATCGAAATGGAGCGCATGCGCATGGGCATCGCGGCCGAATAGGCAGGAAGAACGACATTGCTGCGCCCGGAGGCGGCCCGACTGGCCGCTTCCCGAGGCTGGAGGTAAGAATGGGCAAGGTAACAGGATTTCTCGAGATCGACCGGCAGGTGCACAAGTACCAGCCGGCTTCCGACCGTATCAGGCATTTCAGGGAATTCACCCTGCCGATGTCGGATCAGGAAGTCGAGAAACAGGCCGCCCGATGCATGGATTGCGGCATTCCGTTCTGCCATGGGCCGACCGGCTGCCCGGTTCACAACCAGATCCCGGACTGGAACGACCTCGTCTACAATGGCGACTGGGACGGTGCGATCCGCAACCTGCATTCGACCAACAACTTCCCGGAATGGACCGGCCGCATCTGCCCCGCACCGTGCGAGGAGGCCTGTACGCTCAACCTCGAGGACATACCGGTCGCGATCAAGACCGTGGAGCAGGCGATCGCCGACAAGGCGTACGAGCAGGGCCACATCCGCCCGATGCCGGCCGCAAGCCAGACCGGCAAGAAGATCGCGATCATCGGTTCAGGCCCGGCGGGCATGGCTGCCGCGCAGCAGCTTGGCCGCGTCGGTCACGAGGTCCATGTCTTCGAGCGCGAGTCGAAGCCGGGCGGGCTGATGCGCTACGGCATCCCCGATTTCAAGATCGAGAAGCATTATGTCGATGCGCGTGTGAAGCAGATGGAAGGCGAGGGCGTCACCTTCCACTGCGGCGTCAATGTCGGCGCCGACAAGAAGGTGTCCGAGCTGCTGGCCGAACACGACGCGGTGCTCTATTGCGGCGGTTCCGAGACTCCGCGCCCCGCGGGCATTCCCGGTACCGAGTTCATCGGCGTGCATGACGCCATGCCCTATCTGGTTCAGCAGAACCGGCGCGTGGGTGGCGAGGACATCCAGTCGGTCGCATGGGCCTCCGAGCCGATCGTCGCCGGGGGCAAGCATGTCGTCGTCGTCGGCGGCGGCGATACCGCCTCGGACTGCGTCGGCACCGCCTTCCGCCAGGGCGCGGTGCGCGTCACCCAGCTCGACATTCGCCCACAGCCGCCGGAGAAGGAAGACAAGCTCACCGTCTGGCCCTACTGGGCGACCAAGATGCGGACCTCCTCATCGCAGGCGGAGGGCGCCCAGCGCGAATTCCAGGTCGCGACGCTGGAGTTCATCGGCGACGAGGACGGCGTACTGACCGGCGTCAAGTGCTGCGAGGTGGACGAGAAGCGCAAGCCGGTCGCCGGCACCGAGTTCGTCATTCGCGCCGATCTCGCCTTCATCGCTATCGGCTTTGCCGGCCCCATCTCCGGCGGTGTGACGAAGGAACTGGACGGCCAGATGACGCTGAATGTGGATGCGCGGCGCTCGACCAATGTGGTCGCCAACGATAGTGATTATCGCACCAGCGTCGACCGGCTGTTTGCAGCCGGCGACGTGCGTCGCGGTCAGTCCCTGGTCGTCTGGGCAATCCGCGAGGGTCGCCAGGCCGCGCATGCCATCGACAAGTTCCTGATGGGTGAGACCGTTCTGCCGCGCTAGCGACTACGGCGTTATCGCCGTGGTGCTTTGACGGTCGGGCCCGGCTGAGGCGGGGCCTGGTCGCCTTATCTCGAAATCGTCTGCGCGTCCCGGAGTGGGGGCAGGAGCCAGTCCCTCGCGGGAAAGCTGCTCAGCAGGCGTTCGCGCTTCGCCGCTGGGGCGCGCGAAGGATGCGCCGAGCAATTGTCCGCCGCTGTCGGATCCCAGATCGTCCAGCGCCATGGGCGCGGTGCGGTCGATGACCGCCGGTGTGGAGCCGTCGGGAGTGGGCCCGCCGAGCAAGCCGTCGCCATCGAGCCCGGGCGTTCCCGGTGTTGCCGAGCCTGTCTCGAACAGGCGGTTGAGCGGCTTTTCGGCATAGAAGGCGATCTTGCGGCGCCCGTCGCGGGTCACGTTGATCCCATCGCTGGAGCGAAGCTGGGCCGGCTGGCCGTTCATGTCGGGGCCGTTGGTTGCGAACGCGCCGCTTTCGTCGACGAAACCGTCCCAGACATCGACATATTCGCCACCCGCGTCTGTCACGAGGCGCCGGTAGATGTCGTTGAATGCCAGCATGTCCGATGACATCGCGCCTGGACGGAAGGGCAGGTTACCCACCCATATCAGTGGCAGGTCCCTGTCCCTGACCGTCTTGATAAGCGCGGTCACGCGGCGCTCATATTCCTTGAGCCATGCGTCCGAGCGCGGGGGCTCGCGGTTTCCGTCTACGCGCATCTGCTGGCGGTCATTGGAGCCGATCATGACGACGACGGTGTCGGGTTTTTCCTCGTCGATCAACGTGCCGATATTGCCGGGCCAATCGTAGTAGTCGTCGCGGACCAGACCCGAGGAACCGTTGGTGCGATTGACGATCACCACATCGGCATTCTGTTCGTAGGCAGCGTCGAGACCGTCGGCCAGTCCGCCGGCCAGGAAGTCGCCGACAACCAGAACCCGGCTTGCATCTTCCGCCTTCTCAATCGCTGGAACCACGGGCGCTGCGGGCGCCACCGGCTGGCTGCGCCGCACCGCGGGTGCCGTCCGGCGCTGGGTCTCCGGCGGCGGTGCGATCACCCGATCGCGACGCTGAGGCTCCCGGTCGCGGCGCGAGAACAGGAACCGCAATATCCCGCCCCCTGATTGCCGCTCGCCGGCCTCCTGCGCATGCGCAGCGCTTAAGACAATACCACCGCCGACGGGCGCCAGCAGCGTCAGCGTCAATGCAACGCACAGGAGGCGAAGCGCATGACCAAGGGTGAGAGGGGGTATGCGCATCGATACTCCGGTTATTGACCGCGCAGCCGCGTCAGCAGTTCCTTGCTCGGATGACCGTCGGGCGACATGCCCATGCGGCCCTGCAAGGCCTTGATCGCTTCGCGCGAGGCGGGGCCGATCCTGCCATCGATCTCGCCATCATAATAGCCATGTGCCGAAAGACGCTTCTGCAGCTCCTGCGTCTCGTTGAAGCTGAGGCGAGTGAAGGGCCGGTTCCAGTCGCGCGAAAGCTGGCCGTGGCCTGCGATCTGGTCGGCAAGCAGGCCGACGGCGAGCGCATAGCGGTCCGAGCTATTGTAGCGTTTCAGCATGTTGAAGTTGTGAAGCACGAGGAAGGCCGGGCCATCGCGCCCCTCAAGCACCTTCAACTCCGCCTGGTCGTTTGCGCGGGGATAGGCCTGGCCATTGGCGCGGACGACGCCGATCGCCTGCCACTGGGCGAGCGTCATCCTGCCCGCGGGGAATTTGCGTCCCTGCGGCAGCACAACTTCGTAACCCCATGCATGGCCTGGGCGCCAGCCGTTCTGGCGCAGCAGGTTTGCGGCCGAGCCCAGCGCATCGGGAACAGAGCCCCAGATGTCGCGCTTGCCGTTACCGTCCATATCCACGGCCCATGTCTGGTAGCTGGTCGGAATGAACTGGGTGTGGCCCATTGCCCCGGCCCAGGAGCCGGTGAGATGGCTGACGTCCACGTCGCCGTTTTGGAGGATCTTCAACGCTGCGATCAATTGCGAGCGCGCGAATTTCTGGCGCCTGCGGTCCGCATAGGCAAGTGTCGAGAGCGAGCGCACGATGTTGCGTACAATGCGCGGGTTGTTCAGCGCCTCGCCGTAGCGCGACTCGATCGACCATATTGCCAGCACGATGTTCCGGTCAACGCCGAAGCGCTGCTCCACGGCATCGAGCGTGCGGCGATGCTGCTGGGCCATCCGGCGGCCGTTGCCGACGGATTCGTCGGTGATCTGGTTGTCGAAATACTGCCAGACAGGCGCGTTGAATTCGGGCTGGTTGCGCGCGAGCTCCAGAACCTCCGGGTCGGGTGACGTCACGCCGGCGAAAGCCCGGTCGAAGATCGCACCGGAAACGCCGTTGCTGGTTGCCGTCGCACGGAACTGGCCGACCCAGCGCTGGAACTGGGCGTCGGCAAAGGCCGGGGTTGCCTGCGCGGCTGCCGCGAGCGCAATCGCTACGCCAGTAGCCCTGAGGAATGACGAGAAACGCCCTGCCGTCGTCTTGGCCATCTGCATGTCTCCAATTGCATGTTGCATTCAGGGAACCATTCATCGACCATTCGGGTTAGGAAAAAGTTTACCATAGGCATTTTTGAAGGCCTACAGCGACAGGCGTGACACTCCCCGCAGCACAATCGATTCAATAAACTTCAATCTCGGCATGAAAGTGTCGCGGCGGAAAGTGTCGCCGCCCCAACAACGGAACAGAGCGCAGATGAGAGAAGTAAGAAAAGCCGTGTTTCCCGTAGCCGGACTGGGGACCCGTTTCCTGCCCGCTACCAAGGCGGTGCCAAAGGAGATGCTGACTGTCGTCGACCGCCCGGTTATCCAATACGTGGTTGATGAGGCGCGCGAGGCGGGCATCGAGCATTTCATCTTCGTCACCGGTCGTAACAAGACCGTGATCGAGGATCACTTCGATATCCAGTTCGAGCTCTACGACACGCTCGAGCAGAGAGGGAAGCTGGACCAGCTCGAAAAGCTGCGAGCCCTCCAGCCCAAGCCGGGGCAGACCAGCTACACCCGTCAGCAGGTGCCGATGGGGCTCGGCCACGCTGTCTGGTGTGCTCGTGACCTCGTCGGCAATGAGCCGTTCGCGCTCTTGCTGCCAGACATGATCATGCAATCGGAAACGAGCTGCCTGAAAGGCATGGTCGAGCTTTAC
This sequence comes from Mesorhizobium sp. DxT, assembly GCF_058448885.1. Lineage (NCBI taxonomy): Bacteria > Pseudomonadati > Pseudomonadota > Alphaproteobacteria > Hyphomicrobiales > Phyllobacteriaceae > Mesorhizobium > Mesorhizobium sp. DxT. Next base: position 710,808 of record NZ_JBZFLJ010000001.1, on the reverse strand, counting down.
GGACACACCGGGGACAACATCATCGCCGTGCAGGAGTGCGACCCGGAAGAAGCGCATAAATACGGCATCGTCGGCAAAGGTGCCGAAGCGCATACCGGTTTCGAGATCACGGAAATGGTCGAGAAGCCCGCTAAGGGCACCGCGCCGTCAAACTTTTACATTAACGGCCGCTATATCCTGCAGCCGGAAATCTTCGACATTCTTGAACACCAGGAGCGCGGTGCCGGCGGCGAGATCCAGCTTACCGACGCCATGAAGAAACTGGGCGAGCAGCAGAAGCTGTTCGGCTACCACTATCAGGGCGAGACCTACGATTGCGGCTCGCCAGAAGGCTTCGTGGAGGCAAACATCGCCTTTGCGTTTCAGCAGGGCAATTTGCGCGACGTGGTGGTCGACGTGGTGGAGCGCCTGCGCAGCAAGCAGGGCGGCTGAAAAAACTCAGCGCTGGAACGTCATGCCGAGATAGACCCGCGTCTCGTCATAGTCGCGGTCGGGTAGCGTTCCACGCTGGACCTCGTGGCTGGCACGGCCGGTGATGCCGGCATATCGGTTCAGCCACCAGGTCAGGCTTGCTTCGCCGCGCAGCACGAGATCGCTTTCGTCATGGCCGAAATAGTCGCGCCAGCCGATGCCGGCAAGAACGCTGCCGGTTAGGTTCTGCCGCAATTCGCGGCTCACCGAAAGGCTGGCCGAGTGGTAGAGCGAGCCGGTCTTGCCGGCGATTGTCGAACCCTCGACTTCGGTCGAGGCGTCGAGCGCCACCGTCGTTCCGCGCACCGGCGACCAGGCAAGGTTTGCGGCAAGCGAAAGACCGGACATCGTCTGAAGGCGCTCGTCCTCCGGGTTCTCACTCACCCATCCGGCCGAAATCTCGCCGCGCAGCTTCTCCTGAATGTCGACTTCCACGCCGGCGCGTACGCCGTAGCGGTCGGCCGAGCGCTGGTAGCCATTGCGGTCGAATTCCTCGTCATAGGAGCGCCGTCCGATCTCAGCTTCCACGAAGGGCCGCAGCGCCGGCGATAGTTCATAGCCGGCGCGCATCCGCACCAGCGCCAGCGTCGTGTCGCGGTCGTCCTGCGGCAGTGCGCCGCCGCCCGATAGCTCGGCGTCTCCGTAGGTTTCCCGGACAACGTCACCGGCCAGCCGCAGGCGAAGCGGGCCGAGATCCCGTTCTACGCCCGCATTACCGGTGAAGGTGTGCCGTGTCGGTCGCGAGACGGCGTCCTCGATCGTCTCCGGCGATGAAGCCGATTCCGGCCGCACCCGGTAGCCGCCGCCTACAAAAGCACTCCATCGGTCAGCAAGGTCCAATCGCAACTGGCCGGCGATGCCGCCCTCGACCTCCGAGATTTCCTGACCGGAGAGTGATTTGCGATAAGAGACGTCGGCGTCGATCGTCGCGCCGTGGCGGGACCAGTCTGATATGGCGTTGAGGCGCAGGGCCGTCTCGGAAAAGGTCGAGCCTTCTCCGTCGGGGCTCAGATTGGCATTCGACGTCCAGCCGATGCCCTGTTCCAGGGTTGGCGTGACAATGAAGGTGCCGAGCCGCAGACCCAGCGGAGCGTAGGGGTTTTCGTCAGGCGTACGCGTGAGGCCTTCGATGGCGCCGGTGCGGGTGCTGTCGGCGGCGGCTCGACCCGTGTCGACGTCGTCGAGCGCGCCGGCCCGCGGCGTTCGCACCGTCCCGGTGACGAGATCGGCCTCGTCGGCATCGACGGCTGCGGTCCTCTGTTGATTGAGGGTTGCTGCCGTCTGAGCGCGGCCGACCGGTTCCACGGAGGGTGCCGGGTCTGCGAGTTCATTGTCCGTTAGGGGGCCTTGTCGCACCTGGGCTGGCGTGGTGGCTGATGCACTGTCTTCTTCGTCTGCCAGCGCGCCGGCGCTGCTCGGCGTATAGGGCCGGGCGTCCAATATGTCCGTATCGAGCGCTGTCCGAGAACCGAGCAGGGACTGCTCGTCGCGGCGCGCCTGCCCGTCGATCAGATCGTCGGTAATGCTGCGCTCGAGCACCGGCCCGCGCAGGCCGGGTTCCATCTGCGCCGAAGCCTCGCCGCAAACAAGGACCGCGCCGGCTGCTGCCAGCGTGAGCGCGCCAAAGCTGCGCGGCGTCCTTCTGTGATGCGGCTGAAGTGGTGCCATCGTCGCCCGATCGGTGCGGCGCGGAGCGCGCCGGAGGTTTACCGAACCGTAAACAGCGTTGGTTAACGGATGATTGATTTCGGAGGGGAACGGGGTCCGCGACGGCACTGCCGATGGACACGGCGCGGCGGAAGCGCTAAGCGCTTGCCATGCAGAGAAAAGCCATTACCGCACCGGTCGACAGGGCGTTGGCGATCGCCTCGGCCCTGCGCACCCTGCGCACCGAGATGAACGGGCTGGAGGCGCTTGTCGCCTCGCTGGAAAACGGGCTCGGCGAGCCATTCGCCGCGGCGGTCGAATTGATCGGCAGCATCACCGGTCGCGTCATCGTCACCGGCGTTGGCAAGAGCGGCCATATAGGCTCGAAGATTGCGGCAACGCTTGCTTCGACCGGCACGCCGGCCTTCTTCGTCCACTCGGCCGAAGCCAATCATGGTGATCTCGGCATGATCGCCCCAGACGACGCCATTATTGCGATGTCCTGGTCGGGCGACACATCGGAACTCAAGGGCATCGTGGCCTATGCGAGCCGCTTCGCAATCCCCCTGATCGCGATCACGGCGGGAGCCGATTCGGCGCTGGCGCGACAGTCAAACGTGGTGATCGCATTGCCGAAGGTTGCCGAAGCATGCCCGCACGGTCTGGCACCGACGACCTCGACCGTCATGCAACTGGTCATTGGCGATGCGCTTGCGGTGGCCTTGCTGGAGGCGAGGGGGTTTACACCCGATCATTTCCGTACCTTCCATCCCGGCGGCAAGCTGGGAGCCAGCCTGGTCAAGGTGGGCGAGATCATGCATCGCGGCGAGGAGCTGCCGGTCGTCGCGACCGGAACGAGCGTGCGTGATGCAGTGCTTGAAATCTCGCGCAAGGGCTTTGGCTGCGTAGCGGTGGTGGGCGCCGACGGTGCGCTCGAAGGGATCGTCACAGACGGCGATCTGCGGCGCAACATCGACACGAACATGATGGCGATGACGGTGGACGACATCATGACCCGCCAGCCCCGGTGCGTGGAGGCGGATGCTCTGGCGGGCGCGGTGCTGCAACTGGTGAACGCGTCCTCGATCACGTCGGTGATCGTCGTCGAGGATCGCAAACCTGTCGGGCTGGTTCACATGCACGATCTGCTGCGGATCGGCGCGGCCTAGGTTTCCTCTACCCTTAACTCGCCGTTTTCGGCGGAGACCACCCGCACGCGGGTGCCAACCGGCAGGTCGGGTCCGGCAACCCGCCACAGCGTGTCGCCCAGCCGCACGCGGCCGTATCCGTTGGTGATCGCTTCTTCAAGCGTAGCGGTACGCCCGACGAGCTGGCGTTCACGCTGGTTGAGCAGCGGCTGATCGGTGTCGTCCTGGTTCCTGTTCGAGAAAAAACGCCGGCCGACGAGCACCGAAGCGATAGACAGGCCGAGGAACACGAGCACCTGCACCTGCCAGACCCAGATCGGTGCGTCCCATAGCTGCAGGGAAAGCGTGCCGGTCAGGATCGCGGCGATGCCCAGCCACAGGAGATAGGCGCCGGGCGCAACAATCTCGAGTGTCAGCAGCACGGCGCCCAGCACCATCCAGTTCCAGGGGCCGAGGTCGGTCAACCATTGCATGATCATAGGCGGACCTTTCGCAGACGTCAGACCGGCTGATCGGGCGTGACGCTCGGCGTGCGGGCGGTGGAGTGGCGCGGTCGGGCCGGCTGACCGTCTTCGCCGAATACTTCCTTCGCGATCGCACCGATGCCGCCCAGGGAGCCGATCAGCGACGACGCCTCAAGCGGCATCAGCACCACCTTGCTGTTGGTGGCAGAGCCAATCTTCGCCATTGCCTCGGTATATTTCTGGGCCACGAAGTAGTTGATCGCCTGCACGTCGCCCTTGGCGATGGCTTCGGAAACGACCTGCGTCGCACGGGCCTCTGCCTCAGCCGCGCGCTCGCGCGCCTCGGCGTCGCGGAAGGCGGCTTCCCGGCGGCCTTCGGCCTCAAGCACCTGCGCCTGCTTCAGGCCCTCTGCCTCGAGAATCTGGGCGCGCTTGTTGCGTTCCGCCATCATCTGGCGGGCCATCGATTCGACCAGGTTGGCGGGCGGGTTGATGTCCTTGATCTCCACGCGGGTCATCTTGATGCCCCAGGGCTGGGCCGCCTCGTCGACGATCTTCAGCAGCCTGTCGTTGATGGCGTCGCGATTGGACAGCAATTCGTCGAGGTCCATCGAGCCCATGACGGATCGGATGTTGGTCATGGTGAGGTTGAGGATGGCGTTTTCGAGACCGGAAACCTGGTAGGCGGCCTGGGCGGCGCTCAGCACCTGGTAGAAGGCGACGCCGTCCACCGCAACGATCGCGTTGTCGCGGGTGATGACCTCCTGTGTCGGCACATCGAGCACCTGTTCCATCATGTTCATCTTCGCGCCGACGCGATCGATGAACGGCACGATGATGTTGAGGCCGGGGGACAGGGTCTTTGTGTAGCGGCCGAAGCGTTCGACCGTGTAGTTGTGACCCTGCGGCACCGTCTTGATCCCCGCAAAGATGAGGAACAGGACGAGGACGACAAGAACCGGAATGAGAATGTCGAACCCAGAAAACGGCATCAAGCCCTCCATCGTGTTGCCCGCGCCGACGCTACGCGCCGCAGAATGTCGCCAAACAGACTTAAGGCCGTTTGCGCACCGTTACAATGTCAGAGCCAGCCCGCCAGCTCCCGCCTGACGAGCGTTTCCAGCATGGCCATGCCGGCGTCGCTGTCGTTGAGGCAGGGTATGTGGGAGAAGTTCTGGCCGCCGGCGTGCATGAAGACCTCGCGCACCTCGCCGTCGATCTCCTCCAGCGTCTCGATACAATCGGCCGAAAAGCCCGGATTGATGATGGCGATCGACTTTACGCCCTCTTTCGCAAGGGCCTCGACCGTCTTGTCGGTGTACGGTTTCAGCCATTCGGCCTTGCCGAACAGCGACTGAAAGGTCGTCCGCAGCCGCTTGTCGTCCCAGCCCAGCCGCTCGCGCAGCAGGCGCGTGGTTTTCTGGCAGTGGCAGTGATACGGATCGCCCTTCTCGAAATAGGCCTTCGGGATGCCGTGGTACGACGCAAGCACGACCTCGGGTTCGAAATCGAGCCCGGCAAGGTGCGTCTCGATCGATTGCGCGAGCGCTTCGATATAGGCGGGATCGTCGTAATAGGGCGGCACGGAGCGCACGGTCGGCATGTGCCTGATCTTCATCAGCGCCCGGTAGAGCTGGTCATTGGCAGTCGCCGTCGTCGTCGCCGAAAACTGCGGGTAGAGCGGGAACATCACGATCCTGTCGCAGCCTTGCGCGGTCAGGCGCTCGACCGCGCTCGCGATCGACGGATTGCCGTAGCGCATGCCCCATTCGACGGTTATGCGAGGCTCGTCGGCGAAGGCTTCTGCAAGGCGTTCCGCCTGACCGCGGGTGATGGTGCGCAGGGGCGATTCGTCCTTGTCGCGGTTCCAGATCTTCTCGTAGTTCGCGCCCGCCTTCTGCGGCCTCGTGGTGAGCACCGCGCCGTATAGGATCGGATACCAGATCGCCTTATTCAGTTCGATGACGCGTGTATCGGACAGGAACTCGCGCAGGTATCTCCACATCGACCAGTAGTCGGTGCCGTCCGGTGTGCCGAGATTGGTCAGCAGGACGCCGATGCGTCCCGTCCTCACCGGCGGATGTCCTTCCGGCAGCGATACCGTCGCCTTTGCGTTACCCGGTGCAGTTGCGCCGACGCCCATTTCAGTCACTCCTTGCAGGTGGCCGGAAGCTAGGCATTACGCGGGGCATTGCAATATGCCCGCTTGACGCACCTTGCCGGCGTCAGTTCGCGTAGTCCCGCTCGTCGGCTATCACTTTGCCATCGTTGGGAAGCGAACCTGGTTCTGCCAGATGCACCGCGCCGCCGAGCTTGGTGATCTCGCGCAGCGACGTCTCGATGGCGGATGCGTCGGGCGAGGCGCCTGGCGTGGCCTCGACATGCAGCGTCATCGCATCGCGCGCGCCGTCGCGTATCACCACCAGCCGTGCCCGCGCGACCTCGCGGTGGCGGGCCACCACCTCGGCGATCTGCTTCGGGTCCACGAACATGCCCTTCACCTTGGTGCGCTGGTCCGCGCGGCCCATCCAGCCCTTGAGGCGCTGTCCCGTACGTCCGCAGGGCGACTGGCCGGGCATGATAGCGGAGAGATCGCCTGTGCCAAGCCGCACCAGCGGATAGGCGGGGTTGAGGCTGGTCACCACCAGCTCGCCAACTTCGCCCTCCGGCACCGGGTCGCCGGTTCCTGGCCGTACGATCTCCACGATCAGGTCCTCGTTGACGATCATGCCTGGATTGGGCGAACCGTCCTCGGCGGCACTCTCATAGGCGATCACGCCGAACTCGGCTGTGGCGTAGCATTGATAGACGCGGATTCCGCGCGAAAGGTATTCCTGGCGCAGGGACGGAAACAGTGCGCCTCCCGAAACGAGGCCGAGCCGGAACGACGAAATGTCCTTGCCGGTCTCAGCGGCGCGGTCGAGCATCACCTTGAGGAAATCCGGCGTGCCGCCATAGACGCCCGGCTTGAGCGCCGCAGCGGCCTCGACCTGCATGTCGGTGTTGCCGGTTCCGGCCGCGAAGACCGTGCAGCCCAGTGCCCGCGCACCTTCATCTATTATGAACCCGCCGGGGGTCATGTGATAGGAAAAGGCGTTGTGCATGATGTCGCCCGGCCGGATGCCGACGGCGAACATGGCGCGCGCCGAGCGGCCGGAATCCTTCTCTAGGCCCTGCGGCTCCCAGATGGGACCGGGCGACATGAAGACCCTGCTGCCTTGCAGATGAGCCGGATTGACGAAGCCGCCGAACGGAGGGTTCTGCGCCTGCATCGCCATCAGCTCGGCCTTGCGCAGCACAGGCAGAGAGGCGAGGGCGGAACGGGAGGTCAGCGTCGCGGGATCGATCCCTTCGAGCCACCTTGCGAGACCCGGGACATCGCGTATCGAGGAAGCGATAAATTCCGGCAGTCGCGCGAAAAGCTCCTTCTCGCGTTCCTGCGGGCTTCGCTGTTCGCGAGCGTCGAAATAGGCGGCCATCGTTCCTCCCTCAGCCTCCGGCATCCTTTTCAGATGCCTTATCGCAGGGGGATCGCCATACGCGCAAGGTGGGCGGATGCGATGCATCCGCCCTTCCCGTGGAAAGTCGTGCTGTTAGGTGAGGCGTGTGCCTCAGGCGGCTGCGCCGCGGCGTATAAGCGAGAACTGCTGGCCGGTCGAGCCGGTGCAGTTGAGCTGCGTCTGGCTAACCATTGCGCAATTGACCTGGGTCGTCGTCTGCCTGATGAGCGACGTCACCGAGATCGAAACGGTCGATGCGTCGATCTGCGAATAGTTGCCTTCGGCAAGCTTGTTGCCAGTGTCGGTTGCAAGCGTTTCGAACCTGCCGGCAGTGAAGCGTGACATTGCCACGCCGTCGGTGCTGACCCATTCGCCCTCGAAGCCGGTCTGCATGGCAGACGGGCCAACGGGCCGGTCGCGCCTTTGCGGCTCACCCATGCTCTGGCAGCCTGCCAGAGCGATCACAGTTACCACCGCGGCGACTGCGCGAAATTTGACCGCATTCATCATGCCGACTGTCCTTTTTTCGGTACGACTGGATTCTCCATCGCCGTTTTTGTGGGCGAAAGCAAGGTTGGCGCGCTGTCGCGCCGTCCGCACAACGCTTAACGAACAAGAATGTTGCGGAATTGCCAGGGGTCGGTCGTATCGATGTCTTCGGGGAAGAGACCGGGCCGGCCGTCGAGGGGCGTCCAGTCCGTGTAATAGCCTTTAACGGGCCCGAGATAGGGTATCTGAACCTCAAGGCAGCGCCGATAGTCTATCTCGTCGGTCTCGACGATACCCGCCTCCGGATTTTCCAGCGCCCAGACCATGCCCGCGAGCACCGCCGAGGAAACCTGAAGTCCGGTCGCATTCTGGTAGGGCGCCAGTTGCCGCGCGTCGTCGAGCGAAAGCTGCGAGCCATACCAGTAGGCATTGCGGTCATGGCCGTAGAGCAGCACGCCCAGCTCGTCGACGCCGTCGACCAGCTCGAACTCGTCGAGGACATGCTGCACCGGTTGGGCCTTGCCCTCGGCGCCGAACATCTCATGCAGCGACAGAACCGCGTCGTTGCAGGGGTGGTAGGCGTAGTGACAGGTGGGGCGGAAGACGGGCACGCCGTCCTCACCACGCACCGTGAAATAGTCGGCGATGGAAATCGCCTCGTTGTGGGTGACCAGGAAGCCGTATTGCGGGCCGGGTGTGGGGCACCAGCTGCGCACGCGCGTGTTGGCGCCCGGCTGCTCCAGATAGATCGCAGCGGCGCTGCCGTCCGCGTGCTGCTTCGCGTTCGCGGGCATCCACTTCTCGTGCGTGCCCCAGCCCAGTTCGGCCGGCTGCAGACCTTCGGCGATGAAGCCCTCGACCGACCAGGTGTTCCAGAATGCGTTCAAGGGCTTGGGGTCCTTCGCGCGCTGGGTATCACGCTCGGCGATGTGCACGCCCTTGACGCCAGCCGAGTGCATAAGCTGCGCCCAGCCTTCCCGGTCGCCGGTGGCGGGCTCCTGGAAATCGAGACCCAGGTCCTTGGCGAGATTGAGCAGTGCCTGCTTGACGAACCATGAGACCATGCCGGGATTGGCGCCGCAGCATGAGATCGCCGTGGTGCCGCCGGGCGAAGCGCGCTTCTCCGCCCGCATCGTTTCGCGCAACGCATAGTTGGTGCGCGAGGCGTTGTCGGCGTCACGGTCGAAGTAGAAGCCGAGCCACGGCTCCACCACCGTGTCGATATAGAGGACACCCAGTTCCCGGCAGAGCCGCACGAGGTCGAGCGACCCGGTATCGACCGACAGGTTCACGCAGAAACCCTGACCTTCTCCGGCCGTCAGCAGTGGGGTGAGCAATTCCCGGTAGTTTTCCTGCGTGACATGTGCGGCGACATGACTTGCGCCGTACTGCGCCATGATCTTTGCGTCGGCGGCACTTTCCCGCGGCTCCACGACCACCAGCCGCGAAGGATCGTAGCGGAAGTGCCGTTCGATCAGCGGCAGCGTGCCCTGACCGATCGAACCAAATCCGATGATGACGATCGGGCCGGTGATTTCACCGTAGATAGGCGGGGTGGCATCTGCCATTGCGGGGAACTCCAGACTGAATGCGATGGTTCGGCCTTAATCACGGAACCATGACACAATCAACACGGCTGCGTTGCATGCGTTCCCGCTTCGCGCTCCGCAATGGCCCGCAGCGCCGCTGCCAGCCGGTCCCGCTCGGCGCTGAGCCCCTTGTATTCAAGCTGTTCCGGGTCAAGACCTACCAGTTGATCGGCAAACGAGCCGGCGAGGCGTTTTCTGTCTGGATGTTCGCTCAATCGCTTCATCGGGTCGAGAAAGATGCGGATCGTAAACAGGATGTCACCGGACCGGGGTAGCTTGCGGAGCGTCTGGCGCTCGACACGTATGAAGGCGCTGGCGGCGGGGTCCAGCTCGCTGAAACGCGTCGGGCTGTCGCTTGCCCGTACTTCGCGCTCGGCATTCGATAGCGGGTGGTAGAGCGCCGGATTGTTCTGCAGCGACCAGTTCCAGCGCAGCACGACCTGACCTTGCAGCTTGTCGAACATGCGTTCGATCAGTTCCGCGTTGCGGGTGTCGCGCCTGAAACCTGGCACCGGTTCGTGGATGTCGGCCAGCGGCCGTCCGAATTTCTCCGCAAGCGACCACGACGATGGAAAACAGAGCGATGCTGCTGCGAGCCGCCAGCCATCCTCGCCCTTGCGCATCAGCACCAGATCTTCCTGCACCATGAGCGAGGCGGCTTTAAGGGGCGGGTCGGCGGGGTCGAGTGCAGGAAGCCCGAGCTGCGGAAAATGCGCGTCCATGTGTGCCGCGACTAGCTCGGCAACCTCCTGCTGAGCCTCGCGCGTATCAGCCTGAGCCGCGAATACGTCGCCCGGCCGTTCGGCGTAGAGGCGCTGCTTTTCCGTCAGATACGGCCCGTAGAGTTCGTCGACCTCGAGCCATGCGGCAGGATCGAGGGGCTTCAGGCCGATCGTGAAGGGTTGCGAGGAGCCATCATATGGAGTGTGGGCAAAAGTCATGCCCGCATTTTCGCGTCCAGACGCGCCGGAACAAGCCCCCTCAGTGAATTGCCGACGAACAATTCCCGGGCGGAGAAAGCGTCTTCTGGCGTCAACACGTGCTCCCGCGCCAGCCCCAGCGCGATCAGGTCGGCGCGCAGGACACCGGCCAGCAGGCCGCATTCGAGCGGCGGCGTGACCAGCAGGCCGTCATCGATTCTGGCAAACAAAGTGGTGATGGTGCCCTCGCAGAGCTCTCCCTTTTCATTCAGGAGCAGGACCTCGTCAGCCTCGGCGCGTGAGAACTCGGACCGTGCACTGTCATAGACGGCGCGGCGCGATGTCTTGTGGCGCAGCAGAGGATCGGCTGAATTCAGCCGTTCAGCTGCAAGTCGGAGCGTCCACACGGTGTCCGTATCTACTGCAACGAAAGGTGTGATTTCGACATCGCTGGAACCGTCCTTCCACAGTGCTAGGCGAACCCTTAGCGGGTGGTCCGCGGCTTCGATGGTTTCGAGTTGCGCGGCAATTTTTCCGATGTCGCAGGCAAAGCCCACCGCTGAGGCGGAAGCGCTCAGCCGCGCAAGATGGAGGTCCAGCCGCGGGACCGTGCCATCCACTTCGCGGCGCATGGTCTCGATCAGATGGAAGCCGGTTTCTCCCCCGTGGCGAAACGGCCTTTCAGCAGACATTCGGCATATTCTCCCTCGGCGGTGGAATCGAACACGACGCCGCCGCCGACATTGAACACGGCGCGGCCTTCGGGAAACAGCGAAATCGTGCGGATGGCGACGCTGAAGCGCATCCGGCCAGCCGGCGCGATCCAGCCGATTGCCCCGCAATAGACGTCGCGCGGCGTGTCTTCCAGCGCGTGCAGGATCTTCATCGCGCTGATCTTGGGCGCTCCTGTGATGGAACCGCAGGGAAACAGCGCGCCCAGCATGTCGCGAAAGCCGGTGCCTTCCAGCAGGCGCGCGCGAACGCGGCTGACCATCTGGTGCACGGTCGGGTAGGTTTCGACGCTGAAGAGTTCGGGGACGTCCAGCGTGCCCACCTCGCTGATGCGCGAGATGTCGTTGCGCAGCAGGTCGACGATCATGCGGTTTTCCGCCTGGTTCTTCGGATCGTTGCGCAGGAATGTCCGCTGCGCGTCGTCTTCCTCGGGTGTTTGCCCGCGCGGCGCGGTTCCCTTCATCGGTAGTGCGTCGATCCAGCGATCGTCGGAAACCTCGAAGAAAAGTTCGGGCGAGCGTGACAGCACAACGGGACCGTCGAGATCGATGAAAGCGCCGTAGCGCACCGGCTGCCGTTCCATCAGCGAATGGAAGAGGGCGAACGGCTCGCCGCCCCAGCGCGCCTCGACGGGAAAGGTGAGGTTCGCCTGATAGCAATCGCCTTCGCGCAGGTGCCGGTGCAGCCTGCCGAAGCGTCGATGGTATTGCGCCGCCGTCCATGTGGCGCGCGGTTCGGCGATGAACGGCGGGGACTCGTCGCTGGCTGTGCCGCTTTCGAGCGATGCCGGGTCTGCGGGGCCGTCAAAAACGCCGAAGCACAGGAGAGGCGACTGGCGGTCCGGCGGCAGGAAATCGCGCAGCGCCGGGTCGAGCAGATAGCCTGCTTCGTAAGACATGTATCCGGCGAGCCACCGACCCGCCCGCTGCGCTTGCTCGACGAGATCGAGCGCCGACAGGAATCCGCCGGGGTCCCACGCGACGATCGTATCGCGCGGCTCGGCAAACAATGTCTCGTGGCCTTCCAGGTCGTTCCGGAAGTAAGCCAGTCCTCGTCGCGGATGCATCGTCGCGCGCCGCGCCTGCCGCTCGCCGCGTCAGGCGTCCATGGCCTCGAGTTCGTCGATCAGCGCCTCGATCACCGACAGCCCCTTGCCCCAGAAGGCCGGGTCGGACGCATCGAGGCCGAAGGGCGCCAGCAGCTCGGAATGGTGCTTGGTGCCGCCGGCCTTGAGCATCTCGAAATACTTCTCCTGGAAGCCGCTCTCGGCGTTCTGGTAAACGGCGTAGAGCGAGTTCACGAGGCAGTCGCCGAAAGCGTAGGCGTATACATAGAACGGCGAGTGGATGAAGTGCGGGATATAGGCCCAGAAGGTTTCGTATCCTTCTCGCAGCCGGATCGCCGGCCCGAGGCTCTCGGTCTGAACCTGCAGCCACAGCTCGCCGATCTGGTCCGAGGTCAGCTCGCCATTGCGGCGCTCGGTGTGAAGCTTGCGCTCGAACTCGTAGAAGGCGATCTGGCGCACGACCGTGTTGATCATGTCCTCGACCTTCTGGGCGAGCATCGCCTTGCGCTCGCGCCGGTCCCTGGTGCGGTCGAGCAGCGAGCGGAAGGTCAGCATCTCGCCGAAGACGGATGCCGTCTCCGCGAGCGTCAGCGGGGTCGAGGCCATCAGCGCGCCCTGGCGTGCGGCGAGCACCTGGTGAACGCCGTGGCCCAGCTCGTGCGCCAGCGTCATCACGTCGCGCGGCTTGCCCATGTAGTTGAGAAGCACGTAGGGGTGCGCGGAAGGCACCGTCGGGTGCGCGAAGGCGCCCGGCGACTTGCCCGGGCGAACCGGCGCGTCGATCCAGTTCTTGTCGAAGAACTGGCCGGCGATCTCGGCCATTCTCGGGTCGAAGTGGCCATAGGCTGACAGGACCGTGTTCTTCGCTTCCGCCCAGCCGATCTCCGCCTGCGGGGTTTCGGGAAGCGGCGCGTTGCGGTCCCAGTGGTTCATCTGGTCCATGCCGAGCCACTTCGCCTTCATGGCGTAATAGCGGTGCGACAGGCGCGGATAGGCTTCCCTCACAGCGGCTGCCAGCGCGTCGACCACGTCGCGCTCGACGCGATTGGCGAGGTGGCGCGAATCCGCGATGTCCTCGAAGCCGCGCCAGCGATCCGAAATTTCCTTGTCCTTAGCAAGCGTGTTGGTGATGAGCGTGAAGGTTCGCAGATTCTCGCGGAAGGTCGAGGCGAGCGCTTCCGAGGCTTTCTGCCTCACCTTGCCGTCCGGATCCTGCAGCCTGTTCAGCGTCGGTTCCAGCGCCAGCTTTTCGCCGTCGACGTCGAAGCGCAGCGCGGTCATCGTCTCGTCGAACAGGCGGTTCCAGGCGCCTCGGCCCGTGATCGACTTTTCATGGAATAGCTGCTCGATGCGGTCTTCGAGCTGGAAAGGCTTGTCCTTGCGCAGGTCGAGCACCCAGGGCCGGTAGTGGCCGAGCACCGGGTCGGCATCCAGCGCGGCCTCGATCAGCGCGTCATCGACAAGGTTGAGCTCCAGTGTGAAGAACAGCATGTGCGCGCTGGCGTCCGTCAGTTTCTCCTGCACGTCGCCGTAAAGCTTGGCGCGCGCCGGATCCGAGGTGTCGCCGGCATAGAGCAGGCCTGCATAGGAGCCGATGCGTCCCATCAGGTCCTCAAGCGCCTCGTATTCACGCACGGCAGCACCGAGCCCGCCGCCCTTGCCGGCTTCCTCGGCGAGCTTGCCTTTCCAGCGCTTCTCGAAGGCATCGGCATCGGCCGCAACCTGCGTGAGATCGCGCTTGAACTCGGGCGCATCCATGGCGGGATAGAGGTCCGCCAGGTTCCATTCCGGCAATCTTTCGCGCACGGAAGCGCTTTCCTTGGAGCCGGTGGCAGGGGCGTTGGCGCGGTTATCCAGAGACGACATAAAACTCGCTCGCATGCTTCATTCGTTTTTTAGAGAAAATGGCAAGCAACCGTTCACCGGGTTTCTTGAGGCCGTGTTTAGACGGCTGTGCCATGTTGATCCAACTCACATCGGTCCAGCCTAGCGAGATCTCAAGAAAGTTCCATGGCACGCCCAGTACTCATTGTCGATGACGATCCGGTCCAACGCCGCATTGTCGAAGCCGCGGTCAGCAAGTTCGGTTATGAAACGCTTGTTGCCGACGGCGGCGAAGCCGCGCTTGCGGCGATGGACGGCCCGCGCGGCCGCGACATCGCCGTCGTGATCCTTGACCTCGTCATGCCTGGCGTGGACGGGCTTGAAGTGCTGAAACGGATGCGCGAGCGGGAAATCTATGTCCCGGTGATCGTGCAGACCGCAAAGGGCAGCATCGACACCGCGGTGTCGGCGATGCGGGCCGGTGCGTTCGATTTCGTCGTCAAGCCGGCGTCGCCCGAGCGACTGCAGGTCGCGCTCGCCAATGCGGTGAAGGTGGAAGCCTTCGAAGGGGAGGCCAAGCGGGCGCGCAAGGGGGCGGCCGGGGCACTGACCTTCAAGGACCTCGTCACTGGCAGCCCGACCATGGAGCGGGTCATCGGTCTGGCGCGCAAGGCTGCATCCTCCAATATTCCGATCCTGATTGAGGGAGAGTCCGGCGTCGGCAAGGAACTTGTCGCCCGTGCCATCCAGGGATCGTCCGATCGCAAGGGCAAACCTTTCGTCACGGTCAACTGCGGCGCCATCCCCGACAATCTTGTGGAAAGCATCCTGTTCGGCCACGAAAAGGGGTCTTTCACAGGCGCTACGGAAAAGCACACCGGCAAGTTCGTGGAAGCCAATGGGGGCACGCTGTTCCTCGACGAGATCGGCGATCTGCCGCTCGACGTGCAGGTCAAGCTGTTGCGCGCCGTGCAGGAGGGTGAGGTCGATCCGGTAGGCGCGCGCTCTACGGTTAAGGTCGATATCAGGCTGATATCGGCGACCCACCGCGACCTTCTGCAGCGAGTGAAGGACGGCGAGTTCCGCGAGGACCTTTTCTACCGGCTCAACGTCTTTCCGATCCACGTGCCGCCGCTTCGCGACCGGCGCGAGGACATTCCGATGCTGGTGCAGCACTTCATTTCACGCGTCGGCCCGGCAGAAGCGCGCGACAAGATCCACGGAATCTCGTCCGGTGCGCTTGCCATGCTGAAGGCCTATGACTGGCCGGGCAACATCAGGCAGCTCGAGAATGCGATCTTCCGGGCCGTCGTGCTTGCCGAAGGCAATGTGCTCACGGCAGACGAGTTTCCGCAGATCAAGGCGCAGGTTGAAGGCATAGACGAGTCCGTGCTGGATACCGCAGCGGCGGGGGGTATTCCCGAGATCGGTGAAAGGAGCGAGGCCCAGCGCGTGGCGTCAGCAGATTCGGCCATGCCATCTGCGAAGCCCTCGGAGCCACGCTTCGGACTGATGCGGGCGCTTGACGAACGGGGTAACGTGCGGCCGCTGGCCGATGTCGAGAATGAGATGATCCGATTGGCCATCGAGCACTACAAGGGCCAGATGAGCGAAGTCGCGCGGCGACTGGGCATCGGCAGGTCGACGCTCTATCGCAAGCTCAAGGAAATGGGCATCGAACCTGAGGAGGGGCGCTCCGACAGGATGGCCTCCTGACAGCCACACGCAAGAAGCCCTTGTTATTGATCGGTTTACCATGCGATCTATTGTGGAGAAACGCCACGATGTCGCCATGGTCTTTGCGCATTCCTGCTTTAATAAGCGGGGATTAACCATTAGAAGCGATAGTTGGGCGGAATCGCCCCGGCTTTTGTTTCGGGGACCAATCAATAGCCGATAGGCGACGCGTTTTGAGCATTCTGAACCGAACTGACATCGTGCGGCGGTTTGAGGGTATGTCCCGGCTTGGATGGCTGGGCTGCCTCGCGCTCGCAGCGATTGTTTTCCTCTCCGCAGCAGCACCGGCCAATGCGCAGACGCGCAGCCTCAAGCTGTACTTCATCCACACCAAGGAACGCGCAGAGATCACGTATATGCGCAACGGTCGCTACGACCAGCGCGGTCTCAACGAGATCAATCGTTTCCTACGCGACTGGCGCCGCAATGAGCCGGCCAAGATGGATCCGAAGCTGCTCGATCTCGTGTGGTCGGTCTATCGTTCGGTCGGCGCGCGCGACTACATCCATGTCGTGTCCGCATATCGCTCGCCGGCAACCAACTCGATGCTGCGCAGCCGCTCGTCCGGTGTCGCCGAGAAAAGCCAGCACATGCTGGGCAAGGCGATGGACTTTTATATTCCGGGCGTTTCGCTTTCCAAGCTGCGGGCAGCCGCTTTCAAGGCCGAGGGCGGCGGTGTGGGCTATTATCCCAAGTCCGGGTCGCCCTTCGTTCACCTGGACGTCGGCAATGTCCGTTCGTGGCCGCGCATGAGCCGTAAGGAGCTTGTCGCGCTGTTCCCCGATGGCAAGACCATTCATCTGCCCAGCGATGGCAAGCCGCTGCCCGGCTATCAGCAGGCCATGGCCGCTTACAAGTCGCGCCGCGCTTCAGGCGCAACTGTCCAGATCGCCAGCGCCGATGCCGGTTCCGAGCGTGGCGGCGGTTCCGGCGGCGGATTGCTGAGCGCGCTGTTCGGCAACGGCAATCGCGGCCAGGCGGAATCAGCACCTACGCCGTCGGCGGCTGTGGCTTCCGCCGCACCTTCGCGTCCTGCGGCACAGCCCGCGCCGGTTGCGGAAACACCGGAGACGATCATTGCGGCGCTTCCGGCCCGCAGCGTGCCTGTACCGGGAGCCGCCCCGCGTCCGATCGTGGACGTAGGCGCGCCGGCTGCCGCTCCACTGATCCCCGGACTGCCGGAGCAGCCCGCGGCGCCTGCGCTGGCCGAGGCCCCCGCGGTCGAGGTTGCAGCGCTCAACATGCCAGTGCCCACGCGGCGGCCGGATTACGCGCCTGAGCCCGCCGTGCAGCTTGCTGCAGCCGAAGTGCCCGCGCCGAATCTCCCTGTTTCTGCTATCGCAGCGCCGCAGCCACGGGGCGGCGGAACGACTGCGATCACGGAAATGCTGGCGATGACGGCAGCCGAAGCGCGTGCCGACGTGGTCATCAATCCTCCGGTTCCACACTTGCGTCCAACGCAATCGGACACTTCGCTGGATGAAAAACAAGTCGCTGCCCTCACCAGCCCGACTGCGGACCGCGGAGATGTCTTCGTGCTGGCGTCGCTGCCGAGCGTGAACGAGGAGGCTGGGCGCCCTGCCGAGCTGCCGGTCGCGCTCACGTCGACGCCACGCAAGGATGAACGGCTTGCATCGCTTTCCGCATCGCCGCGCGTTGCGGTGATCGGCCGCGAGGCTGGAACCGATGCCACCTCGGCGCTGGAGTCCGGCGTGCGTACCACCGAAAAGTCTGGCAAGCCCCGTGCCAACGATGCGCGGCCCGGACGCAAGTCGGTTGCCGTACCGGTCGAGCACGAGTTGACGCGCTGGGCTTTCCGCCGTGACGTGACCGTGGCGACCGCCGGTGGCACGAAGCGACCCGACAAGGCTTACGATACAGTCTGGAGCGCGCCGCAGATGGTCTACACGACCGGCTTCCAGCGCGACACGCCGCGTGATGACGTCAATCGTTTCACCGGCAAGGCCGTAACATTCCTGCCTGCTGCCAAGTTCGCCACGAACTGAGGCGAGCGAGAAGCGAAAATCGAAGCGCGTGGATCGATCCGAAAGATCGCCACGCGCTTTGTTATGTGAGGCCTGTTGTCAGCGCTGGAGGTTGGCTGCAGCCTTTGCCAGGGCCTCGATCTCATCCCACTTGCCTCCGGCCACGAGACCGTCCGGCGCCACCCACGAGCCGCCGACGCAGATGACATTAGGCAGCGAGAGATAATCTGCTGCGTTGCCGGCGCCGATGCCCCCGGTCGGGCAGAAGCGGATGCCGGCGAAAGGTGAGGCGAGCGATTTCAGGAATTCGGCGCCACCGGCCTGTTCGGCGGGGAAGAATTTCAGCAGCGAGTAGCCGCGTTCGGCTGCGGCCATGAGCTCACCGGGAGTGATCGCGCCCGGCAGCAGCGGCACGGGGCTCGAGGCGGCGGCGTCGATGAGAGACGTTGTCGTTCCGGGGCTGACGATGAACCGCGCGCCGGCGGAAACCGCTTCTTCGAACTGGTCGGGATTGAGGATCGTGCCGGCGCCCACTATCGCCTCGGGCACCTCCGCCGCGACCGCGCGGATCGCGTCCAGCGCGACCGGCGTGCGCAGCGTGATTTCCACCGCCGGCAGGCCGCCGCGAGCCAGCGCGCGCGCCAGCGGGACGGCGTCCGCGAGACGATCGATCTTGAGGACCGGTATCACCGGCTGGCCCTGCATGATCTTGAGAAGCTCGTCAGTTTTCTGCGTGCCGGATGGCATGGGCCGCTCCATCTGAAATTCAATCGATTTAGGTCTGTGCCGGCTCTAGCAGAGCGCCGCCGGACTGTCCACGCCAATACGAGTCGTGCGCGCCGCCGTCAAAAGGTTGCCCGGCCGAAGAGCCTCTTCAGGAGATTCTCGAACCATCCGGAGAGTGAGAAGCCGCCGCTTTCGCGCTTCTCCAGCGCCGCCATGGTGGCCGGGCCTACGATGCCGTCGACCAGCAGTCCCCGCCGATCCTGAAAGCGGCGGACGGCGTCCTCGGTTTGCGGGCCGAATACGCCATCGATGCGCAGCGAAAAGCCGTGTCCATTCAGGCGGATTTGCAGGTTTCGTACCCCGTCACCACGCATGCCGCGCCGCAGGAGAGCGGAGGGCGGCCCGGCATTGCCCCGGCTGTATCGGGTGTAAGCCTTGGCAAGCTTCCGGTCGTAGCCGTTCTTGCGAAAGCCGGGGCCGTTATATCCGCGTGCAAAGCCAGCCCAGTCGCGCCGGCGCAGCGCCTCGGCCAGACCGGCCTTGTCGATATAGCGCGCCATGAGATTGAGCTGACCGGCGGTGCCGGACCGTGCCTCATCGACAAGCGCATCGACGCTGGCGTAGCCGAGCCAGGCCCAGTGCGCGCCCATGACCTGGCCGATGCCCCAGGAAACGGACTCGTATGCTGCCCGCCGGTCGATCCGGGCAGCGCGCGCTAGTAGCGACCAGCGTGCCGACTGGGATGCAGGGTTGGCGATCGCGCCTGCATCGGGAGAGGCCAGGCCGCTAAGGCGCGCTTCCTCGCGCTTCGCGCCCGATAGGCGCCTGTCGAAATAATGCCCCTCGAAACGGATCAGCGGCTCCGCCCTGCCGCCGACCATGGCGTGGGTTCTCAAGCCGCTTTCTATATGCGCGACCGCAGCGAGTGCCGCCGGCTCGATACCCAGCCGCTCCGCGATCTTTTCGATTTCAGTCAGCACCGCTTCACCCAGCATGTCGCATCTCCTTGGCCGAGACGCATTGTCGACCGGGTTTGGGGGAGGTGGACAAACGCCTTGAAACCGGCACACCAGAGCGATAGGAGCGCGCCATGGATCGTTCTGACCCCACAGGTTCCGTCTTTCTTGTTGCCGCGCTCTACCGCTTCGCAGCGCTGCCGCAGTGGCGCGAGCTGCGCATGCCACTCGCCGAATTCTGCTGCGCGCGCGGCATAAGGGGCACGCTGCTGCTCGCCCATGAGGGCATCAACGGCACGGTCGCCGGCAGCCACGATGCGATTGCCGAACTGGTCGCCCATCTCGAAGCGATCCCGGCGCTGGCCGGGCTTGAGGTGAAGTACAGCACGGCGTCCGATATGCCGTTCCATCGCATGAAGGTGCGGCTCAAGCGCGAGATCGTCACCATGGGGGTCGAGGATCTGGACCCCGCGCGGGATGCCGGCACCTATATCGAGCCGCAGGACTGGAACGCGCTCATCGCCGATCCCGAAACGGTGGTGATCGACACGCGCAACGACTACGAGACGGCCATCGGTACTTTTCGTGGCGCCGTCGATCCGGGTACGGCGAGTTTCCGCGAGTTTCCAGGCTGGGCCGCGGCGCGGCGCGAGGACCTTGCCGGGCGCAAGGTGGCGATGTTCTGTACCGGCGGCATCCGCTGCGAAAAGGCGACGGCCTATATGCGCTCGATCGGCATCGAAGACGTCTACCATCTCAAGGGCGGGATCCTGAAATACCTTGAGGACATGCCGCAGGAGCAAAGCCTGTGGGATGGCGAGTGCTTTGTCTTCGACGAGCGCGTGTCCGTGACCCACGGTCTGCGTGAAGGCGAGGCGGAACTTTGCCGGGCATGCCGGCATCCTCTGACCGCAGCGGATAAGCAATCGACCTTCTTTGTCGAAGGCGTGTCGTGCCATCGCTGCCACGAGAGCCGCAGCGAAGCCGATCGTGCCCGCTACGCCGAACGCCATCGACAGGTGGAACTTGCCAGCAGGCGAGGGGCGAAGCCTCATATCGGCCGCTAAGGCGCGGTAGCTCCTGTCATTGCAATGTCGCTGTCGGCTGCCTACTTCTGGCAGGTTGTCGCGACAGCGGCGTAGAGCGAAACGAAGTTGCAAGGAGTGCCCCGATGCTCGATCCCAGGAAGCTGCTGGATGACCTGCTCGGTTCGAAGGTTCCCGGAACCGAATCGACCGTTCGCGACAAGGCTGGTCAGGCCGCCCAGATGGCGCGGGACAATCCGCTGGCTGCAGGCGCCCTGGCAGCGGTCCTGCTCGGCACTGGCACCGGCCGCAAGGTCACCGGCTCGGCGCTCAAGATCGGTGGCATGGCTGCCGTCGCCGGCCTCGCTTACAAGGCCTACCAGAACTACCGCAACGGCGACCAGCCGGGCCAGGCGCAGAAATCAGCCGATCCGGAATTGCTGCCGCCGCCGGCCGACACGCCTTTCGATCCCGCGCAGGCACCGCAGGGCGAGGCAGAGTTTGCGCTGGTCATCGTGCGTGCAATGATTGCTGCGGCCCGCGCCGACGGGCATATCGACGAGGCCGAACGAGGCCGGATAGCGGACCGGTTGCGCCTGTCGGGCATCGGTGAAGAGGCGGAAGAATTCCTGCTTGCCGAGCTGTCGAAGCCCGTCGACCTTGACACCCTCATCGACGCTGCGAAGACCGACGCGCAGAAGGTCGAGCTCTATACGGCTTCGCGGCTCGCGATCGAACCGCAAACGCGGGCAGAGCGCGGCTATCTCGACATGCTCGCGGGCAGGCTCAAGCTGCCCGACGCGCTGATCGATCACGTCGAGGCGACGGTCTCCGAGGTCAAGACCGACAACCAGTCGGTCTGGTAAGCGGCGTCAGTCCATCACGCGCGAAACGATCGCCGCGAGATCTTCCTCCAGTTCCTCCGAGCTCTGATCTTGGAGGAACTTCATACGCTGCGAAAGCAGCAGGTGCGAGAGGCCGTGGACGATCGCCCAGGTGGCGGCGAGTTGCCGCCTTCCTTCGCGTGTCGTCAATGGAACGACGCCCGCGCCCGCGCCAACGCCTGCAACGAGTTGCTCGAACGACGCGGTCGCGGCCCGTTGCAGCCTGTCTTCCTGAAAGTCGACTTTCCGTGATGAGAACATCAGGGTGAAGAGAGCAGGGTTGGCGCGAGCGAATTCGATGTAGCCCAGCCCCATCGCCACCAGCCTTGCTCTGGCATCGCCCGGGTCCGCCGTATCCATGCGCGCGGAGGTCGTTTTCAGGAAACGTTCGAAACCTTCGGCGGCAAGGGCTGAAAGCAGCCCGGCCACGTCACCGAAGTGATGGGCGGGGGCGGCGTGCGAAACGCCGGCTCGCTTTGCGCAGCCGCGCAGCGTGAAGCCTTCCGGTCCCTTTTCGGCAAGTTCGATTTCTGCCGCCTCCAGCAGTGCACGCCGCAGATCGCCGTGGTGATAGCCCTGCCGTTCGGGCTCGCCGTTCGTCTTCATGTCCCGCCTGTCCTTCACCAGCTCCCACGTCCGCAATGCACCAGCACCGTGCGAAATTCAATCTTTCCAATGTAAAATTTATCTTGACGCCGTAAAGATCGTAAGTCAATCTTGACGGCGTCAAGAATGGAGAGACGGGTATGGATGCCGATACGATATTTCAGCTCAGCGGGCCGGTGGCCATCGCCGGATGGCTGTCGCTGTTCGCAAGTCCGTGGCTTCCGAGCTTTGCCGACCGTTTCGCGAGCACAATCGTGCCGGCTCTGCCGTCGGTCGCCTATGTCGGGCTGATGCTGGCCTTCTGGAGCGGGGCCGAAGGCGGGTTCGACACGCTGGATAATGTCGCGTTGCTGTTTCAGACGCGAGAATTGCTGCTGGCAGGTTGGCTACACTACCTCGCCTTCGACCTGTTCGTGGGGGCATGGATTGTGCGCACGGCGCGCGCCGAGGGCATTTCATTCTGGCTTGCATTGCCCTGCCTTCCGTTGACCTTCCTGTTCGGTCCGGCCGGCTATCTCGCATTCATTTCGCTGAGGACGGTACTCCCCGGTCGGCGACTGTTCGAGCCCGCTTGAGTTTTGTGAGGAAACATGACGATGACCATGTCCATTGCCGAGGAAGCCCGCTTCGTGACAATCGACCGGCGCCGGCCACTCGATGCGCTTGTCAGGCATGAGCCCGTCTTCGGCGCCCTGGGGCTTCTGATGATGGCGGCGATGGCGCCGACATTGTTTGCCTATGCCATTGACGGGCGCACGTTCAACGGCGTGAACGTTTGGCTGAAG
The DNA here is from genome assembly GCF_058448885.1 of Mesorhizobium sp. DxT. Lineage (NCBI taxonomy): Bacteria > Pseudomonadati > Pseudomonadota > Alphaproteobacteria > Hyphomicrobiales > Phyllobacteriaceae > Mesorhizobium > Mesorhizobium sp. DxT. The sequence continues at coordinate 688,254 of NZ_JBZFLJ010000001.1, read as the reverse complement.
CCGTTGAAGTTCGAGTTCTCGCTGACGGTCTATTTTCTCACGCTGGCGTTCTTTGCGCGCTGGCTGCCGACCGATATCCGCGCCCGGCGCTGGTATCGCTGGTTTACCGGAGCAGTCGTTGTGGCTTCGGTTGCCGAGATCGTCTGGATCGGAGCGGCGGCGGCGATGGGCACCGCGTCCCACTTCAACACAACGCCAATCGGCGCCGCAATCTATCCGGCGATGGGTGTCGCAGCGACGTTGATTACATCCGCGTCCGCCGTCTTCGCCTGGCAGATTTGGCGCAACGGTGCGCTGCGCATGCCGCCCGCCTTCCGCGAGAGCGTCGTGCTGGGGCTTGCGCTGGTGTTGCCGCTGACACTGATAACTGCCGGAACCATGAGCGGGCTGGGTGGACACGGCATCGGTCGGCAGGCGGGCGACACTGGCGGCCTGATGCTCATGGGGTGGGCGCGTGATGGCGGCGACCTGCGCGTGGCCCATTTCTTCGCCACCCACGCGATGCATTTCATCCCGGCGTTCGCGCTCGTCTCGGTTGCCGTTTTCGGCGGTGCCGACCGCAGGCCGGTGCGGATTTTCGCGGCACTGTTTGTGGCCTTTGTGGCTTTCACCTTCGTTCAGGCGCTGATGGGCATGCCGTTTATGCCGGCTGCGGGATGAGCCGGCAAACTGCATTAACCGATCGTTAACGAATCAGGTACAATCTGAAACAAGTCGAATCGGCTTTCCTCCTCCCAAGCACGATTCAGATTAAGGGCGGTCCCTACGACCGCCCTTTCTTTGGCAGCACCTGCCTGACTTGCCTTCCCGCCTCCCATCTGCAAATCAACGTTGGTGAAACGTGGAGGAGGTTCTCATGGCCGCAACAAAATTCGCTCTCGTGACCGGTGCCGGCACCGGTGTTGGAAAGAGCGTTGCCACCGCGCTGGTTCGCAACGGCTGGGACACGATTTTTACGGGCCGAACGCTGGGGCGGCTCGAAGAGGCGGCAGAGGCGGCCAATGGGTTGGGTGGCGGCCGCGCGCTGGCGGTTGCTTGCGACGTTTCACGGCCTGAGCAGGTGGAGCGGCTGTTCGAGCGCATTGGTGACGAGTTCGGCCGGCTCGACCTTCTCTTCAACAATGCCGGCATGAGTGCCAAGGCCATGCCGATCGACGAAATTCCGGTCGAAACCTGGCACGATGTCGTGGACGTGAACCTGACCGGTTCGTTTCTGTGTGCGCGGGCGGCCTTCGGCATGATGCGCCGGCAGACCCCGCAGGGCGGTCGCATCATCAACAACGGGTCGATCTCGGCCTATGCCCCACGTCCGGGTTCCGTGCCCTATACGGCCACCAAACACGCCATCACCGGCCTGACCAAGACGCTGGCGCTCGATGGCCGGCCGTTCGACATCGCCTGCGGCCAGGTCGACATCGGCAATGCGCTCACCGAAATGGCAGCCCCGATGGCGCAGGGCGTGCCCCAGGCGGACGGCTCGGTCAGGGCCGAAGCGGTCATGGATGTCGCGCACGTCGCCAATGCGGTCGTGCACATGGCCAGCCTGCCGCTTGACGCCAATATCCTGTTCATGAACGTGATGGCGACAAAAATGCCCTTTGTCGGGCGCGGATAGGAAGAACCCTCCCGCTTTCCGGGCCACTTCGATAGGGCGTTGTTGGACTTTACGTCGCTGACGGGATTTCTATTTCCTCCAGGACGTCGGGGCTTGCCGGTCGTGGCTGCCGCCGTGCTAGAACAATCTACGGCCATTGATTGCGGAGGCTGACCTCGACATGGAAGCGCTTCTTGGCGGGGCTCAACCCTATATCGCGCTCGTGCTGCTGGTGCTTCTGCTGGCCGCCTTCGTGATCGAACGCTATCCGCCGGAGGTTACTGCCGCGGGAGGCGCTGCGGCGTTCCTTCTGCTGGGTTTGACCACCCCGGAAGATGCGATGCGCGTCTTCTCGAATTCCGCGCCCATAACCATTGCGGCGATGTTCGTGTTGTCGGGCGCGCTGGTGCGCACCGGCGTGCTCGAAAACCTCGCAAGCAGGCTGACGACCAGCGCCACGAACCATCCGGCCCTGGTGGTCGCGGCTCTTCTCATCGGCACGGTGGCCGCGTCGGCCTTCATGAACAATACGCCGGTCGTGCTGATCCTGATCCCGATCGTTTTTCGGCTCGCCCGCACGCTGGACATCGCAGCCACGAGGCTGCTGATCCCAATTTCCTACGCTGCGATCCTCGGCGGCACCTGCACGCTGATCGGCACGTCCACCAACATTCTCGTCGACGGTGTGGCGCGCAATGCCGGCGAGCCGGCGTTCTCGATCTTCGAGATAACCCCGATCGGCATCGTTGCAGCGCTTACTGGAACACTGGTCATGCTGCTCCTCGGGCGTTTCCTGCTGCCTGACAGGCGCGGTGCAGGCGAGACGGCGCAGGCCGGAGAAACGGAGTTCCTCTCCGAGGTGACCGTTCGCGCCGAGGGCCGTTATACCCAGGCGAAGATCGGCGCCATCAGCGACTTCAATCGTGCAGGGCTCAAGGTCCTGGGCCTGCGCAGCGGCGGCGAGGTCATCCGCGACAATGTCGGCGCGCGCACGATGAAGCGGGGCGATTCGCTGATCCTCCTGGGCACTGCTTCGGAGATTCTCACGCTCAACGAAAAGAGCGAACTGCATGTTGGCCTGCGCCGCAGCCAGGAGCGTGCCGGCGACAAAGTGGTGGTGGAGGCTGTCGTTGCCCCGCATCGCGCAACCACCGGCGAGCGGATCGGCGACCTGATGCTGGGTCGCCGCTATGGCGTGCGCATCCTGGGCGCGCATCGCCACCGGCACATCCCCGGCTCCGACCTTGAAAGCGTCAAGCTCAGGCCTGCCGACAAGCTGTTGCTCGAAGGCCCGCCGGACAATTTCGACGCATTGACCGAGGATGCAAGTCTCGTCTCGGTATCGCGACCCAGCGCGCGGCCTTATCGGCGCAGCAAGGCTCCGGTGGCACTTGGCGCGCTGGCCGCGGTCGTCGGCCTTGCAGCCTTCAACGTCATGGACATCGCAATTCTCGCGCTACTCGCGGTGGCGGCGATCCTGCTGCTGCGCTGCCTGGACAGCGACGAGGCGTGGGGTTCCATCGACGGCTCCATCCTCGTGCTGATCTTTTCGATGCTCATTATCGGAGCGGGGCTCGAACGATCGGGCGGGGTCCAGCTCATCGTCAACGCGCTAGCGCCGTATCTGGCGACGATGCCGCCGGTGGTCACACTGGTCGCGATCTTCGCGATCTCATCAACCTTGACCGAGCTGGTTACCAACAATGCGGTCGCGGTTCTCGTGGCGCCGATCGCCATCGGTCTCGCAACGCAGATGGGGATCGACCCACGGCCATTTCTCATCGCCGTGATGATCGGCGCTAGCGCCAGCTTCGCCACGCCGATCGGCTACCAGACGAACACGCTGGTATACGGCGCCGGCAACTACCGTTTCACCGACTTCCTGAAAGTGGGCATTCCCATGAACATCGCCGTTGCCGTCGCAAGCTGCGTGGCAATCTGGCTGATCTATGACCTCTAGACCTCCGCCACTGAGACACCGGGCAGGTAGCGCGTGATCGGGCGGATTTCGTAGACGGCGGACTTGTTCACGCGACGCAACTCGCGTGCTGCGTCGATTGCGGCATCCAGCGAGTCGCACTCCAGCATGTAAATGCCGAGCAACTGCTCCTTCGTCTCGGCGAACGGACCATCGATGACCATCGCCTCGGGACTGCGCAATGTTACCGCCTGGCCGGTGAAGTCAAGCCGCGCCGCCGGTCCCAGCTTGCCGGTCTCGTTGATCTTGTCATGGACCTTCATCAGGTTGCCCATCAACGCCTCACCGTCTTCCGGCGTCATCGCGGCGACGACGCCTTCCTCGTGATAGGCGAGTATCGCGTAAAGCATGCGGTTCCTCCAGGCTTTGTCGGGTGGTGCTGTATCGGCTAGCGGGTAAGGAAGTTTTCTATTCTTTCCAGGGCCCGCAGAATATTCTCTTCGGAATTGGCGTATGAAAGGCGCAGATAGCCTTCTCCGAGGACGCCGAAATCCGGGCCGCCGATCAGCGCGACGCCGGCATCTTCCAGCAAGGCCGATGCGAACGCCTTGGCCGGGCGGCCGGTGTCCCGTACGTTGGGAAACGCGTAGAACGCGCCCTTGGGGGTGATACAGGAAAAGCCCGGCAGCGCATTCAGGCCTTCCACGACGATCCTGCGTCGCCGGTCGAAGGCCGCGAGCATCTTCTCGACCTCCTCCTGCGGGCCGTCGATGGCGGCGATGCCGGCGAACTGGCTGGGCGCGTTGACGCAGGACCAGCAATTGACCGCAAGCTTGCGCACCTTGTCGTAGAGGTGGCCGCTCTCCGGGACGTTCGGCCAGATCGACCAGCCCATGCGCCAGCCGGTCATCGCCCAGGTCTTCGACCAGCCGTTGAGCACGATCAGCCGATCGCGGATTTCCGGGAACTGGAGCAGCGAGGTATGCGTCTCGCCGTCATAGGTCATCACGTCGTAGATTTCGTCGGAGAGGATTGCGAAGTGGGGATGCGCCTCGAGGCCGCGCACCAGCTTCTCGATTTCCGCCCTCGGCGTCACGCCGCCTGTGGGATTGGCAGGGGAGTTGACGATCAGCAGTCGTGTTGCCGGCGTGATCAGGGACAGGGTCTCATCGGCCGAAAAGGCGAAACCGTTTTCCTCGCGGATCGGCACAGGCACCGGGCGCGCACCGGTGAACTCGATCATCGATCGATAGATCGGAAAGCCCGGATCGGGGTAGAGAATGTCGACGCCCGGTGCGCCGAACATCAGGATCGCGGCGAACATGGTCGGCTTGCCGCCTGGCATGATCATCACATTCTCGGGCGAAACCTCGACGCCTGTCGTGGTCAGCGTGCGGCGCACGACTGCTTCGCGCGTCGCCAGCAAACCGGTCGCCGGGGTGTAGCCATGGTGGCCATCGCGCAGGGCCTTAACGGCTGCGTCGACGATGTGCGCCGGCGTGCTGAAATCGGGCTGGCCGATGCCCAGATTGATGATGTCCTTGCCCGATTGTGCCAGTGCGGTCGCGCGCGCGAGCACCGCAAAGGCATTCTCCTCGCCGATCCTGTCGAAGGCCTCGATCGTTTGGAGCATGCGGGCGTTCCTCCCTGGTTCTTGTCCCGGCACGATGTTCTTGTGAGGCTTGGCGTCTGTTTGTCAATGTTGGTGGGCACATGGAAGATCTGAGCCAATGGACGCCGCGGCAGCGGCCTGAGCGCGAGCCGATGGAGGGGCGCTATGTGCGCCTTGAACCGCTAAATGCCGCACGCCACGGAGACGCGCTTTTCGAAGCATCTTCGACACCGGATAAGGATTCGCGCTTCCGCTGGCTCTATGACCACGCGCCACAGGACCGGGCAGATTTCCAGCCATGGCTCGACAAGGCCGCGGTGAGCGACGATCCGCTTTATTTCGCGGTGATCGACAAGGCCAGCGGGCGGGTTGCCGGTCGCCAGAGCTTTATGCGCATCGATACGGCCAACGGCGTCATCGAGATCGGCAACATTCTCTGGAACGGGCTCGTCGCCCGAAAGCCGGCGGCGACGGAGGCTCTTTACCTGTTCGCACGGCATGCCTTCGACGATCTCGGCTATCGCCGCTTCGAGTGGAAATGCAATGCCGAGAACGAGCCGTCGCGAAGTGCCGCGCTGCGTTTCGGGTTTTCCTTCGAGGGCGTTTTTCGCCAGCATCTCATCGTCAAGGGCTGCAATCGCGACACCGCATGGTTTGCGATGATCGACAAGGAATGGCCGACGATAGGCCGCGCCCTTGAGGAGTGGCTTGATCCGGAAAACTTCGATAGTGAAGGGCAGCAGAAAAGGCGGCTCGGCGAGATCAGGGCTGCCGTGACAGCCTGAGGAGCGCCGGCATGGCCCATGGCCACGCGCACGATCATTCCGGCCACGGCCATTCCCACGGCGCGGGCGACAAGACGCGGGTGCTGGTCGCCGCCTGTCTGACGGGTGGGTTCATGGTGGCCGAGGCGATCGGCGGCTTGGTCACCGGGTCGCTGGCGCTTCTGGCCGACGCCGGCCACATGCTTTCCGACACGGTTGCGCTGGTGCTGGCCTGGTATGCGTTTCACTTGGCGGGGAGGGCGGCCACGGCGCGCCTGACCTACGGCTTCGACCGAGTGAAGACGCTGGTTGCCTACACAAACGGGCTGACGATCTTCGCTATCGGTATCTGGATCGTCTATGAGGCTTGGCACCGCATGGCGGAGCCTTCGCCGATCCTGGGCGGGCCAATGCTGGTGATCGGCGTGCTCGGCCTGCTGGTCAATGTTGCGGCGTTCTTCGTTCTGCATGGCGGTGACAGGGAAAACCTCAACATGCGCGGGGCGCTCCTGCACGTGCTCGGCGATCTGCTTGGCTCCGTCGCGGCAATCGCGGCTGCCGGCATCATCCTGTTGACAGGCTGGTATCCCATCGATCCGATCCTTTCGGCGCTGGTCGCATTGCTGCTGTTTCGAAGCGCCTGGTCGCTGGTGCGGGAGTCCGGCCACATGCTGCTTGAGGGCACGCCCAGCGGCCTCGACCGCGACGAAATCGCGCGCGACATCGAAGCGAATGTCAGAGGTGTGCTCGGCATTCACCACATGCATGTCTGGTCGCTGGACGGGACACGCAACATGGCCACGCTTCACGCCTGTCTGCGCGAAGGGATCGACGCGCATGCGGCGATCTGCGACATCAAGCTGCGCATGGCGAAGGTGCATCAAATCGATCATGTGACCGTCGAGCCGGAATTCGGGCATTGCGCCGACCGGCCGGCGGGCGTCCATCTGCATTAGGGAGAGAAGTGGAATGGCTGGAAGGCTCAAGGGCAAGATCGCGGTGGTGACCGCAGCGGGGCAGGGAATCGGACGCGCGATCGCCGAAGCCTTCGTGAAGGAAGGCGCAACCGTTTATGCGACCGACGTTGACCGCGCGAAGCTCGAAGGCTTGGCGCGGGCGAAGAAGGGCAAGCTCAACGTGCTGTCCACCCGCGCCGTCGACGCCTACGCCGCCAAGGTTGGTTCGATCGACATTCTGGTGAACGTCGCCGGTTACGTGCATCACGGGACCGTGCTCGATTGCGAGGAAAAGGATTGGGATTTTTCCTTCGACCTCAACGTCAAGGCCATGCACCGCACGATCCGCGCGTTCCTGCCCGGCATGCTGGAGCGGGCCAGGGAAACCGGCGCGTCGGGTTCGATCATCAACCTGTCGTCCTGCGCGTCTTCGCTGAAGGCGGTGCCTAACCGCTACGCCTACGGGGCTTCCAAGGCGGCCGTGATCGGTCTCACCAAGGCTGTCGCGATGGACTTCGTCACGAAGGGCGTGCGCTGCAACGCGATCTGCCCCGGCACCGTGCGGTCTCCGTCCTGGGAGGAGCGCGTCGAGGAACTCGGCCAGTCGGTGGGCGGCAAGGACAAGGCGCTCGAGATGTTCGTGGCCCGTCAGCCGATGGGCCGCGTTGGCGAAGCATCGGAGATCGCCGCGCTCGCCGTCTATCTCGCAGGCGATGAATCTGCGTTCACCACCGGAACCGCGATTCCGGTCGACGGCGGTTTGACAAACTGATGGATCGGGACACGCGTAATGCGGCGATCGCTGCCGCGGTCATACTGGTCGGGTTCGGCATCGTCGCGTTCTACATGCCGACGCTGATGCTGGCCGCCGGTGAAGCCTCCCCCTTCGTTGGCGGCATACTCGCGGTGGCATTCGTGCTTGCCTTCTTCGGCGTGTTCTGGCTGCGTGGGCGCAGCCGACGGAAGGGCAACGGGGAGGAGTAGCCATGCGCGTGCTGGTGACGGGTGCGGCCGGGATGGTCGGCCGCAAGCTGACCAAGCGTCTGATGGAAGACCGCACCGTGGCCGGCTGGACAATCGCCGCGCTCGACCTGCACGACGTGACGCCTTTCGATGCGACGTCCTCGCCGGCGATGCATGTCACAGTTCATGTCGGGGATCTCGCCGCTGAAGGTGCGGCGGCCGCGCTCGTGGCGCCCAGGCCCGATCTGGTGTTCCACCTGGCCGGTGTGGTTTCGGGCGAGGCGGAGGCCAATCTCGAACTCGGCTACCGTGTCAACCTCGACGGCACCCGCGCGTTGTTTGATGCGATCCGACAGGCCGGCAACGCGCCGCGCGTCGTCTTCACCTCGTCGATTGCCGTCTATGGCGGTCCCTATCCGGAGGTGATTTCCGACGATTTCCACACGGTTCCGCTGACTTCATACGGCACGCAGAAGCTGATGTCTGAAGCGCTGCTCAACGATTACAGCCGGCGTGGCTTTTTCGACGGGATCGGTCTCCGGTTCCCGACGATCTGCGTGCGACCGGGTAAGCCGAACAAGGCGGCTTCCGGCTTCTTCTCCAACATCATCCGCGAGCCGTTGGTGGGATTGCCGACGGTTCTGCCCGTGCCGCGCGACGTGGTTCATACCCACGCAAGCCCGCGTTCGGCAGTGGGTTTCCTCATTCATGCGGCTGGTCTCGATGGCGACCGGGTCGGGCCGCGCCGCAATATCACCTTGCCGGGCGTCGGCGTTTCCGTCGGCGAGCAGATCGAGGCGCTGCGTCGCGTGGCCGGTCAGGATGCGGTCGACCTGATCCGGGAGGAGCCAGACGAAACCGTGTGGGCGCTGGTCAAGAATTGGCCTACGCGGTTCGAGGCGCGCCGTGCGGGCGAACTCGGTTTCAAGGCCGAAACGAGCTTTGACGAGATCATTCGCGCGCACATCGAGGATGAGCTCTCAGACTGAGAGCGCAGCCATCAGCAACGTAAGGCCGAGCAGGAACACGAAGCCGGCGCCGGCAATCTCGATCAAGCCGAGCACCCGGTTTCCAGTGCGTCCATCGCCTGCATAGGCAACGGCCCAGTTCTTCGCCGTCACCGCCATGATGGCCAGTGCCGACACCGTGATCGCGGTGCCGATCGCCATGGCGAAGACCGAGACGATGCCGCCGAACCAGAGACCGTTGAGGAAAGCGAAGGACAGCACGATCAGCGCGCCGGTGCAGGGGCGCAGACCCACGGCAACGACAGCCGCCCAAGCTGTTTTCCAGTTGAAATGCTCACCTGCGATCAGCTTCGGGTCGGGCGCGTGGGCATGGCCGCAGGTCGAACAGACCTCGCCATGCGCGTGGTCGTGATCGTGGTGATGATCGTGATGGTGATGCCCATGATCATGGTGGTGGTTATCGGCATGCGCATGGGCGGCCGATGAAAGGCTGTGGGCCGGATTGCCGAACAGCAAGCCGCGCAGATATGGGCCGGCCTTGCGCCACAACAGCCAAGCGCCGAAGCCCGTCACCAGCACATAGCTCACGATCTCGAGGAAACGCGTTGCGTCGGTCATCGAGATCGCCGTCCCGCGCAGTACCAGGAAAACGGCGCCCATGATGGCAATTGCCGACAACGCCTGAAGCATGGCGGAAACGAAAGACAGCATCACGCCGCGCCGCAGGGCAACCTCGTTGGCAAGCATGTAGGAGGAGATGACCGCCTTGCCGTGGCCCGGACCGGCGGCATGGAAAACGCCGTAGGCGAAGGAAAGGCCGACAAGAATCCACACCCCACCGCCGCCGTCGCGCATGGAACGCAAGGCGCCGGTAAGCGAGCGGTAAAAGCCTTGTTGCTGCGCGTTGACCCAGTTCAGCAGGCCTGCAAACAGACCGGTTGACGGCAGGGTTGCCTCGTTCGCTCCGATGCCGAGCGAGCTTTGCGCATGCGCAGGGCCTGCGAAATGGGTGAGGATGAAGGTCAGCGCCAACAGCGCGAAGACTATGCGGGTGGTCGTCTTTTTCACGCCGGTCATCCCTCTCCAGTGCAATTCAGTTCGAGTCGGGTCGCGAAAAGCTTGGAATAGTCGTTGTTGGACGGGTCGTTGAAGAAGGCCTCGGTGAGCGACTGTTGATTCATCGCGATGGCTTCATCCGGATTGGGGCGAACGACTGTCCGGATGCAGCTTTCCGGAAGATCGGCAACGACCAGGTTCTTGTCTTCGTAAAAGTCGATCGCGGTGTAGAAGGTCGGGTCGTAGACGCCGAAATCGAGCTGGCCGTCCAGATGCAGCGGTTCTGCAGGGCGTGATTCGAACAGAACGATAAGCTGGTTGTCCTCGTAATTCGCCATAATGCGATCCGGCGCCAGCATCTCCACTTCCTTGCCGCCAGCGGTGACGATCTGGAAGTAGTTGAACTCGGCAAGCGATTCATGAATGACCGAACCGACTTCCTCGAGTTCCGCGTTGTCCAGCACGAGGTCGGCATTCTTGTCGAACTCCAGAAGCACGGTGCTGGAAAAGAGATCGTCGAAACGCCAGACATGGCGCAGCGCGACGACGTTGCGATCCGCATCGATTGCGACTTCGAGGTTCGCTTCAGCGAAGACATGGGGGTGTGCCAGAGCAGGGGCTGCGCCCGAAACGCAAAGCGCTGCGACGACGGCCGGCAATGTTCGCTTGCTGATTCTGCAGTTCACGGCTGAGCCACCCTCTTCGGAGCGCCCGAGCATCAGCAGAAACCGGGCAAAAATGGGACATCCGCGTGCATTTGTTTCGCAGAATCAATCCTGTTCATGCTGCTTGAACCACTGGGCCAGAAAGTCGACGAATACCCTGATCTTTGCCGGCAGGTAGCGGCGGTGCGGGTAAACCGCAAAGATGCCACCGCCGCGCGGTACCCATTCTTCCAGCACCGTAACGAGTTGGCCGCTCTCCAGCGCGGGGGCGGCAATGAAATCCGGGAGCGGGGCAAACCCCAGGCCGGCGATAGCGGCGGCACGCGTCGTCAGCGGGCTGTTGGCCTCCAGCGGGCCGGAGACGGCCACCGAGAACATCTCGCCGTTCTCGCGCATGAACGGCCAGTTGGACAGCCACCTGCCGTTGGTGTCGATGATGCACGGCATGCGGGCGAGGTCCTGCGGCTTTTCCGGTTTGCCGTGTTCTTCGAGAAAGGCCGGCGATGCGCAGATATTCAGGGCAAAGGGCGCCAGCCGGCGCGCGATCATGGAGGAATCCTCAAGCCGCGTGATGCGGATCGCCAGATCGAAGCCCTCCTCGACCAGGTCGACGAAACGATCGTCGAGATGCACATCGAGCACGATGTCGGAATAGGCCTTGGCGAAATCGATCAGGGAATGGCCGATCGGGGCGTCGGAGAAGGTGCGCGGCGCGGTGATCTTGATGCGTCCCCGCACGTCGCCCGACGAATCGCGAACCGTATCCGAAAGGCTGTCGATTTCGCGCACGATCTCGGAAGCGCGCTTGTAGTAGGTGTGCCCGGCCTCCGTCAGCGAGAATTGCCGCGTCGTGCGGTTGAGGAGCAGCGCGCCCAGCTCGTCCTCCAGTTCGCGGACATATTTTGACAGGAGCGCCTTCGAACGCCCGATCTTGCGAGCGGCCGCCGAGAAACCCTCGGCCTCCACCACCTCGATGAAGGCGCGCATCCGTGTCAGCGTATCCATGGCTAGTGCTTCCCTGCGGCGGTGAGGATGGTGCGGGCGAGCTCGATCAATTGCCGGTCCGCTCCCGCCGGGCCGAGCAGCGAGATGCCGAAAGGCGCATTGTCGACCTTGCCAAGAGGGATCGTGATTTGCGGGAAGCCCGACAGGCCCGACAGGCACAGCAATCGCAAAGCGCGCTCGCGATAGGCCTGAAGATCGTCGAAGCCGAGATCCTTGCGCGGCGCTGCTCCCGGCACCGTTGGAAGCAAGAGGATGCCGTCGTCGCCGAGCAGTTCGTCGAGTTCGTCGCGGAAGGCGCCCCGCTTTTCCGATTCTTCCGAGGCCGTCGCGTCGGTTACCTTCGAACCGAACTCGAAACGATCCTTGACGCCGGGGCCGAGCCCGCGTTCGCCAGCCGAAATCCAAGTGCCATGGGTGGCCCATGCTTCATGGGCCTGGAGCTTGCGGAACGACCAGTAGAGATCGTCAATCTCCTGCACGAGCGGCGGCGCCTCGCGGGGTACATCGAGGGTGGCGGCGATAATGTCCACCATGCGCGCATATTCCGTCGCTTCCCTGTCGCCAAGCGTCAGGGCGTCCAGTGATGCCAGGTTGAGAAAGTGGTGCTGTCGTGTGGTGTTGTCGGTAGGCAGCATCACATTGGCCACGCGTTCGTAGGTGGCGATGTCCCTGGTGAACCAGCCGAACGTATCGAAGGAAGGCGCGAGCGGCATCGCATGGTCAAGCGAGATGAGGCCGTGGGTCGGGCGAAGGCCGATCAGGCCGCAGAAACTTGCCGGTGCGCGTATGGAGCCGCCGGTGTCAGAACCGATCGCGATGTCGGCGAGGCCGCCGGCCACCGCCGCGGCAGAGCCTGACGATGAACCGCCGGTGACGCGGTCGGGGGCGGCCGGATTCACCGGCTCGGGATAATGCGCGTTCTGCCCCATCAAGGAGAAAGTCAGTTCATCCGTCTGCGTGCGGCCGACGAATCGCGCCCCGGCATCCAGCAAACGCTGGATCGACGGAGCCGTCTCTTCGGCGACCGGCGCTTCCGCAAGCTTCTGTGGATTGCCGCCACCCGTGCGCTGGCCTGCAATATCGTAGATGTCCTTCACCGCAAGCGTCAGACCCGCCAGCGGCCCGTCTGTGGCGTTCGCCGCGGGCGCATCGGAATGATCGAGAAACGCGTTGAAGGGATCAGGGGGGTTCGGCATTGTTCGACCTCAGGAGACAGTGCGTGCAGCTTCGTTCAACGATTATTTTTTTTCAAGCGCAGCTGAAAAATACGTTGATTGTGACAGCACTTATCCATATATCGCGCTTGCCCAAAGTCGCACGTGCCTGTGGGTGTCCGCCGTCCCCTCGTTCGGTGAGGAAAACGGTAAGGTACCTGGAGCCAACCACTCCAGTCGGTCAGACGGCCAACCGCCTGAACCGAGGACACCTTGAAGCAACGACGGTGCGGGCCTTTCTGGTGTTCTGCCGGTCGTCCAAAGACCGGGGTTACTGAAGAGGCACACCTTCATTGCCGGCAGTGCGGAGGGTTTCTCCAAAGCTGAGGCAGACAAAGCGAGCAACCGCCGCAAGGCGATGGCTCACCGCCGCGTGACGCGCGTTTTCATGGTCCGGTGACTCCACCGGCTGGACCCTGAGCCGACGCATCGCGCCCTTTGTCCACCGCCCGTCCGTGGCCGCGCGCCGAAGACGGGAGCTTGAGATGAAGCGGCCTGTGCCGCGATCGGAGAAACCCATGGCCACGCAGCGCATCCTCGACTTCCTCGCCACCCGACGTCCGGCCGGCCCCTGCCTGGTCGTCGATCTCGATGTCGTGAGCGACAATTTCCACGCCTTCGAGCGCGCCCTGCCGAGCTCGAAGATCTACTACGCCGTCAAGGCCAACCCGGCGCCGGAGATCCTGCGTCTGCTCGCAGGCCTCGGCTCGTCCTTCGACACCGCTTCGGTCGCCGAGATAGAGATGGCGATGGATGCCGGCGCGCCCGCTGAACGAATCAGCTTTGGCAACACCATCAAGAAAGAGCGCGACATCGCACGCGCCTTCGAGCTCGGCGTCCGGCTGTTTGCCGTCGACTGCGTCGAGGAAGTGGAGAAGGTGTCGCGGGCAGCGCCCGGCGCGCAGGTGTTCTGCCGCGTGCTGACCGACGGCGAGGGCGCCGAGTGGCCGCTGTCGCGCAAGTTCGGTTGCGTGCCGGCCATGGCCATCGACGTGTTGCGCCACGCCCATGCGCTTGGCCTCGACGCCTATGGAGTTTCCTTCCATGTGGGTTCGCAGCAGACCGACCTGTCGGCCTGGGACAAGGCGCTGGGCGATGCCAAGGCCGTGTTCGCGACGCTTGCCGAGGAAGGCATCGTGCTACGCATGGTCAACATGGGCGGCGGCTTCCCGACGCGTTACCTCAAGGATGTGCCGACCGCACAGGCCTACGGCGAAGCCATTTTCGGCGCGCTGTCGCGCCACTTCGGCAATCGCCTGCCCGAGACGATCATCGAGCCGGGCCGCGGCATGGTCGGCAACGCCGGTGTCATCAAGTCGGAGGTCGTGCTGATCTCGCGCAAGGCCGACAACGACAATGTGCGTTGGGTCTATCTCGACATCGGCAAGTTCGGCGGGCTTGCCGAAACGATGGACGAGGCGATCCGCTATCCGATCGTGACGCCGCATGACGGCGGCGAAGTTGCGCCCTGCGTGCTCGCCGGTCCGACCTGCGATTCCGCCGACGTGATGTACGAGAAGACGCCCTATCCGCTGCCGCTGTCGCTGACGATCGGCGACGAGGTGCTGATCGAAGGCACCGGAGCCTACACCACCACCTATTCGGCAGTGGCGTTCAACGGCTTCGAACCTCTGCGATCCTACGTGATCTGAGGCAGCGAGCCTGCCTCGGATCCTGCTGCGGCGGGCGCATGCGCCCGCCCGGCATTGCTCGTGGAATTGATGTCCGCTTGTGAAGGATTGCAGAGATGGACTTCATGAATCTGCTGGCCGATGCCGGCATGATCACCCCCTCATCCGACGTTTCGCGCCCGCTTCTCCCCCGGGGGGAGGAGAGGCCGGCGGCGATTGCGCCCTGTTCTTCCCACGGGGAGGATACTGGCTCGCGCACAGCGCCGGATGAGGGGGGCACCTATGTCATCGGCATGGAACGCGCCGACGATGTGGCGGCCCGCGAAGCGTTGCTCGATCGTGCCATGGGTCCGGGCCGCCGGCGCAAGTCTTCTGAAAAGCTGCGCCGCGGCCGCAGGCCTTCGGAAGGGCTCGACCTTGTCGCGAAGGATGGCGACGGCACACTGGTAGGGACGGTGCGACTGTGGAACGTCCGCGCCGGCGAGGGCGGTCCTGCCGCGCTTCTGCTCGGCCCGCTCGCCGTCGATCCCGCGGTCAAGTCTGCCGGGATCGGTTCGGCGCTGATGCGCCATGCCATCGGCGAGGCTGCCCGGCTCGGCCACAGCGCCATCCTGCTGGTGGGCGATGCCGCATATTACAGCCGTTTCGGCTTCTCCAGCGAGAAGACCGGCAAGCTCGCAATGCCCGGGCCCTACGAGCGCGAGCGCTTCCTGGCGCTGGAACTGGTGGATGGCGCACTGGACGGCGCCAGCGGGGTGCTCAAGGCTTCCGGCCGCAAGGCAAAGCCCGCGCCGATGGCGCGGGCTGCGTAAGCGGGCTCATGACGTGCGTCGGAGTCTAGTCGGTGACCGCGTAGCTTTCCGTTTCGCAAAGATCCGTCGTGTCCTCGATGCTGTCGCCATCTTCGAACACAACGCGAAGGTCGTATTCGCAAGCCCTGCGGCCGTCGGCGATCGTCACGCGAGCGGATTCTCCCGATTCTAGCACATCGCGGCCAAGGATATCCTCCTCCCACTCGCCGACATCACTGGGTGACGCGTAGAGTTCGACGACCGTGTAGCTGCTGTTGTTGTCGAAGCGAAATACGAGATCGTCCGCAAATGCCCCAGCCGGCATCAGAACGGCGACCGCCGCCAGCGACATGTATTTGAAAGAAAACATGAAATCACACCCCAGAATGCACAATTGCATCCGGCTTCTACGGCACTTTCAAGCGGCCGGGAAGCGACGCCTTAGGGGGACGCAAAATATTTGCTTATCAGGATGGGCATACAAGAAAAAAGGCGGCCGAGGCCGCCTTTTTTCTTCGGGAAACTGGAGGTCTATGCGATCAGAGCACCTGGCTGAGCTGCATGGCGATCGACATGTCGCCCTCGACCTTCAGCTTGCCCTGCATGAACGCCATGGTCGGGTTGAGATCGCCCGAGGTGAGGGCCAGAAAATCGTCCTTGGACATGGTGATGGTGCAATCGGCGCCGGAATCTTCGGTGGACACGGACTGGCCGTCGATCACGATGACACCGTCATCGCCCAGGTCGAACTTGACCGATTTGTCGAAGCCGCTTCCCGCGACGCGTTCGCGAATCTTGTCTGCAATGGCGTCAAGGCTCATGGATCATCTCCTTCGGAGGCGGCCCGACGAGAGGCCGCTGTTTACAGGTGGGTTCAGATAGCAGGCGATTGACGTTTACGTCAACGTGATTTAGCGTTCCTCGAACCGCCAATGGGAGGAGGCCACGGTGGGCTACCGCAGCGTGCTGCGCAAGGATTGTTTCGCAGGCGAGACCCACATCGTCACCGGTGCGGGCAGCGGTATCGGTCGTTGTGTCGCCCACGAGCTGGCGAGCCTGGGGGCGCATGTCGTCCTGACGGGGCGCAAGCAGGACAAGCTCGATGCCGTGGCGGACGAGATTGCCCTCGACGGCGGGCAGGTGTCGACCGCAGCATTCGACATACGCGACGAGGATGCGGTGCGCGATGCGATCGCGGCAATCGTGTCGGAACGCGGCCAGCTCCACGGTCTCGTGAACAATGCCGGCGGCCAGTTTCCCGCACCTATGCAGAGCATCTCGAAGAAGGGTTTCGATGCCGTCGTCGCGACCAATCTCACCGGCGGCTTCCTCGTCATGCGCGAGGTGTTCGTGCAATCCATGCAGGCACATGGTGGCGCGATGGTGAACATGGCCGCCGACATGTGGCGCGGCATGCCGGGCATGGCGCATTCGGGCGCCGCGCGCGCGGGCATGGTGAACCTGACCAGGACCGCTGCCTATGAATGGGCGCATGCAGGCGTGCGGATCAATTGCGTTGCGCCGGGCTGGGTGGCGTCGTCGGGCATGGACACCTATGACGGCATGACGCGCACACTTATTCCGCAGCTCAAGAATCACGTGCCGCTCGGGCGGCTGGCGATGGAGGCTGAGGTATCTTCCGTCATCTGCTTCCTGCTGTCTCCTGCCGCCGCATTCGTCACTGGCGTCACGATCCCGATAGATGGCGGCGCGCCGCTCGGCTCAGCCCTGTTCCCGCTGGGCAAGGGACGGGCTACGAAGCCGTTCGACGGGTTTCATCGTGCCGTCATGCCCGCCGTGCTTGCGGACGAGGAAGGCTGATGCCGGCGCTCGCATCGGCACTGGACACGCGCTCGGATGCCTTCCGTGCCAATGCGCTGGCAATGGGCGAAAAGCTTTCCGAGGTTAGACGCCTGGAAGAGGCGGTTCGCCAGAATTCCGCTTCGAGGAAGACGCGTTTCGACGAGCGGGGGCAGTTGTTGCCGCGCGAGCGCGTCGAACGCCTGCTGGATCGCGGCCGGCCGTTCCTCGAATTGTCGACGCTCGCCGGCTACCGGATGCACGACGATGATGGCGGCAGGAACATCATGGGCGGTGGAACGATCGCGGGCATCGGCGTCGTCGGCGGCCGGCGCTGCATCGTCTCTGCTTCCGACAGCGGCATCAAGGGCGGCACGATCCCGCCGATCGGGCTCAAGAAGTCGCTGCGGCTCCATGAGATCGCGTTCGAAAATCGCCTGCCGTTGATCTATCTGGTCGAAAGCGGCGGCGCGAACCTGCTCTATCAGGCGGAGATGTTCGTCGAAGGTGGCAGGTCCTTTGCCAATCAGGCCCGCCTGTCAGCGGCCGGCATTCCGCAGGTCGCTATCGTTCACGGGTCGTCGACCGCCGGCGGTGCCTACCTGCCGGGGCTGTCCGACTATGTCGTGCTGGTACGCAAGCGCTCCAAGATTTTCCTTGCAGGGCCGCCGCTGGTGAAGGCGGCAATCGGCGAGGACGCCGACGACGAGTCGCTGGGCGGAGCCGACCTGCACGGCAGCGTCACCGGGCTTGGCGAATATGTCGCCGAGGACGACGCACAAGCGCTGGCCTATGGCCGGTCGATCATGGAGCATCTCACCTGGGACGGGCTGCCGGATCGCAGCGCGGCACCGGAACCGCTGTTCGATCAAGAAGACCTCCTGGGGATCGTGCCGGCGGAGGAGAAATCTCCGTTCGACATGAAGGAGATCATCGCTCGGATTGTCGATGCCTCCGATTTCCTTGAGTTCAAGGCCGGTTATGCGCCTGATACTGTTTGCGGACATGCGGCGATCGAGGGCGCAAGGGTCGGCATCCTGGCCAATAACGGGCCGATCATGCCGTCGGGCTCGCTGAAGGCGGCGCAGTTTATCCAGCTCTGCGACCAGACAGGAACGCCGCTCGTCTTCCTGCAGAACACTACGGGCTACATGGTCGGGTCGGTGGCCGAGCGTGAGGGCGCGATCAAGCACGGCTCCAAGATGATTCAGGCCGTCGCCAACGCCCGGGTGCCGAAGTTCACGATTCTCATCGGTGGATCCTTTGGTGCCGGCAATTACGGCATGTGCGGGCGTGGTTTCTCGCCGCGCTTCATCTTTTCCTGGCCGTCGGCGCGCACCGCCGTCATGGGCGGCGAGCAGGCAGCGAAGGTCATGGAAATCGTCGCGCGCGGCAAGGCTGCGCGGGAGAGCGTCGAGGTTGACGAGGAAGCACTGGCAAAACAGAGCGGCATGATCCGCGCGGGCATCGAGGCGCAGTCCGGTGCGCTCTTCGCCACCGCGCGGCTGTGGGATGACGGCATTATCGATCCGCGCGACACGCGGCGTGTGCTGGGGCTCTGTCTCTCGATCGCGGCGGAAGGCGAACGGCGGACGCTGCGTCCGAATGCTTTCGGTGTTGCGCGTGGGTAAGGAACGATCCGCGTAGCGGGCGCCAGTGGAAATCTTGGGAGGAACCAGATGCAATTCACGGCCGAGCACGAGAACTTGCGCCGCACCGTGGCGAAGTTCGTCGAGACGGAAATCAATCCGCATGTGGATGCGTGGGAGGCGGCGGAAGAATTTCCGTCCCATGAGCTGTTCAAGAAGCTAGGCGATCTCGGGCTGCTCGGCATCAAGTACGACCCCGCCTACGGTGGCCTCGGCCTCGACTTTTCCTATTCGATGGTAATGGCGGAGGAACTGGGGCTCGTGCATTGCGGCGGCGTGCCCATGGCGATCGGGGTTCACACGGATATGTGTACGCCGGCGCTCAATCGCTTCGGCTCCGACACGGTAAAGGAGGACTTCCTGGCGCCTTCGATTGCGGGTGACGTCGTCGGTTGCCTCGGCGTTTCCGAGCCCGGCGGCGGCTCGGACGTCGCGGCGGTCAAGACGACGGCGCGCAAGGACGGCGACGACTATGTCATTTCCGGCACCAAGATGTGGATCACCAACGGCATGAAGGCGGACTGGTGCTGCCTGCTTGCAAACACGTCGGAAGGGCCGGTGCATCAGAACAAGTCGCTGATCTGCGTGCCGATGGATACCAAGGGCATCACGAGGCAGAAGATCCAAAAGATCGGCATGCACTCCTCCGACACCGCGCAACTCTTCTTCGACGAGGTGCGGGTGCCGCGCCGCAACCTGATCGGTCAGGAGGGCGGTGGCTTCATGATGCAGATGCTGCAGTTCCAGGAAGAGCGGCTCTATGCGGCGGCGAGCGCGCTGAAGGGTTTCGATAGGCTCATCGACCTCACCATCGACTACACACGCGACCGCAAGACTTTCGGCAAGCCGGTGCTGGACAATCAGGTCGTCCACTTCCGGCTAGCCGAATTGCGCACCGAGGTCGAGGCACTGCGCGCGCTGACGTGGAGCGCGATCGAGCAATATGTAGCGGGCGCCGACGTCACGCGGCTCGCCTCCATGGCCAAGCTCAAGACCGGCCGGCTGGCACGCGAACTCACCGACGCCTGCCTGCAATATTGGGGCGGCATGGGCTACACGGCCGACAATCCGGTCAGCCGGGCCTATCGCGACACGCGGCTGGTTTCCATCGGCGCCGGAGCGGACGAAATCATGCTCGGCATCATCGCCAAGCTCGAGGGTACGCTGCCGGGCACAAGCAACAAGGCAAGGCCGAATTGAGCCGATGATCCGCACCCTTCTCATCGCCAATCGCGGCGAGATCGCCTGCCGCATAATCCGCACCGCGAAACGAATGGGTATCGGCACCGTCGCGGTCTTCAGCGACGCGGATGCGGATGCGTTGCATGTGCGCATGGCCGACCGCGCCGTGCACATCGGCCCGGCGCCGGCCGCGCAGTCTTACCTGCGGGTCGAGGCGATCATCGAGGCGGCCAGACAGTACGGAGCGGATGCGATCCATCCCGGCTACGGCTTTCTGTCCGAGAATGCGGATTTCGCTGAAGCCTGCTTGGCGGCGGGTATTGTTTTCGTCGGTCCGCCGGTTGGGGCTATCCGCGCGATGGGCGACAAGGCAAACGCCAAGGCATTGATGCGCGCGGCAGGCGTGCCGGTGGTGCCGGGCTATGATGGCGACGACCAGTCGGACGCAACGTTCGCAGTCGAAGCCGAACGCATCGGTTTTCCGGTGCTCGTAAAGGCGTCCGCAGGCGGTGGAGGTCGCGGCATGCGCCGTGTCGGTTCCGCTGGTGAGCTTGCAGGCGCGCTGGAGAGCGCGCGCCACGAAGCCGCCGCGGCCTTCGGCTCCGACAGACTGCTGCTCGAGAAGCTGATCGAGGATGCGCGGCACGTCGAGGTGCAGGTGTTTGCCGACAATCACGGCACCGTCGTTCATCTCGGCGAGCGTGACTGCTCCACGCAAAGACGGCACCAGAAGATCATCGAAGAGACGCCGTCGCCTTTCGTCGATGCACCGATGCGCCAGGCCATGACCAAGGCGGCCGTGGAAGCGGCTCGTGCAGTGAACTATGCAGGGGCGGGGACGGTGGAGTTCATCGTCGGGTCCGATCGCACTTTCTTCTTTCTCGAGATGAACACGAGGCTGCAGGTCGAGCATCCCGTTACGGAGATGGTCACCGGGCTCGATCTCGTGGAGTGGCAATTGCGGGTGGCGGCCGCCGAGCCGCTGCCGCTTGCGCAGGAGGCAATCAATTATTCGGGGCATGCCATCGAGGTACGCCTGTGCGCGGAAGACCCGGCTGCCGGTTTCGCACCGCAGACAGGCAAGGTACTCTACTGGCGCCCGCAAGCGGCGACGATCCCGGGGGTGCGGGTCGACCATGGCATCGACGAAGGCGGGGAGGTCAAGCCGTTCTACGATCCGATGATTGCCAAGGTGATCGCCCATGCCGCAACGCGCGAGGAGGCGGTCGCGACGCTCGCCCGGGCGCTTCGCGCGACCCCTCTGCTTGGTGTGGTTTCCAACCGACGCTTTCTTCTCGAACTGCTCGAAAGTGAGGTATTCGGCAGCGGCGCGATGACAACGGGTGTGCTGGATGCGGCAGAGCGGCCGACGATTACGCCGGCGGACGAGGATTTTGCCGCTGCCGTTTCTGTTCTGGCGCTCGCGGACGGCGACGACTGGTTTTCTTCGACCGGGCGCAGGCGTTGCCCTATCACGCTTCGTGTGGGCGAGACGACCAAGGAGTGCGCGGCCGTTTTCGAGCGGAGGCGACTGGTTTCGGTAGACATCGGTGAGGCGAATATCGCCGCGTCGTCAATCGAGAGGCATGGCTCGGCGCATGTGCGGGAAGGCCGTATGTTGTGGATTGATCGGGCGGGCCGAACGTTCCGGTTCGACGAACCGGACCCGATGCAGCGCGATGCTGCGGCTGCCGACGGCCGGGCGGTGGTATCACCCGTCGCCGGCCTGTTGCGGCGCGTCGACGTTGCCGTCGGCGATACCGTCCGCTCTGGCACCGTCGTCGGCATCGTGGAGGCCATGAAGATGGAAACCGCGCTGACAGCCCGCATGGATGGTGTCGTAGGAGCCGTGAAGGCCGCTGCTGGCGATCAGGTGCGGGCTGGTGAGGTCGTCATCGAGATTGCCGCCCCGGAATAGCCGCGTGTCGAAGTTCCTGCCAACATGAACGCATCTTGAGTCTTTGGTTCTATATTGTTATGATGAATAACAATATCGGGAGGAGCCTGATGCCGATCGTGTCCGTTCCGGGCATGCGTCCGGTGCGCATGGGCGCGCTGGCGGTGGATATGGAGCGCCGCGCCGCCGGCGCCGCCGTGTTGCGGTCGAGGCAAGAACTCGGCCCCTATCCGCGCTCCATGATCGACTGTCTCGACCGTTGGGCCGACGAAGCGCCCGAACGTACCTTCCTCGCTGATCGTGGCCCTGACGGGCAGTGGCGGCATTGCAGCTACCGTGAGGCCAGAGAACATGCCCGCGCCATTGCGCAGTATGTTCTCGATCTCAATCTCGATGCAGACAGACCTGTCGTTGTCCTTTCCGGCAACGGCATCGAGCACGGGCTGATTGCGCTCGGCTGCATGATGGCAGGGGTGCCGTTCGCGCCCGTGTCTCCGGCCTATTCGCTGGTTTCGACCGATCATTCAAAGCTCAGGCACATCTTCGGACTGCTGACGCCGGGTCTGGTTTTCGCGGCGGATGGACAGCCCTTCGAGAAGGCGGTTCGGGCTGTTCTTACAGAGGACATGCAGCTTGTTTTCGCCCGAGCGCCGGTCGAAGGGCTGACGGCGGCAAGCTTCGACGACATGCTTGCAACAAAACCTACCGATGCAGTTGCGCGCGCCAACGCGGCGGTCGGCGGGGACACGATCGCCAAGTTCCTGTTTACGTCCGGCTCCACCGGTATGCCAAAGGCGGTGATCAACACCCAGCGCATGTTGTGCTGCAATCAGGAGATGATCGCGACGGCGCTCGCATTCCTGCGCGACGAACCGCCTGTCATGGTCGACTGGCTGCCGTGGAACCATACCGCTGGCGGAAACCACAATTACGGCATCGCGCTCTACAATGGCGGAACGCTCTACATCGATGACGGCGCACCGACGCCTGCCGGCATTGCCCGGACGGTCCGCAATCTCGAGGAAATCGCGCCGACACTCTATTTCAACGTGCCGAAAGGCTACGAGATGCTGAGCGAGCATCTCTCGGCGAACGAGCGATTGCGGAAGACGTTCTTCTCGCGCGTTAAATTACTTCAATACGCCGGTGCGGGGCTGGCTCAGCACGTCTGGGACGCATTGGAGCGGCTGGCGCAGGAGGCTGCCGGCGAGAAGATCATGATCGTGACCGGATACGGTTCCACCGAGACCGCGCCCTTCGCCTCGACGACGACATGGCCGGTCACGCGGCCCGGCGAAGTCGGCTTGCCGGCTCCCGGGCTGGAACTCAAGCTGGTTCCTGCAAGCGAGAAGCTTGAGGTGCGCATGCGCGGCCCGAGCATCACTCCGGGCTACTGGCGTCAGCCGGAAAAAACCGCCGAATGCTTCGACGACGAGGGCTTCTACCGTATCGGCGATGCGCTGAAATTCGTGGATCCGGAAGAGCCCAACAAGGGGCTACTCTTCGACGGCCGCGTGTCGGAAGATTTCAAACTGTCGACCGGCACCTGGGTGAACATGGCCGCTGTGCGCGGCGCTCTGATCCGCGGTTGTGCACCGTTGGTGCGAGACGTGGTGCTGACAGGGCTCAACCGCAATCACATCGGCGCGCTGCTGTTCCTGGATGTCGATGCCGCGCGGAAGTTGAGCCCCGTTCTGGCGCAGTCGACGGAAGCGGAACTGGCGGCAAGCCAAGCGGTTCGTAGCGCCATCTCCGGAGCGCTGGATCATATGGCGCAACAAGCCACCGGGAGTTCGAACCTCGTCGCACGCGCGATCGTGCTCGACAGTCCACCCGCGATGGACGCGAACGAAATGACCGACAAGGGATCGATCAACCAGCGCGCGGTGATGGAAGCGCGCGCGACGCTGGTGGAGGACCTTTACGCCGATCCCGCTCCACCGCACGTGATCGTGGCGAAACGCTGAGCCGCGTCAGGCCGGTTTTTCACCGAGGAGACGGCCAAGCAAATCCAGCAGCGTCGCGCGGGCTTCCGGCCCGCCGAGGCGTTCGACGAGGCGTTCTTCATGCGTGCGCCATACGGTGCTCATCTTGTCGACGAATCTGGTGCCCTCGGGCGTGAGGTGCAGCGAGTGCGAACGCTTGTCGCCTTCTGCCTTGCGCCGCTCGGCCAGACCACGCCGTTCGAGGCTATCCATCAGCGCCACGAAGTTCGCCCGCTTTATGCCGAGCTGTTCGGCGATCTCCGTCTGTTTCTGGCCCGGTGTGCGGGCAATGAGCGCAAGTACGGAGAACTCGGCCGGGCGCAGCTTCATCTTCTCGAAGGTTTCGATGAAGTCCTGGAAAACGAAGAGCTGGGCCCGCCGCAGCTTGTAGCCGACGATCTCGCCCATCTCCGGAATCCCGGCTGGAACACCCGACCCTGCGTTCTTTCCGTCTTCGCTCTTACCCGCCATGAACCCTCAATCCGTTTGCCGCGATAACCGCGACCTGGGTGAAACAACCGGAATTCGGTTCATGCGTTGCCGACGCTCGAATCGCGGCTGCGTAAGCCAGTGTAATGCGCGTTCACGGCCGGGTGAAACTTGTTTTGCCGAGATGCCCGATTTGTAGGCAACTCACTCGACGCGCGACAGGAAAGCAGCTATATTGTTATATAACAAAACAATCCAGGGAAGAGCGATTAAGCCGGAAGTCATGCGGTGAAGGCTCGTTGTCGGGAGAACCATGAAAAAAGACGAACCGGTACTTCTGACCTGCGTGGAAGGTCCGATCGCCCGCCTGGTGATCAACCGTCCGGGAAAACGAAACGCGATCAACGACGCGCTTCTGCGGGCTCTCGGAGGTTTCTTCAATGACATTCCCGATGGGGTTCGTGCCATCGTGCTCAGCGGAGCGGGCGGACACTTTTCATCCGGACTGGATCTGTCGGAGCAGGTCCAGCGTGAGCCCGAACAGGTGATGAAGCACTCCCGCGGCTGGCACCGGCTGATGGACACAATCCAGTTTTCAGGTGTGCCGGTGGTTGCGGCCCTTTCCGGCGCCGTGATGGGCGGTGGGTTGGAGATCGCCAGTACCGCGCATGTGCGGGTGGCGGAACCGTCGACCGTTTTCAGGCTGCCCGAAGGCAAGCGCGGCATCTTCGTGGGTGGCGGCGCGACGGTGCGGGTGGGTCGCATACTCGGCCCGGACAGGATGACCGAGATGATGCTGACCGGGCGCAGCTATAATGGCGAGGAGGGGTGTAGGCTGGGGCTTGCCCATCATCTGGTTGGTGAAGGCGAGGCTCTGGCCAGGGCCGAGGAGCTGGCGCGCGAGATCGCCGGCAACGCCTCGCTGGTCAACTACCTGATCATCCAGTCGATCGCCCGCATCGGCAACATGTCGCACGATGACGGCCTCTACACGGAAAGCCTGAGTGCGGCGCTGTCGCAGACCGGTGCCGACGCACGGGAAGGGCTCAAGGCATTTCTGGAAAAGCGCAAGCCCCGCTTCGGCTGACCTGTCAGTGGCCGGTCGGGGCCGCTGTGGAAACCGGCGTGGGGGTGGACTGGCTGATCGAGCTCGAACCGGCTTCGTCCTTCGGCAGGAAGTCGACCTGTTCGACCAGAACCTCGCGAATAAGCTCTTCGCCGAGCCGTTCGTTGACGCCCGTGCGGATGCTTTCGCGGAAGGAATCGATATCCAGATCATCGCGCTTGGTGAAATCGATCTCGGGGCTAGCGTAAAGCTGCGTGTAGATCTGGTCAGCCAGCAGCGCCTCGGCGGGAAGCTTGAGCGCGGCGAGCCGTTTGCCTTCAGCGGTGAAGACGAGGCGCACGAGGAAATAGCCGTAGACTTTTCCCCGATCGAACACCGGGACCGAAATGATCCCGGTTTTCACATAGTCGAGCCCCTGGAACGCGGTCGCCTCGGCTTCCGCCGTTTCCTGCGGCTTTTGCGCCGACTGGAACGAATAGAGCAGCGCGCCGGTGGTGGCGATGCTGATCCACAGGGCGGCGACCATGAACTTTATCATGGCTGTTCGGCCATCCTGCCGAACTCGCTGGCCGTATATGTGCCGTCAGCTTCCGCGCGCTGAATTGCATCCTGCATCAGCGCAGCGACCTCTGTGACAGCGTTGAGATGAGCCAGGATCGCGGCCTCGTTGGCCGAGAGCTTCTCGCGCAGACGGATGATGCCGTGACGATGCTCGTCGCCGAGCCCCGTTGCGCCGAGGCCTGAAACGGCCTTGTTGAGTTCATAAAGGTAACGGCTCTTGCGAAGGTTCGAGGCCTTGATGTCGAAACGAACATCCGTACGGATGGCTGCCGTTTCGGCATCCACGGTTTCTTCGATGCGGCCAAGGATGGCAGAGAGATTCATGAGCGCTGCTCCCGAATTGTCTTCATTCGGATCCTCTGGCTGCATGAATTCCGCGTGGTCTGGCATAGAGCTTTTCTCATCTGACTCTGACTGAAATTAGCGGCTGCTGGTGACGGAAGGCGGCATCGCGCGCTCCTCGTCGATCGATTGGGCGGTCATGCGCTGGATTTCCTGCACCAGCGCAACCGAGAGCATCTCCTGGGCATCTTGCTCCGCGCGTTCCGGCGATGACTCGCGCACCGGTCCCTCGACCGTTGACTTGCCCTGGGCACGGTAATGGTCGCCCAGGATGCGGTTGGCGATGCCGATGCCGCCGCGCTCGGCCATCACGTCACCGAGCTGCTGGGCGAGAAGCGATTGCCACATCTCGCCGGCCATTCCCTGTCCGTAGACGGATTCGGTGTCCTTCGGCAGCATGGACTGGATGAAGGTCTGCAGGACGACGGCTTCGAACTTCTGGAAGGCGTCGGCCGCCGGCGACTTGTGATCGGCAGGCATGCGTGCGGCGGTGGCCGAAGGTGTTCCCGTCGGCTCGAACCTGGCGGCGTCGACCCGCTGGCTCGCCAGCGAGGCAAGGCGCGTCCGTGCTGCTTGCGCGGCGGCAGGATCGGCCGCCCGCGCCACATCCATCACGATGTCGCTTGGGGGTGAAATCGCCAAAGGCAGGACCTCCCAACGTGTTGATTTCGATTTTGCGAATATGGCGTGACAAGCTTGTGGCAGGCTTACTTTGGGTCGGAAAGCTTGCATTCGATGGTTTCGAGTTGCTCTTTCTCGGCGATTTCCCGCTCTTCCAGGCGAAAAGCCTCACGATAGGCGCGCTCGACGATGTTGGTGCGCGCAGTGGCCGTGGCCACGTGAGATGCTTCCTGCTGCGCCCGGTCATTTTCCCGTGCTTCGCGTTCCATGGCGGCGCCGATTCGCCGGTTATAGAGGTCAGGAAACAGGCCGGGCATTGGCGAGGCTGCATTGAGCGCCTCCAGCATCTCACTCGCTTCCTGCCGGGCTGCTGCGGCATGGGACAGGTGCGTCGCATGCTTCGTCTCGTGCAGTGCCTTGATCTGCTGCTGCAGCCGTACGAGGCGTTTCAACCTTTCCGCGCGTGTCGTCACCTCAGCCTCCGAGCGTCGTGGGCATGAACCCGTCAACGAACAGGCTGAGCATGATACCGATCCCGAAATATAGAAGGATGAGGCAGCCTGCGATCAGGAACGGCATCGAGACGAAATAGACGGGAATCTGCGGCGTTAGCTTGTTTACGAAGCCGACGGCGAGATTGACCAGGATCGCGTAGGCGATGAAGGGGCTGGCGAGTCTCAGCGTGATGTAGAACGATTGCGACAAGGTGTCGACGAGGTCGATCAGCGCCGATTGCGCACCGAACGTCCCCGAAACCGGGACAGCTTCGTAGGAAAGAATCAGAGCTTTCAGGATTTCATGGTGGAAATCGAACACGAACAGCAGAAGCAGGGCGCAGAGCGTAATCAGCGCGGTGAGCGCGGCTTGCGGCTCGTTCTCCTCGACGACCGTTCCCGACATGCCGCCAAAGCCACCGGTCATGGCAATTGCCGAGCCGGCGAATTGAAGCGCCAGCACATAGAAGCGCGTGACAAGGCCGATCGTCGCGCCGACCAGGATCTCCGAAGCCACCAGCAGGAGCATGCGATCCGGCTCGCGGTCGAGATGCGGGATGATGGAGCCCCAAAGGTGCGCGAGCAATGCCCAGGTGACGGCGAGGGCAACGAAGAGCCTCACATGCATCGCCACCCGCGCGCTCGAAAAACCGGGCATCAGCATGAAGCATGTGCCGATGCGGCAGAAGGCGAGGAATGCCGCAAAAACGATCGTCTCGAGGTTGAGACCGTTCAGCATTTCCCTCGTGCCTAGGAAATGGAACCGAGGACGCGCACCTCAACGCCACGCGCGATCTCCACGTGGGAGAGCACCGGCAGCGTGGCGAAGAGCCGCTCGATGATCATGCGCACATAGGGCCGGGCATCCGGCGCGGAGACGAGCACGAATCGCTCGCCGGCATCAAGGTGCTTGCGCACGGCCTTGGTCGCCTCGTTGCCGAATTCCTCCAGCAGCCGTGGATCGATGTCGAACTCGCGGATCTCGCCCTTGGCGTCGCGCTTCAGTGCTTGATGGAATGCGAGGTCCCAGCGATTGCCGAGCCGCAGCACCTTAAGCACGCCTCCTTCGGTGAGGTCCCCGCAAATCTGCTGCGCCATGCGGATTCGCACGTGTTCGACGATCTGCTCGGTGCGGCGCACATGCGGTGCGATCTCCGCGATCGCCTCGATGATCAGGTGCAGGTTGCGGATCGAGACGCGTTCGGCCAGCAGCAGCTTCAGAACCGCCTGCAGGCCGGGGTAGGAAATGTGCGACGTGCAGACCTCGTCGATCAGCTTGCGATATTCCTGATCCTGCCGCTCGATCAGTGCCTTCATGTCCTTGTAGGACAGAAGCTGCGGCAGGTTGTTGCGAATCACCTCCGAGAGGTGGGTCAGCAGGACCGACATGTTGTCGGCATAGGTGAATCGCTCGCGCTTCAGGTCTTCGGCAAACATCTCCGAAACGGAATAGGCGCGCATGCCGAAGGCCGGCTCGCGCACTTCCTCGCCGGGAACCTCGGGGAGCGGGCCGTTGCCCAGCAGGACCGTCACCTCTCCAACACGCATATGATATTCGGCAACGACCGTGCCATGAACCTTGATCTGGTAGCTCTTGGGCGGGATCGAGAAATCGTCGGT
Organism: Mesorhizobium sp. DxT; assembly: GCF_058448885.1. Lineage (NCBI taxonomy): Bacteria > Pseudomonadati > Pseudomonadota > Alphaproteobacteria > Hyphomicrobiales > Phyllobacteriaceae > Mesorhizobium > Mesorhizobium sp. DxT. The sequence continues at coordinate 659,471 of NZ_JBZFLJ010000001.1, read as the reverse complement.
CAGCCTGACCTCCGGCACCACGAAGCCGTACTGGGTGGCGAATTTCTTGCGCATCTTGCCCATGCGGAAGGCAAGTTCCTGATGGGATGCAAGCAGGCGCATGGAAAGCTGCTTGCCCAGCAGCAGCTCGATTTCGGCCGTCTTGAGGGACGACTTGATCGACTGCTTTTCTTCTTCCTGTTTCGCTTCTTCCAGCTCTTTCTCGATCGCTGCCTGCGCATCTTCGTGCTTCTTGCGCTGAAGCGGAATGACGTAAGCAATCAGAGCCAGGCACATGGCAAGCGCCATGAACGGGATGGCGGGCAGGCCGGGCATCAGGCCAAGAGCGAACATCAGCACCGCGGCAACAGACAGGGCCCGAGGATAGGCGCCGAGCTGCCCGAATACGGCTTCGTCCGTGGCTCCGCGCGTACCGCCTTTTGAAACGACGAGGCCAGCCGACAGCGAAACAATCAGGGCAGGGATCTGGGTGGCAAGACCATCGCCCACCGACAGCTTGACGAAGATGTCGGCCGACTCGCTCATGCCCATGCCATGGCGCGTGTAGCCGATCGCTATGCCGCCGACGATGTTGATGACGGTGATGATGAGGCCGGCGATAGCGTCGCCGCGCACGAATTTCGAGGCACCGTCCATGGCACCGAAGAAGGAGCTTTCCTCCTCCAGTTCGCGGCGGCGGCGCTGCGCTTCCTTGTCGTCGATGACACCGGCCGAGAGGTCAGCGTCGATCGACATCTGCTTGCCGGGAATGGCGTCGAGCGTGAAGCGCGCGCCGACTTCCGCGATGCGGGTGGCGCCCTTGGTGATCACGATGAAGTTCACCGTAATCAGGATCAGGAAGACGATGAGGCCGATGACGAAGTCGCCGGCCATGACGAGGTTCGAGAAGCCGCCGATGACATAGCCGGCGGCATTTGTGCCCTCGTCGCCATTCGACAGGATTGCGCGCGTTGTCGCGATCGAGAGCGCGAGCCGCAACATGGTGACGATCAGCAGGATCGTGGGGAACGACGTAAAGTCGAGCGGCCGCTGCATCCATAGCGCCACCATCAGGATCAGCACGGAAACGGCAATCGAAAGCGCAAGCCCGAAGTCGATCAGAAATGGGGGAATCGGCAGAAACAGGATCGACAGGATCGTGATGATGCCGACCGCGAGCGCGATATCGCGACCGTAGTTCTTGACTTGCGGAAGGGATACGCTTTCGCTGAGTGCCATGCCTGACCGACCATTACCTGTTCAAGGGCGTGCGCGAACACACACGCCGCCGGCCAGAGACTATGCTGCCAAGCTTGTGCGAAAATGAGGTGGGAAGGCTGCGCGCCGGAGCTGGGTCAGAAACCCGTCTCAATGCGCTGGAACATCACGTTGGTGAAGCCGGCAATCTGCGCGCCGACGAACGGAGCCGAAAAAGCGACCGCCAGAAGGATCGCAACGATCTTCGGCACGAAGGTGAGGGTGATTTCCTGAACCTGCGTGAGCGCCTGGATGAAGGCGATACCGACACCGACGAACATCGCCACGGCCACGGCCGGGCCGGATGCAGTCAGGACGGTCCAGACCGCATACTGCGCGATGTCGAGAGCGTCGGCTTCGTTCACGCTGCCTGCTCGTCGCCGGGCTGTTCGTCGTCACCGGGCGTTTCGTCTCCCGGCGGCGGGGTGTAATCCGCATCCCGGATGATGACGCCGGGCGTGATCGCCAGCTTTTCGCCGTCATCCAGGACGGCCACGATCCCGTCGGAATAGATTTCGACCTGCCGCACAACGCCGCTGATTTCGCCGTCCATGCTCTCGACGACCTTGCCGATAAGGCCGGTCGCCTGAGCCATCGTCGACGCCTGCAGCATCTCGGTGAGCTTCTTGTTGATCTCGACCGACTGCTCCACCTGCGAGAAGGTTGCAAGCTGGGCGACGTAGTCCGTCGAATCCATCGGCGCCGTCGGGTCCTGGTTCTTCATCTGGGCAACCAGGAGCTGCAGGAACGCCTTGTAATCGACCGACTGCGGCGTGCCCGTAGCGTTCTGCGTGGTCGCCATGGTATTCGTGATCGCCGAAATGTTCATGGTCCTACTCCGCTGCGGTGAGGACGAGGGGCGCGACCGGCGCGCCCTCGTTGGCGAGAATTCTGGCCTCTGCCGGATAAAGGCCGCGTAGCGCCTTCAGCGCTTCGTAGACGTGGCCTTCGCTGACGAGGCGGTCGATGTCCTTGAGCGAGGCAAGGATCTGGTGGTCGGAGAAACACGCAAGCAGCAGCGGCAGCGACCGGCGAAGCATGTCGCGCGCCTCGGGAGCGCCATCCGGATTCATCAGGATGATCTGGATGATGAAGTAGAGCTGCCTGAGCGGCGTGGTTGCGTCTTCGGCCTGAAGCACATGGCCTTCGAGGAGGAACTGAACGTCGTTCAGGAACTCGAGGGAGACCTTGCGATCCGTCTTGATGACGGCGCCGTTGATGTAAATCTTCTCATTGGCCTTGAGCGTGATCTTGAACGTATTCTTCATTGAATACCGTCGCGAATGATCTGCGAGACCTCGATGAGCCCCTCGAAATTGTCGGAGCGGCCCTGCCGGACCTCTTCGGCCTCGCGCAGCAGCCAGAGGCCTATGGAAATCAGGTTTGCGCGCAGCTCGTGGGGCAGCTCGTTGTCCTCGCTGCCGAGGTCCTCGACGAACGTCGTCCAGACGCGGTTGAGAAAATAGATCGCCCTTGTGGATTCGATCGACTTCGTACCCTTGTCCCTCGCCTCGACGAGCAGGTCGATAGACCGCGACAGCAACTGCCTTTCGCGATCCTTGGCGTCTGCCACGGAGTCGGTCTGTACTTCGGCGTAGGAGAATTGATACATGCGTCTTCCGTGTTGTCTGACTTGTTCCGCGTCCAGGTCTGCGCCTACAGGTAACGAAGCAGGCTGAGCTGCTGCAGCCGTGCCGTCAACGAATAGGAAATCTCGATCTGCGCGAGGAGGCTGTTGACCCTCGTCGATGCCTCGGCGGGATCGACACCCTCCATCTCGGTCAGGCTTTCGGTGAACAGGTCGACCTGCATGGACATGCGATCGTTTGCCCTCTCGATGCGCTGCTGCGTGATGCCGGTCGCGCCCTGCTGGTTGGCGAGATCGTTCACCACTTCACCCAGCAAGGCGATGCCGCGATCCAGCGCCGCGGTGCGTGCTGCTTCGCTCATCGATCCGTCAAATGTTGCCGAAACAACCGCCGCCGCCATGGCCAGCTTGCGGAAGCCCGGAATGTTTGCCGAAACCGAAGTCTGCGCGGTCTCGGTCAGCGTGATGCGCGATGTGATCTGCTGATCGGTCGCGTTCGACCAGTCGTCCCACCCGGCTCCAAAGAATTGCGGCGCTGCCTGGTTGTCCAGGAAGTCGTTCATCTGCGCGTCGGTGATGCCAGCGGCGGCCGGATCGTTTGGCGGGAAGCCGAAATAGGTGGAAAATGCCGTATCGAAAGCGGCACGGTTCGGTGAAGCCGGATCGAGAAAATCGTTGAGCGGCTGAACGTCCGTGTTGATGCCGGCGAAGAGATGCTCGCCGTTGAGATTGCTGTTGAGCACGGACGACATCAGGCCCAGCACCTGATCTGCCTGCTGCTTGATGATAGCCGGGTCGGACGCGCCGGAAATGCCGGTCGTGTATGCGGCCAGCAAGTCGTTCGCGGCTTCCGTGAGTTGCTGCAGGCCCAGCTGGGTGGATTCCAGACGCGATGCCGCGAGCTGATTGGAATCCTTCAGTCCGTTGAGTCTTTCGATATCGCGGTTGAGGGAAACCGACACGCCAGTGCGTGCGCCCAGCGCCAGCCCGACATCGGCCACGCGCCAGGTATTTGCTTCCTTCTGGGCGACGATCAGATCGGACTGCATGCGCAGCAGCTGATAGCGCATGGCCTGAGTGATAGCCTGAGATGATACGAAAGAGACCTTCATAGTCCTATCTCACCGTATTGAGCAGCGTCTCGAGCATCTCGTCTATGATCTGCATCATCTTTGCGGATGCCGCATAGGAGCGTTCGAGTTCCAGCATCAGGGCGATTTCTTCGTCCTCGTTCACGCTGGTCACGTTTGAAAGGGCCTCGCCGGTGCGCATCATCAAAGCGCCCTTGGTCTCCGCGGCGCCGGCAGCGGTCTTGCGCGCGTCTTCCAGCCAGCTGATCGTGTTCGTGGCATAATCCTGCAGGCCCATGCTGGCCGTGGTTCCAGCCACGGTCACAAAGTCGACAGGAGCATCCAGCGCGTTGGTGAAGCGCAGGAGCAGCTCGTTGAAACTGGCGTGATCGTTCGGATTGAGGTCGAAGCTTGCGCCGTCGCGCAGAAGTTCAGGGTTGCCACCCTGCTGCGGATCGATCAGCGCGTTCAAGGTGATCATGCCGGCAAGGCCGGTTTCCAGCACGCCGTCGGCGGGCATGCCCGGCGCACCAGGCCATGTAAACAGGCCGGGCCGAATATCGGCCGGATTGCCTGGGTCCACCTCGGCGAACGCCTTGATGAGGCCGCGGGCGACCTCATCCAATTGTGCCTGCATGCCGGTGGCGTAGCCATCGCGCATCTGCATCATGGCCGCCAGCGAGCCGCCGGCGCTGGTGTTTGCGCCGTTGGCTGCGGCTATGCGCACGCCGTCGACATAGATGGCGTTACCGGACGTGGTAGGGCCGAATGCCGCCGTGCTCTCGAAAGCAACGTGGCGCGGTACGGTCTCGAACAAGGTCGTCCCGTCCGCGGTCACAATCATCAGATCGTTCGCGCTGCGCGAGATCGTGGAAATCGGCACATATTCGGCGATCTTCTTCAGGATCGCGTCGCGCGTGTCCAACTCGTTGAGCACATCGCGTCCGGCCTGAGTGCCCTTGACCACGGCATCGTTGACGGACTTGAAATCCGCCAAAAGCTTGTTGAGTTCGTTCACACCCGTCGAAATCTGGGCGTCCATGTCGGTGCGCAGGGACTGAACCGACTTGGTGCCTTCGGTGAGGCTGCCAAGTACCTGACGGGCCATCTCCACGGCATTTTCGGCCAGTGTCCGGTTCGAAGGGGTCGAAGAATAGAGCTGCAAGGCCTCCTGCAGCTTTGCGATCATCGTCGAGGGTGACGTGGCGTTTTCGACCCCGTTGACGGACATCGTGATGTGCTCAAGGCCGCTCACGATGACACCCTGGGCCTTGTAGCCCGAGAGTGCCGTCAGGTTCTGCTGGAAGAGCGCGGCGTCGGTGGCGCGCCGGATTTCGGCCACGCGGGCGCCCGGCGCAAGGCTGGAAAGCATTGCAGTGCGACGGGCATAGTCTGCGTTGTATACGTTCGCGATGTTGCGCGAGACAACGGTGGTCTGGCGCTGGGTATTCAGGAGCGAATTCTGCGCAATATTAAGTGCAGTCGAAAGTGACATCTTTCCCCTATTCCCTACCCAGCACCGTCACTCCTACCGCTTCAGGTTCACCAGAACGTCCATGAGATCGGAACCGGTCTGGAAGACCTTCGAATTCGCGGTGTAGTTGCGCTGCGACTCGATCATGCTCGTAAGCTCTTCGGCGATGTCGACGTTGGAGTTTTCGACCGCGCCGGAAAGTATGTCGCCCAGTCCGCCGCCACCTGCGAAGCCGATCTGGACGTTGCCGGACTCGAGTCCGGCAGAGAAGACGTTGCCCGGCTCGACCCTGAGCATGTCGGGGCTCTGTACCGTGGCCAGAGGCAGCTTGTAGAGCGGCGTGCGACCGCCATTTGCGTATTCGGCGTACATGACGCCATCCTTGCCGATGGTCACGCGCTCCACAGCGGAAGGCGCATTGCCGTTCATGTCGGCTTCGCCGCGCGAGTAGCCGGTGGCGAGGTTGGTCATCTTGGAAAGATCGAGTTCGATCGGCTGGCCGTTCAGCGCCGAAAGATCGATCGTGAGCGAGCTGATGCTGGATGCATCGAGCTTGCCGGTCGAGATGTCGAATTCGAGCGTGTCCGTTGCCAGTGCAGGGCCGCTGTATGGGAAAGATGATCCCGCGGTGCCGTCCGGCTGGTAGTAGACCGACATCTGCCATTCGCCGGTGGTCTGCTTGGCAAAGTAAATGTCGAGCAGGACCTCTTCACCGACATTGTTGTAGGCGACGAGCGAGGTCTTGACGACCGATCCGTCTTCCAGTGCTTCGTCGAGCCCGACCGGGTTGGCGGGGTTGGTCGACAGGTCGACACCGGCCCAGTCCGGAGCGGCATAAGGAAGGTTGGCGGCAAAGGTACCGAAAGTAGAGGGCGTTGCCTGCAATTCTTGGCCGGAAATCTGCACCGGCTCGAGGCCGGCAAAGCCGTTTGCAACGGTGCTCGGAATGCCGTTCTCGTAGTTGTAGCCCATGAGCTGGAAGCCGGCGGCATTGACGAGGCGGCCTTCACCGTCCGGTACGAACGAGCCGGCGCGCGTCAGGAAAGGCTGGCCGTTGCTGTTCTGGACGACGAAAAAGCCGTTTCCGTCAACAGCGAGATCCGTACCGGACGTGGTGTACTGGATGGGGCCGGCCTGTGAGATCGAATACCGCACCTGCGTGGCGACGCCGCCCGAGATATAGCTGGTGCCGGAATTCGGGATGATCATCGAGGAGAACTCGACGCTCGCCTTCTTGTAGCCATTGGTGCCGGAATTGGCGATGTTGTCGGCAACGGTGCCGAGCCGCGTTGATTGCGCCGCCATGCCGGACACGCCGGTGCGCATCATTCCATACAAGCTCATTCGGGATTCTCCTCAAGATTCAGGCCGCTGAGCCCGAAGGTAGCTGTCCTGTCTTGCGTGAAGCTGGCTTGTATGGAGGATGAGCGGGACAGGGGCGAGGCGATCTCGCCTGCTTCCGCGCACATCAGGTTACGAGCCGGTAGCCAAGGAACCGCTTGGAATCGATGGGGTCGTAGCCCAGCTTTTCACGCAGCTTCTTGCGCAGCTTGCTGATGTGGCTCTCGACCACGTTCTCCTCGACCTCTTCGTCGAAGATCCCGTAAATCGCGTTGAAGACCTGCGTCTTCGTCACGCGACGACCGGCATTGCTCGCGAGGAATTCCAGGATGCGCCGTTCGCGGCGAGGCAAAGGCAGCGGTTCGCCGTCGATTTCGGGATCGCGCCCGTCGATGAAGATGCGCATCGGCCCGAATTCCGAATAGGGCTTGTCCTCCTGCACACGGCGGCTGATGGCCGAGATGCGTGCGAGGATCTCCCTGATGTGAACCGGCTTGCGGATCACATCGTCCACACCGGACTCAAAGAGCCTCAAGGTGTTCTCGAGAGAGTGCTGATCGGAAAGCGCGATAACCGGCGCGGTTGTGCGATCCCTGATGCGGCGCGGCGACACGAGGTCGCTCGAGCATTCGCCGATCAGGAAGGCGCGAACTGCCTTCAGGTCGTCTTCCGCGGCTGTGGAAACCCACTCGCCGAATTCGTTCGAGCCGAAACCGGCGCTTGCAACGCCTTCCCGCTCAAAAAGTGAGTGATAACCGTCTTTTACGAGCTCGCGCTCGTCCACTATCACTATCATCGGCCCGCCCTCCGAATCAGTTGATCTAAGTTGTGGATAAAGGGTTAACCGGTGCGGGGAATCGCCGACAATGGCAATTTCTTATAGCTGGTTTTTTGGGAGTCAATTCGTGTGAGTCGGCAACGGGGTGGCAGGGCGCTTGTTGCACTCACTGGTTGCAGAATTCGTGCGCTGCCGATGTCCATTTTCCGAAGCCGGTGGCGACCATATTGGTGATGACGCGGCAGACATAGCGTTTCTGCGCCGGATCGTTGTCGGGTCCGGCATGATAGCGGGCGACGGCCATGGACCAGGTGTCGTGCCTCTGCTTGAGCTCGACCAGAAAGCGCGCCGCATAGTCGACGTTATGGCGCGGATCGAGCATCTGCTGCAGGCTGGCGAACTTCTCGCGATGGTAATGGTGATTGATCTGCATACAGCCAAGATCGATCAGCTTCGCGCCGCCGCGCCTCGCATTCTCGAATTCGCGAATGGCTTCCCGGAGTGAGCGCGGGAAGACTGCGCGCCCCTCGATGTTGAGGGCGTTGGGCTGCAGGCTGCCCTTGCGACCGGTCTCCGTAAGGCCCACGGCATAGAGGATGCCGGCCGGCACGCCATAGCGGTCAGAGGCGCGCAGGATTTCCGCTTCGCAGACATTGCCGGCAGCCAGGGCCGGCAAGCAGGCAATGCTAGATATAGCGGCCGCCGCCAGCGCGGTCAGCCATGGTCTCGCCTGCGCCATTGCGCGCTCCTCCGCCATCCCGTCCAGAAGCGCCCTGGTCGCCGCGCCCACGGGCATTCCGGTCAGCCTGCTGATCGGGTTGCATCTGGTCGTTTCGGCCGGAAGCGCCTTGCTGCGCAGATGACTGGCCGCTCTGTGGGCCCTGCTGGATGGTCACCTTGTCGATGTCGTATCCGATCGCGCGCAGCGCCTTGACGATGACCTCGCTATCATTGGCCAGGCGCTGGCGCGCATCATTCGACTCCACCTGTATTTCAATCGAGAGTTGCGATCCCGATGCGACGAGACGCGCTGTCACCATGCCCAGCTCGACTGGCTGAAGCTGGATACGAAGGGTATTGACTCCGCCCGGCGCCGAGGTGCCACGCGGGGCGGCAGAATTTGCGGGATCCTGGGCGGCCGCGCGCCACGTTCCTTCCGCCTCGGCTGCGGCAACAATACCTGCCGCCGTGGTGCTGAGGATAGGAGGCGCGGCCAGGGCCGGAGCGGGCGCCGCGGTGAAATTCAGTACATTCACCTTTGCCGAAACGGGATCTGCATTTGCTGCAGCCGGATTGGCCGCGGAACTGCGCGCGAACGAGCCTTCCTTCGCGCTGACGAATCCAGAGAAATCGCCGGAGACCGAAGTGGGAGCAGCCGGGGTGGTGGGCTTCTGTGCGCCCTCTTGCTGAATAGTCGCGGGCGGCTGTGTTGCCGCTGCTGGCTTTTCCGCAACAGCAGCGTTAACCGGCGCGTTGGCAGCGGTGCGCGTGCGCGCCGGCTGGCCGTCTGCGGGTGCTGCCGGAACGGCGGCGCGCTCGGCAGCCGAAACCTGCGCGGCTTGTGTCTTCGAGGTGCTTGGGGGTTCAGACTCAACTGCGGCGCGAGGCTGCGTATCGTTCCCGTCGGCGTCAGCAGCATTGGCGCCAAGCGCGATCGCCGGGTTCTTCGGCGCGCCCTGATCGCTCACGGTTTTTACACTGGCGGGCTCGGCCGTTTTGGCTGCTTGTTCACGGACCGTGGAGGCCTGTGGCGATGCGAACGCCGGTCCGGCATCCGTAGCGTCCGCCATGTTCAGATCGGTCGATGCGGATGCATCATCGGTTTCTGCGTTATCTTCACCATTCAGGTTGGGTTCTGCAGGCGCGCCATCGACGAGCGCTTCGGGGGCCGTTGCCGCAGACTGTTGCGGATCGGCGGATGCTTCTTGGTCGCCCAGGAAATCTCCGAATGCCGGTGTGTCCGAGGGTGCCTTGCCGTCGGCCGTCTTGTCGAGCCTGAACAGCGCCGTATAGCGGTCTATTTTCCAGTCCTGGCGTGTGTCCATCGGACCGTCATCCCCATTACCCTTCGTCGCCTTGCGCTCTGACGAACGGATCGTAAGGGCTTCGTCGAAACGCATGCCGTCGATCTCGCCGTTTTTGGCGCTGCGTTCGCCTTTCTGCTGCAGATTTGCGGGGCTGCCACCCAAGGTGATGTTGGGCATCATTGTTTCGTTTCCTCAAGCATCTTGTCGATCGCCTCCAGTCTGGAGCGCGTGGAGGCGACAAGCTCATCTGCTTCGTCAAGCGGTCGGTCTGGAGCCGCGGTTTCCTCGGTTGGATAATCTTCCAACCACAATGGCGCTGCTGCGTCTGTCTTGACCGGTGCTACAACTTCGGCGGCGACAGTGCGCGCTGCGGTGAGCAAGGCCCGATCGCGCGAAGAAAGCTGTGTCGAATCCAGCCCGTCCAGGCGCGACAGGACGTTCTCGACGGTGTCGGATGTCACAGACGAGATGCTGGAATAGAGTTCGGTGCGCGGATCGACTTCTTCCGGTGCGGTCTCCTCATCGCCTGTGCTGTGTCGGGTCGCGAATGCGAGGAGTTCGGCATCGCCGTCAATGGCCGCCTTGCGGGCAAGCCGCAGATAGACTGTGTGAGCTTGCTCGCGTGTCATCCAGTCGACCGTCTGCTCGATGCGACGCAGGTCGAGCTTGCCGCGATCCAGCGTTATCATGCCGCTGACGAAAGACTCCGCGAACTGGCTCGCGTAGGGTGAGCGCAGGAAGCGCCGCGCATACTGCTCTGAGGCCGACATGAACTTCTCGGCGTCGCCCGCGCCCGATGCCAGCGCGATGGTGCGCCTGAGTGCCGCTTCCTCTACGAGCGTTCCGGGTGCTGCCAGCCGTGCTTCGTCCAGCATCGCCATGCCTGCCGTCGCATCCTCGCCGGCCACGACCGAGCCCTTCACCAGCGCCAGGAAAGCGGCCAACTCCGGCGCATAGCGGTCCGGATCGATGCCGGCCATCGCGTCTCGGGCCTGGGCGACATTGCCAGTCAGATAGCCAAGCACGCCCGCGCCGGCGGCGCGGTCGGCGTCGTCGATTTCCATGCGCGACAGCAGATCGGCGATCGTCGACGGATTGCCGCCACTCATCGCGTAAATCATCATCGCCTGAAAGTTTCGGCGATCCTCGAACTCGTCGTTGCCGGCGTTGCGGAAGCGGGCGTCGACCATCTCGAGCAGTTTCTTCTGCATCGGCAGGGCGGCGTGATCGCCGCCGGCGATACGGTCCTGCACGAGCTGCAGGGAGCGCACCATCTGATAGGGCGCCAATCCGGCCGCTTCGGTCTGAGCCTGCGCCTGGCCGAGACCGAAGGCCGCAAGCGCCAAAACGCCGAGCGCCATGCCGCGCCGCGATGTCACCTCGGCACCTCGACGAAGATCTCGATACGGCGGTTCGCGTCGTCAAGCGGGTCGTCGGTGACCTTCAGCTTGCGGTCGGCGAAACCGGCGACCTCGCCTATGCGGTCTTCTGCCAGTCCGCCGCGAACGAGCATGTAATAGGCCGCATGGGCACGCGCGGTCGAAAGGCGCCAGTTGTCGTATTCCGCATTGCGGAAAGGCCTGCCATCGGTATGGCCGTTGATGCGGACCGTGCCTTCATGCTGGCTGAGGGTGCGGCCGATTTCTTCCATGGCGAGAACAAGCTGTCCCTGCGGCACGGCGGAGCCGATCTCGAACATGCCGTAGTTGAGTTCGTCCGTTACCGAAATGAGGATACCGTCCGCCTCTGCAACCACGGAAATGGTGCTGTTCAATTCCGACTCTCGCCCGAACGCGTCGGAGATTTCCTGCCGGATCTGTTCTGCGAGTTGCGTCGTTTCAGCCAGCGCGCCTTCCTCGTTCAGAAGTTGCTCGGGTTCGGCCGGTGCAACCGGCTGTTCCATGGCTTCCGCGGATGGCGCGGTCTCCGCGGCCGCTTCGGACGGTTCGACCGTGGCCACCGCAGCTTCACTCACTTTGGCCTGCTCACTCTCTTCGGCCGGCTGCGTCTGCTCGCCGGTCGTCCGGAATACGTCCAGCTCAGCCGCGTCCTCCGCCGTGGCGATCTCCTGAGACCAGAAGTCGGGCGCGAACGGATCGCGATAGGACTCGCCACCCTGTGCGCCGGTTGCCGGGCCGGAGATCTGCGCACCGCCGTCGCCCTTTGCCGACACGTTCTGCAATGTTGCGGTCTGCGCGGCTATTTCGGCGAGAACCGCATAGGGGTCGGAGAACAGATGCTGGTCCGACGTCTTGCGGTCGGCGGACTGGTCGATCGAATTGGCGTGCTCGCCCGGGCCGGACCGCTGGTCGCGCGAGCCGGCGGACTGGTCGGAGGATTCTTCCGTATCGTTGTTCGAGCTCTCCGGCGATGTCGAGCTTTCGCCGGGATCGTCCAGGCCCTTGCTGGCCGGGGCAGTGTCGACCAGCGTCATCGGGTTGAAGTAGCTGGCAATCGCGGCCTTGGTGTCCTCGTTCGTTGCATTGACGAGCCACATCACAAGGAAGAAGCACATCAAGGCGGTCATGAAATCGGCAAATGCGATCTTCCAGACGCCGCCGTGATGGCCTTCCTCGTGGTCGCCGCCGCCGCGGCGTACGATGATGATCTCGCGCTTGCCTTCCTCTGCGTCGAACGCACTCATGACAGGGCCTTCGAAAGGGCCGTCGACCATTCGGCGAGACGGGTTTCGAACACGCTGTCATCGATCGCGACCGAAATATCGAAGTCGGCCGTTTCGGTAAAATCGAGCTGATCGGCGTATTTCGGGAGCTTTTCCTTCAGCGCTTCATAAAGCGGAACGCTGCCACGCACGCGGATACGAACAGCTTCATCGTCGTCGAGTGCGTCGCGGATGACCGAGCCGAGGCGCTCGATGGAGCGCTCGCGGACGTCATCCGTCAGCACCACGCCCAGTATACGTGCGGTCACAGCGGTCGTCAGCTCGACGACGCGTGTTTCCATGCTTTCGATGCTTTTGAGAATGAGCTCGCTCGCTTCCTCGGCAAAGCGCTGCTGCAGCGCTGCGACTTCTTCGGCATGCTGGACGCGCTGGGTTTCCAGCGCCTCGGCATGTTGGCTTTCGAGACGCTCCGCCAAATCGGCTTCGGCGGCCGTAACCGCATCGGCCACCAATGCATCCGTGTCCACCGGGTCGAATGTCGGAAAGTCGGGAAGCGTCGGCAAAACGGCATCGGGAACGGCGAAGCTCGGCGCCGGCGTGAACACACCGGCGCTTTCGAGCGGCCGCGCGCCGAAATCCTTCAATGCTTTGGCCAGGGCACTGGAAGCCATCAGGCAGCGAGCTCCTGGCTGGTCCACTTACGCAGGATCAGTGCGGAACGTTCCTCGTTGAGATCGACCATCTGGGCCAGCCGGTCCTGCGGTGCCGGCTTTATCTTGAAGCGGATGTCGTCGGCCATGTGGTCGGGGAAGCTGTAGCCTTCACCGTTCTCACCACCCATCACGTCGGGAAGCTGCATGGAGTCGAGCGGATTGGGGAGCGAAAGCTGGATGTCGTCGAAGTTCATCGCGTCATCGCCCTGCTTCTTGGTGACCGCCGCCATCATCGGGCGCAGGCCGAACCACGATACAAGGAAGACAACCACGATGAAGGCCAGCGCGTTGACCATCGTTCCGGTGTGGCGGCCAGCCATTTCAAGCCAGCCGGGTGCTGCCATTTCCGTGCCGACCATGCTCTCGATGAATTCGACAGAAGATACGTTGATGCTGTCCCCGCGCGCCTCGTCGAACCCGGTCGCCGAAGCCACCACCTGGCGGATTTCTGCGATCCGCTGCTCCACGAGTTCCGGCGTCGCATTCTCGCCGAGCACGGCGGCGATACGTTCGCTGTTGACCACGACGGCGATCGACAGACGCTCGACCGTGTAGCCGTTGCTGACGGTCGCGACGCGCTTGGAGTTGAGCTCGTAGTTCGTCGTCTCTTCGCGCCGTTCGCGCTGCTCGGATGAGGCGGGACCTTCGCCGCCTTCGACGTTTTCTTCCGGCAGGTTCTGCTGGACGGTCGTCGGCGGTGCGGCCTGCCGCTGGCTGGCTTCGTCGTTGGCGCGCACCGACTGTATGGAGCGGGCGACCTGCGATTCCGGATCGAAGATGATCTCCTCGGTCTGGCGGCTGTCGGTGTTGATGTCGGCCTTGACGCTGGCGCGGAAGTTCTCATGGCCCAGATAGGGTGACAGCGCGCGGCGGATATTGTCCTCGATCTGCGTCTCGACAGTGCGCTCGACCGTCAGCGAGCGGGTGAAGCTGTTGTTGGCCGGGTCGTCTCCCGCGGCGAGCAGGTCGCCCGACGCGTCGAGTACCGTCACCTTGTCTGCATTGAGCCGCGGCACGGCAGCGGCGACCAGGTGGCGGATGGCCACGGCGGCCTTGATGCCGTCCTCGCGGGCGGCGCGGATCACGACCGAGGCGGTCGGAGCCTGCTCTTCGCGACGGAAGCTGGCGCGCTCGGGCATGACGATGTGCACGCGCGCCGACTTGATGCCGGCGATCGATTGGATGGTGCGTGCGATCTCGCCTTCCAGCGCTCGAACGCGGGTGATTTCCTGCATGAAGGAGGTGAGGCCGAAGGAGCCGACATTGTCGAAGAGCTCGTAACCGGCGTTGCTGCTCGTCGGCAGGCCGCGCTCGGCGAGCAGCATGCGCGCCTGGCCGGTGCTTCCGACCGGCACCATGACGCTCGTGCCTTCGCTCGATACGTCGTAGCGAATGCCTGCCTCGCCGAGTGCTATGCCGATCTGGCCGACATCGTTGCGGTCGAGTCCGACATAAAGCGTCTCGTAAGATGGTCGGTTCAGATAGATCGAGGCCGTCAATATGATGGCGATCACGGCCGCGCCGACACCGCCAAGCATGGCGAGGCGCTTCGGCCCGAAGCTGCGGAGATTGGCAATGAGGGTCTTGATTTGTTCAGGCACGGCTTCACGCTCCGGAAATGCGGCATTGGCAGAATAGGCAGCGAAGCTTGTGCGAAAATGAAATCGGGCCGCCAGCTTGGCGGCCCGTGGCATATTGAGGTTGTCGCGCGGCGTTTCGAGCGGGTCAGTCCATTGCCGAGCGTGCCAACGCGAGGACTGCGCCAAGCCCGGCGCCTGCGGCCAATGCCAGAATGAAAACGGCTGACAGGGACAGGCCGCGCGGTTTTACAGGCGCAAGCGCCGGCGAGATGACACGAGCGCTGGTGGTGTTCAGCCCCTGCTGCTCGTCAAGTTCGCGCGCACGCACCAGATAAGACTCATAGACCATCCGGCTTGCCTGCGCCTCGCGCTGGAGCTCCCGGAACTGCACCAGGGCCTGCTTGGTGCCCAGCGACTGGTTCTCGGACTGGTTGAGCATGGCGACAAGCTGCGCCTGGTTCTGCCGTGCGCGGTCCAGTTCCTGTTCGGCCGAAACCGCGATCCGGCGCAGTTCCGCATCGATCTGGCTACGCAGTGCCGCGACCTGTTCGCGCACGCGTATCAATTCCGGATGACGGCCCATCAATTCCCTGCTCAACGAACGCTCTTCGCGCAGCGCTGTGACGTAGGACGACCGCAGGCTGGCTATCGTGCTGGAAAGAAGGGCTTCCGGCAGGGACTCGATGCTCGCGCCGCGCTCGGTCATCCCGCGGATCTGCTGGTACTTTTCCTCCGCGCGCGAGGTCTCGACCTCAGCGCGGGTCAGTTCGGCCCGAAGCTGACGGACCTGCTGCTCGCTGACCAGCGCGCCGTCAGCATCGACGATGCGATTTTCGGCCCGGTAGTTCTCGACGGCCTCCTCGGCGGCTGCGAGATTAGCGCGCAGTTCATCCAGTCGGCTGAAGAGCGCATCGGATGCTTGTCTTGCCGTATCGCCGCGCTGTTCGATTTCCGAACTGACGTAAATTTCGGCGATGGCTGCGGCGAGGCGGGCAGATTTTTGCGGATCGCTTGTACGGACACTGATGTCGACGATGTAGCTTTCCGGTGCCCGCCACACGCTGACCGACTCCCACAGCGCACGCAGCGCCTGAATTTCCGGCGACTCGCCCGGCCCGGAACCACCAAGGCCGAGGGCATCTTTCAAACCGGAGAGCATTCCGCGACGCATGCCGAAATCGGGGTCAGTTGCCAGATTTTCCTGAACAACGACTTTGCGAAGCACGTTGTCGGAGATCATCACGCGCATCTGGCTTTCGACAACCGCGGTGTTGGCCTCGGCGGTTTGTGCGGGCGGCGTAACCTCGTTCTCGACGACACGCAGGCCGCGCGGATCGATCAATATGCGAGTGGAGGCGACGTAGGTGGACGGCAACAGTGCCGCGACCAATACCGCCCCGACCGCGAGCAGGATCATCGTGGTGACGATCAGGCGCAGGTTGTCGCGCAGCGTACCCACCAGCTTTCGCAGGTCGATAAATGCTGGGCCAGAGGCCTGTTGCGTGCCGCCGCCGCGATACGAGGTCATGTCCTCATAGTTCGCCAAAGTCATTTGCCGCATCCTTATCCTATGCCGGATTCCCCCGGCGTTGGAACAATTGTCCGCCTAAAGCCCCACAAACGCCCCGGCGAACTGCGCCATGGCTCGGGGGCCATGCGCCGGGTCGCGCCGGATCGAATGAAAAATCATCGCCAACCCCGCTCGGTAAGTGCCGAGGCGCACCGCGACCGACGCGAGGTAACTCAACATCGCCGCCTCGGTGCTGCGGCGAAAACCGGCCAGCCGCTTCGCATCGAGCCGCCTCGTTATCGTAGGGTCCGTGTAGACCGCTTCGATACCCGGCCTGACCGCATCGAAAGGCAGCAAGCGCGTATGCATTGTGCTGGTTTCGTGCACGCGGTAGCTCATGACGTAGAGGCCCGGCACGAAAAGAAACTCGGTGCGCGCCGCCGCCATGCACCAGAAGTGCCAGTCCTCGAGCTTGCGCAGGTTTTCGGCGAAGCCTCCGCAGGCATCGAATATCTCCCGCTTTACGATCTGGGCGCCGACCACCATGCAGTTCTTCTGCACGATGCTCTCCAGTACATCGCCCGTCGGCTTGCGGCGCATCGCCATGAAATGGCGGCGGTTGCCAGCGGAAGCGCCGTCCTGGCGAATCCGGTCGTAATCACCGTAAACGAGGCCGGCTTCGGGTTTCGTCGCAGCGGCTTCGATGAGTTGAGCCAGTGCGCGGGGGCGGGCGACGTCGTCGGCGTCGATGAAATAGAGCCATTCGCCTGACGTTTCTCGCACACCGATGTTGCGTGCTGCCGATACGCCGACGGAGGACTTCATGGTGATCACGCGGACGCGCGGGTCGCCAGAAGCCGCTGCCACCTCGCCGCTGCCGTCGGACGAGCCGTCGTCGACGACGATCACCTCGCGAACGCAATCGCCCTGCGCCAGAACGCTGGCAATGGTGTCGGCTATGAAGGGCGCGGCATTGTGCACGGGAATGACGACGCTGACCGATCCCGACCGTGCCGCCATCGCCACGGAGGACTTGTCCCGATTCAGGTTCTGCGCCGCCTGCCTGTCCACGAATTGAACTCCACACTGTTTCGAAACGACACATGGGATACCGTGCCGTGCTCGTTGTCCTGAGCTTTGCAAGTCATGGGCCAATAAGCGGTCAGGCGGGCGAGGCGGGGATGTTGTGGCCGGAGCGGGCAAACGGCACGCCGCTTGCTTTCGATGCTGTGACGGAACGCGGAAGGATCGTCTGGGCGGCTGATGCACCACAAGAACGGCATGCTCGTATTTCTGGGATCGAGGATCGCCTCGGCAAGCTTGAACCTGCTTGCCGTAGCGGTCTTCACGCGTCTTGGCGGCGTCGAGACATACGGCACATATCTGCTCGTGCTCGCGTGGTCGTTCATCCTCCACGGCACGATGACGTTCTGGATCGACGAAGCATTCTTCGCCCGTTTTCGTGAGACGGCGCGCGTTCGCTACATCTCGAGCGCGCTGGCTATGAAGCTGACGTCGCTCACCATTGTCGCAACGCCGATGGCATTCCTCATCTGGCAAGGCACGTTGACGCCGACTTTCGCGCTGGCGTTGTTCATGATGACGGCCGGGCTCGCCATCCATGAATTCGCGGTCACCGTGCCGCGCACGCGCATGACACCCGCCCTGTCGGCGACTGCTACGATTTTGCGGTCCATATTGACCGTGGCCCTGGGCAGTGCGGCCTTGACGCTTTTTGCCGACGAGGCGGTGGCGTTGCCGATTGCGGTCGCAAGCGCCTACCTTATCTCCGCGGTTCCCATGTTCATCACCTATCGGCGCGAGCTCTTTCGCGGCTTCCGGCGAGAGACTGTGATCGAGCTTCTGCGCTACGGCTGGCCGCTTATGCTGGCCGGCGGCACGTGGGCGCTTGCCCAGAACGTCGATCGCCTCGCGCTCGGTCATTTCTACGGCTCGGCCAGTATCGGCCCCTACGGAGCGATGGCCGATTTCCTCAAGCAGGGCTTCTTCGTATTCGGCGAAGTGGTCGCGCTTTCGCTGGTGACACTCGCCAAGCGGGCGGCATCGGAGGGGCGCCACGGCGATGTCAAGCGGGCGCTCAACGAGGCGATGCGTACCATCGCCGTCATAACCGTATTCGGGTCGGTTCTCGTGCTCGCATTGCAGGATACGATCATCGCGGTCTTCTTCGGCGCGCAATTCCATGCATCCGCCAAGGAACTGCTGCCCCTGCTGCTGGTCGCGAGCTCTATCCTTGTCTTCCGCACCTATTATTTCGGTCAGATCGTCTACTTCCTGCCGTCAGGACTGCTGCAGTTCTACGCTTCCGCGTTGCAACTCGCCGTCACAGTCATCCTTGTGGCGCTGCTGGTGCCCGAGATGCGCGAGCATGGTGCGGCCATCGCCCTGATTGCGGGCCAGTGCACAAGCTGTGCGGTGGTGATGTTCTGGCGCACCACATCATTCCGCATGCCGGTGCCGCTTCTGGACATCGTCTGGATCGCGACCGCGGGCTTTGCCGTTTGGCTTGCTCATCTCGCGCTGGCGAGCGTGATCCAGCAAGATCTCGTGCGTATTGTCACCGACCTGGTCCTGATCTCGGGCAGTGCGGGCATGGTGCTCTGGTACTACGACCTTTTTGCCGCGCGGCTGGTGGTGAGACATGTCCTCGCCTTCGCCCGCTGACATGAACATGCCCGAAATTACCCGGGCGCTTTGAACGGAGACGACGCGATGAACGCGAGACCGGTCATTCTCGCCGAGGGAGCCAATCACGATCTGCCGAGCCGGATCGACCGGGCGGCGGCGCTCTGGCTGCGGCGGCATCCGGTGCAGCTATCGCTTGACCGGCCTGTCGTAAGCTTCACCTTCGACGATGTGCCCGACAGCGCCATCATCAACGGCGCCCGCATCTTGGAGCAACAGGGATGTCGTGGCACGTTCTACCTGGCAGGTGGCCTCGCCGGCGGTACGTTCGGGCCATACAACTTTTTCGTGCCTTCCGATGTGCCCTATCTCCTCGACCGTGGCCACGAAGTCGGCTGCCACACCTTCTCGCACCCCGTGGTGCAGACGCTCGATGCACGCAGGCTTGCGGAGGAGTTCGACCGTAACAGGCAGTGGCTGACCGCCGTCGATCCACGCGCCGAGCCGGTCAGCTTCGCCTACCCTTACGGCGCCGTCGGCTTTTCGCAGAAGGCGCTGACGGCCCGGCGCTTTGCCAACAGCCGGGGTGTGCGGCATGGCCTCAACACAGGCAAAGCCGACCGCGCGCAGCTTCTCGCCGTCCAGCTCTACGATTGCAGGCTCGATGAAAAGGGCCTCGACGAAATCATCGGCGAGGCGGTTCGCAGCAATGCCTGGCTGGTGTTCTACACCCACGATGTGCAGGAGGGGCCGAGCGAGCATGGGTGCTCGCCGCGCCTGCTTTCACAGGCGGTCGAGCGGGTGTTGGCCGCTGGCTGCACGGTGGCGCCGATGCGGGAAGCCATGGCGATCGCCGGTGGTGCTGAAAAGCCGCATTAACGAATCCTTAAAGCATTTTGTTAAGCCGCCCTGCTGCGGAATCTTGACGCGAATCAATCGGATACATATCACTCTGCATGTAAGCGGGTTTGGGCGGGCGAAAGTGATTCGCGGATTGGCGCACTTCAGGGCGTCGGTTGTTTTCCGGGATTCCTGTGCCGACCTCAGGCTGTGACCGCTCTGCCAGGGCGTGTCGTGCGGGCCGTTTTCCTGCCGCTGAAATGAGTTTGTCCGTAACAGCGTTGTCTGGGCGGTCTCGCGATGTCGCGGGGCGTTAGCTGGATTCGCGCTTGCGTTTGCGAGTTTCCGACAATCACCGCGCCATGATGGCCGGCAACCCGACGGACCGATGACACAGGCCGCCCCGATTCAGACGACGCAGGACGCACCAGGACCGGTGACGTCGCGTGCGGGGCTTGCGCGGTTCATGCGACGCACCTGTAGCGAGATCTGCGCTGACCGCTACATGCTGGTCGAGCCGTCCGTGGAGCGGGGGCCGAAATCCGTCCGCATCATCACCTCAAACTGGATATTCGACGCGCTCGAAGATCTGGGCACGGAAGGCATCGCCGCCGTCATCGAGAGCGGCAATGCAACGGGTCCGGGCATGCAGCCGCGTGCCATCGTGACCGCCGAGGCCACGTTTCTTTCATCCGAGGAAAGGCGCGCCCTGCGAGACCACGGTCATGCCGAGCTCTATTGTCAGAAGCTCGACGCGGGCGGCACGCGCATCTTCGCCCTGTTTTCGGGGGAGATCCGACATGGCATCAATGCGGCAGCGCTGGCGCGTGCCCACATGGCCTGCTGCTACGCGCTCAACCAATTCTTCACGGCCACAGGCAGTCGCGCCTCCCGCGATCCGCTGTCCGAGCGCGAGCGCGAATGCCTCGCCTGGGTGTCTCAGGGAAAGACGACCGACGAGGTCGCGGTGATCCTCGGCGTGTCATCCAATACCGTGAACAGCTACGTTGCGCACGCGATCCAGAAATTTGGCGCCAGCAATCGCGCAATGGCGATCGCCACTGCAATCAGAAGCGGGATCATCTGATGGCTGCGGTCAGGGCTCGGGGGAGCACGAATGTTTGACGAAGAAAAGCTGACCGGCTGGAGCCTGCCGGCGGAATGGAGCCCGCAGCCCGTGACCGGCCTGCCGGAGGCCGTGCGCGTGTGTCGCAGGATCGCCGACACGATGAATGCCGAGAGCTTCAGCCTTCAGTTCCTGTCGCCCCAAGGCGAGAGCAGGCGTCTGGCGCCGGTTTTCGACAGCGATTTTCCCGGTGTTTCGTTTCTTTCCAAGGCCCTGTCGGCACGCGAAGCGGGCGCATTTGCGCGGCAGATCGCCCAGTCGACCGTGCCGCTGTGGTGGCGTCCCGCAGGGGCCCAGCCCTTTCCGAGTGCTGGCGCGCGCTGCTGGGCGGACGAGATTGAAAACCCGACAGAGTCCGATACTTGCGGGATTGCGTTTCCGGTTTCGCTGGAGCACGGGCGCAGCGGTGTGATCGCTTTCGCGGGCAACAGCATCGTGATCGACGAAGCCGGCTTATGCGACGTTCATGCGCGCTGTTTCGCGCTTTTCGGCGAGGTTGCCAAGCAGCGGCTCCAGGACTGCGCCAAGGCCCTGCCGGTATCCAAGCGCGAGATCGAATGCCTGCGGCTGACAGCCAGCGGAATGACCAGTGAGGACATTGCGTCTTCGCTCGGTCTGTCTGTGCATACGGCCAACCAATATCTCACCAATTCGACGCACAAGCTGAATGCCGTCAACCGCATTCATGCAGTTGCCAAGGCGCTTCGCAGCGGCCTGATCGACTGAAGCTATTTGCTCGCGACCGCCGGCTCGCTTTTGCGGATCCGGGCGCGTTCGAGTGCGGCTTCGAGAAACGCATTGTTCTCCAGCGGATCGGGCGAGGCGTTGTCGAACGAAACGTAGTTGACCTCGACCGACGCATGCTTGGCGGTCATCGTCAGCGCGAAATAGACGGTGACGCCCATGGGCCGCAATTCGAGGTCGAGGACAATGCGGGGAGCATGGCTCCAACTCGCGTGGGCCTCGCCGCCGTGGCCAAGTCGCACCGTGCCGGGCTCGAAGTAGAGTTCTGCGGCGGAATCGACGAGATCGGCCACGCTGGCGAACCGCTCAAGGCGGATATAGGCGATATAATCGCCCACATCGACAAGGCGCAGTTCGCTCACCACCTCCTTGATGGC
Organism: Mesorhizobium sp. DxT; assembly: GCF_058448885.1. Classification (NCBI taxonomy): domain Bacteria; kingdom Pseudomonadati; phylum Pseudomonadota; class Alphaproteobacteria; order Hyphomicrobiales; family Phyllobacteriaceae; genus Mesorhizobium; species Mesorhizobium sp. DxT. Next base: position 637,798 of record NZ_JBZFLJ010000001.1, on the reverse strand, counting down.
GTTGGCCACGATTATCTCGCGGGTGGATGAATGTGGCTGGCGGTTCATGACGTCACCCTGCCTGCAGCGGGGGCTGCCTTGTTTGCGTATAGGACCCGAACGAGTTCGGCGACCGCCTGATAGAACTGAGGCGGAATCACACTATCCACTGAAACTTGATTGTACATGGAGCGGGCGAGCGTCACATCCTCGAAAATCGGGATTTCGTGTGCTTCCGCGATCTCCCTGATCTTCAACGCCACAAGATCCTGCCCCTTTGCAACGACGACGGGAGCGGGCGTTTCGTCCCGCACATAGCGCAGCGCGATCGAGAAGTGCGTGGGGTTCGCGATGACGAGCGTGGCCTTCGGAACGTCGGCCATCATGCGGCGGCGTGCGCGGTCGCGCTGCAGCGAGCGCAGCCGTGCGCGCATGATCGGATCGCCCTCAGCCTGCTTGATCTCGTCCTTGACCTCCTGCTTGGTCATGCGCAGGTCCTGCCGCCAGTGGAAACGTGTCCACAGCAGGTCGACCGCGGCGATGACGACCATGATGACGGTTATCGCCACCACGATCTCGATTGCGATTTCGCGGATGACCGCACCGAACGCTTCCGGCTGGGTGATCATGCCGGCCAGGAGCCTCGTCTGCGCGTCTCGCATCGTGAAGGCGAGCACCGCGCCGGCGAAGACGAGCTTGCCCAACGACTTGGCGAATTCCGCCAGTCCCTTCTGGCCGAACAGCCTGCTCCAGCCTTCCTTTGGTGAAACGCGCGAGAGCTTGGGCTGGATACGTTCGCCCACGAAGCGCGGCACGTTCTGGAAAACGATGCCGCGATGCCGGCTCCCACCAGCAACGCCATCAGGCTTGCCAGCAGCTTGGCGATTTCCAGGAATACCTGGCGGTACAGCAGCACTGCATCGTGTTCGGTGGCCAGTGACCAGCTCTCGGGACGCTCGAGGAACATCGACAGGAAACCGGCAAGCTCGATCGCGCCCGACTGTGCGATGAAGATCAGGAAGACCAGGATTGCCAGGAACGAGCCGACAACGGGCACCTCCTTGGCGAAGGGCAATTGTCCCTTCTCGACCGCATCACGGATTTTCTTTTCCGTGGCTTCTTCTGTTTTGCTTTCCTTGTCCGCCTGTTCGGCCATCAAGCAACCCGTTCAGCAGAGGACGAAGAGGTCAGGCGGCGCTCTGCATTGCAGGGAGTTCGAGCGCGCCGGTCGCCGCGAGACCGATCGCCGTTGCAGCAATGCGCTTGCGCGCCTTTGCAATCTCCGCCGGGGTTGCAGCATCGGATTCGATCGTCAGTTCCGATTCGATCATGCGGCGCGAGCGGGCGCCGATCGCCGACAGAACGGCTTCGGCCAGGTCCTGCGGCGCGCCGCGAAGCGCCATGGTGACGAGTTCGGTCGAGATGCCGTCAAACAGGGTAACGCGGGCCTTCTGGTCGAGCGTGACGACGTCGTCGAAGGTGAAGAGCCTTGCCTTGACAGCCTCGATTCCTTCGACGCCGCTCTCTTCGAGGTCCGAAACAAGCTCGTCGAGTATGGTCTTGTCGAGTTCGTTCAGCAGGCTGGCAACGCGGGTCTGGCCGGCCGACACGTCCTTGCCGGTCGAATCGGCGGCAATGCGGATGCGAAGCTGGTTTTCGACGAGCTGCTTGGCGGCAGGCTGGACGGTGGTCATCGACAGCATCCGGCGAAGCACCTCGCGTCGCGTCGATTTCTCGAAGGTGAGAAGCGCGTTTGCGGCAGGCTGGGACTCCAGATTGGAGAACACCATCGCGATCGTCTGCGGGTGCTCGCCTTCAAGCAGCGCGCCAAGCCGTTCCGCCGGCATTTCTGCAAGGTCAGGCCAGATCGGCGGCGCCTCGTCGCTCATAAGCGACGGCTTGCCCCAGCCCATCAGCGCGCTGATTTCCTCAGGCGACAGCGATTCGTTGAGGATGGTGTCCATCTGGTCGCCGGAATCGAGCAGGCCGGCACCTTCGGTAAATTCTTCCTCGAACTCGGCAACGATGTTCTCAAGCTCGCTCTGCGGAATTGTGCGGAGCATGCGGGCTGCGTCGATGAGCGCCTTCAGTTCCTCATGCTTGAAAAAACGCAGAAGCCGGCCAGCCGATGGCTTGCCCATGGCCACCATGATGGCGGCGGCTTTCTGAGCCTTCGTCAGCTTGCCTTCCAGGCTCATTCCGACACTGTCCCCGATTCGCAACCCGAGTTTATAACGGCTTAGCCGGGCTTGGCAGTATCAATGATCTGCGTGAGCTTGATGCCGAAACGTGAAGGGTCGTTTTCCAGGACGGTGATCTCACCGCTGGCTATCTTGCGACCGTTGACGACAACGTCGACCGGCTCGCCGATACGGCGGTCAAGCGCCACGGTAGAGCCCTTTTGAAGCGCCATCAGCTCCGAAACCGGCATTTCGGCGCTACCCAGCACGATTTGAACGTCCACAGGGATGTTCATGATGATGTTGGTATTCCCGCTCTGGCTGGGCGCGCGCTCGCTGCGCGCCGGGGCCGCGGGCGCTGCTTCATCGTCGGACAGGTCCGACATTTCCACAGTTTCCTCATCGTGGAGGACGCCGCGCAGCTCCTCGATGGCCTTGTTCAGCTCTTCTTCCTGGCGATCCTCGCCGAAGCCGGCAGTCTCGTCGGGATTACCAAGCGTGCCGAGCTTGTCGAAATCGGGGATGGATGTGTTCATGTTCGTCTCCTTGAAGGCTTGTTTCGGCAACCGATCCCGCGGCTCAGCGCGGCACAAGCCCGGCGATGAATTCCTTGCCCGCGTCGTAGGGCTCTATGATCTGAACCGTGAAGTTCTGGCCGATCTTGCCGAACTCGCAGGTGAAAAGCGTCTTGCGGCGCGCCGACAGCCGTGCGCTTGTCGGTGCGGTCTCCGGCATTTCCAGCACCTGGCCAACAAACAGCTCTGACAATTCGCCAAGCGTCATGCGCGACAACGGGATGGTCGCTTCAACCCGGACGCCCGAACGCATCACCTCCTCGCTGAAGCGTGCGCTCCATTCCGCTTCCTGCTCCTGCGGCAGGTCCGCGCCGGCGTCGCCCCGGTGCAGGAGCAACACGCGCTGCGGCATCATCACCGTGAAGCGTCCCTCGCCGGACGGCGTGATGAGCGTGAAGGCGATGCGGACGGCGGGGCCGTCGCGGATCACAAGCTTTTTCAGGTCCTTGCCGGAAATGGCGGACGGCATCGGGAACTTTATCGAAAGCGCGCGCACGCCCGACCCGTTGAGTGCCTTCGCTGTTGCCTCGAAGACCACCGAGGCGAGTTCGAGCTCGATCGAGGTCAGGGCGCGATCGATAGGGGTGACCGGCATATCGGGATCGCCACCGAAAAGCGCGCTTACCAGAAGGGCGATAGCGCCGGCATCGGCGATCAGCATCAGCGCATCCGGAGAGGTCGCGGACGCCGCGACGACCAGCGCGTCGTTTTCGACGTCTGCACGGCGCGCTTCTGCCATGCGGCTCAAGGCAACCGACTCGACTTCGATCTCAATCGGGTAGGAGACCTGTTCGTTGAGGCTCTGGCGAATTGCGGGCAGGGCCCGCAGGCCCAAAGCGCGTGCCGCCTTGATGATGTGGTCCGGCTCTCCCGTGTCGCCGATCAGGCGTTCGACGATGGGATTACGAGCTGTCGCGACGTCGTTCACGCTACCGCCTCTAAGCTGCGTTTCTGGCCGCGTCGGCGGCGTGCAGGGTGCTTTGCTCGACCGCGTCGATCGACGGGCGGTCGTAAGCCGAGATGGTCTTGCGACCGAACTCGAGGGCGACCTGCGGCAGCGAACCGTTCATGTATGCAAGCAGGGTCTGCTTCACGATGACATACAGCCTGTTCTTCTTGTCGCGTACGATCTTCACTTTCTGGGCGATCGGCGCAACCACCGCGTAGTTGAGGAAGATGCCGAGGAACGTGCCGACAAGAGCGGCGCCGACGAGGCCGCCGAGGATTTCCGGCGATTGGTCGATGGCGCCCATGGCCTTGATCACGCCCAGAACGGCCGCGCAGATGCCCAGCGCGGGGAATGCGTCGGCCAGCACCACCAGCGCATGATAGGACTTCAGCTTGTCATGTTTGATGGTGTGGATTTCTTCGTCCATCAGCGCCTCGACCTCGAATGGACGGGCGTTGCCGATGATGATGATGCGACAGTAGTCGCAGATGAAGTTGGTCAGGTCGCGGTTCGAAAGCACGCGCGGAAATGCCTGGAAAACCGAGGATTCGTCAGGATTGTCGATATGCGCTTCGACTTCGTTGCGCGACTTCGTACGCAATTCACGCATCAGGCTATGCAGTACGCCGAGCGTCTCCAGATAGTCCTGCTCGGTCGGCACCTGATGGCGAAAGGCTTCCATGATCGCCTTGCCGGAGTCCTTTACGGTTGAAACCGGGTTGGCGATCAGAAAAGCGCCGACACCGGCGCCGCCGATGATGACCAGTTCCCAAGGCTGCATGAGCACGTCGAGATGCCCGCCCATGGCCATGTAGCCGCCAAGGACGCAGCCGAAGATCACCACAAAACCGATCAGAATGCCCACGGGGTCCACCTCTACATGCGCGCTGTCATTCTGCTGCCTATCGTGCCGGGCTTGCGCGAAGCTTGAATGGGGGCAGGTGCATCGCATGCAACCGGTGCCGTTCAGCTTCGCGCAAGCATTTTGTGGGTATCTACTGACCGACCATCCGGTGGAATGGAGGCGTGCGTGCTCAATACGTATATGAGTTACAACCTGATTACCCGTGATCTCGACAAGTCGCTTGAGCGCGTCGAGAAGCAACCGGTGGTGCAAAGAGATACCGAATATTACCTCGCCAATATCGGCAAGGTTCGTTCGATCAAGGAATTCGTCGATAATCCTCGGCTCTTCAATTACGCCATGAAGGCTCATGGCCTTGAAGACATGACCTATGCCAAGGCTTTCATGGTCAAGGCGCTGGAAGAGGGCATCACGGACCCGGAAAGCTTCGCCAACAAGCTGATCGACAAGCGCTACGCCGAGTTCGTCAAGAGCTTCAATTTTGCAGCCTATGGCGAATTCGCGACGACCTACACGCTGGCCCAGCACCCGGTGATCGATCTCTATCTGGGCATGCACACGCCCTCCGAAGGTCAGCCGTCCGAATTCCACGTTCAGGAAAGCGCCAACTACGCCCAGAACATCGGCAGCGTGAAATCGATCGATCAGTTCCTGCACAAGGATAACGAACGGCTGCTGACCTACGCCTTGTCCGCCTTCGACCTCGAAGATGCCCTGGATGACAAGGCGTTGGTACGCAAGATGCTGGAAGGCGGCGTGGCTGATCCGAACAGCCCGGCAAACAAGGACGAGAACGAGCAGTGGGCGAAATTTGTCGCTACGTTCGATTTCGTGCGGCTGGGCGAGCACGCGACGACCAACAACGCCGCGCTGCAGCCGTCGGTCGACAAGTTCCTCCGCCAGAAGCTGGAAGAGGATGCCGGTGTCCAGAACGAAGGCGTTCGGCTTGCACTCTATTTCGAGCGCAAGGCAGGCGAGATCACAAACGCCTATCAGATCCTGGGCGACAAGGCGCTCGGCACGGTGGTGCGGACGCTGCTCGGGCTGCCCGACTCGGTCGCCCAGCTCGACGTGGACAAGCAGGCGAAGCTCATCGAGTCGAAACTCGATCTCAAGGATCTTCAGGACCCCGAAAAGCTCGGCAAGCTCATGGAGCGCTTCGCGACGATGTGGGAAATCAACAATCCGACCACGTCGCCTGAGTCCATGCTTGTCAGTCTGTTCCAGCCGATGGAGTTCGGCATCTCGATGGACACCATGATGGCGATCGCCAAGATGCAACGATAGGAAACGAACCTTGCAATCCGGAATCTACGTCGCCCTGTCCTCGCAGATCGCGCTGGACAAACGTCTCACAACCATTGCCGACAACGTTGCCAATGCGAGCACGGTCGGCTTTCGCGCCACCGGTGTGAAGTTCGAGGACTTGGTCAGCGGGCTGGGGTCGCAATCCGTTTCGTTCGTTTCTTCCGGCGACACCTATCTGTCGGAGCAGGCTGGCGGTATTCGCGAGACCGGAAATCCGCTCGACTTCATCATTCAGGGCGACGCGTGGTTCGGCATCGAGACGCCGCAGGGCCCGGTCATGACTCGTGATGGTCGCTTCACGATGCTCGATACGGGGGAACTCGTCACGCTCGAAGGCTACCGCGTGCTTGACGCTGGCGGTGCGCCGATCCAGCTCAATCCGCAGGGAGGTCCTCCGGAGGCAGGGGCCGATGGCTCACTGCGCCAGAACGGTGTTCAGATCGGTGCGATCGGTCTCTTTGATTTCCAGCCCGGTATCAATTTCCAGCGCTTTGGAAACTCCGGTATCGTGCCGTTCGGTCCGCCCGAACCCATCGTCGACCGTATGGACATCGGCGTTGCCCAAGGTTTCGTCGAGGATTCGAACGTGAACCCGGTGCAGGAGATTACCCGCCTGATTCAGGTTCAGCGCGCGTTCGAGCAGACGTCGGCCCTGATCCGCGACAGCGAGAATGCGCTCGATCAGGCGATCTCGACGCTTGGACCGAACAGGTAGGTTCATGGCCGCCGAGCCTGACATCCAGCCCTTGCCGGTGGAAGCCGCCGTGTCCGCGACGCCGGCAGACCTGCCGGAGACGACGCTGCATGCACTGGAGCATCTGCAATCCCGCTTCGCCGGTGACCGCATGCTCCTGCGCAACGGCGGACGCATCGACGAGGTTTCGCCCAGCCATTACCGCGTGCGCGGAATCTCGGCGAGCGCGCGGCTCGGCGACGTCATCGAGCATCGGTCGGCATCGGGTGCGCGCTCCGGCGAGATCGTGAGGATCGGCCCGGAAGAAGTGCTGGTGGCTCCATATGAACGCAACGCGGATGCGGGTATCGGCGACCCTGTCTTCATTCAGACCGGGCGCGGCGCTGCTCCCCATGCTTCATGGCGTGGCCGTGTGATCGACGCTCTTGGTCGGCCGGTCGATGGCGCTGGTCCCCTTTTGCAAGGTAAAGCCGGGGAGGCGGCGGCCGCCCCTCTCGCAATGTCCCGCCAGAGGGTAGCCACCGGTTTCAGGACCGGCGTGCGCGTGATCGACATCTTCACGCCGATCTGCTTCGGACAGCGTCTCGGCATCTTCGCCGGCTCCGGCGTCGGCAAGTCCACGCTGCTGGCGATGCTTGCGAGCGCGGAAGCGTTCGACACGGTTGTGGTGGCGCTGGTCGGCGAGCGAGGACGCGAGGTCCGCGAGTTCCTCGAAGATACCATCGGCGCGGAGAGCCTGGCCAAGACCGTGGCGGTTGTGGCGACCAGCGACGAAAGCGCGATGATGCGCAAGCGCGCGCCGGATATGGCGATGCGTGTTGCGGAGCATTTCCGCGAGCAGGGGCAGCGCGTCCTGCTGGTGCTGGATTCGATCACACGTTTTGCTCACGCGCTGCGGGAAGTGGCGATTGGTGTCGGCGAGCCCCCGGTCGCGCGCGGCTATCCCGCCTCGGTCTTCACCGATCTTCCGAAGCTTCTGGAGCGGGCAGGCCCAGGCGTCGATGGCGCCGGGTCGATCACAGCCATTCTTTCGGTGCTGGTTGACGGTGACGATCACAACGATCCGGTCGCCGATTCCATCCGCGGTATTCTCGACGGCCATGTGGTGCTCGACCGTTCGATCGCCGAGCAGGGGCGGTATCCACCGGTCGATCCTCTTGCTTCGATCTCGCGGCTTGCGCCGAAGGCGTGGACGAAGGAGCAGCAGATACTGGTGACGCGCCTGCGCAGCATGATCGCCCGCTTCGAGGATACCCGCGACATAAGGTTGCTTGGCGCATACCAGCCCGGCGCGGATCCGGAACTCGATCTCGCGGTCCGGCAGGTGCCGACCATATACGAGGCGCTGACGCAGACGCCGCAGGACAGGGTCTCGCCAGATCCGTTCGCCGATCTCGCCCGCCACCTGAGGAGCAAGGAGAAGCCGGTCGATGAACCTGTCGAATAGGCTTGGCCTCGGACACAAGGGACGTCCGCGGCTCGCGGGCGATGGAACTGCGCTTGCCGAAGCGCGCGATGTGGCCATCAGGACGCTCTATCACGAACGCGACCAGGCTGAGCGTGACGCATATCAGGCCAAGCTCGCCAGTCGTCACGAAAAAAAGGGTTTGCTGCATCGCCTGGGGTTCCGCAGGAAGGAGGAGCCGGCTCCCTTCGAAGAGTTCAAGGCGCCCAAGGCCGCCCGTGTCAGTTCCTCGCCGCCCGCGCAGGTTGCAAAGCCTGCTGCGCTGCCGCCAAAAGCCAAAAAACGGGACCGCAGCGATATCGTTGTCGCAGCGCTCGGCGTTACACTCGGCCTGACCTGCGCGCTGTTTCCCTGGTATATCTTCTTCAATCAGGAGCAGTTCGGCGTTCGCGAGTTTATTTTCGAAGGCCGCGGCTCGGTAACGCCGCCGTCCAATCTGGTCTATCAGCCGGCGTTGATCAACCAGCCTTTCTCAACCGGCGAAGTGCCGAAGATGAACCTGGACTTCTTCCCCACCGCCACGCTGCCGGGAGAAGAAGATGAGGTTCGGGCCATCCCCGCCTCGGAGCAGCCGTTTCCATCCGATCTCATAAGCTTCAAGCTGGTCCATGTCGCCAATGGCCGCGCGATGATCGAGGACGATGACGGGCTCTGGGTCGTGCAGCGCGGTTCTCGTCTGCCCGACGCCAGCGAGGTGGCTTCGATCGAGCAGCGGGACGGAAACTGGGTGCTCGTGACGACCCTCGACAAGGTCGTCGAATTGCAGCGCTGACCGCGCGCAAGGTCCACGCAAGACTCACTCCCTAGGGTGGCGCTACGCGTCAAGGGAGTAGCGATGCAACCCGTCAGCCTGTTCGATCTGGCATCCCAGCAAGCCAAGTGGCTTTCGGTGCGCCAGACCGCCGTTTCAAGCAATATCGCCAATGCGAACACGCCCGGCTACGGCATGCGTGAGGTCGAGCCGTTCGAGGCCGTGCTGAACCAGACGAGCGTGTCGATGCGCGCGACGCACCCGCTGCATCTGGCGGGCGCGAATGCGGTCGGCGAATTCAACGTTCGCCAGGTCAACGACGATCATCCGACGATGCCCTCGGGCAACACCGTTGTGCTGGAAAACGAACTGATGAAATCCGGAGAGGTTCGGCGCTCCTTCGAGATGAACACGGCGATCGTCAGGTCGTTTCACCGCATGCTGATGATGACGACCAGGGGGTAGTCATGGTGGATCCGCTCATTTCTTCACTCAAGGTGGCCGCGTCGGGGCTGGGCGCTCAATCCGAGCGCCTTCGCATCGTTTCGGAAAACCTCGCCAATGCACAGTCGACCGGCAATACGCCCGGCGCCGATCCGTTCCAGCGCAAGACGATCACGTTTACCGCCGAGCTGGACCGCGCCTCGGGTGCGCATATGGTGGAAATTTCGGCTATCTCGCCCGATCGCACGCCGTTCGTCACCGAATACCAGCCCGGCCACGAGGCCGCTGACGAGCTCGGTTTCGTGAAGATGCCGAACGTCAACGTGCTGGTCGAGATGGCTGACATGCGCGAGGCCAACCGCAGCTACGAGGCGAACCTGCAGACCATCAAGCAGGCACGCGAACTGATTTCCATGACCATTGAACTGATGAGGGGCCAGTAATGATCCAGGGACTCGCAGGGGTCGACAAGGTCGGTCAGGTGGCCGGCATGCTCGACGGCCTCGCCAACATCACCGGCCCGGCGCTCAATCGCCCCAACGTCGCTCCCGAGACGACTTTTGCTGCCGCTCTTTCGGCTGCCTCGGGGCAGGCGATCTCGACATTGCGCAATGCGGAAGGCCTGTCCTTGCAGGCGCTGCAGGGCGAAGCAGACACGCGTGAGGTCGTCGATGCCGTAATGAGCGCCGAACAGACCCTCCAGGCTGCGATCGCGATCCGCGACAAGATCGTGAGCTCCTATCTCGAAATCAGCCGCATGGCGATCTGAGGATTTAAGCGATGAAGGCACTTGCAATCGCCGCCACCGGCATGACCGCCCAGCAGACCAATCTTGAAGTGATCGCGAACAACATCGCGAACATCAACACCACGTCTTTCAAGCGCGCGCGGGCTGAGTTCTCCGACCTGTTCTATCAGGTCGACCGCGTGCAGGGCGCGCCGAACCGGGCCAACCAGGCGCTCGTGCCGGAAGGCACGCATATCGGCCTTGGCGTCAAGACCACAGCGGTACGCAACATCCACACGCAGGGTCCTCTCGCCGAAACCGGCAACAAGCTGGACGTCGCGATCGCCGGAGGCGGCTGGTTCCAGGTCGAGGGCGTGAACGGCGAGGCGCTCTACACCCGCGCCGGTAGTTTCAACACCAACGCGGAAGGCCAGCTTGTCACGGCTGACGGCTATCTGGTCGCCGGCGGTATCGTCATTCCCGAGGACGCCGTCGAGATCATCGTCAACAAGTCCGGCCAGTTCTTCGCGCGCTTCGATGGGCAGGTGCAGCTCGAGGAGCTCGGCCAGCTTACGGTCTCCGTCTTTTCGAATGAGGCAGGCCTGGCGCCGCTGGGGGACAAGCTTTTCCAGGAAACCGACGCGTCAGGGCCCGCCAATGTGGGCGTGCCCGGCGATCCGGGCTTTGGCACGGTCGAGCAGTATTACCTTGAATCGTCCAACGTCGATCCGGTGAAGGAAATCACCGCGCTCATCTCGGCGCAGCGCGCCTACGAGATGAACTCCAAGGTCATCAAGGCGGCAGACGAGATGGCCGCGGTCGTCACCCAGGGACTGAGATAGGACCGATGATGCGTCTTCTCCTGCGCAGGACATTGTTGGCAATCGCGCTGCTGGCTGTGGCCGGCGCCGCGCAGGCTTTTGCGCAGGAGACGGTGCTGGTGACGACGCGCGTCATCTATCCCGGCGAGACGGTCACCACGGACGCATTGGAGGAAGTCCCATTGCGTCGTCAGTTGCGCAACCCGGCCGCCTTCGCGCGTGCATGGGGCCAGATCGATGGCAAGGTTGCCCGGCGCACGCTGTTGCCTGGGCGTCTGATCGGCCTTTCGGCGGTGAGGGACGCCTATCTGGTAGAGACCGGCAAGCCGGTGCAGGTGCGCTTCGTGCAAGGGGTGCTCGAAATCTCGGTTGCGGGCGTGCCGCTGCAGGCTGGCGCCGCCGGTGACCTCGTCAAGGTTCGCAACATCGACAGCGGTGTCGTCTTCACCGGCACGGTGATGGGCGACGGTTCGATAAGAGTTTCCGAATCATGATGCGTGCGCTGATCCTTGCATTCTGCCTCGGTCTCGGTTTCGTCGGCGCCTCCAGTGCCGACGAAGCGCTTGCGAACGGCGCGCAACCGGCCGGCGACGTCTATGGCGGGGCGGCCTATGGCGGCGTGAACCGCAACGACCCGCTTTCGGGTCGTGGGTTCACCGTTTCACGGATCAAGGATGTCGCCACGCTGCAAAGCGCCCGCGACAATCAGCTCGTCGGCTACGGTCTGGTGATTGGCGTGCAGGGCACCGGCGACGGGCTGCGCAATTCACCCTTCACCGAGCAGTCGGTGCGGGCGATGCTGGAAAATCTCGGCATCTCCACCCGTGGCGGCGCATCCCGTTCGCGCAACGTTGCCGCCGTAATCGTAACCGCGAACCTGCCGCCCTTCGTCCAGTCGGGTGCAAGGATCGACGTCAACGTTTCCTCGATGGGTGACGCCACTTCGCTTGCAGGCGGCACGCTGGTAATGACCCCGCTGCGCGCGCCCGACGGTGAGATCTACGCCGTGGCACAGGGGTCGGTTATCGTCTCCGGCTTCACCGCGCAGGGGCAGGCCGAAACACTGACGCAGGGCGTGCCCACAAGCGGTCGTGTCCCGAACGGCGCCATTGTCGAGCGGCAGGTGCCCGCATCCTTCAGCGCGGATACGACGCTCACGCTGCAACTGCGCAATCCCGATTTCTCCACGGCTGTGCGGATCACCGACGCGATCAACGAATATGCGGTGAGCCGTTTCGGCCAGCGGCTGGCCGCCGAGCAGGATGCACGTACGGTGCTCATCAATCGGCCTTCGAACATCTCTTCGGCACGTTTCTTTGCCGAGCTGGAAAACATCGTGGTCGAATCCGATGCGCCTGCGCGCGTCGTCGTCGACGAACGAACCGGCACGATCGTGATTGGGCAGCAGGTGCGCATCTCGCGCGTGGCGATTTCCCACGGAGCTTTGACGGTGCGCATCACCGAAATGCCGCAGGTCGTGCAGCCGGAACCATTCTCGCGCGGCGAAACGGCGGTCGAGCCCTTCACGGCAATCGATGCGAACCAGCCGGACGCGAACGTCGCCATGCTTGACGGGCCCGACCTTCAGACGCTGGTCGCCGGCCTCAACCGGCTCGGCGTGAAGCCGGACGGCATCATTGCGATCCTGCAGGGCATCAAGTCCGCCGGCGCGCTCCAGGCCGAACTCGTGCTGCAATAGGACCAGGACAATGCGCAGCTACCTCAACCTTCGACCACGCGGCACGACTACCCTGGCACTGGGCGCGGGCGTGATCTTCGGCGCCGTTGTTTTCGGCGGGACGCCTGCCGCAACGCAGGCAGTCGGCGCGATCACCGAGACAGTCAGCGAGCTGGACGAGGACGTCCGTCGCTTCTGCTCCAATATCGCCGATGCTGCGCGGGACCGCAGATACGCCTTGCAGAAGGCGGAGCTCGAGACGCTTCAGAAGGATATCGACCAGCGCATCGAGGCGATGGAGGAAAAGCGCGCCGAATATGAAGCCTGGCTTACGCGCCGCAACGACTTCCTCGCGAAGGCGGAGGAAAACCTCGTCGAGATCTATTCTGTCATGCGACCGGATGCGGCGGCCGAGCGGCTGGCCGAGGTGCATGTCGAGGTCGCGGCCAGCATCCTCATGAAGCTGCAGGCCCGCAAGGCTGGCATCATCCTCAATGAAATGGACAGCAAGGCCGCCGCGGTGCTTACCGGCATTCTCGCGAGCGCCACCCGCAAGCAGGACCCGACATGATGCGCAAGCCGCTTCTTCTCATCGCGGGGCTCGCGCTCGCCGGTTGCTCGACCGTGCGGGAAGAGGTCGGCGTCCCGCCGACGCTTTCGCCGGTAGGCTACGGCGTGGGCGATCCGCAGGCGATCTATACCTACCCGACGCCGCCAGCGCAGGAGGCCAAGCGCTACTCGCTGTGGGATGACCGGCAGAGCAAGTTCTTTACCGATGCGCGGGCGCTGAGTGCCGGCGACATCCTCACAGTCGATATCCGCATCAACGATCGCGCACGGTTCCGCAATGAATCCGAACGCAGCCGCACCGGCAGCCGTGGCCTTGGCTTCGGCGCAGATCTGTCGTGGCTGGGGCTTGGCACCGGCGGCGAAGCCAGCGCCGATATCGATTCGACGACAAGCTCGAAAGGCGAGGGGGCTACGGCTCGTTCCGAGGACATCCAGCTCCAGGTGGCGGCGGTGGTGACGGAGGTGCTGCCGAACGGAAACCTCGTCATCAGCGGCTCGCAGGAAGTGCTGGTCAACGCCGAACTGCGTGTGCTGACGATTACCGGCATTGTGCGGCCGTCCGACATCGGGGCGGCCAACACCGTGTCCTACGAGAGGATCGCAGAGGCGCGTATCTCCTACGGCGGCAGGGGCCGACTGACGGAGGTTCAGCAGCCGGCCTACGGGCATCAGGTTCTCGACAACCTGCTTCCGTTCTAGGGGTGGCGGACTTGGCTATCGTCGACGATACGGCACCGGAAAAGCAGGGACCCTCGCTGCTGCTGCAGATCGCGCTGCTCGTGGGATTGAGCGTCGTTGCGGTCGGTATCGGCTGGGGCTCCGGCCTTTACCTGACCGGCCAGCAACCGGCTGCCCATGAGCAGGCCGCAGTCGAGACGGCCAAGGCGACGGAGACCACGCTCGCCGAGGCCCATGACGGAATGGGTGTCGTCTATCTGGAACCGATCACAACCAATCTGGCCGGGCCGACGGGAACATGGGTGAGGCTTGAGCTGGCGCTGGTGTTCGATGCCGAACCGGACATGATGATGGCGCAGACCATTCAGCAGGATGTTCTTGCCTATCTCCGTACAGTGAAGATTCACCAGGTCGAAGGCGCTAGCGGCTTCCAGCACCTGCGTTCCGACATCGAGGAGCGCGCCTCCATCCGCAGCGACGGCGCAGTCAAGCGTATCCTGATACGGACGTTGCTTTTCCAATGATCCGCCTGGCCACTTCAGTCCTTTTGCTGCTGGTGCTTGTCGCGCCGGCCAGCGCGCAGCAGCTCGACCTCGGGGGCCTGACCGATCAGCTCGAAGGCCAGACGGTCGGTTCGATCATTCAGCTTTTCGGGCTGTTGACGGTCCTGTCGCTTGCGCCCGGCATTCTCATCATGGTGACGAGCTTCACAAGGTTCGTCATCGTGTTCTCGATCCTGCGCTCGGGCATGGGTTTGCCGAGCACGCCTGCGAACTTGATTCTGGTCAGCCTGTCTCTGTTCATGACGTTCTATGTCATGGGACCTACATTCGATCGCGCCTGGAACGAGGGCGTGCAGCCGCTGGTCGCAAACGAAATCAACGAGGAAGAGGCGTTCGGGCGCATCTCGGAGCCGTTCCGCGATTTCATGATAGCCAACGTGCGCGACAAGGATTTCGACCTGTTCGCCGATCTCGCGCGCGAACGCGAACAGGCGGACGTTTCCGTTCAGGACGCGGATTTTCGCATCCTCATCCCGGCGTTCATGATCTCCGAAATCCGGCGCGGGTTCGAGATCGGCTTTCTGATCGTGCTGCCGTTTCTGGTGATCGACCTGATCGTGGCGACGATCACCATGTCGATGGGAATGATGATGCTGCCGCCGGTGGTGGTGTCGTTGCCGTTCAAGATACTGTTCTTCGTCCTTATCGACGGCTGGAACCTGCTCGTTGGCAGTCTCGTGCGCTCGTTTGCTTAACGCGCCGATTCAGCGCGCGTTAACCATCTGATTTTCCGACAAAAATTAACCACGCTGCTTATCTCATCCGTAGGGTTTGGCCCCTAGAACGGATTGCGAGGGGCAGATTGGTCATGGGGCTTTCCAACCGATCGGGCATGAGGCCGCGCCGCTTCGCTGGTGAGAATCCGGCATGTCAATTGTGTATCGAGTACAAGGCGTATTCTCATGACGAGTCTTCTGACCAACGCGTCCGCAATGACGGCGCTCCAGACCCTGAACAACACCAACAAGAATCTGGCCAACACCCAGAACCGCATCGCCACCGGCGCGCGCGTCAACGAAGCTTCCGACAACGCTGCTTACTGGTCGATCTCGGTCGGCATGAAGAACCAGAGCAACCTGCAGTCGGTCGTCAAGGACTCGATGGGTTTCGGCAAGGCGATCCTCGACGCGGCCTATACCGGTCTCGACGAAGCCATCAAGCTGACCTCGGAAATCCACTCGCGTTACCTCGCTCGTGAGCAGGACGGCGTGGACACGGCTGCCATCGACGCCGAAATCGCCGAACTGAAGACGGCTATCCAGGAAATCGCGGCGGCTGCCGACTTCGAGGGCCAGAACCTGCTCGCCACTGCTGGCGCCGACGTCACGGTCGTGACCGGCTACATCAAGGGCGACGGCACTGCCGGTTCCTCCGAGACCAAGACCCTGACGCTCAGCGCCTACGATCTCGAAGGCGAGACGGCGAACATGACCGACGCCGACACCACGGAAGCGTCGCTGGTCGCCATGCGTGAGGCTGCTTCTGATCTCGGCGCCAAGAAGATCCGTCTGGACGCCCAGCTCAGCTTCACCTCGAAGCTGAAGGACGCGCTCGACCGCGGCGTCGGCCAGCTCGTTGATGCCGACATGAATGCAGAGTCGGCTCGCCTGTCGGCCCTGCAGGTCCAGCAGCAGCTCGGTATCCAGGCGCTGTCGATCGCCAACTCCAACAGCCAGAACGTTCTCGCGCTCTTCCGCTAAGACGTTCCATCGGCTGGGATAGGCTGAAGCCTATCTCCTATCATCAGGCCGCGTCCCTCAGGGCGCGGCCTTTTGCTTGTATCTACCATGCGGGAGTTATCCTGGAGCCGAAATACTAAGGCGAATGGTAAATTTTTCAGCAAAAGCAAATCATTAACCATGTTCCTTAGGTAGCGGTTAGCCATTGCTGTTTACATCTGCGTTCAAGAGCGGGCCGGGAGGAAACACAGAGTGTTCCGGTTGGCATGACGCCCCTCCGCTTAGCCGGCAGTTATCCGGCATGTCAGTTTAGTACTCAGTACAAGGCGTATTCTCATGACGAGTCTTCTGACCAACGCGTCCGCAATGACGGCGCTCCAGACCCTGACCAAGACCAACAACAACCTGGCTACCACGCAGAACCGCATCGCGACTGGCGAGCGTGTTTCGCAGGCCTCCGACAATGCCGCCTACTGGTCGATTTCGGTCGGCATGAAGAACCAGAGCAACCTGCAGTCGGTCGTCAAGGACTCGATCGGCTTCGGCAAGGCGATCCTCGACGCGGCCTATACCGGCCTCGACGAAGCCATCAAGCTGACCTCGGAAATCCACTCGCGTTACCTTGCTCGTGAGCAGGACGGCGTGGACACGGCTGCCATCGACGCTGAAATCGCCGAGCTGAAGACGGCAATCGAGGAAATCGCTCAGGCTGCCGACTTTGAGGGCCAGAACCTGCTCGCCACCGGTGGCGCCAACGTCACGGTCGTGACCGGCTACATCAAGGGCGACGGCACTGCCGGTTCGACCGAGACCAAGACCCTGACGCTCAACGCCTACGATCTCGAGGCGGAGACGGCGAACATGACCGACGCCGACACCACGGAAGCGTCGCTGGTCGCCATGCGTGAGGCTGCTTCGGAACTCGGCGCGATGAAGACCCGCCTCGATGCCCAGCTCAGCTTCACCTCGAAGCTGATGGATGCGCTCGATCGCGGCGTCGGCCAGCTCGTTGATGCTGACATGAACGCCGAGTCGGCTCGCCTGTCGGCTCTGCAGACCCAGCAGCAGCTCGGCATTCAGTCACTGTCGATTGCCAACTCCAACAGCCAGAACATCCTGTCGCTCTTCCGCTAAGCGACAAGGCAGGGCTAACCAGCCCTGAACAATCGAAGGCCGCGCTTCAACCGGAGCGCGGCCTTTACCATTTGAGAACTAAAGTTTCCATTGTATAAATAATTATCATATATTTTTACTATTTATAAACCAAAAATATTGGAATTTATACTTCATTAACCATGTTTCTTAGCCTCCCATTATCCATCCTTGTTCATAAATAGCGTCAACAAGCGGGCCGGACCGAGTGTGCAGTATCCGGGGGCATGACGCCAATCCGCCACGCCGGCAATCAGCCCGGCATGTCGTGACGTAATCAGTTCAAGGCGTAGAAAAATGGCTAGTCTCCTGACGAATGCCGCCGCGATGACGGCGCTGCAAACCCTTACCAGCACCAACAAGAAACTTGCTGTAACCCAGAACCGAATTGCCACCGGCGCGCGCGTCAACGAGGCTTCGGACAATGCGGCCTACTGGTCGATCTCGGTCGGCATGAAGAGCCAGAGCAATCTGCTCGGCGTCGTGAAGGACTCGATTGGCTT
This sequence comes from Mesorhizobium sp. DxT, assembly GCF_058448885.1. NCBI lineage: Bacteria > Pseudomonadati > Pseudomonadota > Alphaproteobacteria > Hyphomicrobiales > Phyllobacteriaceae > Mesorhizobium > Mesorhizobium sp. DxT. Next base: position 620,217 of record NZ_JBZFLJ010000001.1, on the reverse strand, counting down.
CGGCCGGGCGATCCTCGATGCCGCGTATACCGGCCTCGACGAAGCGATCAAGCTGACCACCGAGATCCACTCCCGCTACCTTGCGATGGAGCAGGACGGCACCGATACCGCGGCACTCCAGGCGGAAATCGACGAACTTGTTGCCGCCATGCAGGAAATCGCCGCCGCGGCTGACTTCGAAGGCCAGAACCTACTGGCGAGCACTGGCGCCAACGTGACCGTGGTGACGGGCTACATCAAGGGCGATGGCACCGCGGGCTCGACCGAAGTGAAGACCCTGACGCTGAACGCCTACGACCTCGAGGCGGAAGCCGCCACGATGACCGATGCCGACACGGCGGAACTTGCTCTCTATGCAATGCGCGGTGCTGCTTCCGAACTGGGCGCGATGAAGGTGCGGCTCGAATCCCAGATGACCTTCACGTCGAAGCTCATCGATGCTGTCGACCGTGGCGTCGGCCAGCTCGTCGATGCCGACATGAATGCGGAGTCAGCAAAGCTGTCCGCACTTCAGGTGCAGCAGCAGCTCGGCATCCAGGCGTTGTCGATCGCAAATTCGTCGAGCCAGAACATACTGACGCTGTTCCGAGGCTGATCCCTAAAGCACCTGAAGCGGTGCTGGTCCGCGCTCCTCATGGGGGCGCGGGCCTTTGTGCTGTGCGCGCTTCTCGGGGAACCCCATTCGGCATGTCTGCTTAACGACCCGTTAACCATGAAAATCTACTTATGGTTAACCAAATCAGCGGGCGTCTTAGAAGGGGCAACACCTTGTCGAGCATCAACACAAACCCGGCAGCGATGACCGCGTTGCAGGTCCTTCACGCCACCAACAAAGCGCTGGAGGTTGTGCAGGGTCGCATCTCGACCGGCCTGCGCGTCTCGCAGGCGTCCGACAACGCGGCCTACTGGTCGATTGCGACCACGATGCGGTCCGACAACAACGTCTTGTCCACCGTCCAGGATACGCTCGGCCTCGGCGCCAGCCGCGTCGACACCGCCTATACGGCGCTCGAAGCCGCCATCGGTCTCATCGATGAGATCAAACAGAAGGTTCTCGCCGCTGTCGGCATGAGCGAAGACAACAAGGAGCGCATCCAGGAAGAAGTGACCGCCTTCCAGGAGCAGCTTCGATTCACTGCGCTAGCCGCAACCTTCTCGGGCGCCAACTGGCTGTCGGTTAACTCGCTCGCAGCCAACGGTCATCCGTCGGACGGCGTGCATAAGGAGGTCGACATTGTTTCGGCCTTCACGCGCGACCAGAACGGCGCGATCATTCTGGGCTACATCGGCATCGACGTACAGGCTATCAAGCTCTATGACGCCGCGGCGACGACGAACGAAACGATGGGCATGCTCGAGGGGCTCCGCCTCGGCACCACGGGATTGCGCGACAACACCGCCACCGCAGCGACGCCCGGAACCGTGGCCGCGACCGACGGCTACGCGGTATCGTCGCTGAACGTCGTTGGCCATACCGATGAGCAGCTCGAGCAGATGCTTACCGTCGTCGACCAGACGTTGGCGGAAATGGCCAACGCCGCGACGGCCATCGGCGCGATCAAGAAGCGTGTGGACCTGCAGAAGGACTACACGTCCAACCTGATGGATTCGATCGACCGCGGTGTCGGTCAGCTAGTCGATGCAGACATGAACAAGGAGTCTACCCGGCTGCAGGCGCTGCAGGTGCAGCAGCAGCTTGGCGTGCAGTCGCTCCAGATCGCCAATTCCTATGCGGAAAACATCCTGCTCTTGTTCCGCAACTAGCGCGGTATCGCAGGCACTAGCACCTGACGGGCTGTCCGCGAGGGCAGCCCGTTTGCATTGGGAGCACCCGTCAAATGCGCCGCAGCCGCTCGCCCATGTTCCAGAATATGCCGACGATAAGACCCGATAGCAGCGTATGGTACAGCGGCACGTCGAGATCTTCCGTGAGGTACCAGACCAGAATGACGAAGAGCGCGCGGGCCAGAAAAATAATCTCCAGACGCGATTCTATCGTTATCCGGGCGCTGCGCGCGAAGGCAGCCACCTGCACCACGATCATTCGGGCGGTCAGGGTAAGATAGAAGGCAAGGAACAGTCCGAGCCCTATCAGCCCGCCGCGCGTGAAGGTCGACACCATGCTCGAATGCGAGCCGATCGGGATTTCCGCAAGCGAGACGTCTACCGGCTTGATGCCGAGCCCGAAGATCAGGTTCTGGTCCAGCACCATGCGGATCGCGAGGGCATAGGTCTCCAGGCGCGTCGCGGTTGAGCCCGCGCGCGACTCGGCAACCGACTGCGCCGAAGCCTGGAACAGATCGACCAGGTCCGAGCCGAACAGAGCGACCACGGCCAGGACCAACGGCCCGAGCAGAATTGCGCCGAGCATTACGCCGCCCCGCCAGACCACCGCCAGGAACGCAAGCGAAGCGACATAGGCGAGACTGGTCGTGCGGCTGCCGAACGGCAGGAGCATCGGCAGGATCGAGAGTTCCAGAAGTATGGCCCACATGAACATGCGCCGGCGGATCAGGTAGATGGCGCCCATCGCGCCCAACATGACGACCTGGATCGCGCTTTCGGTGGCGTAGACACCCATACCGTGATTTCGGGAGACGACCCCGCCGTTGATCCAGTCACTCTCCACGACGATGTTCAGCGCGTAGGTGCCGAGAATGCCCGGCAATTGGCCGAGGTTACCTAAAATGAGCGAATAGAAGTAGATTCGGCTTTGGCCGGACACCGCCGAATAGCCCATGGTCACCACCATGAAGACCACATAGGAGATGTAGGCGATAAGGGCTGCGCCGTAGATCGTGTCCTTGGGCCAAATGCCGCGGTTGTTGCGCGGGGCATGGTCGAGCTGCCGGCCGAAGTTGATGAAGACCAGAAGCAGCAGCAGCACGGATATGTTGTAGGCGGCACCGAAGGCGCGCTCGCCCTGGAAATGGGTCATCATTGCCAGAAAGAGCGAGAAGGCGAGCGCCGCCGCCAGTGACAGAAGCTGCCACTCAGGGAGTGCGAAACGCACCATTCCAAAGGCGAGGACGAGCCCCACGAGGTAGACCCAGGGCAGATCGGTGCCAAGCGCCCAGTTCACCGGCAGCATGACGATGGTCGCGGCAATGAGGAAGCATTGCAGCGCCCATGCGTCGGTGACGATCGGACCGGCCGATCGTCTGACGTTGCCTCTCGTATCGCCTATCGCCGCCATCGAGGTGTCACCCGGTCCGCGTCAGCAGAAGATAGAGGCTGTGGGGATTGGTGATCAGGTAGCGCATCGCCAGCCGGCGCGGCTCAAGCACCGTGCGGTAGAGCCATTCAAGCCCCGCCTTCTGCATCCAGACGGGAGCCCGGGAGCGCGAACCTGAAAGGAAGTTGAACAGGCCGCCGGAGGTCTTGACCACCTTGACGCTTTTCAGCCTGTCCATGTTGCGCAGCACGAACTCCTGCTCACGCGGAACACCGAGACCGATCCAGAGGATGTCCGGCTGTAACCGGTCGAGATCCTCGAACAACGCTTCCTCGCCTGCCTCGTCGAGGTAGCCGTGCGAGTAGCCGGCAAGCTTGATACGCGGAAAGCGGTGTCGGACCGTTGCGGCTGCGCGCTCGATCTCGTCCGGTGTCGTGCCGAACAGATAGTAGGAGGTGCCTTCCGGCAGCAGCAGGCTCGCATCGTCGAACAGGTCCGTCGTGCTTGTGCGGTCAGGTACCGGCTTGGAGGTCAGCAGATGGGAGATCGTTACCATCGGCTGGCCGTCGGCACTGATAACGTCGGCCTGATCGAACAGCCGTCTTATCTTGCTGCTGCGCGCATACATGGACAGGACCTGTCCATTCGACGAGGTCATAAAAAGCGGCTGTTCCAATTCGGGCAAGCGTCCCGCGATGGCGTCGTCCATGAGTTGTACCGTCTCGCGCAGGCTGAGGCGGGCGTTTGCCATTCCGCCAAGCTTGCAGACCGGCACGAGGTCACGAATTTTCTGGTTGCGCATTGTGATCTTCCTCACACGGCATTCTTGTGGACCAGCCCGATGAAGGGCGTGGCGGCGATGATCGAAATGTCGAAGAGGATCGACCAGTTCTCGATGTAGTAGAGGTCGTATTCCAGGCGTTTGTTCATGGCCTCGACCGTGAAGGTCGGCCCACGAAAGTCGTTGACCTGCGCCCACCCGGTGATGCCTGGCTTCACCCTATGGCGGTTGTTGTACATGGGCAGCAGCCCGGCATAGGCGGCGTTCTGCTCGACCGCGTGGGGCCGGGGCCCGACGATCGACATCTCCCCGCGCAACACGTTGAAGAGTTGCGGCAGTTCGTCGATCGACAGCCGGCGCAGGATCCGCCCGACCCGCGTGACGCGATTGTCGTTACGCGTTGCCTGCCGGAAGCCTTGACCCTCCGACTGCACGTGCATGGTACGGAACTTGAAGACGGTGATGACCTGGTTGTTCAGACCGTGACGCTTCTGCTTGAAGAAAACGGGGCCGGGGCTGTCGAGCTTAACCGCGGCGGCGACGAGCAGCAGAAACGGTGCGAGCAGCACGGTCGCTATGGACGCGAGCACGTAGTCCTCGACCGCCTTCATCATGTGGCCCCAGCCGGAGATGGGCTTCTGCTGCAGGTCGATGAACTGCACCTGCGCCAGCGAGCTGATGCCGCGGAACGGAACCATATGAGTTTCGATATCGGGCAGGAGCTTGATCTCGGCCGGCAGAACGCTCAGCTCTGAAAGCATATCCTCCAGGTGCCGCCGCTGAGAGGGCGGAAGCGCGATGATGACCGTGTCGACATCGTTGCGCTGGCCAAAATCGATCAGCTCCGCGAGGCCGCCGTCCCGTGCGGTCACAACGCCAGTCTGGTCGCTGTCGCGCGTCGGGCCGAAGATGCCTGCAATTCGCACGCCGCTGTCGGGCATTCCCAATGCCTCGACAGCACGCCGCAGTGGAGCGTCCGTGCCGAAGATCGCCGCACGGCGGGAAATCGCGCCCTGCACGGCCTGGCTCGAAAAGACCCGGGCTGCGGCTGCGCGCAGCGTCCAGACGGCGACGACCGACGAACACAACCACACGCCGAACCAAAGCCGCGAAAATTCGTCGGCAGCCCCGATCGCGAGGCCAATCAACGCGACGATCAGGAATGCGCCAACGAGGTTACCCACCGCCGCGCTCGAGAAGGTCAGGAAGCGTGAGAGCTTCTGCACATCGTAGAGCTTCGAGCGATAGTTGAGGTAGCCGAAGGTCAGGACGATGAGGATCGACGGCCAGATGTAGGTCTGGAGGAAATCGTGCTGTTCCAGATGCGTGTAAACGTAGACGTGCCCTATCAGCATGCCGAGCAGCAGCGTGACGAGCAGTTCCATCACTGCATAAATCTGTCCGCTAACGTGCGGGCTGGCCTGCGCATTGGTCCGCAGGTCCGCTGGCATTCTGTCGCCCATGCCAAAGGTTCGGGCGAACCTCGTTTCCAGAATTTCTGTATCTTTTAGGGACACAATTCCGACCCCCAACGCTCTTTTGCCAAATCTGCTGTTACCTGCGGCAGGTGTTGCAAAAGGCGGGCCACTCAGGGTTGAGCCGCCAGGCGTGGGCTGCGATCATCGAGAAAGGGGCACTTGAATCGGTTTAAAAGTTGAGGTTCAGTCGCCGGCGAAGAGAGGGAGGTCGATTTGGCCAAAGCAGAAATCAGCAGAACCGACGCCGGACCGATCCGTTATGGCATGGTCGGCGGCGGGCAGGGCGCGTTCATCGGCGGTGTGCACCGCATCGCGGCAAGACTGGATGGAGAGTTTCAACTGGTGGCCGGTGCGCTTTCGTCCGATCCGGAACGGGCTATTGCTTCCGGGCGCGAGCTCGGTCTCGATGCGGAACGCTGCTACGCGTCGTTTGCCGAGATGGCCAAGGCAGAGGCGGCGCGAGCCGACGGCATCGAGGCCGTCGCGATCGTGACGCCGAACCACGTCCACTATCCGGCGGCCAAGGCATTTCTTGATGCGGGTATTCATGTCATTTGCGACAAGCCGCTAACCTCGAACCTTGCCGATGCGAAGAAGCTTGCGGCCGCCGCGGCCAAGAGCGGTCGGCTTTTCGTGCTGACGCACAACTATACCGGCTACCCGATGGTGCGGCAGGCGCGAGAGATGGTCGCCAAGGGCATGCTGGGCGACCTGCGCGTCGTCCATGCCGAGTATCCGCAGGACTGGTTGACCGAAGCTGTCGAGGCCAGCGGATCCAAGCAGGCCGTCTGGCGCACCGACCCGAAACAGTCCGGTGCCGGCGGTGCAACGGGGGACATCGGCACGCACGCGTATAACCTGGCACGCTTCGTCACCGGCCTGGAACTGGACAGCCTTGCTGCCGACCTCGACGCTTTCGTGCCCGGTCGGCTGCTCGACGACAACGCGCATATCCTTCTGCGCTTCAAGGCAAAAGGCCGTTCGCCGGCTGCCAAGGGCATGCTTTGGGCCAGTCAGGTGGCACCCGGCAACGAGAACGGGCTGAAGCTCCGCGTCTACGGGACAAAGGGCGGGCTCGAATGGGACCAGGAGCATCCCAATCACCTCTGGTACACGCCGTTCGGTCAGGAGAAGCGCTTGATCACGCGGGGCGGGGCAGGGGCAGGGCCCTCCGCTGCTCGCGTCAGCCGCATTCCGGCGGGGCATCCCGAAGGGTATCTCGAAGGCTTCGCCAATATCTATGCGGAGGCTGCGCGCGCCATCCGCGCGATGCGGCGCAAGGGCGGCAAGATGCCGAAGGACGTTGTCTTCCCGACGGTCGAGGACGGCGTCGAGGGCGTGGCCTTCGTGGAAGCCTGCGTCAAATCCTCGAAGAAGAACGGCGCCTGGACGAAGCTCTAGATCTCACTCCACCGAGCGCAGATCGCGCAGGTAGGTGTTCTCCTCGGCAGACGCGGTGTAGGCGCTCGGCAGAATGTCTGTAATCAGAAGTGCCTCGCCGACATTTTCCGCGCCGGTGAGCACCTTGCCGTCCGGTGCGGCAACCGTCGACAGCCCTGCATAGGCGAAACGCTCGTCTGCTCCGCAATGGTTTGCATAGGCGACGAATACCTGGTTCTCGAACGCGCGGACCGGGATCATGCTTCTGGCAATGAAAGCGGCATGGTCGCTTTGCGGCAGAGCTGTCGGCACCATCACCAGCGTGCAGCCTGCCTGCGCCAGCCGTCGCACGTTCTCCGGGAACTCGACATCGTAGCAGATCAGCAGGCCCAGCTTCTGCCCGGCATGCTGTATCGTTACGGCAGACGGTGTCCCGGGGCTGAACAGATTGCGCTCGTAGTCCGCGTAGAGATGGGACTTGCGATAGACGACGGGAGGCTCAGAACCGCGGATGAAGGCGGCGCTGTTCCAGACCGCGCCTTCATCGGCCTCGGCAAATCCCGCGACGATAGCGACTTCTGTCTGCGCCGAAATTTCTGCGAGGCGCGTAAGTGCAGGACCGTCGGCAGGTTCGGCCAGTGCGTGGATCGTTTTGCCGGCGCCGTAGCCGGTGATCGCGAGTTCGGGCGCGATCAGGAGGTCGGCTCCTCTCGTCGCCGCCTCTCGCGCCGCGCGACCGATGCGCTTTATGTTGGCGGCGGCGTCGCCGGGGAGCGCCTGCATCTGGAGCACGGCGATCTTCACTCTCGATCCCCCGACAAGGCGCCCAGCAATCGCGGCAGATCGCCGAAACGCGCAATCAGGCCAAAAACGATTGCTGCAACGGCGACGAAGAAGATCGAGACCGCGGCCATGGTTGGCGTGTAGCCGTAGCGCAGCGCGTTGAAGATTTTGATCGGCAGCGTTTCCATGGTGAAGCCCACGGTCATGTAGGCAACGATGTATTCGTTTAGCGACAGCACGAAGACGAATGCATAGCCGGAAATCACGTAGGGCAGGATCAGCGGCAGCACGACCGTGCGCAGCACTGTCCTGTCGTCCGCCCCCATCGTCGAGGCTGCCTCGACAAGGCTGCGGTCGATGGAACTGAAGCCCAGCGACAGCGTCACAAGCGGCAGGGTAACGAAGAAGATCGCGTGGCTGATCGCCGCCGTCCATGGCTGGCCATAGGCGCCGACCGTTGCCCAGAAGGTCAGGAAGCCCAAGGCGGTAATCACCGGTGGCAGGATGAAGGGCGCCACGCCCAGAAGCTGGAAGATGCGCGCCCACGGCGCGATCCGCCGCCACAGGAACCAGGCGAGCGGCATGGCGATGATGACGGCAAGTGCCGCCGACGCCGCGGCGAGCGTAAGGGAATTCACCAGTGCGGACCGCCAGCCGGGATCGGTGAAGATCTGCCCGTACCAGGCGAGAGAGAAGCCTTCCGGGGGGAAGATGAGGCTTTGCTTCTCGTTGACGGAAACGCCTGCCACGACGATGAGCGGGCCGGCAAGAAACAGGGCCACCAGCAGGAAGACGATGCGGCGCAGCTTTGCGGCACTCATGTCCGTTCCTCCCGCTGCGAGCCGACCATCAGCGTCAGGCCGACGAGCGCCAGCGACATCAATACGAGGAACACGGCCATCGCAGCGGCAAACGGCATGTTGGACTGGTAGATCGCCTGATCGGTGATTAGCACCGACAGCGTCCAGTGCTGGGGCCGTCCGAGTATCTGCGGCAACAAATATGAGCCGAGCGCGAAGACGAACACCATGATGAGCGTGGCCATGATGGTGTTGCGCAGTGCCGGGACCACCACGTTGAGGAAGGCGCGCATCGGCGAGGCCCCAAGCGTGCGCGCGGCTTCGAGCAGGGTTGGATCGAGCCGCACGATGGCGGGATAGAGCACCAGCACGGTATAGGGCAGGGCCTGATAGACCATCGCCGTCAGTACCGCCCCGAAACCAGGCATCAGCGCTTGTGGCTCGGCCATCAGCCCCGCCATGACGAGCAGATTGGTGATACCGGCCGTTCGCGAGAACAGCGTGGACCAGGCGAAGCCGATGATGACTTCCGACAGCGACAGGACCGAGAGGATTGCGACCAGCCAAACGATCTGAACGCGCCGCGAGGCCTGTGTCAGCAGCCAGGTGAACGGGAAGGCGACGAGCACGCAGACAATGGCCACCATCACCGCCAGCATGATCGAAAAACCGAGCACGCCGCCGAAGAAGGCGGACAGAAACCGCTCGTAGTTGGCGAATGTGAATGCCGGCGAATAGAAGCCCGCCGGGTCTCTCTGGAAGAACGAGACCGCGATCATCGTCGAAAACGGCACGACGAAGAAGATGACGAGCATCAGCGCGGGAAACGCGATCGGCGCGTAGTCGGCGGCTGTACGCGGCGGCTCGCGTCTCATTGCCGGCATTCCTTTGGTCGGCGAAGGTTTTGCCGTGCGTCCTTCGAGGCTCGCTGCGCTTGCACCTCAGGATGAGGACCGTTGTGCATCGCTCCGGCAGGCGCGTGAGTTCGAAGGTTGTTCCGTTGACGTATGTCGCGCACACTGCGATCCGGCTCGATTAACCCACCTCCCTCATCCTGAGGTGCGAGCGCAGCGAGCCTCGAAGGACGCACTCTATCGCCGCAGTTCAATCTCGTGGCAAAAGCAGGGCTCATCCTTTCAGCACCACGCAGCTTTCTAGGGGCAGCGTCACGTCGACCGGATCACCGGCCTTGAAAGGCGTGCGCTCGCGGGGCGTTGTGATGGCCATTACGGTCGTGCCGCCGACATCGACGAAGGTCTCGATCGTACCGCCGAGGTCGCGCACGAAGCTGACCGTGCCGGCGAACATGCCGCTGCCGGCTGCCACCAGCCGTACGTCCTCGGGCCTTATCGACAGCTTGCCACCTGCCGACCGTGTCGCCATCGCGAGGCTCGGCATGGCGCGGCCGAGCAGCGTGCCGTCGGCGCCGACGGAAAGCAGATTGGTCGAGCCGATGAAATCGGCGACGAAGGCGTCGGCCGGTTTCCGGTAGATTTCGACCGGCGGTGCCGCCTGCCTGATGCGGCCTTCGCCCATGACGACGACAAGGTCGGCCATCGTCATCGCCTCGCGCTGGTCGTGGGTGACGACGATGGTGGTGATGCCGAGCTTCTGCTGAAGCTGGCGCAGTTCCACCTGCATGGCCTCGCGCAGCTTGGCATCCAGTGCGGAAAGCGGCTCGTCGAGAAGGAAGAGTTTCGGCGACAGCGCGAGTGCGCGGGCGATTGCCACCCGCTGTCGCTGTCCGCCGGAAAGCTTTGCGACCGGGCGTTCCGCGTAGCCCTGCAGCGAAATCATGTCGAGGAGTTCCGCGACGCGCTTTTTCTGCTCGGCCTTGCCGACACCGCGTATACGCAGTGGGTAGGCGATGTTGTCGCCAACGTTCAGATGCGGAAACAGCGCCAGCGACTGGAACACCATGCCGAAATCGCGCTTGTGGGTCGGGATGGGCGTGATGTCGGTGCCGTCGAGCAGGATCGTGCCGGCCGACGGCTCCTCCAGCCCGGCAATCATGCGCAGCAGGGTGGTCTTGCCACAGCCAGATGGCCCCAGCATGCACACGAAGGTGCCATGCGGTATCGAAAGCGACACGCTGTCGACGGCGGTAAAATCACCGAAACGCTTCGAGACGTCCTGCAGCGCGAGACCGGACATGGCATTTCCTGCTTGTGTTCCGCCGAATTGCGGAGTGCTGATACAGGCGGCGTCTCCTCGCGCCGTCGCGCGAGGAGCTTAACCTGTGTCGTGGCCGCCTAGCCAGCGATCATCTCGGTCCACTTCTGGTTCAGCCAGTCGGCCTTGGAAGTGTACAGGTCATAGCGCGGGATGATCGGATCGATATCCGACGAGACAGCGCCGAATTCCTCATCGCTCAGGTCGAGGAGGTCGCGCGCGACAGTGGGCGCGGTGCCCACGTTGCGCGACATGAGAGCCTGGATTTCCGGCTGGCTCATATAATCGATGAAGATATGTGCCTCTTCGCCTTTCTCCGAGGCACGGGAAAGCGCCCAGCAGCCGGAATCGAGGATGCCGCCTTCCTTCGGGAAGGTGGAGCGCACCGGATTGCCATCGGCCGCGGCGAGGCCCGTCACGTCGTGATAATATTGGCCCATCGGGATTTCGCCCGACTTCAGCGCCTGCTCGAACTGCGCCTCGTCGCGATACCAGAGCCGCACGTTGGGCTTCACTTCCGCAAGCTTTTCGAACGCCGCGACCAGTCCCTCTTCGGTGTCGAGCGCATTGGTGCCGCCCATATGCGTCTTTGCCGTCACCTCGAGCAGGAAGGAGTTGGATACCAGCGCCAGCAGGCCGAGCTTGTCGGCATTGGCCGGGTCCCATAGTGCCGCCCAGCTTTCCGGCGCTTCCGGGTAGGCGTCGGTATTCGTCACGAGGGTGATGTACCAGGCCACCGCGCCGATGCCAGCGACGCGGCCATCCGGATATTTGTTGACGAACTGGTCGAGCAGATTGCCGGCATTTTCGAGCTTGGACGTATCGATCGGCGTCCAGAGTTCGGTCGACTGGCCTTTCAGCATAGCGACCTGGGACATCATCGACAGGTCGGCCGGGGCCTGCCCGGCGCGGGCTGCCTGCTCGAGCTGCACCAGCCATGCTTCGCCGGTGGGTTCAGCGACGGATTCGACGGCGATGCCGGTTGCCTCGGTGAAGGCCGGGAACACGTGCTTGTCGAACGAGTCCTTGAAATAGCCGCCGTAGACGCCGACCTTGATCGAGCGATCCTGCGCGCGCAGGATCGATGGCATTGCCAGCATGCCGGCGGTCGCCAGGCCGGCGCCAAGAACGGCACGACGGCTGACTGCGGAATTCAGAAGCTTCCTCATCTGTTGTTCTCCTCTGTTGGCTGTCGGAACTCTCCGGCTCCGATCGTTTTGAATGGCTGCGGTTATCTTAGGTCTTTCAGGCGGTCTTTCCAGAGACGGCCGGGCTGAACACCATCAGGCTCAATATTTCGAACAGCACTTGCGCGCCGGCGTGGGCGGTGTTGGTCGTCGCGTCGTATTGCGGCGCGACCTCGACGACGTCGCCGCCGACAAGGTTGACGCCCTTGAGGCCGCGGATCAGTTCCAGAATCTCGCGCGTGGTCGGTCCGCCGATCTCCGGCGTGCCGGTGCCTGGTGCAAAGGCGGGGTCGAGGCTGTCGATGTCGAAGGACAGGTAGGTCGGGCCGTCGCCGACCACCTGCCTCGCCTTCTCGATGATCGCGGCAATGCCCATCGCCGGCATTTCCTCGGCGTGAATCACGGTCATGCCCGCCTCGTAGGAGAACTCCCACAGATATTCGGCAGCGCCGCGAATGCCGATCTGAATGGTGCGCGTCGGGTCCAGAACTCCGTCGAGCACGGCGTTGCGGAACGGGCCGCCGTGATGGAACTTGGTTCCGTCGAAGGCGCCGCCGGTGTCGCAATGGGCATCGATATGGATCATGCCGACGGGGCGATCCCTGCCGACCGCCTTGAGGATCGGGTGGCTGATCGAGTGGTCGCCGCCGACGGAGAGCGGGATAACGCCGGCCGACACGATCCGCCCGACATGGCGTTCGATGTCTTCGTGGCTCTGCTCGAGCCTGTAGCGGCTGCGGAACGGCACGTCGCCGATGTCGGCTACCTTCAGCTCATAGACGGGCGCGCAGTCGAGCACGTGGTTATAGGGCCCGATGCGCTCGATGGCGCGTAGCGCGCGCGGCCCGAAACGCGACCCCGGCCGGTTGGTGACGCCGAGGTCCATGGGCATGCCGACCATTGCAACCTGCAGGTCGCCGAAATCGGGGTTGGACGGATCGATCGGATGGTAAGGCGCGTCGAGCAGGGTGGGCAGTCCGGCATAGGGTGCCATACGGGTTCCGCTTGCGGAGAAGATGCGGTCTGCGACGCGCCGGAAACGCGGATCAAAGATGTCGCCCCCATGGCCTTCGCCATATTTCGCCTGCAAGGCAGCGAGCCGTTCTCCGGTCCAGGTCACGTGTGCATCTCCCATTCAGCAGTCCGCGCCCTTCAGTTCCCAGGCGCCGTTTTCCCGCAGTCGGCTGATCGTGATGCAGAAATATTGAAAACTCAATTGATATTGTTGTACGTCATCTTGTGAGAAATGCTCACATTGAAACGTTCGAGCCCATGGTCAAACGCCTGCCGCCGCTTAACCCGCTCCGCGCCTTCGAGGCGGCGGCGCGTCATGGTTCGCTGACGCGTGCGGCGGGTGAGCTCAACGTCACCCATGGCGCGGTGAGCCATCAGATCAAGGCGCTCGAGGCTTCGCTGAATGTGCGCCTGTTCGAGCGTGTCGGCCAACGCATCCGGTTGACGGCGCATGGGGCGGAGCTGTTGCCTGCCGTGTCCTCCGCATTTGACGACATTGCAGCCGCAACCGCGAGGATGACACGGCCGACAAGTTCGGGCGCGCTGTCGGTCGCCTGCGTGCCGGCTCTACTGTCGTTCTGGCTGTTGCCGCGTCTTGGCAGCTTCACCGCGCAATTTCCCGAGATCAGGCTGACCTTCGATGCCTCCAACGACGCGCAGTCGATCCGCTCCCCGGAGATCGACGTGTCGATCCTTTATGGCGACGGGGGCTGGACGGATTGCTGGCTGAAGCGCTGGTCGCATCTCGAACTGTTCCCGGTGATGAGTCCGACACTGATGAACAGCCGCCCGGTGCGAACAATCCGGGACCTCTCCAGCCACGTGATGCTGCATGCCGATGACGGTCGCGAGTGGCACCAGTGGCTGGCGGCGGCCGACGCACTCGACCTGTCGCGCGGGCCGCAGCACCATTTTTCAGACGCGAGGCTGGCGATCGAGGGGGCCATGCACGGCCACGGCATCGCGCTGGGGGACACCATGACAGCGGCGGCGCTGCTTGCGAAGGGACAGCTCGTCGCGCCGTTCAACCTCGCAGTGCCGGCCGCCGATGCGTTCTATGTCGCCTGTCGCAGCGATCTCAGGGCGGCGCCGATCGTGAATGTCTTCATCGACTGGCTTTACGCCGAACTCGAGGAAGACGGCGCGCGCGCCGAGCCGCAGACCTCCGCCCGTCGCACCTTGCGGCGCGGGTCCGAGGAGGCGCGCAGCAAACGTGTATCGGCGCCGAAGCCGCCGAAGATCAGATGACCGAGGATTCATCCATAATGACGAAAACCCGCTTCAACCCGCTTGTCGAACAGCTTTCGCCGCCGCCGATCCCGTCGGTGCAGGCTTGGGCGCGCGCCTATGACGGCGCGTACGGGCCGCTGATCGACCTTTCGCAGGCGGTACCCGGCTATCCGCCGCATCCGCAGCTCCTGCAGTGGCTCGCAGACGCGGCCGGCTCGTCTGCTCTTTCGGGCTACGGGGCGATCGAAGGCGACATGACGCTGCGCGCGGCCTATGCCGAACATGTGTCCAAGGCCTATGGCGCCACGGTCGTTGCCGGCAACGTCCATCTCACGGCTGGCTGCAACCAGGCCTTCGTCGCCGCCGTGATGGCGGTTGCCGGCCCCGGCGACACCGTGCTCATGACCAATCCGCGCTATTTCAATCACGAAACGACGCTTCAGATGATGGGCCTGCGGGCGCGTTATGTCGATTGCCATGCCGAGGCGCATTTCGTGCCGAAGCTTGCCGACATCGAGGCGGCGCTGGCTCCAGATGTCAGGGCGCTTGCGCTGGTTTCACCCAACAATCCGACCGGAGCGGTCTATCCGGCAGAGCTGCTTGAAGACGTCTTCGCCTTGTGCCGCGAGCGTGGCGTCTGGCTGATCCTTGACGAGACCTATCGCGATTTCATCGCTTCGGGCGAAACGCCTCCGCACAGGTTGCTTGGGCTGGACGGATGGCAACACACGCTGATCCAGCTCTACAGCTTCTCGAAATCATTCTGCATTCCGGGGCATCGGCTGGGCGCTATCGCAGCCGGCGAGGCGGCTGTGGCGCAGATTGCGAAGGTGATGGACAACCTTCAGATCTGCGCGCCGCGCCCGCCACAAAGCGCCGTGGCGAAGGGGCTGCCGGCACTTGGCGATTGGCGGGAGGCGAACCGGTTTGAGATCGAACGGCGGGCGCGGGCCATGGTGGCTGCCTTCGCCGCTCTGCCTGCGTGGGAATTGCAGGCGATCGGGGCCTATTTCGCCTTCGTGCGACATCCTTACGAAGGGCAGGGTGCTGCCGCCATCGCCGAAAGGCTGGCGCGGGACCTGGGCATCGTCACCATCCCCGGCAGCTATTTCGGCCACGGGCTGGAACGACACCTGCGCGTTGCCTTCGCCAATGTCGATGTCGACCAGATCGGTGCAGTGGCGCACCGGCTTCTGAAGGCGACGCAGTAAAGCGTCATCCCGGAAGCCGGAGCGTAGCGGAGGTTATCCGGGACCCATTGAGCAGCGCGGCCGGGCTGCGGGTTCTCGCGCCGGCGCCGGCATGCGCCGCATCCTGAACCGGGTCGCGCCACACGATCTTGCGGCCAATGGGTCCCGGGTCTGCCTCGCTTCGCTCGGTTGCCCGGGATGACGGCTGCGCTAAATGTGCAGGGCGTGGCCGAGCGCCTTGAGGGCTGCTTCCTGGAAACCTTCGCTCTGGGTCGGGTGCGCGTGGATCGTGCCGGCGATGTCCTCCAGCCGCGCGCCCATCTCGATGGCCAGTGAGAAAGCGGCCGAAAGTTCCGAGACCCCGCTGCCGACCGCCTGAATGCCAAGCACCAGATGGTTGTCGGCGCGGGCGACGACGCGCACGAAGCCGCTTTCGCCGAGCAGCGTCATGGCGCGTCCATTGGCGGAGAAGGGGAACTGGCCCACCTTGATCTCGGCTCCGCCCTGCCGCGCCTCCTCCGGCGAAAGCCCCGCCGAAACGACTTCCGGATCGGTGAAGCAGACCGCCGGGATGCAGCTCTTGTCCCAGCTCCTGCGGTGGCCGGCAACGATCTCCGCCACCATCTCGCCCTGGGCCATGGCGCGGTGGGCAAGCATCGGTTCGCCGGTGACGTCGCCGATCGCGTAGATGCCGCGCATGGAAGTGCGGCACTGGTCGTCGATGCGGATGAACGGCCCGGTGCGGTCGACGTCGATCTCTTCCAGCCCCCAGCCATCCACGTTGGGGCGTCTGCCCACTGTCACAAGCACACGGTCGGCTTCGATACTCGTTTCGGTTCCATCCGATGTCTCGACCAGCAAGGCGTCGCCCTTCGACGACAGGCCCCTGGCTTTTGCGCCGGTCAGCACTGTCACGCCGAGCTCGTCCAGGCGCTTGGCGACCGGACGGGTCAATTCGCCGTCGTAGAGCGGAAGGATACGCGGTTGGGCCTCGACGACGGTCACCTTCGCGCCCATCTTGGCAAATGCGGTGCCGAGTTCGAGGCCGATGTAGCCGCCGCCGACCACGGCGAGCGCCTTTGGTACCTCCTTGAGCGCCAATGCCTCCGTCGAGGATATGACCTTGCCGCCAAAGGGCAGGAACGGAAGCTCGGTCGGCAGGGAGCCGGTTGCGATGACGATGGTTTCGGCGCGGATGACCTGAACGCCGGTTTCCGTCTCGACCTCGACGGTCTTGCCGTCGCGGAACCTCGCCCAGCCTTGGAGCGACTTCACCTTGGCCTTCTTGAGCAGGCCCGCGACGCCTGTGTTCAGCCGGCCGACGATGCCATCCTTCCAGGCCACCGTCTTCTTCAGCTCCAGCACAGGCTTGGACAGGCCGATGCCGAGCGGGCTCGTGCCCTCGGCCATCTCGGAAACCTTCAGATATTCGTCGGCGGCGTGGATCATCGCCTTGGAGGGAATGCAGCCGACATTGAGGCAGGTGCCACCCGGCTTGCCGGCCTCGACGATGACGGTATCGATGCCGAGCTGGCCGGCACGGATCGCGCAGACATAGCCGCCGGGGCCAGCGCCGATCACGAGCAGCTTGCAGGAGATTTCCTTCATCGCATCAGTCTCCCACGAAGATCAACGCCGGCGTTTCCAGCAGCGCCTTGATGCGCTGTACGAAGACCGCCGCATCCCAGCCATCGATCACGCGGTGATCGAAGGACGACGACAGGTTCATCATCTTGCGGGGGACGAACTGCGAGCCGTCCCATACCGGTCGAACCATCATCTTGTTGACGCCGATGATCGCCACCTCCGGGTGATTGATCACCGGCGTGGTCGCGACCCCGCCCATGGCACCGAGCGACGTGATGGTAATGGTCGAGCCGGAGAGTTCCTCACGAGTCGCCGTGCCGGCCTTGGCAGCATCCGCAAGCCGGTTGACCTCGGCCGCGCAGTCCCAAAGGTCGCGCGCTTCGGCATGGCGCACCACCGGCACGACGAGACCGGACGGGGTCTGCGCCGCGATGCCGATGTGGATGCCGCCGTGGCGATGGATGACGCCGGCCTCGTCGTCGTAAAGCGCGTTCAGTTGCGGTTGTTCGGCGATCGCCTTGACCATCGCCCGCATCAGGAAGGGCAGGAGCGTGAGCTTGGGCCGGTCGGGGCGCTTCGTGGCGTTCAGCGAGGCGCGTAGGTCCTCCAGCGCGGTGACATCGACCTCCTCGACATAGGTGATGTGTGGGATGCGCGACTTCGCCAACGCCATCTTCTCGGCGATGCGGCGGCGAAGTCCCACCACCTTGATCTCCTCCACCGAGGTGTCGGGCCGCAGCCCGGTGACGACGGGTTCGCGCCCGCGCGCTATGAAGACGTCGAGATCCTCGTGCGAAATGCGACCGGCGGGGCCGGTGCCCGGCACCTGGCGCAGGTCGATGCCGGCTTCCTTGGCGCGCAGCCTGACCGCGGGAGAAGCAAGAGGCCGTTCGCCTTCGGGGCGCGGCGCGCCGGTGGAGGTTGCGCCAGCAGCCGTCGATTTGACGGAAGCAGGCGCCGGTTTCTTCTCGGCGGCCGGTGGCGCGACCGGTTCAGCTGTTGCAGGCTTTGCCTCGGGTTCGGCGGCGGATTTGCTTTTGACTTCGGGCGTATCGTCCGCCGGCTCCGTGCTTGCTGCCGCATCGCCTGCGACATCGATCTTCACGATCGGTGAGCCGACGGCGACGGTGTCGCCGATCTCCGCGCCGAGCCACGCGATCTGGCCTTCGACGGGCGAGGGGATTTCCACGGTGGCCTTGTCGGTCATCACCGCAGCGATCACCGTGTCCTCGCGGACGAGATCGCCGACCTTCACATTCCATTCGACAAGCTCGGCCTCGGCGACGCCTTCGCCGACATCGGGCATCTTGATGACGTGTTCGGCCATCTACGCCTCCATCACTTCGAGGAGCGCTTCGCCGACGCGCTTCGGCCCGGGGAAATAGTCCCATTCCTGCGCGTGCGGATAGGGGGTGTCCCAACCGGCCACGCGCACCACGGGTGCCTCCAGATGATAGAAGCAGTGCTCCTGCACCAGGGCGGCGAGTTCCGCGCCGAAGCCCGACGTCAGTGTGGCTTCGTGGATCACCACGCATCGGCCGGTCTTCTTGACCGAAGCCGTGATGGTATCAAGGTCGAGCGGCAGCAATGTTCTCAGATCGATGATCTCGGCATCGATGCCGGCTTCTTCCGCCGCGGCCTCGGCGACATACACCATCGTGCCGTATGCCAGCATCGTGACGGCCGAGCCTTGGCGCCTGATCTCCGCCTTGCCGAGCGGAACAGTGTAGTGATCCTCCGGCGCTTCGCCCAGCGGATGCTTGGACCATGCCGTCACCGGCCGGTCGTGATGGCCGTCGAAGGGGCCGTTATAGAGCCGCTTCGGCTCCAGGAAGATGACCGGATCCGGGTCTTCGATCGCGGCAATCAGCAGGCCCTTCGCATCGTAAGGGTTGGACGGAACCACGACCTTGAGACCGGAGACGTGCGTGAACAGCGCTTCGGGGCTCTGGCTGTGGGTCTGCCCGCCGAAGATGCCACCGCCGGTCGGCATGCGGATGACGATCGGACAGGTGAACTGGCCGTTCGAGCGATAGCGCAGGCGTGCCGCCTCGGACACGATCTGGTCGTAGGCCGGGTAGACGTAGTCGGCGAACTGCACTTCCACGCAGGGTCTCAGACCGTAGGAGGCCATGCCGATCGCGGCACCCACAATGCCAAGCTCTGAAATCGGCGCGTCGAACACGCGGGTCTTGCCGTATTTCTGCTGCAGGCCGGCCGTGCAGCGGAAGACGCCGCCGAAATAGCCGACGTCCTCGCCGAACACGACGACATTGTCGTCGCGCGCCATCGACACATCCATGGCGGAACGGATCGCCTCGATCATCGTCATGCGCGGCATTGTCAAACCCCCGCCTTCTGGCGCTGCCGGCGCAGATGCGGCGGCATCGTCTCATAGACGCCTTCGAACATGTCGCGCGTCGAAGGCTTGCCGCCCGAATGGAGCGTACCGTGCTTCTCCGCTTCCTTCTGCGCCGCGATCACCGTGTCGAGGATTTCCGCCTCGGTCTGCTTGTGGCGGTCGTCGGACCAGAGACCCTTCGCGATGAGATGGTTCTTCAGCCGGATGACCGGGTCACCGAGCGGCCAGACGTCGGATTCCGTCTTCGGGCGGTAGGCCGACGGATCATCCGAGGTCGAATGCGCGCCAACGCGATAGGTGACGTATTCGACCAGCGTCGGGCCGAGATTGCGTCGGGCCCGCTCGACGGCCCACTTAGCCACGGCATGGACGGCGAGATAGTCGTTGCCGTCAACACGCAGGGCCGGGATGCCGAAACCGAGACCACGCGCTGCAAACGTACCCGATCCGCCGCGCGCGATGCCTTGGAAGGTCGAGATCGCCCACTGGTTGTTGACGATGTTGAGCACGACGGGCGCACGGTAGGTGGACGCAAAGACGAGCGCGGCATGAAAGTCGCTCTCGGCGGTCGACCCGTCGCCGATCCAGCCTGCCGCGATCTTGGTGTCCTGCTTGATCGCCGAGGCCATTGCCCAGCCGACGGCCTGGATGAACTGCGTACCAAGATTGCCCGAAATCGAGAAGAAGCCGTGATCTTTCGACGAATACATGATCGGAAGCTGGCGACCTTTCAGCGGGTCCGCCTCGTTCGAATAGATCTGGTTCATCATGTCGACCATCGGGTAGCCGCCTGCGATCAGCAGGCCGGCCTGGCGATAGGTCGGGAAATTCATATCGCCGTCCTGCAGGGCCTTGCGGAAGGCACAGCTCACGGCTTCCTCGCCCATGTGCTGCATGTAGAAGGACGTCTTGCCCTGGCGCTGGGCGGTCTGCATGCGGGCGTCGAAGGCGCGTAGCGTCATCATGTGACGCAGGCCTTCCATCAGTTCCTCGTCGGTGAGGGTGCCAGCCCAGGGGCCTACCGCCTCGCCATCGCGGTTGAGCACGCGAATGATCGAATAGGCGAGATCGCGGATCTCTTTCGGGTCGACATCGACCGGCGGCCTGGCAACCGAGCCGGCCTTCGGGATCACGACTTTCGAGAAGTCGGGCGTGTCGCCCGGACGCACCTCCGGTTCCGGTACATGGAGGCTGAGCCTCTCTGCTTCGGCCATTGTCGTCTCCTCACCAACCCAAGCTCCGGATCAGCTAATGTAAAGCAAACCGTCTTGTCTACAGGGGTTCAACTGGCGCCGAGGCCCATCGTTTCAAGGCAAGCGCACCTCCAAATGGCTGAAATTTAGGTTCATTTCCCGAAAGGATGGCGCGGCTTCACATTTGTTGCCGAACGAAAGCCGGCAGCGAACGGATCATGTTTTCGACCTGAGGAAAGTCAGGCGAGAAAAAAGATGCATATTATTGTTTCGCGGCGAAGCGGCCGGCTTCTTCCGGGGTCACCACGCCCTTCTTGAGGATGATGTTTGCGTAAAGCGCCTGCTCGCCTGTGGCGACAATAAAGGCGGCGCTGCCCGCACGTTCATAGAAGGCGAAGCGTTCCAGCGGCTCGATCATGAACGGACCAGCCATGCGATCGACGATTTCCTGAAAGGCGAGACAGATCGGGGGAACGATCTGGGGGGTGTCCACCATCTCCATGCGCCAGGCAGCGGCGGGCGCGAATGTGTCCAGCGGCAGGTGGGTCAGCACGGCCTCAAGCAGGGGCGCCGCGTTGAGACCGTCAGCACGGACGACCTTAGGACCCACCGTTGCGGCGGGGAAGTTCGCGTCGACGATGGCGATCTCGTCGCCGTGTCCCATCGTGGCGATTGCAAACAGCAGGTCGGGGCCCAGCAGGGGGTGTATGTCGCGCAGCATCCGAACGTCCTCCCTCAGAAGGTCGACAGAACACCCGAGAACGGTAGGGCATGCAAGCTTTTGCTATTGCTTCGCCCTAGCCTTCTGCTCACGCATGAAGATGAAGAGCCCGGCGCTGACGATGATCGCCGCGCCAACCAGCATAGCGGTGCGGGGGACGTCGCCGAAGACCAGCCAGCCAAAGACGATGGCCCAGAACAGCAAAGTGTACTGGAAGGGCGCGATGGTGGCGGCATCCGCAAGTTTGAATGCACGGTTCACGCAGATATGCGCGACCATGGCCACAACGCCGAGAAGCGCGAGGAGCCCGAAGTCGAAACCCGTAGGCGTCACCCAACCAAAGGGCGCAGTCACCAACCCGACAACGCCGGCGCCGACAAGCTGCCAGAAAACAAGCGCCGTGTCGGTGGTGTCGCGAAGCGCGCGTGCCGACAACATCATGAACGCAAAGCAGAACGATCCAGCGATCGATATCAGCGCCGGAGCCGTCAGCGTCGCCGCCGATGGTTCCAGGGCCACTATAACACCGGCGAAGCCGATGAAGATTGCCGTCCAGCGCCGCCAGCCGACCTGCTCGCCAAGCAGGAAAGGCGAGAGCGCTGCAACGTAGATCGGGGCTGCCAGCCAGTAGGTCATCACATCGGCTAGAGGAAGACTGACCACGGCGAAATAGAAGCAATAGACCTCTGCCGATGAGAGGATCACGCGCATGGCCTGCATGCCGGGCCGTTGCAGTGACAAGAGGGGCCGAAAGCCACCTTTCCACAGGAAGGGCCACAGTATCAGGAGTGCCGCGGCGCTGCGGATCAGCAAGACCTGACCAACCGAATAGGTGGCCACCAGCCATTTGCCCAAAACGTCGTTGAGCGCGAACAGGAGGATGCCGAGCAGCATCATCGCCATGCCCAGCCTCGCGGTGGAGCGGGCTTCGGTTGCCTGGACAGTGGACGGGACGGTGCTCATTGGCTGGACGGGTTCCGTTGGCGCCAAAATCGTCAGCTTTGCGCGGCGCTCCATGCTCCGTTCCAATAGCAGAGCGCCACGGCAGGCAAGCCCGCAATTAGGGCAATCGGCATCTGGCAGAGCATTTGCAGCCCGTGTGGGCCAGCGTCGGCGCATAAGGTACTTGCGTCGGGGGCTATTGGTCGTCCATGTCCGAGCGCGCGGCCTTCAACAGCGCTTCAAGTTCGCGAACGGCCTGCTGCGTTGCTTCCGCTCGCGAGAGCCCCCCGTCCGGCGATTTCGCTTGGGTGCCGGTAGCCACGGACTTTTCATCGGGTTTGCCGAAGTGCTTCTTGGGATCCAAATTCTTGTCGCGCGCCGCATAGGTGGAAGAGGCCTGGCCGGTCGCAAAGGTCACCCGGCTGGGCCGGCTGCCCTCATAGGCGATTGCAAAACCATTGCCGCCCATCACCGCCTGCAACACCTCGTTCAAAGAGCCCTGGAAACGGCCGGTTACCGTACTTCCATCGTAGATACCGTTTATGATTTCCAGGTCGAACTGCTTGCTGATGGTCGCGACGATATCGGCGCGACCAGCATCAGTCGCATCAACGGTCATCGTTTCCAGGTTTCCCTCAATGGTAAATTCCGCCCGTGCGTGACCGACAGCCTGAAAAGTCAAGCAGACAAGAGCCAGCAGGAGTGGTGGCGCAAGCTTTGGCAAGGAGACCAACTCCGGAAAACGCGCGGTGCGACGTTTGCAAAGTACCGAATGGGCGACTGGTTGCATAGGATGTCGCCCTATTGGCTTTCGGGGAAGCGCATGAAGGCGCGTGCGTGGTTGCTGTCCAGCACGGCCTCAAACGGTTCGACGCTGGTCAGCGTCCATCCGTCCCGGCTTTCCCCGCGCCGAAGGCTGAAGACGCTGTTGTCGTAGCTGACACGGAAGAGCGCGCTGCGAAGCCTTTCCGAACGGACCACACCAATGAGCTGCCACTGGGGCGCCTGTTCCGGCGTCGCCTCCGGCAATTCAGGGTCCGGTTCCGGTTGCGGCTCGGGTGTTGCCACCGGCGTCGCGGCGATCCGGGCGGGTGGCTGTCGGTCCGGTGAAAACAGAGGACGCTCGCGCAGTGCGACATAGTCTTGAGCCAATCTAGAGCCGACCGCGCGCTCGCTGCCGGTCTGCGCCAAGAGCGGCACTGCGATCAGCAGAAGCGGAAAGGCGATTGCGACGGGCTGAAGCTTCATCGGCTGTTCAAAGCTCCCGGATCCAGAACGCGGAGACGCCGAGCTGCAGGTTGAGTGCGCGGTCGGCGCCCGGATCGACCGCAGCGTCGAATGCGCCCCCGGCCGAGCGGTTGGAGCGCAGCGTCACGGTGTCTACGATCATCAACGGCAGGTTCGTCTCCAAAGCATATAGCAGATCGGGTAGCGTTTGTTCGAGAACCTCGACGCTTGCTTCGAGATGCAAGCGCATCAGCTCGCCATTCGTTTCCGTGGCCACGCCTGGGACCTGTTCGCTCTCGCGAATGTCGAGCGAGCGCACCAAAGCCCCAGAATTCTCGACGAGCCGTGTGAAATCACGCTGAAATTCCGCCGAGGCAAGGCCCGACGTGTCGCCCGCGATCAGGCGGTTTCGCGAGACGGCGCTGCCGGCGGCCGCGTCGCCGCCGCCCGCAAGCTCGGCTGCCCGCGCTTCCAGCATTCGCGTGCGCTGGCGTAGCTCGACGACGGCTCCTCGCTGGGCTTTGACTGTCGACACGGCGTCGACAATGACCACCACAGCCGCGATCAGGATCATCGCGATGACCGCAAGGCTCAGCAGGCGACGGTCGAGCCAGGTTCCGGGTGCGCGGCTCATTTCAACTCGCCTCCGGAGCGGATAAGCGGTCGCGTTTCAAGCGTGAAGAGTGACGAGCGCTCATCTTCGCCCCGTACAGCGGGGCCTATCAGCGCGCTGTCGGCGAAGCGGCCCGAGGATTCCAGAGCTGTAAGAACATCCGGCAGGTCGTAGGTTCGCCCGGCCAGTCGCAATTTCCCCTCAGCCAGCGCGACTTCGGTCGCAAAGGAATGGACAGGCAGGGCTGCGGCCAGATCGTCCAGCGCGCCAATGGCGCTGATCGCATCGTTCTTGATGTCGATAGCCGCCTGCTCGGGCGCGGTGCCCGCGGTCTGGGGCGCCATCAATTCGCTTATCGTCGCCCGTGCCGCAGCGGCCCTGACTTCCAGCTCTGCCTGTTGGCCGGATCGATACATGCCGTTGGCGACTGTGACCCCGAATGCGATAAGCATCGAGGCGACCGCGGTCGACAGCAAAAGGCCAAGCCCCAGCTTGATCCGGCCAAGCGTTGCTGCACGCCCGGCGCGACGCGGATAAAGCATGATGCGTGTGCCCTGCTGTCCCTGTGCGACCAGCTCGGCGTGCCGTGCGCCGGCAGTTTCGAGCAGGTCGATCACCGGCGCAACACGCGCTTTGGGAAGCAGCGCTATATCCACGCGCATGCGTCTCGTGGCGCTGTCGGTGCCGGCTACGCCGTGCCCGTAGAGCATGTCCTGAACGGGCAGTGGGGACAACGAAGCCACACGCGCGGCAACGATGCCTTCGAGGTGATCGCCTGCCTCCTGCGGCAGTTCGATGCGGCGCTCGATGACCCATGCGCGCGGCGCAACAAGCACGACGCGCTGCCCCTTGACCAACGTCGAGAGCGCTGTCGCCTGTACCTGCGGGTCGCCGCCCGGCTGCAGGGGCAACGACGCTTCCGCAGCGCCGCCTTTGCCAGCACCCCGCAAAGCGATGCCACTTCCGTCCTCGGCAAGACGCGCCTCGATGTCGGTGTGGCGGCGACCTGCCTGCCATCGCTCGGCAATCAGCGAAGCCGGGCCTTCTAGCCAGTTATCCAGCACCTGCCACGCGGTGCGGAGGACCTGCTGCATCAATTGTCTCCATGCGACGACGCATCCGTTTCTGCTTTTGCAGGACCGGTCAGTCTACTTCCTCTGTCGCGTTGCGCCAGTCAAGCACGCGGTAGGGCACGGTGTCGCTGCCGGCGATCAGGATCAACGCTTCGTTGGCCTGCGTATAGCCGCCTGGAAGAACCACGTTGAGTTCTGCGCGCCAAACTTGGGAACGCGTGGTGGTATGCAGTTCGCTCTCGGCAAGGATTGCGTCGAGCTGCGCCTGGGAAATTCGGCCGGCGCGATGGGCGACGATTGCATTGCGGATAGCGCGCGGCAGGTTGGGTATGGCGCGAAGAAGCGCGTCGTCGATGCCATCGAGCCGTACGCCCTCAAGGCCGGATGAGACGGTAGCGTAACGCGCAGCCCGAATGGCGACGGCGGCCGGCATGTCGGGCAGCAATGCAAGCTCGTCGATCGACTGCAGGGGGCCGATCGGCGATCGGTCGGCTGCCTCGCGCATTTCAACCAAAGCCTGGGTCAGCGTGCGGGCCTGAGCGCGGTTGGCGCCCGCGGCTATCAGGACGCCTTCGACAAGATCGGGTGGCGCGCGATTGAGATCGACACGCAGAGCTTCGTTGCGAAGCGAGGCGCCGGCTATGCCAGAGGCCAGCGACACCTCCGCATTTGCTTCGTAGCCTATACGGCGAGGGCCTTCGGCTGGCGCTGCGCGAACACGGGCGGCGGCCATTGCCAGGCCGGCATCGGCGAGCGTGCTTGCAATCGCCTTGTCCTCAGTCATGCGCACACTTTGAGTGACGCTTTGTATGTGAACGCTGAGCACGACCGCGAGCCCCGACAATAGTACCGCGATCCAGAGGACGCCGACGAGGATTGCGCCGCGGCGCGGATGAGGACTCGTGAACCGGTTTGCCGTTGAAATCATCTTCGAAGCTGATGCCTTTGCCGGCCTGTCGTCAAGGCAACGATCCGTTGTGAGCGGTTTTGCAGTCGGTGGGAATGGCTTCGGTCGAGACGTTCCCCACTCTTGGCCCTCCAATGCCGCTAGCGCTGCTGCCTTTTCATGCAATCGGCCGCCGCGACGTTAGACGTCACGGCGGCCGATCTGGTTGGTGCTCCGTCTAAAGCGGAGTGGTGCTACTGAGCAATGTCTGTCAGGCTGGCCGATTGGCGCGGACCGGCTTCGCAGCCTTCCTTGCCGATGGTGCAGACCGATACGCTGGCGGTGCCAACAACCGCCGAACCCTGGCGGAAGTGGACGTAGAGCCGGGTGGCGGCATCGTAGGCGATCTCGCCGCCCTGATGCTCCACGAACGCCGCGAAGGTGACTGGCATGTTCGAGGCGGCCTCGAACGTCACCGAGCTTGCCCGCGCGCCGATGCAGGTGCTGGTCGCCGGGTCGGTACGGCAGATCGACATGCCCGCAGGCAGTGCCGAAGCCGCACCGGCAACCGGTGATAGCGACAGCTCGGCCGTCAGTGTCGCATCCGCGCCGGCATTGTTCACCGCTACAGTGGTGAAGCTGCCGCCGCCTGCGGGAACCCGCAAGATCCCGTCATTGCTCGGCGTCACCACGGCGGAGACGAGCTCGACGCGGTCGCTGCCGGCCAAAGCTGCGGCAGGCTGAGACACCTGCTGCGAACGGGCCGCAACCGTGACATCGCCTGTATCGCCGGACTTGGTCGCCGAAGCGCCGGCCGACGTACCCTGCTGCAGCGCTACAGGTGCTGCAGCCAGACGGGCCGGGGACGGCGTGTCCGATGCGTAGGTGTTGACGCTTGCGGTGGAGGCCGACGGCTCAATCGGTGTTGCCTCCACGGAGCTTGCGCCGACCGCATAGGTGCCGCGACCTGGCTCGCCGCCCACAATGTTCAGGCGGATGTTGCCGCTGCGGTTGCCGTAGCCGGCAATCGCGATCTGGTACTGACGGCCGGCGATCGCGCGGAAGTGAACCCGGGATTGGCGTCCGAAGCCCCGATAGTCATTGTTGGAAGCGATCTCGGTCAGGTGACGCAGCGAATGACGGACATAGACCGCTAGGATCGTGTTGAAATCGCTGCCCCTGGTATCGATGACCACGCGACCAGTGCTCTGCGGGGTGAAGCGATACCACACGCTGTTGCGGGCGTTTGCCCAACCGGCGTGGATCGGTTCGAAACGCTGTGCCGTCGCCAGGTGATTGGTCGACGTTACCGTCCGCCTGGAGCCGACGCGCGACGGCGGATAGACGTTGCGACGGGCCTCGAAATTGTCGTGCGGCGGGCGTGCCGTAGATGCCGAGCCACCGGTGACATTGAGGCGAACGTTGCCAGTGGCGTTGTTATATCCTGCAACCGCGATCTGATACTGAGTTCCGGCCGTGCCGCTGAACGTTACGCTCGACTGGAGGGCGCCGCCAGAATCGTCGTTCGAAGCCACTGCGCTCAAACCACCGACGGAAGACCCGGTATAAACCGCAAGAACCGTGTCAAAGCTGCTGCCGGCCGTCGTGATGGTGATCGAACCGGATGCGGCTGGCCTGAAGCTCCACCAGACACTGGTCCGCGCGCTCGTCCTTCCAGCATGGAACGGCTCGCCGGTCTCCGCCGTGGCGCCGACATTCGAGCCCGTTACCGTGCGGGTCGACCCGGCAGTAGGTACGGCCACGGCGATGCGATTGGCGAAATTGTTGTTGGCCGGACCGGTCGGCGGTGGAGGCGTGGTTCCACCGAGCGCGAGCCGGGCGCTGTTGACGTTGATGCGCGGCTTGGTGACGCCGTGCGCCGAAATGCCCGTGCCCGTGGATTTCAGGGCATTCTCGATCTGATCGACGGTAGCGTTGGGATGCGCGGTACGAATGGCCGCGAAGGCTCCCGTTACGTGGGGCGACGCCATCGACGTGCCCGAGAGCGACGAGAACTGCGAGTTGCTGCTGCCGTTAATGTAGGAAGCGACAATGCTTGAGCCGGGCGCTACGACGTCGATCAGCGTTCCCCAGTTGGAGAAGTCGGACTTGACATCGCTCTTCGTCGCCGAACCAACGGTCACGGCGCTCGAGATACAGCCAGGCGCGCCGACCGAGTTCGTGAAGTAGTCGTTGCCGGCGGCGATAACGGTAGCGATGCGAGCCGCCTTGAGCTGATCGATGATCGGCTTACGCGAGTCGGTGTCGCAATTGCTGAAGTGCTGACCGCCACCGAGGCTCATGTTGATTGCGGCGATGTTGTAGGTGTTCCGCAGCGCGTAGACACGCTCCAGGCCGCTGATCTGGTCCGTCGTATATGTCAGCACGCAGCTGTTGTACTGTGCCGGAATATTCCCGCACTGGCTGCGAGGAAACTGCGAGAACACGTTTATCGAGATGATGCGCGCGTCGCGTGCCACGCCGTTGGAAGGTTGGCCCGACTGCGGCGAGGTGTTGAAGCCCGCCGCCGTGCCTGCAACGTGTGTGCCGTGGCCGCAGCCATAGATGTTGCTTGCCGTGCAGTCTTCACCCGACCCGGTTGCAATCGAAGAAGTAGCGCCACCCGGGCAACGGCTCGTCGAACCGTGCTGGGCAAAAGTCGAGTTGTAGCAAGCTTCCGACACGATGCGGCTGGACAGGAACTGGTGGCTACGCCGACCACCGGTGTCGAGGATAGCAACGTGATACCCGTTGCCGGTCGCACCGGCCGAATACATTGCCGGCATCTGGATAATGGGCAGGGACTGGATCAGGGACGGTGGCACCGCCACGTCTTCCTGGATCACGGTTACATTCGGATTGGCGGCCAGTTTGGCCAGATCGTCCGCATCGGCAACTATGCCGAACATCGGCGAGAAATCCATCCGCTTCAGGTTTCGCTCCTCGGTCGCCTGGGCGGAGGACAGCGTGCCGGACGGCAGAACGGCGCCCAGGATCTTGTCCTGCGCGGCATGGATCGCCTTGGTCTGGGCATCGTCTGCTGCCTTGGCGCTTGCGAAAGTGGCAGCGTCGGGCAGTGCAGGCATGCTGAACTGCACGATCACGGGCAGCTTCGTGCCCGGCTCGGCGGTGAGCTTGGACCAAAGTTCGTTATGTCCCTCAACCTTCTGCGCAACGGCAGCGGGTGCGGCGTCGGCAGCCAGCGATGGCGTTGCAGCCACTCCACCGACGAGAAGCAGGCCGGACGCTATCGCCCCCAGCAGCTGCTTTCTCAAGGCAACTGTTTTCCCCACCATTCAAGCCTCCTTAGAATTTCTGGAGAATAAAAATGCGCAAAACAAGCGCCACCCACCCTCAGCGGCGACGCCTTTCTCACGCGTGAACCCAACAAGGTGATTAGAATCCACCCTCCGCGACTATCGAGATTACGAAGCGGAAAGTCAATTGAACACTTTGGGCGTAAGCATGTATAAAATGTACTAGTTGCAATCAGGTAGAGAGCAGAACAAGAAAATTCGCTGGCTGAAAACTTCCGGAGTTCACGTCGCCGAAATCCGCGAATGCCCTTCCCGGCGAGGCGCCATGTTGGGCCGTGATTGCCGCAGGGACATTGTAGGAGGCACGTCCCTGATCTAGGAATCGTGATACCTACAAACGGGTGGGATCATCGAGAGATTGCCGTGCGCGGATTTGCGGCGCAAGTGGAGTACAAAGGCACTCATGGCGGGCTACGCCTACAAAGCGGTTACGCAGGACGGGCGACTGGAAACGGGCGAGCTGGACGCAGCCGATGCCGAATCGGTGCTGCGCATCCTCGACCGGCGCGGCCTGATACCCGTCAGCGTGGATGAACGTAAATCGGGGTCAGCGAGTAGCGGTGCGCAACGGATAAGCGTTTCTGCCCCGCAAGTGACCCGCTTCCTCTCCGACCTGTCGATCATGATCAATGCGGGTATTCGCGTTGACGAGGCGCTGTCCATCATGGAACGCGAATTCGACAATGGCCGATTGCGGCCAGTCGTTTCGCGGCTTCGCGGTGAGCTTGCGAACGGACGATCGTTCTCGCAGGCTCTGGAAGACTGGCCGCGCCTGTTCCCGCCCTTTCAGATCGCGATGATACGGATTGCTGAACGTGCAGGACGACTGCCGATGCTGCTCGCCCGCGTCGCGGAAGAACGTCAGCGCTTCGAGGGGCTTGCCGCCAAAGTCGCCGAAGCACTTCGCTATCCCGCTTTCCTGCTTGTCGGCGTCATGGCGGTAATGACCTTCTTCCTCGTCGGTGTTGTGCCCCAGTTCGAGCCGGTGTTGGCACAGACCGGCCAGGCGAACGGCTTTGTCGAGTTCATGTTTGCCGTGTCGCGTGGCATCCGCAACAACCGCGACCTCATTCTGGCTGGCGCGGCGCTGCTGCTTCTCGTGGGGTTGCTTGCAGGACGGCGACCTGCATTTCGCGCGCGTCTGCGCAAATTCGTGGCACGCCTGCCTTTTCTGTCGGACATCGCGATCAGTTACCGGACCGCGCGCTTCTCGCGCCTGATGGGCATCATGGTCGAGGCAGGGGTCGGCGTACCGGCTGCAATCAAGCTGATCGGCGATGCGATCGATCCGGCGGATCCCGATCAACGCGCCGAACGTGCTTCGGATGCCGTAAGACAGGGGCGCAGGATCGGCGAGGCGCTGGAGATCATGTCGCTGCCTGGGCTCGCCGTGCGCATGTTGCGGATCGGCGAGGAAAGTGGTGACCTCAGCGGGCTTGCCTATCGCGCCGCGGATTTTTATGAAGCAAGGCTGGAGCGCCAGCTTTCGAGGCTGGTTGGCTTCATCGGTCCTGCCGCTGTGATCATCATAAGCGTCTTGATCGGCGGCATGATCGTGTCAATCATGTCCGCGCTGATGTCGTTCAACGAACTGGTGCGATAGGGTGGGAGCATGGGTGATCTAGCTGTGGCGCTGTCCGATGCAGCCGAGGCGAAGCCGCGCAACAGGTCGCGTCGCCGCCGTGCCGGCTTTACTCTGGTCGAGATGCTGGTGGTGCTCGCCATCATCGGGCTTATCTCGGCGCTGGTTGGCCCGCGCCTGATTGGGCAATTGACCGAGTCGCGCGAACGTGCGGCCGAGTTGCAGATCAGAGCATTCTCAAGTGCACTGGACATCTTTTTCATCGATGTCGGTCGCTACCCGACGCAGTCGGAAGGCCTGCGGGCTCTGGTCGAGGCGCCGTCGGGCGCTCAGTCGTGGAGCGGTCCTTATCTGCGCGGGGGAGCGGTGCCTCTGGATCCGTGGGGGCAGGAATATCGGTACTCCGCCGATGGGGGGTCCTACACCATCGTGACAATGGGGCCGGACGGGATCGGTGCAACGCAGTAGCAAAACTGCCGGGCGCCGCTCCGGCTGCCGCTGCAATCGCCATTCGCGGCGGGGCGTGGTCTTGCTGGATCTGGTGCTGACCCTGGCAGTCATAGCCCTTGCGGCTTACGTTCTGATGCCCGTACCAAGTAATTCGCTTTCGCAGAATGACGTAAAGGCCGATGCCGTGCGGGCAGCAGCCATTTTCCGGCAGGCACGAACCGACGCAATCCGCGGCCATGCATCCACCGATGTCATGGTCGATGCGATGGAGGGCCTGATTGAGGGTTCAGGCGAACCACTGCAGGTTCATGAAGGGATCCGTGTTGTCTGGTCAACGTCCAATCAGTGCCCGGTCGATGCCGGACGGCGCGCTTTGCGCTTCCTGCCGGACGGGCGCTCCTGCGGCGGCGTGCTTACCCTGGCGGGAGCGGGATATGAGACGCGGGTGCGCGTTGACTGGCTGACCGGCCGCGTCGAACTGGCGTCGCAATGAAAAGGACGCGGCGCGGCTTCACGTTGATCGAGGTGATGGCGGCCTTCGTCATCGCGCTGGTCCTCATCGTCCCGGTAGCCTCGATCATATCGGGGATATCGGGTTCGTTCGGGGGACTTCAGCGTTCTGTCGAAAGGCGCGCCAATCTGCAACTTGCTGCCGCAGCGGCCGTGGCGGTCAACCCGCTGCGGGCAGGAGACTTCACGCTGGGCGATTTCCGGGTCGAGGTGCGTCCACGCATAGATGAGAACACGTCGGATCTGCGACGCGCCGGCTGGCAGCTCTACACGCTGAGCGTGAGTCAGCCATCGGTGTCGTCGGCGCAGATCCTCGAAACAGTTCGGAGCGCTCCACTTTGAGCCTTGCCGGCCGCAGCAGGGCGAAGCGTGGCTTCACATTGATCGAGGCGTTGCTGGCGCTCCTGCTGGCCTCGATCCTGTTCGCGGGCATCGCGCTTTACACAGGCAGCTGGGCCGGTCAGTGGCATCGCATCACGCTCCTCAGCGCCAATCAAGACGTGGCAGCGATCGTGCTCGATCGCATGGTGGAGGAAATCGAGGCGGCACAGCCGACTTTGATTTTTGACGGCGGTACGGTTGCCGGCACTTTCGAGGGCAATGCGCAATATTTGAGTTTCGTGCGGCCGGCGCTTGGCTTCGAGCGCAGGGCAGGGCTTGACCGGGTCACCTACGGATATGGCTCGGTTGACGGCGAGGCTGCCATCATGCGGATGCGCCGCGACTACGGGTCAG
The DNA here is from genome assembly GCF_058448885.1 of Mesorhizobium sp. DxT. Classification (NCBI taxonomy): domain Bacteria; kingdom Pseudomonadati; phylum Pseudomonadota; class Alphaproteobacteria; order Hyphomicrobiales; family Phyllobacteriaceae; genus Mesorhizobium; species Mesorhizobium sp. DxT. The sequence continues at coordinate 587,829 of NZ_JBZFLJ010000001.1, read as the reverse complement.
ACGTAGGTAGCAACGGCGAAGACCTGCCGCTGATGCGCGGAGATGTCCGGTTTTCGCTCTCCTACCGCGCGGTTGACGGCGCCCTCGTCGACGAGTGGACCGATCAGCGTAGGTTGCCGACACTTGTGCGGATCGAGATATCGGGATCAAGCCCCCGGCCATGGCAGCAGGTCGCCTACGCCCGCCCCCGGGCGGAGATGCCTGCCTCATGCGCCACGCAGGAACTGATCCAGGAATGCCTGCGGCTTATGGGCGGAAGCGGCTGAAAGCCGCCGCAGGAGGGTGTCGGACGCTCACTCGCCCAGCGCGCTATCCGTCAGGTTCTTCTTCTCCAGCATCCGGGTCGCAAAATCCTCCGCCAATCGCTTCTTGGCCACATCCAGAGGTTCCTTGTCGCCGGGCGCTGCCTTATCCGCTTCCTTCGGCGGGTCGTAGGGCATGACCGGCAGGCCGTCGATCACGGGGTCGGGCCCGGGCATCATCGGCAAGCCATCAATTCCCGGCTCCGGCACGAAGGGCAAGCCGTCGGCTCTCGGCTGGGGCATGAAGGGCAGACCATCAATTGTGGGCTGCGGCATCATAGGCAGGCCGTCCACGCCCGGCGCGGGCACAAAGGGGAGGCCGTCAATGTTCGGGGGCGGCATAAAAGGTAACCCATCCACGACCGGTGCCGGCATGAAAGGCAACCCCTCGACAACCGGGGAAGGCATCGCAGGCAAGCCGTCGGCAACAGGACCTGGCTTGAAGGGTAGCCCATCGGGTTTGGGCAGGGGAGGGTTGAAGAATGCGGTGCCGTCTTCCAGGCCTTTAGAAGCGCCATGCTTCTGCAAATCGCGCCAATGCGCGCCATTTTGCATGTTTCCCGGAATCGTTGTCATCCTGCACGCCTCGCCTTCAAAGCTTCATCTGCCGTGCTTGCGCCCCATTTCGTTCGAGGAACGGAGTCAAGCAGACTGGACCCTATCTCTTCGGCCTTGCGTGGGACTGGTGACTGGCGGTTACCGAAAGGCCCAGACCCATACGAGGACAAGGGCAGGCGCGAGAAAGGTCGCGAAGGGAATGCGCGTGACTGCCTTCAAAGGGCGCCGGCGGCGAGCGGCGCGGAGCGCCGTGAACACGAGAGCGGCGACGGATGCGAACAGGATCTGCATGCCCACGCCCCATACCCCGATCAACAGGGCGGACGCCGACAGAAGTTTGACATCGCCGAAGCCGAGCCCGGAACGCCCCCTCAGCCGTTCATACAAAAGCGACATCAGCATCAGAGCTGCAGCAAGAATTGCCGCTTCGATCGACGCCACGCCAAGGCCTGCCCAACCGTGCGTGGCAAAGGCGAGTGCGGCCCCCACAACAGCTATCGCAGCCGTATAGCCATCCGGAATCAGCATGTGCGCGAGATCTTCGACCGCGATTGCTGCGGCGAGAACACAGAGCAATAGCCAGGCCGCCTGCTGCAGAGGCGGTTTATCGAGCATCGGCGGGAGGGTGGCGGCTGCGAGAAGGCAGGTCATGATTGCTATGGCCTGCCAGGTTACCCGTGGCAGCGTCATTCGATCAGAGTGCGTGCCGGGCGCTGCAGCGGCACGTTGCGGCTCGGCGTTCCCATGATACGCAGTTGCGAACGCATCTGCTCCGCCACGTTCTGCGCATCGAGGCTGTCGCGGATGATCTGCGGCCGGATCAGCACGATCAGTTCGGTTCGGGTTGCCCGGCTCGTGTTCGTGCGGAAAAGATCGCCGATGATGGGGGCGTCGCCGAGGATTGGGATGCCGTCGCGGCCCTTGGTCTGGTTTTCGCTGATGAGGCCGCCCAGCAGGACCGTTTGGCCGCTGGCGACCGAAACGGTCGAGTTAACCTTGCGTTGCGAGATCGTCGGCGTCAGCGCCGGCGAACCGCGCGCAACCGAGCTGATTTCCTGCTCGATGAGCAGGTTGATGGTGCCGTTGGCCGTGATGCGCGGCAGGACGTTTAGAATGACGCCTGTGTTGCGGAATTCCACGTTGTTGACAATCGGGGCATCGGGATCGTCGATCGTCTGTGCCGTGCGCGTCACGACGGGCACCTCGTCGCCGACCAGCAGGCTGGCGGTTCGATTGTCGAGTACCACCACGGACGGTGACGACAGCACTTTAACTTCCGTCACACCGCGCAGGGCGTCGATGATCACGCGCGGATCGCTTTCAGGCCCCAGCAGAAGGTTGAAACCGGGCAGCACGCGGTCGATTGCGGCTGCGCCAACATCGCGGAAAAGCCCTATCGAGCCGTCATCGTCTCCGAGCCCCAAGTCCTGCGATTTGAGGAAGAACTGAACGCCGTAGCGCAGATCGTTCGTGAGCGTCACTTCCGCGATCGTAGCCTCGATCGCCACCTGCGCCGACGGGCGGTCGAGGGCAATGATCGCCTGCTCGATGACACGTTGCTGGTCGGGGCGCGCGTAAATCAGAATCGAGTTGTTTTCCGGATTGGCCGTGATGCGTACGTTTTCCAGCAGGGCCTGGCCGCCGCCAACGGGCGCCGAGGATTGCGGCTGTTCGGCGGCAAACGCCGAATCGTTCTGCGTATCGGTCATCGCCGATGCCATTGCCGTGGGGTCGTCGGTGCCTTGCTGGAGCGTCGGCGTGGAGCCCGGCGGGAACTGACGCGACGGGTCATCCTGCGCAGAGGCGCCACCCGTGAAGAGGGCGTTGACCATGGAGGCCAGCCGACGGGCATCGGCGTGCTGCACCCTGTAAACGCGCAGGTTGGAGCCGGCGACGTTCGTCGTATCGAGGCGCTTGATCCAGCTCGCGGCGCGATGCAGCAACTGGTTCGTGCGCGCGACGACCATGATCGTGTTTGTGCGCTCGATCGGCTGCAGGCTGACAGTGTTGCGGCCCCGGCCGCCTTCGTTCAGGCCCAGAACACGCTCAAGCTCGGGGATCATCGCGGCCGGCGTCGAATTCTCGATCGGGAACAGGCCAACCGATTGGTCTGCGAGCCAGTCCTGGTCGAATGAGCGCGCCGCCGCAATCGCTGCGCGCCGCTCCTCTGCCGTTCCCTGGAATATCAGCGAATTGCCCCCGGCATCGGCGCGCACCATGCCCTGGCGCGTCACGAAGTTTTCGAGCAGCGGCAGGATCGTGTCGGCCGACACATGGCGCAGCGGGAGAACGGTAGCGCCGTAGCCGGGCTGGATGGTGACGCTCTGGTCAAGCTGGGCCACGCCCATGGCCTCCGCGGCCACCATGAGCCTGAACCGGTTGCCTTCGCGGACCAGTGCGATGTCGTTGCTGCGCAGCGAAGCCTCGAACATGGAGAGGATTTCGGCTGCCGGTACGGGGCGCGCCGTCACGATCGAAACCTGTCCGGTGACGCGCGGGTCGATCACGTAGCTGATGCGCAGGATCTCCCCGAGGATCGTGCGTGTCGCCACCGCAACTTCGGCGCCGTCTAGATTGACCTCGAAAGTTTCTCCGCTGGTGACGACACGAGACAACTCGCTTGCCTGCGCCACAACCGATGTGCGGTCCGTGCCGCCGTAGAGCTGTGCCTGGGAGCTGTTGCCGCGGCCGAAACCGAAAGACGAGAGAAAGCCACCACCGGATGGATTTCTTGCCGTCAGGTCGGCATTGGTTGCCCGCTCCAGCGGGTCGGGCCGCATGGCTTCTTCGATATTCTTGCCGGAAACGCAGGCGGACAGCAAAAGGGCAGCGGTGCCCAGCACTGTCGCGAAACGCGCGCGTTTCGCCGCGACGATGTCCCCGCTCCCGACTTTCACTAAAATACCCCGACAAGTACGCGACATTTACTTATTATAAAGACTTCTATCGCAGCGCAGTTCAGCTTGACAACCGGTTCTACCTGTTTTCCCATTTCTCCTTAACAGGAATGCGTGACCGTGTTGCAGATGAGACAGCATCTGACGGACAGTGACGGCGAGCCAGCAAGGAAAAGGCATGAATATCCACGATCCGGCGCTCCAGGGTCGGGCAATGCTCGAGGCGATTGCGGATGCCGGTCTCGCCGGGCTGGGCGCGATGGAGCGTGTGGTCGGTGCCGGCGGTGTAACCCGCGCCTCCGATCTGCACCGCCTGGTTGACGCTCAGCTTGTCGATGCGGACGCATTGGCGGCCTTCCTTGCCAGCCGCTATGGGGTGCGGCTGCTGGACGGGGCCGCTCTAGAAGACATGGAGATTGCGGCGTCGGACCTTTCGCAAAGGTTTCTAGTCGACAACTGGCTTCTTCCGCTGCGCCGTGCGGACGGCACGCGCCTCGTGGGTGCGCTTCATCCGGGCGATCATGAGCCGCTCGATGCTCTTTTCGCCGTGCTTGACGAGCATGCCGAGCTCTGCGTTGTCTCCGCGCCCGACATGGAAGCGCGTCTGGAGCGACTCGCGGACGCGCAGGCTCCCGAGGGAGTCGCTGAAGCGTCGCTATCGTCGGAAGAGGCGATTGCCGACCTGCGGGACATGGCCAGCGGCGCGCCGGTGGTCATGGCCGTCGACGACATTTTCCGGCGGGCGGTCGACCTGCGGGCGACCGACATTCATCTCGAGCCCATGCGCGGGCGGCTTGTTCTGCGTTTCCGCATCGACGGCGTGTTGCGGGTCATGACGCCTCCGGCTGCCGATATGGGTGAGCCGATCGTCTCGCGTGTCAAAGTGCTCGCGGGGCTCGACATTGCAGAACGTCGCCGGCCGCAGGATGGTGGCATGCGCCTCAAGGTGCGCGACCGCGATATCGAGATGCGTGTTGCTACGCTGCCGTCGATCCACGGCGAGACGCTGGTAATGCGTATCCTGCAGCGCGACGGTGCGCTGGTCGATCTCGGCAGCATTGGCCTGCGCGGTCGTGACATGGAAACGCTGCACAGGCTTCTGGAGCATACGCATGGCATGATCGTCGTCGCCGGTCCTACCGGCAGCGGCAAGACGACGACGCTGGCTGCCGCCCTGTCTCGCCTGAACGATCCGGGCCGCAAGATCGTCACCATCGAGGATCCGGTCGAGTACCAGATACCCGGCATCGTCCAGTCGCAGGTGCAGCCGGCCATCGACCTCACATTCTCGTCGGCGATCCGCGCTTTCGTGCGTCAGGACCCTGACATCATCCTCGTCGGCGAAGTACGCGACCCCGAAACGGCGCGAGCGGCGGTTCAGGCCGGTCTCACCGGCCACCTCGTGTTGACCACGGTCCACGCCAATACGGCTGCCGCGGCATTCACGCGTCTGCGCGATCTCGGCATCGAGAACTACTTGCTTGTCGGTGCGGTTCGCGGCGTGGTCGCCCAGCGGCTGGTTCGGAGGCTGTGCGAACATTGCAAGCGACCGACCACCATCGCCCCCGATCTGCTTGCAGGCGACCCGCGCTATTCGGCCGTTGGTTTCCGGGCTGGCGATCAGGTGTTCGAGGCCGTCGGGTGCGCCCGTTGCGCCGATGCGGGCTATCGCGGCCGTATCGCCGTATTCGAAATCCTGACGCTGGGCGAGGAGGTCGTGCATCTGACGTCCGAGGGCGGCGACAATGCGAGGATCGAGGCAGCTGCGCTGCGAGGTGGCATGACGACGATGGCCGATGACGCGGTGGGCAAGGCTCTCGATGGGCTGACGTCTCCATCCGAAGTCGTGCGCGTGACTGCGCTTCGTTGATGCCGCTAATGACGGGGGCAGGTGCTGCCGGCCGCATTTGCCTCAGGACTTTCGCGTCAATGGCGACCTGATGCTCTTGAGGCGTTGGTCCCGGCATGGAGGACGGAATTATGGCGCATTATCAACAGCCCGGTAACGCAGCGCCCGCGCCGCCGGATCTATTCGCGATCGAACGCGAGTTCGCCGGAGACTTTCCCTTCTACGACGGACGCCCCGTTTCCCTGTCCGGAGTTCAATGGCTCGTTCTGCTTATCGGTACGGCTGCCGGCTTCGCCGTGTTGATCGCACCGATCGGAATTCTGAGAACCCTGGCTGGCGGCGTGCTCCCGGTTCTGCTCTTCGTCGGGATACCTTTGGCGACGCTGGCGATGGTCGCTGGCTCTGCGTGGACGTCACTCTTTCGCAAGCCGGTCATGTCCGACCTTTTGTGGATGGTCGGTATCGCGGTCGCCAACCTCATCGTTTCCGTCGCCGTCGTGCTGGCCATTCGCTCGATTTTTGAGATGAATGCCAATCCCGTCGGCGGCATTATCGGTGAGTCGTCGGGCGTCGGGCTTGTCGTGTTCTATGCGAGGACAATCCCCCAGCTCTTCGGCGAAGAGGTCGTTTCGGTCCTGCCGTTTCTGGCGATCCTATGGTTCTGCCATTCAAAGCTTGCGATGACTAGAAAGAGCGCCGTCGTGGTTGCATGGCTGGGGGCGGCCCTGATCTTCGGCGCCCTGCATCTGCCGACCTATGGCTGGAATTTCGTCCAGTGTTTTCTTGTCATAGGAACGGCCCGCATCGTGCTGCTGGCCGGCTACATAGTGACCAAAAACATCTGGGTGTCGACCGGCGCGCACATAATCAATGACTGGGTCATGTTCACTGTCATCGCATTGGCGATCAGTCCGGATGCCGGTACGGCCTGATCCGATCAGGAGGTTTGCTCATTCGCGCTGCGGCGCCGCCAGGCCCCGAGGATCAGCGACAGCCAGATAATCACCACGACGGCGCCGAGCGCCGCAGCGATGGGCCGTTCGAAGAAGGCGGTAACCGCTCCGTCAGACTTGATCATGGTCGTGATGAAATTGCGTTCGAGGATCGGGCCGATGACAATGCCCAGTATGCATGGCGCGATGGGGATGTCGTTCTCTTCCATCAGGAAGCCGAGTACGCCGAAACCCAGCATCAGCACGATGCCGTAGGCGGCGTTGTTGGAGGCGAACGCGCCCACGATACAGAAGATCAGGATCATCGGCATCAACACGCGTCTCGGCGTGCGCAGCAGGTGTCTGGCGAGCTTGATGACGAGCCAGCCGAGCGGGACCATCAGCAGATTGGCCAGAATGAAGATCAGGAAGACGGCGTAGATCGTCTGCGGGTTGAAGAGGAACAGCGTAGGTCCGGGATTGATGCCCTTCACATAAAGCACACCGATGACGATGGCGGTGATGGTGTCACCGGGGATGCCGAAGACCAGCGCTGGTATCCAGGCGCTGGCCAGTGACGAATTGTTGGCCGAGGTGCTTTCGATCACGCCCTCGACATGGCCGGTGCCGAATTTCTCCGGATTGCGCGACAGACGGCGACTGATGGCGTAGCTGACATAGGCCGCCACGTCCGCCCCTGCGCCGGGCAGCACGCCGATCGCTGTACCGAGCACGTTGCCGCGCACCTGTTGGCGCCAGTACGTCCTGATCATTGCGCCCCAGTCGCGGAAAATGTTGCCGACCTTGGTCTGCATCGAGTCCCAGGGGGGGGCGCCGGCGGCGATAGTGCGCAGCACTTCCGAAACCGCAAAGAGGCCGATCATCGCGGGAATGAAGTCGATGCCGGCGAGCATGTCGGTCGAGCCGAAGGTGAAGCGCGGCACGCCGGCCGGATTGTTCAGTCCCACGGTCGAGATGAGGAGGCCTATCAGCAGGCTCACCATGCCGCGGATCGGTGAAGAAGCACCGATGAAGGCGGCGCAGGTCAGTCCCAGCAGCGCCATCCAGAAATATTCCGGCGAGGAGAATTTCAGCGCGATCTCGGCAAGCGCCGGCGCGGCGAAGATCAGCACGACCGTGCCGAACAACCCTCCGATGGCCGAGAAGACGACGCAGGCGCCCAGGACCTTTTCCGCCTCTCCCTTGCGCGTCATCGCGTAGGCTTCGTCCACATAGGCCGCGGAGGCCGGTGTGCCGGGTATGCGCAGCAAGGCACCTGGAATATCGCCGGCGAAGATCGCCATCGCCGCGCAGGTGACCATCGCGCCTACGGCGGGGATGGGGTCCATGAAGAAGGTGAGCGGCACCAGAAGCGCTGTGGCCATGGTGGCGGTCAATCCGGGAACCGCGCCCACAAGCAGACCGAAAAGTGCCGCCGAAATCAGCGTGAGAAGCACATCGACTGTGAAGACCAGTTCGAATGCGGCAAGGATCGCGTTCATACGGGGCTCCGTCCTACCAGGGCAGGCGGGGCATGAACCCCTGCGGCAACGGCACGAGAAGGATCGATCTGAAAACGAAATCGCAGACGAAAGCGGCGGCGAACGCGAACATAAGCGTCTGCCACCACGGGACGCGCAGCATCCTGAACAGGACGACCAGGATCAGTATCGAGATCGGGATGAAGCCGAGATGGCGCGCGAAGAAAATGTAGGCGACGACGCAGAGTATCGTGACCAGGATCGCCGGCATCGCGCCCGGCTTCCGGGTCCACTCGGTGCGCGTTATCAGCGGAAACGGCGCGGCGCGAAACCCACGCACAAGCATCACCAGCCCGCAGCCGACGAGGCCGATGGCGATGGCTGTCGGGAATGCGGCTGCCCCGTAGCGCTGGCCGGGTATTGCCGGAAAGGTCTGCGAATAGATGCCGACCGCCAACCCGAAGACCAGTAGCATCGCACCCAACATGGTGTCGCTGAAGCGCATCGAAACCTCCCGCGGCAGACAGTGCAGCAGGATGGATGAAAGGCGCTGCTGCGCCCTTCATCTCACCCATGCCGTCCGGTTGCTACTGGACGAGGCCGACGGCCTTCATCGTGTCACCGAGCGCCTGGTTGCTCTGGCTCATGAAATCGGCGAATTCCTGACCCGGCGCCCAGCGCACGCCGTATCCCTGTGCCTTCATGAAGTTGCTGTAGTCGTCGCTGTTGTAGACGGTCTCGAGAGCGGCGGTCAGCTTCGTGGCGACGTCCTCCGGCAGTCCGGCCGGTCCGACGATGCCGCGCCAGGCGCCGATCTGCCAGTCCGAGCCTACCGCTTCCTTGAGCGTGGGCACGTCGGGGAAGAGTTCCGCCCGGTTGGCGGACATAATTGCGAGCGACTTGACGCGCCCCGCGTCGATCAGCGCGCGGGCTTCCACCAGCGAACACGGTACGATGTTGACGCCGCCGGCGACAAGTTCCTGTAGGCCTGGAGCTGCACCTTCGCTCGGCACCCACGGAACCTTGGCGGGGTCGATGCCGCGATCGTTCAACATGCCGGCGATTGCCAGGTGCCAGATGCCGCCCTGACCTGTTCCGGAGGCCCGGAACGTCGCGGGCTCGCCAGCTTCGATAGCTGCAAGAAGCGCTTCCAGCGTGTCATATTCGGCATCCGCGGCGACCTGCACGCCCGCGGCGTCCTCGTTCATCAACGCAAGCGGGGTGTAGTCTTCCCAGGTCAGTTCGGTGAGACCCTGCCAGTGCATCATGCCGATCTCGACGGTTGCAATGCCCAGCGTGTAACCGTCCGGATCGGCCTCGGCGATTGCCGAATGGCCGACGACACCAGAGCCCCCGGTCCGGTTGACGACGTTCACCGGCTGGCCCAGTTCTTTCTCCAGCACGGAACCGATGATACGGGCCGTAGCATCGGTGCCGCCGCCCGCGCCCCAGGGCACGATGATCGTCAGCGGACGCTCGGGGTATTCTGCCATGGCAGGTGTCGCAAACGGCAGCAGGGTGGCGATCGCGCCGGCTGCCGCTAATCCAAGAACCGATCTTCTGAGCATTTCATTCCTCCCGAAATTCTCCTCGATAGCGCCGTCCAGAATTGACGATACGGAACGTGTGCGCAACCGCCGGGTTGAAACAGACAGACGGGAGGGTATGGGCCAGAAGTGCGCAGCACTGCAGCCTCGGCCGGTGCGCGTCTGCGAACTGCTCTGTGTGTCGGAGCCGAGACATGCGCGCAGATGCCCGGCATCGAGCTGGTTTGCGGTTCGCTCAGTCGTCCTGGTTGAGCACCTGTTGTGCAGACAGGAAGTTGCCGATTTGCTGCAGGCCTTCGAAATGATCGCAGAACACCTTGATGACGACCAGCAGGGGAACTGCAATCAACGCGCCGACAAATCCCCACAGCCATGACCAGAAGGCAACCGCGATGAGAATGGCGACAGCGTTGAGCTCAAGACGCCGCCCGACAACCAGCGGGGTGACGATCTGACTTTCGATGATATTGCACAGAATGACGAAGGCCGGCGCCATCAACGCATAGCTCAAGCTATCGAAAGTGACGATCGAGATGACGGCGACGACAAGTATCGTGATCAATGCGCCGACATAGGGCAGGAAGTTGAGCAATGCCGCCATCGCGCCCCACAGCAGGGGGGTCGGCATGCCAAGGGCCCATAGGCCCACACAGACGACAACGCCGAGTCCGCCATTGATGATTGCGACCGTAAGCAGATAGCGCGAAACCTCGCGCTCGACGTCGTAGACGACACGCAGCGCCCGCTTCTTCTCGGTCATCGTGGTGAAGGACTGGACGATTTTCTCGTAAAAGAGCGTGCCGGAAGCCAGCAGAAAGAGGGACAGGACAAACACGATCGCGATGGTGGTGCCCGCGCTCAGCATATTGCCCGCGGCCTGCGACAGGATGCCGGGCTGCTGCACGGCTACTTTCAGCACGCCCTGGTCGCTTGTCGTGTCTGCTGCTTCGTCGATCTGCCGCGATATCGTAAGCAACCTGTCCAGCGGCGTGCGCAGCTCCCGCATGCGCTCGGTCAGTTCGCGTCCGATCTGCGGCGCATCATCAACGAGCTGCATTACCGGCCCGCTGAGCAGGTAGCCCCCGATGGTGAGAACCAATGCTGATGCCGCTACCAGCAAAGTCGCAGACAAAGGTGCGGGGATGCCGCGCTTCCCGGCGAAGCGGACGATTGGCGTCAGCGTAAGTGCGAAGAGGAACGCCAGGATGACTGGCATGAAGAATTCGCGACCGAAATACAGCACGTAAATCACCAGGATAACGAAAATGCCCGTGAGTGCGAAATCGCGGCGCACTGTCCTATCCGGGCCAGGAATCGGCTCGGGTGTCGTCGACTGCTCACGCTCGTCGCTATCGGTCTTGCTCACGGCGATCCCCCGGCTGGAAGCATCAACAATGCGCGAACTGGTATCGAGTTCCTAGAGGCCGTTTTGGTGCGTCGCTATTGACTCGAAATTCGCAAAAGTGCCAATTGTCCGACAAAGCGCATTTTCGCATGAATGGATCGATGTCGGAAACCGAACTCGGCAGATTTGACAGGATCAAGGTTCCCTCGGCCTATGAGATGGTGGCCGACGCCATCGAGCGCGAAATCACCTCCGGCCGGCTGAAGCCGGGAGACCAAATCGGCACCGAGGCCGACCTTGTGCGCCAGTTCGGCGTCAATCGTTCGACCGTGCGCGAAGGCATCCGCGTGCTTGAGCAAAGCGGCTTCGTGCGGCGCGAGACGGGGCGCAAGCTGTTCGTGTGCGTGCCGCGCTACCGCAACCTGTCCAGCCGGATGAGTCGGGCGATGATCATCAACGAGGTCACGTTCCGCGAGCTTTACGAAACAGCGCAGGTCCTGGAGGGTGGCGCCGTGGAGGCCGCCGTCGAGCGCGCCACGGAAGACGACATTACCGCGCTCGAGGAAAACCAGCTTCGCGCGGAAAGCGTCGTGGACGATCCCATTCGCCTGGCGGATGTCGATACAGAGTTTCACGCGCTTGTGGCGCGCAGCACCCGAAACCGGGTTCTCGAACTGGCGCGCGAGCCGGCCGCACTGCTTTTCTTTCCGACCTCGGAAATGATCTGCCGCCGCGTGCCCCAGGGCGGCAGTCGCATGGTTGCCGCGCATCGCGAGATCATCGATGCCATCAAGGCGCGTGACGTCGAGCGCGCGCGCATCTGGATGTTCCGGCACGTGCGCGACTGGAAGCGTGGTTTCGAGCGTGCCGGTCGCGACATCGACGAGCCCGTTGAAAGAATATTTCCGAAGCTCTCACCGGGAGCTTCGTTCTTGTAGGTGCCCTTCATGCGCGGGGAGGCTGCGTGGGCAAGGGGAAGGGAGGAGAAATGAGCCGGTTTGCCGTTATGGCGCGGGCCGTGGCCGATCAGGTTTTCGTCGGGACGCATCCATGCGCGAGCCGATGAAACCTGCGAGCCTCGAGGTTGCCGGGCTGTCGCTATCCTTCGGCGGCCTGAAGGCCATCAACGAGGTGTCGTTCAGCGTCGAGCCGGGCTCGATCACGGCGTTGATCGGGCCGAACGGCGCCGGCAAGACCTCGATGTTCAACTGCATCTCGGGTTTCTACAAGCCGCAGCGGGGCGCCATCCGTTTCGACGGCGAGGACGTGTCGCGCACCCATCCGCCCGAGCGCGCCCGGATGGGTTTCGCCCGTACCTTCCAGAACATCGCGCTGTTTCGCGGCATGACGGTGCTCGACAACATCAAGCTCGGCCGCCACGCACACATGAAGACCAACATCTTCCAGGCGCTTGCCTATTTCGGCACGGCGGCGCGGGAGGAGATGGAACTTCGCGCCGAGGTCGAGCGCGACATCATCGATTTCCTCGAGATCAATCATATCAGGCACATGCCTGTCGCCTCCCTGTCCTACGGGCTGCAGAAGCGCGTGGAGCTGGCACGCGCGCTTGCGATGCGTCCGCGCATCCTTCTGCTCGACGAGCCGGTGGCGGGCATGAACCGCGAAGAGACCGAGGACATGGCGCGCTTCATCCTCGACGTGAAGGAGGAGTGGGGCACGACGATCCTCATGGTCGAACACGACATGGGCATGGTCATGGACATCTCGGACCATGTGGTTGTGCTGAATTTCGGACAGGTGATCGCGAGCGGGCTGCCGCACGAGGTGCAGGAGAACCCGCAGGTGGTGGAAGCCTATCTCGGCAGCGGCGACCCGGCCGCGCTGATGAAGCGGCTTGCGGAGGAAGCGGCCTGATGAGCGATCTCCTGTTCTTCATCGAAGTGTCGCTGGCGGGGCTAGGCTCCGGCGCGCTGTTGTCGCTGACCGCGCTGGCATTCGTGCTCATCTACAAGGCAACCCGCGTCATCAACCTCGCCGTCGGCGAGACCCTGATGATGGGCGGCTACTTCTTCTTCGCGCTGGCAGCCGGCATGAGCTTGCCGGTGTGGATCGCCATTCCGCTGGCGATCGCCGGGGGCGGGCTGATCGGCGCCATCGTGGAGCGCGGCATCATCCGTCGCATGCTCGGCGAAAGCCCGATCTCGGTGTTCATGGTCACGGTCGGGCTCGGCTCGGTCCTGGTCGGGCTGGTCGAGTTTATCTGGGGCACGGACCCACGCTCGCTGCCGGACTTCATGGGATCGGCGCCGATCTTTCTCGGCGAGGTGTACGTCTCGCGCAAGATCGCGATCAGCTTCGTGGTCGCCGCGGTGGTGATCGCCATCTTCCTCGTTCTGTTCCGCTACTGGCGTGGCGGTGTCGCGCTTCGCGCCACGGCAACCGATCAGGCGGCCGCCTATTCCTGCGGCATCAATGTGCCCGGTGTCTTCTCGCTCGCATGGATCATCGGCTGCGGCACTGCGGCGGGCGCGGGAATGCTGCTCGGGCAGATCGGCGGCATTGCGCCCACCATGGGCGCGTTCGGCCTCTCGGCGCTGGTTGTGGTCATTGTCGGCGGGCTGGATTCCGTGGCCGGCGCGTTGATCGCAGGACTGTTCATCGGCCTCGTCGAGGCCTGGACCGGAACCTATCTCGGCGGCGAGTACAAGCTCGTCTTCACCTTCGGCATCCTCATACTGATGCTGATGATCCGCCCTTACGGCCTCTTCGGCACCACCGAAATCGAGCGGCTCTGACATGCGCATAGCGACAGCCAACGAGACCTATCTGGCCGACGAGGCACTGCTTTCGACGCGGACCCAGTGGGCGTGGATGGGCATCCTCGCGCTGGTTCTGATTGCAGCACCGTTCGTGCTCAACAATTACTGGCTCTATCTTGCCTGCCTCGTCGCCATCAACGTCGCCAGCGCGACGGGCCTCAATATCCTCACCGGCTATACCGGCCTCGTCAGCCTGGGGCAGGGCGCGTTCATGGCGGTTGGCGCTTATACTGTCGCCTGGCTGGAGGCGAATGTAGGCACGCCCTTCGTCGTCAACCTCGTCGCCGGCGGCGCGCTCGCCGCGCTTGTCGGTGTATTCGTCGGCATCCCCAGCCTGCGGGTCAAGGGTCTCTATCTGGCGATTGCGACCATCGGCGCGTCGATCATACTCCAGTTCTTCTTCGTCAACTGGAGTTCGGTCACAGGCGGCTCGCGCGGCATCAACGTCGCTCCCGCGACCTTCTTCGGCACGCAGCTCACCACCTACTTCCAGCTCTACTGGCTGTTCGTGCCGATCGCGGCGCTGATGGTGCTCGGCGCGGCGAACCTGTTCCGCACGCGCGTCGGGCGTGCCTTCATCGCGATCCGCGACCGCGACATCTCGGCTGAGGTGCTTGGCATCCCGCTTCTGCGCTACAAGCTCCTGAGCTTTGCGATCTCGTCCTTCTATGCCGGTGTCGCGGGCGGCATGTGGGCCTATTTCTTCCGCTCGGTGAGCCCGGAAAGCTTCACCATAGTGGAGTCGATCTTCTATCTCGCCGCCGTCATCGTCGGCGGCATGGGCTCGATCCTCGGCGGTGTCATCGGCGCGGCGTTCATGACGCTGGTGCCGGAGATACTGCGCTTCGGCGTGGAGATCGCCTCTCCCTATGTCAGCAACGCTGCAACGCTTCTCTCGCCGATCCGCACGGTCGCGTTCGGCGGGTTGATCATCGCCTTTCTCGTGCTGGAGCCGCAGGGTCTGGCGGAGATTGTCCAGAGGATACGGAGGTTCTTCCATCTCTGGCCGTTCAAGAAATAACCAAAACCGTGGAGGAGTTTGAAATGTCCGGAATCACCAAGAGAACATTGCTTGCGCTCGCTGCATCGTCGGCGCTGGCCTTTAGCGCACCTGCCTTTGCGCAGGACAAGGAGGAGATCGTTATCGGCGGCTCGATACCGCTCACCGGCGTCTTCGCCTTCGCCGGCGTCGCCATCGAAGCCGGCATCCAGGACTATCTGAAGATCCTGAACGAGCAGGGCGGCATCGACGGCCGTCAGGTGCGGCTGGCCTATGAGGATACCGGCTATCAGGTCGACCAGTCCGTGGCGGTCTTCAACAAGCTGACGAGTCAGAACGAGAACATGCATCTCTACTACGGCGACTCGACCGCCTTTTCGCGCACGATCAACCCGGAGCTCATACGCCGCAACGCGATGATCATGGCCGGTGCGTCCTTCGCCAGCGAGATCAACGATCCTGAGAATTTCCCGTATCAGTTCATCGCGGGGCCGGACTACAGCGAGATGTTCTCGATCCTACTGGAATACATCGCCAAAGAGAAGCCGGGCGCCCGGATCGTCACGGTGAATTCCGACAGCGAGTTCGGCCGCGACCCGATCGAGTCGACGCGCGCCCGTGCAGCCGAGCTTGGCCTTGAGATCGTCGAGGAGATCATCACGCCGCCCGGTGCGGTCGATGTTTCGACCGAAGTGCTGAAGCTGCGGCGCGCGCGGCCGGACTACACGCTCTTCCATGGCTACATCCTCGCGCCGCTGCCGGAGTTCATGACGCAGGCCAAGCAGCTCGGCCTCGAGACCAAGTTCATGGGCACGTTCTGGTCGATGGATTCCAGCATCTGGGCGGATGTTGGCGAGGTCGCCGACGGCTTCATGGGCGTGATGCCCTATCGTTACTACTACGACGAGGAAGACGCGCCGATGCTCGACCGCATCCGCGAGATGCGTCCCGAATATCAGGCAACCGGCTACATGCAGGGCTTCCTCACGGCGATGCTGATGACCGAGGCGGCCAAACGCACGCTGGAGGGCGGCAACGAGCTGACGGCAGAAAACCTGAAGGCGTCACTGAACACGATCGAGGATTTCGATACTGGCGGCATCGTCGGCGTGCCGATCTCCGTTCCCGGCAACACGGTGCCGGTCGGCCGCATCTACCAGTATGACGCCGCCGACAAGCGGATGGAGCCAGTCTCCGACTGGATCAGCCTGCAGGAGTAGGCATCGTGGCCGCGGATACCATCCTCTCGGTCGAGAACATCGAGGTCGTCTACAACAAGACGATCCAGGTGCTCCGCGGCCTTTCGCTGACCGTGGAGCGTGGCAAGGTCGTCACGCTCCTCGGCTCCAATGGCGCCGGCAAGTCGACCACGCTCAAGGCGATCTCGAGCCTTCTGTCGCTGGAAGACGGGGCGGTGACCGCCGGCTCGATTACCTTCGACGGCAAGGCGATCGCCGACGACACGCCGCATGGCCTGGTTCGGCGCGGGCTTTTCCATGTCATGGAAGGACGGCGGATCTTCGAAGATCTGACGGTGGAGGAAAACCTCACCGCTGCGACCTTTGCGCTGTCCGGTCGTGGCGTGAAACCCACTTCCTTCGACGTCGTCTATGGCTACTTCCCGCGGCTTTACGAACGCCGACATGGTCGCGCTGGCTACCTGTCCGGCGGCGAGCAGCAGATGCTCGCGATTGGCAGGGCGCTGATCGCCCAGCCAAAGCTCATCCTGCTCGACGAGCCGTCGCTCGGCCTGTCGCCCATCCTCGTCGAGGAAATCTTCGGCATCATCGCGCGCATCAACCGCGAGACCGGCGTGTCGATGCTGCTGGTCGAGCAGAACGCGGCGGTTGCGTTCGCGGTGGCCCACTACGGCTACATCATGGAGACCGGCAAGATCGTGCTCGACGGGCCGACGGAAAGACTGGTCAGCGATCAGGACGTGCGCGAGTTCTACCTCGGCATGAGCGGAGGCGAGGGCGCCAGGAGCTATCGCGACGTCAAACACTACAAGCGCCGCAAGCGCTGGCTTTCCTGAGGGTGCCGATGACCGTGCCAAGCTTTCCCGAACTGACCCTGCCGCAGATGCTGCGCGAGCATGCCGTGCGTTCGCCTGCCCGCGTCGCCGTGCGCCAGAAGGATTTCGGCATCTGGAATCCGGTGTCGTGGAAAGCCTATTTCGACCGCGCGGCGGATGCAGGACACGGCTTTCGCGCGCTGGGGCTTGGAGATGGCGGCCACGTAGCCGTGCTTTCGGAAAATCGGGTCGAGTGGGTCCTGGCGCAGCTCGGCGCGGGCCTCGTCGGGGCGGTGACCATTGGCGTCTATCCGACCAGCCCGGCGAACGAGGTCGCCTATGTGCTGGAACACTCCGACGCGGAGATCATCGTCTGCGAGGACCAGGAGCAGGTCGACAAGGTCATCGAGGTGCGCGCGCAGCTTCCTCTCCTGAAGCGCATCGTCGTGGTCGAGACCAAGGGCATGCGCAACTACCCGGTCGACCTTGTGGTTTCGTTCGCCGAGCTGGAAGAGAGCGGTGCCGCGCATCGGAAAGCCAACCCCGAACTCGTCGACAATGCGCTGGCGAGGCAGGGCCTCTCCGACATCGCACTGATGATCTACACCTCCGGCTCTACCGGCAAGCCGAAGGGCGCGATGCTGTCCTATGGCAACATACGCTCGCAGGCGATCGCCATCACCGAACGGCTGGCGCTCGACGCCGGCACGACGCACCTTTCCTACCTGCCGCTGTGCCATGTGGCCGAACAGATGACGACGCTGATGGCGCCCGTCTATCTGGGCTCGCAGATCAATTTCGGCGAATCCATCCGTACGGTGCAGGAAGACCTGCGCGAGGTGGCGCCGAATATGTTCCTCGGCGTGCCGCGCATATGGGAGAAGCTGCATTCGTCGATCCACATCCGCATGCTGGAGACGGGCGGGTTCAGGCGGCGCCTTTTCGAATGGGCCTATCGAGCCTGCGAGCCGCTGGCCGAAAAACCGCGGAGCAAGCGTTCCATGGGCGAGAAGCTGCGTTACGGGGTCGCCTATCTTCTCGTCTTCCGCGCGCTGCAAAACTATATCGGCCTGCGCCGCGCCCGGGTCGCAATGACGGGCGCCGCGCCGATCTCGCCCAAGATCGTCCGCTTCTTTCGCACAATCGGCGTGCCGCTGGTCGAGGTCTACGGCGCGACGGAAACGAGCGGGGTGGCGCTTGGCCAGAAGACGGAACATCTGGTGCCGGGCTGCGTCGGTACGGCAGCGGCTGGCGTCGAAGCGCGGATGGGCGATCATGGCGAGCTGCTGGTGCGCGGCCCGACTGTCTTCCTCGGCTACTACAAGAATGAGGAGGCGACCGCGGCGGCCTTGCGCGATGGCTGGCTGCATACGGGCGACGTGGTTGCGGAGGAAGGCGGACAGTTCAAGATCGTCGACCGGCTCAAGGACATCATGATTACCGCGGGCGGCAAGAATCTGAGCCCGTCCGAGATCGAGAACACGGTCAAGGGCAGCCCTTATATCAAGGAATGCATCGTCATCGGCGAAGCGCGCAAATACGTCTCCGCCCTGATCCAGATCGACTACGAGACGGTCGGCAAATGGGCCGAGGAAGAAAAGATCGCCTACACCAACTTCAGAAATCTCGCCGAGAACGCCGCCGTCCGAGACCTCATCGAGCGCGAGATCGCTGAGGCCAACGCGCAGCTTGCGCAGGTGTCCCATATCCGCCGCTTCCATCTGCTGGCCAAGGAGCTGGACCACGATGATGACGAGGTGACCGCGACGATGAAGGTGCGCCGCTCCAACATCCAGAAGAAATACGCCAGCGAGATCGAAGGTCTTTACACGGCAGCCTGATCGGCAAGGCGTGGCCCAGTCGATCGCTCTGTGCTTTGCTGGCATTCCCGGCTAGGCTGTGCTTCGGCGAGTCCTCGCGGGCGCGCCGTCCAGCCAAGCCGCCAGACCTGCCGTGATCGAACGCCTTCCCACTCTCGCACCATTCCAGCATCGGATATTCCGGTCGATCTGGCTTGCAAGCCTAGCGACCAATCTCGGCTCGCTGATCCAGACCGTTGGCGCGGCCTGGATGATGACCATCATCTCGTCATCCGCCGACATGGTGGCGCTGGTGCAGGCGTCGACGGCGCTGCCGATTATGCTGTTCGCGCTCGTGTCCGGCGCGATCGCCGACAATTTCAACCGGCGCAAGGTCATGCTGGTCGCGCAGACCTTCATGCTGGTCGTATCGGTAGTGCTTGCGCTGACGGCCTATGGCGGGCTGATGACGCCCTGGCTGCTTCTGACCTTCACTTTTCTCATCGGCTGTGGCGCTGCGCTCAACAACCCGTCGTGGCAGGCTTCCGTCGGCGATATGGTGCCGAGGACAGACCTGCCGGCCGCCGTCGCGCTCAACAGCATGGGGTTCAACCTGACCCGCAGCGTCGGTCCGGCGCTCGGCGGCGTCATCGTGGCCGCCTTCGGAGCGGTGGCCGCCTTCACCATCAATGCGGTCAGCTACCTCGCCCTGATCGTCGTGCTGCTGCGCTGGAAACCGCCCGTCGGCAACAACAGCCTGCCGCCCGAGCCTCTTGGCCTGGCGATTAGTTCCGGCCTTCGCTACATGGCGATGTCGCCCAATATCGAAAAGGTACTGCTACGCGGTTTCGTGTTCGGCTTCGCCG
This sequence comes from Mesorhizobium sp. DxT, assembly GCF_058448885.1. Lineage (NCBI taxonomy): Bacteria > Pseudomonadati > Pseudomonadota > Alphaproteobacteria > Hyphomicrobiales > Phyllobacteriaceae > Mesorhizobium > Mesorhizobium sp. DxT. Next base: position 568,459 of record NZ_JBZFLJ010000001.1, on the reverse strand, counting down.
TCATCTCGGTCGTCGCATTGCTGCCGCTCGTTACCCGCGATCTGCTGGAAGGCGACGCGTTGCTTTATGGCGTTCTGTTCGGGGCGTTTGGCGTCGGCGCCGTGGGCGGCGCATTCATCAGCGGATTGTTGCGGCAACGGTTGTCGACCGAGTGGATCGCGCGGCTCGCCTTTGCAAGCTTCGCATCGTGTGCCGTGATCATTGCAGAAAGCCCGTTCGGATGGCTAACCTGCATTGCCCTGATGATCGCCGGCGCTTGCTGGGTCATCGCGCTTTCGATGTTCAACATCACCGTGCAGCTTTCGACGCCGCGCTGGGTCGTGGGCCGCGCGCTTTCACTCTACCAGATGGCGACCTTCGGCGGCATGGCGCTCGGAAGCTGGGTATGGGGGCATGCGGCCGAAGATTACGGCACCGATGTTGCGCTCTGGTTCGCTGCAGGCGTCATGTTTTTCGGTGCGGCCATGGGTGTCGGGCGGCTGGCGCTGCCGGCGCTGGCCTCGCTTAATCTCGACCCGCTCAACCGCTGGAAGCAGCCTCATCTGGAACTCGACCTGACCCCGCGAAGCGGGCCGGTCAAGATCATGATCGAATACGAGATCGACGAAAAGGACACGCGCGAGTTTCTGGAAATGATGGCCGAGCGCCGGCGCATCCGTAAACGGGACGGCGCGCGGCGCTGGAGCCTGACGCGCGACCTTGAGCATCCAAGACACTGGATCGAGGCCTATCACCTGCCGACTTGGCTAGAATATGTACGCTACAACCAGCGGCTTACCCACGCCGACGCCATCGTGGGCGACCAGATCAGGCGTCTGCATGCCGGCGAAAAGCCGCCGCGGGTCTGGCGCATGATCGAGCGGCCGACGGGACGGCATGCGCGCGACGGTCAACCCAAGGGCATGACGGACCTGCACCAGCGCGGCTGAAGACGACGCGTCACAGGTCGATCAACCGGCCTTCTGTTGGGCCGGCCCTGCGCCCTTGCCTTTGCTTTCATCGATCCGAGCAGCGATCTCCCCGAGCAACAAGTCATGCTCATAAATGCAGACCTGGCCGCGACCGTTCTGCTTCGCGCGGTAGAGCGCCTTGTCGGCCCTTCGGAGAAGGTCATCCAGGCTCGTCTCGGGATCAGCGATCAAAGTGATGCCGACGCTGACACCGATCACGACTTCCCGACCGTCCACATAATAGGGTGCGCTCACCGCTTCGACGATGTTGTAAGCCAGCTCGGCGGCGACGTCGGGCTGCTCGCCTTCCTGCTGGACGATGGCAAACTCGTCGCCGCCGACCCGTGCAACAAGATCGTCCATGCCTGCACACGCGCGCAACCTGTTGGCAACTTCGCAGAGCAGCTCGTCGCCCGCTGCGTGGCCATGCGTGTCGTTGACCTGCTTGAAGAGGTCAAGGTCGAGGCCCAGAAGAGCGCCGGATACACCGCGCTGCGCCCGCCGGATTGCCGGCTTCAGCCGCTCGCGCAGCATGACGCGGTTGCCGAGGCCTGTCAGCGAATCGTGACGCGCCATGTGGGCGATGCGCGCTTCTGACTGCTTGCGCAGGTCGATATCCTCAAGCACGCCGACCCACTCGAGCACGGCACCGTTCTCGTCGAGCACCGCACCGCCCCTGTCGCGAACCCATCGCCATTGCCCATCGGCGTCGCGAACGCGGAACTCGAGGTCGAGATATTGCCGGGTCTGCGCCTCGCTTGTGGAGGTTGCAACGAGCAGGCTTTGCCGGTCTTCGGGGTGTATGCTTTCAAGCCAGTTTGTCCCCAGCGCGTGTTTCTGGGGCTGACCGGTCAGTTCCTCCCAGCCGGCAATCCACACGAGTGCGCCATCCTGCCAGCGCCACATCACCAAGGCGCCGGCGCGGCTCATCGTTCGGTAGCGGCGGTCGCTTTCGCGCCGGGTTTTTTCCGCGGCCTCGACGCTGCGGCGCAACGTCTCGAATTCGCGGATCGACGACCGGGGTATCGAAGGCAAATTGTCAGGAGCGGCGCCCGCCGCAATTGCCGCGCTGTTTCTGGCAAGCGCGTTGACGGGATCGAGGATAAGGCGGCCGATCCAGACTGCAGCAGCAACCGTGGCAGCTATGGCGATCAAGCCACCGATCAGCAGGCCGACTAGCGGATTGCGCCATCGCGCGTTGAACACGGCCAGCGGTTCGGCGACGACGACAACCCACCCCGGTGTCCCGTCCAGCCTTTGAAAGGTCATCATGACCGTGCCGCCTTCCTTGGTGACGGCCTCGAAAGCACCGTCGTCATCGCCGATGGCAACGAGCTTGTCCCAGTCCGGTGCCAGGCTCCCTATAAAACGCTCAGGGTCGCGCGAACGGGCGAGGATGCGCCCATTGCCGTCGGTTACGGCCACGAGGATGCCGTTGAGCGCGTGCCCCCGCTGTTGCAGCGCTTTTACCAGGTCCTGCGGCCTTACGCTCAAAACAATTGCGCTTCGCTCGTTCGGCCCGCTGTCGAAGGGCATGGCGAGCGACACGCGTCCATCGGCGGGGCCTTCTTCCATTGCAAGGTTGGAAACGGTACGATAGCCGCTTGCTATCGCCTGCCTTGCCAGGCTGCTGGCCAATCCGGCAGCCCCCACCATATCCTTGTCCTCTGACGGGCCGAAAAGCCGGACGTCGCCCTCGACAACGACATCATCGATCAAGGAACCGGAAACAAGCCCGGACGTCTCGGCTCCGTCGACTTTCATTGCAACGGAGGCAAGCAGTCGAAGCAATGCAAAGCGTCCATCCAGGTCGGCCTCGACCGCTCGTGCAAGCGTTTTCGAGGTGTCGTCAAGCCGCGCGGTCGCTGTCTGCCTGTAGGCCTCGCCGGTTTTCCAGACACCTATGCCGGTGACGGTGATAATCGGGAACAAACAGGCCAGAGCAAAGGCAAGAAGAAATACGTAGAGCTTCTTCTGGCGACCGCTGGAAAATTTAGACAGCAAATGCAACCCCTCCAGACGTTTCCTGTCCGTGTCCCTGCGTCGCTTCTATCAGCGATCTAGAAACCAAGGGTTTGCGAGGATGGTCAACGTTTCATGAATGGTTGATGTTTGTGGCCGGTGCCGGCTAGGCCGGGGTCGTCGTGGCGGCCACGAGTTCCTGCAACTGATCTTTCGCCCCGGGGCTGGCCACGAGAACTGGCCCGCCGTTGAGCAGCCTGTCGCCATCCGGAAATTCTCCAGCCCAGCCGCCTGCCTCCCGCACCATGAGCATGCCTGCGAGACAGTCCCATGAATTCATGTGCGGTTCGTAGTAGGCGACCAGCCTGCCGGCGGCTACGTGCGCCAGCATGAGCGCGCCGGAGCCGTTGCGGATGAAGACACCGCCGATCGCCATCAGCCCATCGACGAAATTCAAGATGGTTTCGCGCGGGACCCGGAAATTGGCGCCAAGCCCCGTCAGCCCGGTACTCAGCGTGGTTTCGGCATCCAGCTTCATCGGTCGGCCGTTTAGGGTCGCCCCCGCACCCTTCATGCAGGCAAACATCTCGTCAGTTGGCGGTGCGTAGATGACGCCCGCCACCGTGCGGCCCTCGCGCAGAAGCGAGATCGAAACGCACCAGGTGGGAAGGCCGAAGATGAAGGGGCTGGTCCCGTCGATCGGATCGACAACCCAGATGAAGCCGCTGGAGCCTTCGGTCACGCCGAACTCTTCGCCCAGGAACCCGTCGGCGGGGAAGGTGCTGGCGACCATCTTGCTGATCCGGGTCTCGACATTGCGGTCGGCTATCGAAAAGACATCCTGGGGATTGGCCTTGGTCTCGATGGCAAGCTCGTCGCGTCTGGCGAAATAGGACATGGCCATGCCGCCTGCCTCGCGCGCGACCGCTTGAGCCAGTTCCAGACGCGCAACTATCTCTTTGTCCTGCATGCGCCTGCTCTCATTGCTTCTGATTGCCGGCGTATCGCCGCACGGCGCGGTTTCGACGCGATAGCCATGGCAGATGACGCCTCAATGACGAAGCCGGATAAGACCCATCCCGGCCAAGAGCATAATTATTGTGCACGTGCACATTTTTAGGCAGTTGCTTCATATTCAAAGCGTCTGGCACCTCGGCCGCAGCAAAGCGACTGACTGCTAAATTACTGATTTCTTAAGACTCGCCTGACGAGCAAGTCATCTGGCACGCATTCTGCTTTTCGTATTGCGGTGCAAAAATTACGAAAGGGGAAGGCGCCATGATCGAGAAAATGGGATCTACCCGCCGGTTGCTTGGGGCCGCGGCTCTCGCCGCGATGCTCGCCCAGGCCGGACCGGCTGCCGCGCAGGACGAAACAATCAAGGTCGGCATACTGCATTCGCTGTCAGGCACGATGGCGATCTCCGAGACGACGCTCAAAGACGTCATGCTGATGCTGGTCGAAGAGCAGAACAAGAAGGGCGGCCTGCTCGGCAAGCAGCTCGAACCGGTTGTCGTCGACATCGCTTCCGACTGGCCGCTCGCCGCCGAGAAGGCGCGCGAGCTCATCGAGGTCAACAAGGTCGATGCCGTCTTCGGATGCTGGACCTCAGTGTGCCGCAAGTCCGTGCTGCCGGTCTTCGAGGAGTTGAACTCGCTGCTGTTCTATCCGGTGCAGTATGAGGGCGAGGAAAGCCAGCGCAACGTCTTCTACACCGGCGCATCGCCCAACCAGCAGGCCATTCCCGCCGTCGACTACCTGATGAACGAGGAAGGCGTGGAGCGCTGGGTGCTGGCCGGCACCGACTACGTCTATCCGCAGACCACCAACAAGATCCTCGAGGCCTACCTCAAGGACAAGGGTGTGGCCGCCGAAGACATCATGATCAACTACACGCCGTTCGGTCATTCCGATTGGCAGACCATCGTTTCCGACATCAAGAACTTCGGCTCGTCCGGCAAGAAGACCGCTGTCGTGTCGACCATCAACGGCGACGCCAACGTTCCGTTTTACCGTGAGCTCGGCAATCAGGGCATCGCGGCGGAAGACATTCCGGTGGTCGCGTTCTCCGTCGGCGAGGAAGAGCTTGCCGGCCTCGATACGGCCCCTCTCGTCGGCCACCTGGCAGCGTGGAACTACTTCATGTCGGTCGGCACGCCCGAGAACGCCTCGTTCATCGAGACCTGGCATGCCTTCATCGGCAATGAGGAGCGTGTGACAAACGACCCGATGGAAGCGCACTACATCGGGTTCAACATGTGGGCGGCCGCGGTCGAAAAGGCTCAGTCGACCGAGGCTGATGCAGTGATCGATGCGATCGTCGGCGTGGAGGTTCCGAACCTCACCGGCGGTACGGCCGTCATGCTGCCCAACCACCATATCACCAAGCCCGTGCTGATCGGCGAGATCCAGGATGACGGCCAGTTCGACGTCGTATGGGAGACTGAGGGTCTGGTGCCGGGCGATGCCTGGTCCGACTACCTGCCCGAATCCGCGGTGCTGGAAGCCGATTGGACCGACCCGGTCAACTGCGGCAACTACAACACCGAGACCAAGAGCTGCGGCGGTTCGATGTAGCCTCATGACGGTCGTGGGTGAAGGCGACGTGCAGCGCCTTCACCCGGCCTTTCGCAGGAAGAAGCGATGAAGCGCATGGTCACGCCAACTATCCGGAGCATTCCCGGCATCGTCCAATCAAGGATCGCTTTCCTTGCGATTGCCGTACTTGCGGTCGTGTTTTCAGGGCTCGCGGCGCAAGCGCAATCCATTGAGGAATTGGTGCGCCAGCTTCCCGAAGGAAGCTATTCGGATCGGGGCAAGGTTGTCGCCCAGCTTGCCGCGACCGGAGACGTGCGGCTTGTTCCGCTGCTTGAGGCGCTCGCAGCCGGCGAACTCAACGTTGTCGAAGAAACCGGTCAGGTTGTGACCACCGCTCCTTCGGGAGACACAGTTCGGCTGAGCGACGCGCTGACGACAGAGGAGGCCGGCGAAGCGTCCAAAGGCGCGGTCGAGCGCATTCGCGTCAACAACAGCCTGCGTCGGGCTGTGCGTGCCGCCATCGGCCAGCTCACGCTGATGAGCGACAGTGCTGCAACGCGCCGAAGTGCTGCCGAGGCAATGTTTGCCGCTGCCGAACCGGACAATCTGGCCTTGCTCGACGAAGCATTGGCCCAGGAGGAAAATGCTGGCGTGCGTCGGGCGATGGAGCAGGCACGAGCCGCTTCGATCCTGAAAACCGATGCCTCGGCTGAACAGATCGCCGAGGCCGTGGAAACGATCAGCGCACGCGGTGACCGTGCCGCGCTCGGCATCCTGACGGCGATTCTCGGGCAGGCCGGGGACGATGTCAGGCCTGCGATCGAGGAAGGCATCAAGGCCATAGAACGGCATCTGGCCCTGCTCGATGTCGGCCAGAACGTCTGGTACGGCATCTCGCTCGGCTCGGTCCTGCTGCTGGCGGCGATCGGTCTTGCCATCACATTCGGCGTCATGGGCGTCATCAACATGGCCCATGGCGAAATGGTGATGATCGGCGCCTATACCACCTTCGTCGTCCAGAACATCGTGCGCACGTCGTTTCCCGGACTGTTCGAATGGACGCTGGCCTTCGCGCTTCCAGTTGCCTTTCTCGTCACCGCGCTCATCGGCATCGCTATCGAGCGGGGCATCATACGGTGGCTGTATGGCCGCCCGCTGGAGACGTTGCTGGCCACCTGGGGCCTTTCGCTGATCATCCAGCAGGCCGTGCGGAGCATCTTCGGCGCATCGAACCGTGAAGTCGGCAACCCAACGTGGATGTCGGGATCGTTCGATTTCTACGGCATTGCCATGACGTGGAACCGCTTCTGGATCGTGGTTTTCGCGCTGGCGGTCTTCGCGATCCTGCTCGTGGTCATGAAACGCACGGCGCTCGGTCTTCAGATGCGCGCCGTTACCCAGAACCGGCGCATGGCGTCTTCCATGGGCATCCGCACCCCTTGGGTCGACGCGCTGACCTTCGGTCTCGGCTCCGGCATCGCCGGGCTCGCGGGTGTAGCGCTTTCGCAGATCGACAACGTCTCGCCCAATCTCGGGCAGGGCTACATCATCGACTCGTTCATGGTGGTCGTGTTCGGCGGCGTCGGCAATCTCTGGGGCACGCTGGTGGGCGCGCTGACGCTCGGCGTCGTCAACAAGTTCCTCGAGCCATACGCGGGCGCGGTTCTGGCCAAGATACTCGTACTCGTCTTCATCATCCTGTTCATCCAGAAGCGTCCGCGCGGCCTGTTCGCGCTGAAGGGGAGGGCGGTGGAAGCATGATCACGCAACGCCTCCTCAACGCGCTTGGCGGCAAGATCCTGTGGGTGGCGGCCATCCTGATCGCCGTCGCCATCCTCGTACCGGCATCGAACCTGCTGCTGCCAGTCGGTCATCCGCTGCGGGTTCCCAACTACATGGTGGCGCTGCTGGGCAAGTATCTCACCTACGCGATGCTCGCGCTCGCGCTCGATCTGGTGTGGGGCTATGTCGGCATCCTGTCGCTCGGCCACGGGGCGTTCTTCGCGCTGGGCGGCTACGCGATGGGCATGTACCTCATGCGCCAGATCGGCGACCGGGGCGTCTACGCCAATCCCGACCTGCCCGACTTCATGGTCTTTCTCAACTGGCAGGAGCTGCCCTGGTACTGGTGGGGCTTCGACCAGGCCTGGTTTGCGATGCTGATGGTGATGCTGGTGCCGGGGCTGCTCGCCTTCGTGTTTGGCTGGTTCGCGTTCCGCTCGCGGGTGACCGGCGTTTATCTTTCCATCATAACGCAGGCGATGACCTATGCGCTCATGCTGTCCTTTTTCCGCAATGACATGGGTTTCGGCGGCAATAACGGGCTTACGGATTTCAAGGACATCCTCGGCTATCCGATTCAGGCCACAGGCACGCGGGCAACACTTTTTGCGATCACTGCGCTGGCGCTTGCCGCTTCGCTCCTGATCTGTTCGGCAATCACCCGCTCCAAGCTCGGCAAGGTTATGGTGGCGGTCCGCGATGCGGAAAGCCGGACCCGCTTCATCGGCTACCGGCCAGAATACGTGAAACTGTTCGCCTTCGTTGTCTCGGCCGTCATCGCCGGTATTGCCGGCGCGCTCTACGTGCCGCAGGTCGGCATCATCAATCCCGGCGAATTCGCGCCGGCCAATTCGATCGAGGTCGTGGTCTGGACGGCGATCGGCGGGCGCGGCACGCTTTTCGGCCCGATCATTGGCGCCGTCCTCGTCAACTACGCAAAGTCGTGGTTCACGGCTGCCTATCCGGAACTTTGGCTGTTCGCGCTTGGCGGTCTGTTCGTCGCGGTCACACTCTTCCTGCCGCGCGGCATCGTCGGTGCCATCGGGCAATTGCGTCAGTATTGGCGCAGCCGCAGCGCACGCGCTGAGGGTGGCACACCGCCGGAGGCGCCGGAGGCGAAACCCGTAGTGGCGGACGAGATCGTTCGCGCCCGCCCGAAAGCCCCGTCGCCCGACCTGGGCCCGGCAAAACCACAGCCGGCGGAGTGAACCATGCCACGCACGGACACGATCCTCTATCTCGACGGTGTGTCGGTCGCTTTCGACGGTTTCAAGGCGATCAACAACCTTTCGCTGGTGCTCGACAAGGGCGAGATGCGCGCGATCATCGGGCCCAACGGCGCCGGCAAGACGACGATGATGGACATCATCACCGGCAAGACGAAGCCGGATACGGGCGAAGTCTTCTTCAACGGCAGCATCGACCTGACCCGGCATGACGAGGCCGACATCGCGACGATGGGGATCGGACGGAAATTCCAGAAACCCACCGTCTTCGAGAGCCATACCGTCGAGGACAATCTGCTGCTTGCCCTCAAGGGCCAGCGCGGTATTTTCCCCACGCTGTTTCATCGCAAGTCGAGCGAGGAAGAAGAGCGCATCGGCGAGATCCTCGCCACGATCCGCCTAGAGGGCCGCCGCCAGGATTTCGCCGAGAACCTTTCGCACGGCCAGAAGCAATGGCTCGAGATCGGCATGCTGCTCGCACAGGACCCGAAGCTGCTTCTGGTTGATGAGCCCGTTGCCGGCATGACCGATGCCGAGACTGCTGAGACCGCCCGTTTGCTCCGGGAGATCGCGCGTACACATTCCGTCGTCGTCGTCGAGCACGACATGCATTTCGTGCGCGAGCTAGACGTCAAGGTCACCTGCCTGCACGAGGGCTCCGTGCTGTCGGAAGGTTCGCTCGATTTTGTTTCGTCCGACGAGCGCGTGGTCGAGGTCTATCTGGGGAGATGAGCATGCTTGCCGTCCAGGATGCCACCCTCCGCTACGGCGCCGCGCAGGCGCTGCGGGGCGTATCGCTCGACGTTGAACAGGGCAGGATCACCTGCGTGCTGGGACGCAATGGCGTTGGCAAGACCAGTCTTCTTAGGGCCATCGTCGGCCACCATCCGCTCAGCAGCGGTTCGATTTCCTTAGAGGGGAAGATGCTCGGCCGGAGCGCGGCGTACGATCGCGCCCGGTCGGGTATCGCTTTCGTACCGCAGGGGCGCGAAATATTCCCGCTTCTGACGGTGCGCGAAAATCTCGAAACAGGCTTCGCACCGCTGAAGCGCGGTGAGCGCAGCATTCCCGACCATGTCTTCGAACTTTTCCCGGTGTTGAAGGAAATGCTCGGACGGCGGGGCGGCGACCTGTCGGGTGGCCAGCAGCAGCAGCTTGCCATTGGTCGCGCGCTGGTGATGCGACCCAAGCTATTGGTGCTGGACGAGCCGACGGAGGGGATACAGCCGTCCATCATCAAGGATATCGGGCGGGCTATCACCTATCTACGGGACACGGTTGGACTGACGATCCTGCTTGTCGAGCAATATCTCGACTTTTGCCGGGAGCTCGCCGACCGCGTCGCGATCATGGATCGGGGCCAGATCGTGTATTCGGGTGGCGCGTCAGGGCTCGACGATCCAGATGTGCGCCGTCATCTGATGCTGTGAGGCAAAGCATGCCGAAAAGCTTGGCGGTTTGTCCGCTCGCCTAAGTCTCTTGGCTGACTTCCAGCGAGATGCGTGTCCGGAACAGCACGGTCGCGTCCCCCCTTACATCGATCGCGAGATCCAATCGATCAGGGTTGGTGGCTTTTTCACGCGCCATGTCGAGCAATGCGATGACTGCCGTCTGCCTCGCATCTTCAACGCTGGCGAATTCGTGCCCCGACTCGTCCAGGAGCACTTCATCGCCGCTCCGCGTATCGAAGTAGAAATGCGGCATTTCCAGCTTCCCTTAAACAATCTCGCACAAGCATAGCTTGCCGGGATTAACCCCAGTTCATCTGCTTCCGGGTCAGTTTAAGGATGGACACCCCGCCTCCAATCCCACAGGAATTGAAACATCGGCCCTTTGCCTTTGCAAGAATTTTTCACTGCGCTGGTTGCGTTAGACGTGGATAAAGTTCCGGTGTCATGCGCTTGCAGGACGGTTGGTGTCTGCTTCTGTCGATCGGTAATCAAGGTAGCGGTTAAAGGCCGTGACGAGATGGTAGAGAATGCTTGCGGGGACGTCGGTTGCTACCGGCGTACCGTCTTCGGCAATGCGATCGAGCCACAGACCTGATTTTGCGGGCGAGAGGTGAGTGCGGAAGATGCGTTCCATTCGCTCCTCCACCTCCCGGGCGAGCTGCAATTCGTCCGCCTGGTCGAGAGCTATTGCCGCCTTGACAGCCTCAGCCTGTGGCCAGCTCCTTGAAATGCGGTCTAACGCCTTGCCATTGCGGCTCACTGCGCCGAAAGCGAGGCCGGTGAGCCGATTGGTTCCGCTTGCGAGCGCGGAGCAGTAAATCTTGTACGCAGCACGTGATTGGTCCTTCCAATCCGAGCATGCTGCAAGTTCGCAAAGCAGCGCAGACCACTCGAAATGATGGCCCGGCTCGGTCCAGTCTCCCTGCTGCCCCGGCATCGGGCGCCATGCAGCGTCGTAATATTCCCCGACGGTCCAGGTTTCGCTGTCGAAGAAGTGGCGGGTGAAGAGATCGCCGATCGCCGACGCCCGTTCCAGCCAGCAGGTCTCACCGGTCGCCTTGTGCCAGGCGAGAAACGCCTCCAGCAGGTGCATATGGGGGTTCGCCCGTCGCGGCAGGGTACCCGCATCATCCTCGCGGAAGCCGCCGGACCGGCGGTCGGCGAGCACGCCATCGACATATGCCATCGTTTCGTCGGCAAGGTCCCTGGCTTCGGCAAATCCGCTGCGATGGGCATGTGCGAGGGCAAGGAGCATGCATGCCTGGTCATAGGCATCGCCCGCGCCGTCGAGGACCGCGCCCGCGGGATCGAGAAGCTTGACCCAGCCGCCGTCCGTCCGCCGTCCATGGCTGCGCAGGAAGTCGAGCCCGTGTGCGACGAGCTCCCGGGCATCGGGATACCATTCGCGCCTGGCAGCGACGGCGAAGGAATAGACCTGCCGCGCCATCGTGCGCATCCGCTTGGGCTTTATGATGGGGGCACCATCGAGGCCGACTGCTTCATGGAACCCGCCGTGAACGTGGTCGACGCCATGACGACCCCAGAATGGAAGTGCCTCGTCCGTCAACCAGCGCCGACACCGCAGCCGCATTCGTGGAGACGCAGGCTCCAGTCCGATCTGCGGAGGGGAACGCAACTCTGCGCGAGCCTGCTGCTCGAGGCGCTCGGCGATAAGCCGAACGTCCTGGACGCGCGACGTTTTGGCCACGAGCGTGGCATCTGCCGTCGAGACCACGGTGATGCCTTCAAGGCCGATGGTCGCAACCAGACGACCATCGCTGCGAATATATGCGCTGTGGCAATCATGTGAGACGACATCGCCCATCACCACATTGCCGTTGGCATCCGCATCGCCGAGCGTGAAGAGCGCTTCCCATGATCCGACGTCGCTCCACTGGAAGCGTGCCTCCACGACCGCTATGTCGGCAAAATGCTCGAGCACTCCGTGATCGACCGAAATGGGTGGAATGGTCGCGAACACGTTTTGCGGCAGCAATGTTGACCGGCCCCGCTTCGCAGCGGTCTCATACGCCTTGCCAACCCGTTTCCATATCGCGGGCTGCAACCTCTCGAAGGCATCCCGAATGGCAGACGCCCTGCAAAGGATAATGCCAGCGTTCCAGAGATAGTTGCCGTCGGCCACAAAAGCCGCCGCCTTTGCTTCATCCGGCTTTTCCACGAAACGCAGGAAATTGGGGGATTGTTGGTCGGCTTTTCTTTCTATCTGAATGTAGCCGTAGCCGGTTTCAGGACGTGTCGGCCTGACACCGAATACGACGAGTTTGCCGTCGCGGGCCGCGTCCATGCCGTCGGCGACGGTCTCCCAGAAAAGGTTGTCTGGCCCGATCTCGTGATCCGCCGGAACCACGAGCATCAACGGATCGCCGTCGCCGTCGGCAAGCGCATGCCTGGCGGCTATCGCCACGGAGGCTGCGGTGTTTTTCGGCATGGGTTCCAGAATGACCTGGCAAGTCGACGGCTCATGCGGTTCGACGGCCTCCAGAAGCGCCTTTTCATGCTCGGCGGCGCCGATAACGACGATGGTAGTATCCGCCTCCCTGCCGGCGCGCATCCTGTCGAGCGTCTTGGCGAGCATCGACTTTCCGCCGGTCAGCGTCTGAAATTGTTTGGGGCGGTCACGGCGCGATAGCGGCCACAGGCGAGAACCGCTGCCGCCGCAAAGCACACATGCAACGACCGCGTCAGAGGGGGCGGCCGAATGTTTGCCGAGCGGCCGACGCGAACGGCGATCCAGCCTGGCTGTATCCAATCCGGGTGCGACGGTCGTGTCTGCGCCCGCCGGTGTAGCATTGTCCATTGTCAGCCCCTCCGCGCTTGCAAGACAATGAAACTGCGTTTTCGCGAGCGCGTGGGGAACTTGGATTAAAGCCTGAACACTAACGATCGCGCCGTAGATGCATACCCTAATCGGGGGATGTGAGCGGTGGTCTTGGCATGTATCCAAGCGTTATGGAGGTTTTTGCCATGATCAAAAATCCATCGGTTTGGAAATGCACGTCTTCGAATTGCTTGGCCGTGCTGGGAAGTCCTAAATTAGCTTCTGTTTATTCTGGAATGTTCGCGACAGAAGACGATGTCACGACATTTGATCCGAAGCAAATATTTTCCAGCGAACTTTCGCTATGGGGAACTTTGTCCTGACGAGGCTATTATGTATTATTCACGCCAGGGTGGAAGGGGCGTATCTCGTATGTCGACTGCCGACATCCATGCCGCCTTGCTGGAGAATCCGGCTTTTGCCGGATTCACGATCAGCCAGCAGGGGCTGAAGGATCTCGAACCTTTTGGCTTCATGCCAAAGCGTTATGCCGCGCATTCGACGATCGCGCCGCTAGGCGAGGAAAGACATCGCGTCCGGATCGTACATTCCGGGTGGTGTCGGATCGAAAAGTTCGTCGGCGAAGGCGAGCGACAGATCATCGATTTTCCTATCAAGGGCGACATCATAGGCCTGGCGGGGGACAACCGAATGGCGGGGTTCTCGGTCACGGCGATCACGGACGTCATCGTTTTCGAGTCCAGGCCAGGCTTTGCGATGGAGCGTTTGGACGCCAACTCGCCTGTCGATCGCGTGCTGCTGAATTCGGCCGGTCGCCGGCTCGCCATTATGTGCGAACACATGGTCAACCTCGGTCGCCGCAGTGTTCTGGGGCGGATATCGCACATCGTTCTGGAGCTTGGTTGTCGCGTCACAGGAAAAAGGCCCTCGGAAATAGGCCAGTATGCCTGCCCTCTCACGCAGAACGATCTGGCGGACGCGGTTGGCCTTACGCCGATCCACCTCAACCGCAAACTGCGGGAATTGCGGGAAGACGAATTGCTCTCTTTCCGGCAGGGAACCGTCGAGTTCCTCAATCCAGACCGGTTGATCGAACTTGCGGATTTCGATCACCGATACCTTCGGGTGTGAAGTATCCTCCGAAAGGTGATGGTCTGGCTATCATCATGGGTGAGGATTGACCAGTTGTCGTTCAGTAAATTCATCGCGTTGGCGGAGAGTCAATCTTTGTCAGCTATCAAATGCGAACAAAGATTCTCCTTATCTATCCAATTTATTGCGAAGAATGTTCATTTTTGCTGATTTTGAGAATGAAATTGTGCAATTCACTTAATCCTAATCAATGTGAGCCTGATCGATTGGGTCTAATAATGGATTGTATACCGCTTATTAAGCTTAATGATTGGCAAACGCCAACGAAGTGGCAAGCGGTTGGATGCGGCGCGGAAACTTGATGTAGGTAGTAAAGGGGAGCAACTAGTCATGCGCAGTATCCATGAAGAAAGACCAGAGCGTTCAATTTTCCTCGTAAGTGAAGACAATCTCAATGAGCGGGCCCGTGACGGGGTCGACCGTCAAGAAGATAGGGGTACGTTGCTTATCTTCGACACCCGTGTCCTCGATCGCGATTGCCTGGCTCAAGGACTTCGCGCCAAGCAGATGCCCTTCGATGTCGTTGCGTGCGGGACAATCGCCGAATGGCGGCAGATGAAGAACCAGCATCCGCCTCTTTCCGCAGTACTCCTATGTATCGGGCGGCAGCGTCCCGCGGACGCCGCGGTCGGGTCGACGATCACCAAGCTGGTGGCCGAGTATGCATGTCCCGTTATCGTGCTCGCCGACAACGACGAGCTGGCCCATGTGCTGAAGGCTCTCGAGCTCGGCGCCAAAGGGTACATCCCGACTTCGGTCCAGATCGATGTATGCATCGAGGCAATCAATCTTGCGCTGGCAGGCGGAATATTCCTCCCGGCCAGCAGCGTCTTGGCAATGCGCAGGGCGATCGAGGCCGGCAACGACGTGAACCGACCGATGTCGGGCATGTTCACGCAGAGGCAGGAAGAGGTCGTCAACGCTCTTTGTCGCGGGAAGGCCAACAAGATTATCGCCTACGAACTCAATCTTCGCGAAAGCACCGTGAAGGTTCACATCCGCAACATCATGCGGAAGCTCAAGGCAACCAACAGGACCGAGGTTGCTTTCAAGATCAATGAAATGTTCCCGGAACACGCGAACTTCCAGGCCTGATCGCTGACGCGTTTGGCCAGTTAGTTCTAACGCGGGGGCGTTTCAGATGATTGTTGATGATGTACGGCGTTCGGGCGGAAGCGTAAAGCTCCGCCAGTCCTGGAACCCTTGGCTTACCTTGCGACGGCGACGCGTGACTATCGCCGTCGCAAGCGCCCTGGGGATGTCGGCCGCGTGGTTCGGCTATGTCAATGCACCGCCCAGCTATGTTTCGCAGGCGGTCATCGTTCTCGACGTGCGACGGGTTCAGGCGATCCCGAATGAATCCGTCGTATCGCCGCTGCCGCAGGATAGTCCGGTGCTGCGGACACAGCTCGACATCATCGGCTCGCGCACGCTTGCCGTCGACGTGGTCGAACGACTCAAGCGCGAAGGCATCAATGT
The DNA here is from genome assembly GCF_058448885.1 of Mesorhizobium sp. DxT. Lineage (NCBI taxonomy): Bacteria > Pseudomonadati > Pseudomonadota > Alphaproteobacteria > Hyphomicrobiales > Phyllobacteriaceae > Mesorhizobium > Mesorhizobium sp. DxT. Next base: position 553,119 of record NZ_JBZFLJ010000001.1, on the reverse strand, counting down.
GGAGGAACATCGGCTCGTCGACTGGAGCCCGGTGTCTCTCCTGCGCTCGGTCGTGGAGTTTGTTGCTCCGGCTAATTCCGATTCATCGGCAGCGATGGAACTAGCGCCGCAACCCACGACCCGTTCCGATGAGCTGTTGATCGACCTGTTATTGTCAAACTTAAGGGTCAGCAACGATGGCCGCTCGTACACGATCTTTATATCCTACGCGTCGGCCAAACCCGAAATCTCCGCAAGTGTCGCGAACGCGTTCGCGCGTTCTTATCTGGCTCATCAGATCGAGATACAGAAGACAGCCAACCGCAGGGTCAGCGACTGGCTTGGCGAGACGCTGATCGGACTTCGCGCGCAGCTCGAGCAATCGGAGCAGGCGCTGGAACATTTCCGCCAGAGCGCCGGGTTGATCCAGACAAACGGCGTATCTCTGCAGTCGATGGCTGTCGCGGCGGCGAACACCGAAACCGCCAGGGTGAAAGGCACAATCGCAACAGCCGAGGCGCGTCTCGAAGTCGTCAAACGCCTGGCAGGCGAACAGGACGTGCCGGCACTTGCGGAGTTTCTTGGCTCGACAGCTATCCAGTCTCTGCACGCCGAGCATTCGCGGGTCGAGCGGGAGCTGGATACGCTGCAGAAGAGTGGCGCCATTCGCAGCAGGCAGATCGACCTGTTGACGGCTGAAAAGGACGCTCTTGCCAGGCAGATCAGCGTCGAGGTGGACCGGCTCATCCAGAGTCTGGCTAATGAGGCCGCGATTGCGCGGGAGAATCTCGAAGCGCTCGGTCAGTCGTTGCAGGCTGCCCAGGCGGAACTTTCGGAGGCCAACAACGCCGAGCTGACTGCCGCGCAGTTGCAGCGCGAGGCGACGGCCAACCGGGCGATCTACGAAAGCTATCTTGTCCGATACAAACAGACTATCGAGCAGGACGGTTTCGAAATGCCCGAAGCGCAACTTATCTCGCAGGCGCAGCCGGCGTCGGCGCGGGCCAGCCCGCGGCCGTCCAACTGGCTGCTTCTCGGTATCGGGCTTGCCGGTTGCCTTGCTGCTTTGGGTATCACGTGGCGCGAGATGACGGACAGGCGTCTGCGCATCCTGCGGGATTTGGAGACGACCGGCATACCGGTCATCGGTGCGGTGCCGCCCCTTCCGGTTCGCCGCGGCGGCAGGTTCGAGACGGTTGCGGATCAGGCTACGCCGCTAGGCCTGGCGCTGTCTGGCATCCGCCTCAGTCTTCGGGCCCGGGGTAACAAGGTCGTAGCGGTTACGTCCTCCAGAAGCGGACGCGGCAAGACAAGCTTGGCCCTTGGGCTGGTCCGTTCGGCGGCGGCGGCAGGGCTGAAGGCGGTGGTCGTGGAGGCGGACCTCAGAAACCCGAAGCTCGCCGAGACGGCGGGGCTGAAGCCCGACGAATGGCTGGATGGCATATTGGACAGTGAACTCGCGAGTGACGCGGTCATCCACCGCGACCCTCAATCGCAAGCGTGCATAGTGCCCGCGCGATCTCGCAAGGTCGCACCGGAGCTTTTCCTGCAGAGCTCGGCGTTTGGCCAGTTCATTGCACGCCTTAGGGATACCTTCGAACTTGTTGTGCTCGACGCGCCCGATCTCGATCGCGCCAATGATGCCGTCGTGATTGCCGGGCTTGCCGACTGCTCGTTGTTCGTCGTCGACTGCGAAAAGGATCGCGCGGAACATGTGCTTGATGCACTTCGTCGCATGACGGCGATCGGATCGGCGCCGGATGGGATCATCCTCAACCGGGCTACCAAGGATGTGACGCTGGAGCCGGAGCTTTCACCGGAAACCACGTCCTGGTCACTGAGGCGGCAACCTGGTGACCAGACATCCGGCCAAGGGTCGATCATAAGGATAGCGCGATGAAAATCACCATTGCCAAAAGAGCCCGGCAAAGCCGGGTTACCCAACGCCTGTTCGCTACAGTCGCCGGCAGCGCCTTGCTGGCTGTCACGGTATCCACTGCTTTCGGTCAGGCTGCGAACGAGCCATACCTTCTCGGAAACGGTGACGTGCTCGCGATCACGGTCTTCGGCGAGGAGGGCCTGTCCGGCGAATACGCGATCAATGATGGTGCGATCGCTTACCCGCTTCTTGGCCAGGTCACAGTAGCGGGTAAATCCACGGCGGATGTCGCCGATGCGCTTTCCCGAGAACTCGCGGAATTCGTGCCGGGCTTGTCGGTAGCGGCAGCGGTGAGCCGCTACGCGCCGGTTTTTGTGCTTGGCGATGTGCAGACCCCTGGCCGCTACGACTATCGGCCGGGGATGATCACGCTCGAACTCTTTGCTCTGGGTGGCGGTCTTCGACGTGCGGAAACGCCCCTGGCCAGCGGCAGCGGGCTCCAGCTTCTGGGAATGCGCCAGGAACTGAATGACAACGAGTTGCAGATCATGGGCCTGGAAGCTGCCCGTGCGCGACTTCGTGCCGAACTGGACGACGGCGATTTCATTCCGCCGGAGCCACGCAAGAACGAGCCGGCGCTCCTGGCCTTCCAGCGGAAGGTCAACGAACGTGAACGGGATCTGCTGACGATCCGCAATGCCAATCTGGAGGCTGAGGGGAAAGCACTTCTGGCCCAGGAGCAAAGCTTCGTCGACGAGATCGCAAGCATCACCCGAAGCATCGAACTGCATGAAGACGAAATAAGGCTGCTGGGAGAGGATGTGGCTGCCACGTCGCAGCTCGTCGAGCGCGGCCTGACGTCCAAATCAAACCTGCGCGAATCCGAGCGCCGGCTTTCCGCCACGCGGCGCGACGCGCTGGAACTCAACTCCTATCTTGCGCGCGCGCGGCAGAACCTGCTTGCAGTCCAGCAAAGGCGCGACGGGCTCAAGGAACAGCGCCGCAACGAGGCGGCCGCAAAGCTGCAGGAAGTCGAACTGGAGCTGGAGCGCAAGGCCAAACGTGAGGAAGCGCTTCTGGCCTCCATGGTGGAAGTCGCCATGACGGCGGATTCGAGCGCGCGATTGCAAGCTGGCGTGACATTGTCCTATCGCATCCTGCGCCGAACGGCCGAGGGCGACTATGAGGAAACGCCCGTCGGCGAACGCGAACAGATCAAGCCGGGGGATATCCTGAGAGCCGAGATGGCTCGACCGGTCGCTACGAGCGCCAACACGAACTGAAGCTTCCGGCGGCTTCATGCCGTCGGCGCCGCTTCCTCTCTCATCCGATAACCTGCTCCACGGCGCGGCCCAACGGCGGTTGCGCCACAGCGTTGCGGGCACGCCAGGCGCGATACATTTCACCAAGACCGTCTTCGAGGGAAATGGACGGTCGCCATCCGAGCGACTTGACGCGCTGCGATCCCAGAACCTTTCGCGGCGTTCCGTCGGGCTTGGTCGGATCGAAGACGATCCGGCCGCGATAACCGACGACGCGGGCGACCACATGCGCGAGGTCGGCAATGGAAATCTCCAGGCTCGACCCGACGTTGACCGGTTCGCCGCTTACGTGGCGCCTGAGCAGCAACACCACAGCGTCCGCCAGATCGTCGACGTGCAGGAACTCGCGAAGCGGCGTTCCCGTGCCCCATAGTTCCACGGTTTGCGCCCCAGCTTCCTTCGCTTCGTGCATCCTGCGCATGAGCGCGGGGATAACGTGCGAGTTCTGCGGATCGAAATTGTCGTTCGGTCCGTAGAGGTTGCACGGCATCACCGTGAAGAACTGTTGGCCATGCTGTCGGTGGTAGGACTCTGCCAGCTTGAGCCCGGCGATTTTGGCGATCGCATAGGCTTCGTTGGTTGCCTCCAGCGGTCCCGTCAGGAGCGAGTCCTCCTGGATTGGCTGTTCGGCCTCGCGCGGATAGATGCAGCTCGAACCAAGCCAGACTAGCCGTTCTACCCCGATCTCGTGCGCGGTCCTCAGCACATTCGCCGCAATCATCAGATTGTCGTAGAGGAAGTCGGCCGGGTAGCGGGAATTGGCCATGATGCCGCCCACTCGTGCCGCGGCGACAACCACAACCTGAGGTCGCTCGCGGCGCATCCATGCCTCGGTCGAATCCTGGCGGATAAGGTCGAGTTCGTCATGGCCGGCCAGCAGCAATTCGCACGGCTCCTGCGACAGGCGCCTGTGCAGGGCCGAGCCCACGAGGCCAGTGTGTCCGGCGATCCAGACACGTTTGTCGCGCAGGTCGAACGTCTGCTCACATGCCATGGAAGTCATTGCGACCAGCCTCGAGCGCTATGGTTCTCATATCCGAGCTGACCATCTCGGTAACAAGATCGTCGAAGGAGCAGCTGTGCGACCATCCGAGCTTTTCGCGCGCCTTCGACGCGTCACCCAGCAGAAAGTCCACCTCGTTCGGTCGGAAGTAGCGGGGATCGATCTCGATGATCGTGTTGCCGTTGCGCGTGTCGATGCCGATTTCCTCGACGCCGTTTCCCGCCCATTCGATCGGGCAGTCCACAACCGAGAAGGCTTTCTCGACAAACTCCCGGACCGTGTGTGTTTCGCCCGTTGCCAGCACGTAGTCGTCAGGGACGTCCTGCTGAACGATGCGCCACATGCCTTCCACGTAGTCGCGAGCGTGGCCCCAGTCGCGCTTGGCGTCGAGATTGCCGAGCATGAGACGCTTCTGCAGCCCGCGTTCGATGGCGGCGACGCCACGGGTGATCTTGCGGGTCACGAAGGTTTCGCCGCGCACGGGGCTTTCATGGTTGAAGAGAATGCCGTTCGAGGCGTGCATGCCGTAGGCATCGCGATAGTTGACCGTGGTCCAATATGAAAACAGCTTGGCTGTCGCGTAGGGGCTCTGCGGCACGAACGGCGTCATTTCGTTCTGCGCCGTCGGTGCGGTCTTGCCGAAGAGCTCGGATGTCGAGGCCTGGTAGAAACGGCACTCCTTCTCCAAACCGAGGATGCGGATCGCTTCCAGCAGCCTCAAGGTTCCGAGCGCGTCCGCGTTTGCCGTGTATTCCGGCGTTTCGAAGCTTACCTGAACATGGCTCTGGGCGCCGAGATTGTAGATCTCGTGCGGCTTCACCTTCTGGATCACGCGGCAGAGATTTGTCGCGTCGGTCAGGTCGCCGTAGTGCAGGATGAAACGAATATCTTCGTCGTGCGGGTCCTGGTAGAGGTGATCGATGCGCGCGGTGTTGAAGGAGGACGAACGCCGCTTCAGACCGTGGACCTCGTAGCCCTTCGACAGCAGAAGCTCCGCGAGATAGGAGCCATCCTGTCCCGTGACGCCGATGATGAGTGCTCGCTGTTTCGGCAATTGCGCCCCCTTTTACGTTGGCAAGATCAGACCGCAGCTTTGCCGGTCTCGCGCGGGCGCGGAACTTGCCAAATAGGTGCATGGCGGGGCGAAGCGGCACAGCCCTAAAGGTGTAGCCCGGAGGCGGGTGGCACGTTCTGCCGCAATCGGAGCGGCCTTCCGCAGCCATAAGGGGTAGGCGGGTTCGAATACCGCTCCGGCTCCACCTTTCGCTGAAATTGCGGTTCCGGTTGTGAAGTCACAGCCTGCGATGCACCAAAACGAACACAGGCGCTCGCATGCGGATCGTACTCGTCAACCGCTACTTCCATCCCGACCAGTCTGCAACGAGCCGAATGGTCTCCGGGCTGGCCTTCGCGCTTGCAAAACGGGGCTATTCGGTGGCCGTGGTGACAAGCCGGCAATTCCACAACGACAACGATGCGGTCCTTCCGGCCCGCGAAACGATCCAGGGGGTCGAGGTCACGAGGCTGGCTACCTCTGCGTTTGGCAGGGGGAGCCTGCCCGGCCGTGCGGTAGACTATCTTTCATTCCACGTTCTTGCCGCGTGGTGGATGCTTGTGAATGCCCGCCGGGGCGATCTGTGCGTCAACTGCACCGACCCGCCGCTGCTTTCGGTCGCCACGGCCTTGCCGATCCGCCTTCGCGGCGCGGCGCTGGTGAGCTGGGTCATGGACCTTTTTCCGGAAACCGCGATCGAACTTGGCATGCTGGACCGGCATCCAAGGCTTGCAGCGCTCGCGCTGCGCCTGCGGAACTGGTCGGATCGGCGCGCCTCGTTGATCGTCTGTCCGACAGGCACCATGGCGCGCCATTTGGCAGCGACTACAACGACGCCGATCTCGGTCGTTCATCATTGGTCCGACGGCGGCGAGATACGGCCGATTGAACGGGAAAAGAACGAGTTGCGCGCCCAGTGGGGCCTGCGGGACAAGTTTGTGGTCGGATATTCCGGAAACTTCGGACGTGCGCATGATTTCTCGACGCTGCTTGAAGCAGCGGACCGGTTGCGCCACCAGATCGACATCCATTTTCTGATGATCGGTGACGGACAGCAGCGCAAGACGGTCGAGGCGGAGGTGAAGCGCCGCCGGCTCGAAAACGTGACCTTCAAGCCGCTACAGCCGATCGACGTGCTTTCGCAAAGCCTCTGCGTCGCGGATGCGCATCTGGTGTCGCTGTTGCCGGAGCTGGAGCACTGCATCATTCCCAGCAAGTTTTACGGCGTGTTGGCCGCAGGCCGCCCGACGCTTTTCGTCGGTTCGCTTGGGGGAGAAGTCGCCCGCGTCGCGCGCGATTACGATTGCGGAAGTGCATTCGAGATCGGAGACGTGAAAGGCTTGGCTGCCCAGATCCTCGCCCTGCGCGATGACGAAGAGCGCCTTCGTATGTTGGGCGAGAACGCAAGGCGGCTGTTCGAAAACGAATATTCGATTGGCATCGGCGTCAATGCATGGCTTCGCGCGGTGTTGAAGCTCGCGCCCCAGAGCGGCATTCCTGTCGAGACGCGCGGAGGCGCAGCAACCGCATGAAGGGAACAGTCGTCGTCAGTCAGCTTGGCGCGCGCATGCACTATGCGGTGCCTCGCATCTTCGAAAACCTTGGCCGCCTCGAGCGGCTCAATACCGACATTTGCGCCGTACGCGGCTGGCCGCGCGCGCTCGGCATGATGCCGCGCCGCGCGCTGCCGGCCTCGCTAAGACGCCTCGCCGGTAGGGTTCCGCAAGGCATACCACCCCACAAGATACGCTGCTTCGAGACGATTGGGCTTCAGTCCGTCATCCGTCGCATGATGACGCCGACCATCGCTGTCGATACGCAGGTCGCGCTGGAAGCGGGGCGCGCATTCTCGCGCGCGGTGGTGGCGGAAGGCTTCGGGGAAGCCCGCGCCTTCTACGGCATGAGCGGCGAATGCCTCGAGCAACTGCAGGCGGCGCGAAAGCAAGGCCTCTGGAGCGCCGTGGAGCAGGTCATCGCGCCGCGCTCGGTCGCCGACCGTCTGGTGGCCCTCGAAACCGAGCGCCATCCGGGCTGGGAGCCTGCGCCGGACGAGGTGCAGCTGGCTGGCGAGTACGCACAACGCGAAAAAGACGAATGGGAGGCGGCCGACCTCGTCATATGCGCGTCCGACTTCGTGCGCGACGGTATCGCTGCGGCTGGAGGGCCGGTCGAGCGTTGCGTGGTTGTGCCTTACGGAGTCGACGCCACGGTCGTACGAAACTTTTCAAAGCCTCGTTTGCCGGGCCGGCTGCGGGTGCTGACTGTTGGGGCCGCCTGCCTCAGAAAGGGCACGCCCGACGTCATGGCTTCAGCACTGCGTCTGAGCAAGGAGGCATCATTCCGCTTCGTCGGGCCGGTCGAGCAACTGCCGGCGGCGCGCCAGCGCGAGCTGGCCGACGCCCTCACCGTGACGGGGCAGGTGCCCCGCTCCGAAATTCCGGCACAATACGACTGGGCCGACATATTCTTCCTGCCGTCGATCTGCGAGGGGTCGGCAACGGTGATCTACGAGGCACTCGCAGCCGGGCTGCCGGTCGTGACGACGCCGAATGCGGGCAGCGTGGTTCGCGATGGCGTCGATGGTTTCGTTTGCGCTGCGGGCGATGTCGACGCCCTGTGTGACAGGATTTCGCGGCTCTCCGCAGATCCCGATCTCGTCGTGTGGATGGGACGCAATGCGCGTGCGCGGGCGGCCGAGTTCGATGTGGCTGCTTATGGCCGGCGGCTGTGGTCCGCCTTCGATCCTTCCGTATCGGCCGAACTGGAAAAACTGCCATGTGCGGTATAGCAGGTGTCATTTGCCAGGATGGCGGGATTGCGCGGCTGGCGTTGCCGGCGATGGTTGACGCGCAACGTCATCGCGGCCCCGACGGCGGCGGCGAGCATTATCTGACGATGGGCGATGCGACCCTCGGACTGGGCCATCGGCGGCTCTCAATCATCGATCTGTCGGCCCAGGGCGCGCAGCCGATGGTTCATCCGCATACCGGCGACGTGCTCGTCTACAATGGCGAGATATACAATTATCGCGATCTCAAGGAGGAGCTGAGCGCCGGCGGCACCGTCTTTCTGAGCGATAGCGATTCCGAGGTGCTGCTGCACGCGCTCGTCGAGTGGGGGCCGCGTGCGCTGTCGCGCTTGCAGGGCATGTTCGCGTTCGCATTCTACCGGGTCGCTACCGGGGAGATGATGCTTGCGCGCGATCCCCTGGGGATCAAGCCGCTCTATGTCGGGCGGCGCGGGCGTACATTCGTCTTTGCCAGCGAGGTGCGCGCCATTCTCGCCTCGGGTCTGCTCGAGCAGCAGATCGATCCGCGCGGCATCGCAGGGCTATTCTCCTACGGCGCATGCCAGCATCCCTATACGATGTTCCGCAACATCCGGTCGTTTCCGGCCGGCGCGTGGCAGATGCTGACGGCCAGGGGCGAAGAAGAGCCGCCGGTGCACTACTGGTCGCCACCGCGGCCCGAATCGCATCTGAGCCGATCGGAAGCCGTCGACGCCGTGCGTTCAACGCTCGAAGCATCGGTGCGCGATCATCTGGTGAGCGATGTGCCGGTAGGCGTGTTCCTGTCTTCCGGCCTCGACAGCACCATCGTTGCCGGGCTTGCCGCGCGACACGCCTCGAAGCTGCGAAGCTTCACAGTCGGCTTTGCCGAGAACCCCGATCTCAGCGAACTGGAACTGGCCGGCGACACGGCGCGCCGCTTCGGCCTCGACCATACGGAAATACGCATCGAAAGCGCGGATGCGATTGCAACGACCGAAGCATGGCTGGGCGCGATCGATATGCCGTCGATCGACGGGCTCAACGTCTATGTGATTTCAAAGGCAGTGCGCGAACACGGCATAACCGTCGCCCTGTCAGGGCAGGGCGGAGACGAGCTTTTCGGCGGATATTCGAGCTTTGTAGATGTGCCGCGGCTTTACCGGATGCTCAGACATGCATCCTGGCTGCCGGCACCGAAGCGGCGACGGCTGGCGGAACTCCTCAGCGCGGGCAAGCCGGCAGCGTTCCGGGCCAAGGCTGCCGCTCTGGCCGAATCCGGCGCGGACCTGACCAGCCTCTACACTCATCGGCGGCGGCTGATGGCTCCTGCGCAGATGAATGCGCTCGGTCTCGATGCGCGATGGCTGGGACTGGATGAAAACTTCCTCGACCCCGAGGAAATGGAGGCGATGCCCGTCAATCCTCGAGACCCGATATGGAGTGTCGGCCTGCTCGAGAGCCGCCTCTACATGGGCAACATGCTGCTGCGGGATGGGGATGCCGACGGCATGGCGCACTCGCTGGAAATTCGCGTACCGCTGCTTGATCGACGGCTTGTCGATCTTGCTTTCGGCCTGCCGGGACGCGTTCGCCTTCCCAACGGGCGCGCCGACAAACATATGCTTCGCGCGGCAATGCCGGACCTGCTTCGTCCCGAACTCCTCAACCAGCCCAAGCACGGCTTCACGCTGCCGATACGGCGCTGGATGCTCGGCCCGCTGGCCGAGAGCTGCCGAAGCGGATTCGAACATCTTCGCGCGTCCGGGCTGGTCGAGGCGGAAGGCCTCGAGGCCTTGTGGTCGACCTTCGTCGCTGAGCCGGAAAGTCCGGCATGGTCACGCGCTTTCGCCTGCTGCGTGCTCGGCCACTATCTGCGCCGAACCGCCCGCACCGCGCCTGCAAGGGAGTACGCGTCATGAAGGTCGTCCACGTCATTGGCTCGATCGACCCGGCCTTCGGCGGTCCTCCCGGAGTCGTGATGCGCATAGCCGCAGCCCAGGCTGCCAAAGGGCACAATGTGCACATCGTCAGCTACGCGGATGCGGAAGCGGAGCCGCGCATTCGAAGGGCGCTGCTGGACGTGCCCGGGATCCTCGATGTCGAACGGCACCTGCTGCCCGAACCGGGCCGCAGCGAACGCATACTGGCGCTGGCGACACGCCGACCTCTCACCGAAATCATCGCTGGCGCCGATGCCGTTCATCTTCACGGAGTATGGGAACCGATCCTGCGGCAGGCGGCGAACGTCGCGCGGTCGGCCGGCATTCCATACTGCGTTCGTCTGGCGGGAATGCTCGATCCCTGGAGCCTGCAGCAGAAATACTGGAAGAAGCGGATCGCGCTCGCGCTGGGCTATCGACGGATGCTCGACGAGGCCGCGTTCATCCATGTGCTGAACGATGACGAGGCACGACTGCTGGCGCCTTTGAACCTACGCGCGCCAACACGAACGATCCCCAACGGCATCTTTCTCGACGAGATCGAACCATTGCCGCCAAAAGGCAGCTTTTCAAACCAGCATTCGGCGCTGGCGGGACGGCGCTTCGTATTGTTCCTGTCGCGGCTGCACACCAAGAAGGGGCTCGATTATCTGGTCGATGCCTATGCACGGCTCGCGCCGCAGTGGCCGGACGTCGATCTGGTGATTGCCGGCCCGGACGACGGGGCCGAAGCGTCCCTACGCAGCGCCATTGCCACCCATGGGCTTGGAAAGCGTGTGCACCTTGTCGGCGGGCTCTACGGCCGGGAGAAGCTCGAGGCGCTGTGCGATGCGGCCTGCTTCTGCCTCCCCAGTCGGCAGGAAGGGTTCAGCGTGGCGATCACGGAGGCGCTCGCCTGCGGCGCACCCGTCGTCATCTCGAAGGAGTGCCATTTTCCCGAGGTTGCGGCGGTGGGCGCCGGCATGGTCGTCGATCTGAATGCGGAGGCTGTTGCATCCGCACTTTCGGCTATCCTGGCCGACGCCGAGACAGCCGAGGCAATGAGCGCTGCCGGCCGCGCGCTCGTCAGGAAGCGCTTCACCTGGCCGGTGATCGCCGACATGACGCTCGATGCCTACGCGTTGACGAGAAAACCGAACATCCGCGTCGCTGCTTGAGTTTGATGGTCTGTTTCAGACTATCTTTTTGCGACTTCTGAGCGGCTTGGCGTGATTGCCGCCATAGACTGTCCAGTCTTCAAGGTTGCGGAAGGTCACCGCGCGGGCTCCGAGAACCGTGCCTTCGCCGATATGTACCCCCGGGCCGACGAAGGCCTCGGCCGCCACCCATGCGTTTCGCCCGACCTTGATCGGCCGAGCACGCAGCGGGAAGTCTGGGTCGTCGATGTCGTGGGTGCCCGTACACAGATGTGCCCGTTGCGAGACGATTGCGAAATCCTCGATCGTCACCGGGGCGACGTTGTAGCAGATTGCTCCCGGACCCATCGACGCACGCTCACCCATCTTCAAATTGCCGGGCCACCAGATTTTCACGCTGCTGCGCACCATGGCCGTCGGGTGGATGTCGGCTCCGAAGGCGCGCAGAACCAGCCGGCGCAACGGTTGCAATTGCGGCGGCGTCCATCTCGCGAACATAATCCAGCAAATTGACCATGCCACCCGTGCCGCACGATGGCGCAGTTCGAATGTCGCCCCGCCAAGCAACGGAGACCGTCCGTGCGCGCGGCCCCTGGGTTCTACTGTCTCGCTGTAACGGGCCATGAGTCACCCCACCGTTGCCGGCACCAGTCGGTGTCGGCTTTTGACCTGGTGCAGCGATGCCAGCAACAGCGCCGGCGCCAGGAAAAAGATCATATGCACCCAGACCTGCAACACCCAGTCGGTCACGTGCGAGATCGAATGAATGGCAGGCACGATGCTGAGCATGTAGACGATCTGCCCCGTTGTGGATCCGCTCATGGCCGAGGCCCAGATGCGGGACATGAGATAGGAGAGGATGAGAAACTTGACCGCTCCGAAATACCAGAACGACAGGAAAGCATCGACAAAGCCGGTCTCGGTCGTGCCCGTTGGTGGTAGGTAGTCGCGCGAGGGTTCTGGGGTCGGTATCATCAAGGCCTGTTTCGTCGCAGCACCCAGGATCTGCGCGGGGACGAAATTGAAGACGAGACGGTTCCAGTGGACGGCGCCGTAGTCGAATTCGCCGCTGCGGTCGATCTGCCCTATGCGCTGAACGGCGTTGCGGAACTCGAGCCCGCCATTGGCAAGGCTTTCCTTGAAGTTGTCGACGACATCGATTTCCATGATCTGCTGGGCGTCGAAGCCACCGCTTTCGCGATTGATGTGACGGTAATCGGCGAGGCTGCCCATGACGAGCGTGATGCCGACCACGCCAGCGATCGCAGCTAGCCGTGGCGGTGTCCAGCCGCGATGGAACCAATAGGCGAGCGCCAGAATCAGGACGATCTCCAGAGTCTCGGCGCGCTTGCCGGTAACCAGAATCCGATCGAGGCAAAATAACAGGTCGAAGGCGATGACAGCGCCGGCCAGCCAACTCGGTCGCCGTGCGAAACAGAGGGCGGCGATGGCGAGGCCGTAAATCAGCAGCCGGCCGAAGAACAGGTAAACCACGCTGATGCCGGACATCTGGACGCCGACGGTCAGTTCCGAGGGCATGCGGCTGAGCTGGAAGTAGAACAGCGCTCCCACGAGCGACATGACTATTGCGACTTTCAGAAGCCTCGCTTCGGAAAAGCTCTGGGCGAAAAATGGAAGCGGCGCGGCATTCTCCCGCCAGCCAACACGGATCATCGCCATACAAAATACAGCGACGCCCATCGCCGCAGTATAGGCGCCCTCGGGCAGCGTCATATCGCTGATGACTGGCGGAATTTGCGGCAGCAGGAAAGCGAACGCCATCATCCCTGCAAGAAACGGAAACTCGTAGACCCGCCGGGGCGAGGCAAAGCCGCCGGCAAGGAACCAGGCAACGATGCCGATGAAAATCAAGGTCAGCGCCCAATTCATGCCGGCTCTCCCGCACACCAGCCGGTTGGTTTGCCGGTGCCCTGGAAGTCTCGCGCAAGGTCGCCGAGCGCGTAGACAACGGACTTGGCATATTCCTGAGCTATCGCCGGGCCGTGATGGCTGAAGGCGGCAGTCAAAGAGCTGCGCGGCGATTCCGTCGGGTATGAACGCCAGACAATGCGCGGGCAGGCTCTCTCGAAGCTCGCCAGGGCGCGGCGCGAGTGGAACCAGCTTGTCACAAGCGTCGCAGACGTGACGTGGGCCTGGGCAAGTATGGGCACGGAAAGCTCCGCGTTCTCGCGCGTGCTGCCGGATTTGCATTCCGTGATTATGGCAACTCTGGACACGCCAGCGGCAATCATGGCTTCGCGTATGTACAGACAGTCGCCATCGCCCGATACGAGGATCCTGGGCGCCAGACCGGCCAGCCACAGCTCTGCCGCTTTTGCAGCGCGCGGTGGTCCGTCTCCCCCAAGCACTACAATGACATCGGTCCTTGCGAATGCGTCCCTCACCGTCAGCAGCGGCTCGGCCAAGGCGACAAGACAGAGATAGAGCACGAAAACCGCAATTGCCGCCAAGGCGGCCGCGGCAAGCATACTTGCTCTCCCGATACCCGTTGTGATGAGGGCGTTCATGAACGACATCGCGGGCGTCAGATTCGCAACCCTTGCCGCCTGCGACGGAGCTCTTCCGTCTTGAGCCCGATCATGAACTCATAGCCGGAAATGAGCCGGCAATAGGCGTAGCCTGGCCAGCCGTCCAGGAAGCCGCCGCGCAGCACGTACATGTAAAGAAAGCGCAGGGTGGGGCGGAATGGCAGCCTCGCCGCCATCGCCTTCAGCGCGCCGCGTCGCTGGTCGGCGCGCCGGCTGAACAACGAAGTCCAGCGCAGCGGCGGCGGCGGATTCTCGATCGCGAGTTCAGCCTCCACGCTCGAATAGCGGTTGTGTTTGTCGAACCAGGCGCGAAGACCGTTGTTGAAGCTGTAGTGGATGAAATGTGCTTTCAGCAGGCCACCCGGTTGATCCGAAGCGCAGACGGAATGGACCTCGCGGTCGAAGCGGACCTTGGCGGGCCTTACAAGCCGTGTGATCCAGGTGGGATACAGGCTCGCGTGCTTGATCCAGCGCCCCATGAACATGTTCTTGTAACGCGCCTTGAAAAACGCTTCCGGCCGGCCCGGATCGGCGGCGATCGTCAGCATTTCGTCGCGCAGTTCGTCAGGTGTGATTTCATCGGCGTCGGGCGTATAGACCCACTCGTTCAGGAACGGTATCTGGGTGAGCCCGAACATGCGCTGGCCGTTTTCGGTGGTGTAGTGGTGCTGCACCACACGTGCGCCTGCGGCCCGTGCGATCTCGACTGTGCGGTCCGTGCTGAAGGAATCCAGCACCACCACATCGTCGCTCCAATCGACCGAGGCAAGGCAAGCCGGCAGGTTCTGCTCCTCGTTGAAGGTCATGATGAGCACCGACACGCCGGTCCGAGTACGGCCTGCTCCCGAAGCTGCTCCCGACTTCCTGTCGGCCAGAACAGTGGTCATTGCCCACCTCCCATGACTGGCGGTGTGTCACGCCTGACGAAGCCGGCATTGCCAGCAGGCTGGACATTGGAGCTCCGCCCGGCTCCGGTGAGTGCAGTCACCGCTGCGACGTGCGCGGCAACCGGGATCGCAAGGCCGAGCGCCATCAGAATATCCGGTACGCCGAACAGAATGCCGAAATAGCCAATTGCGCCGCACAGCGCGCTGACACCTGCGATCAGAACGGCAGCCTGCGCGTGCGGCATGCCGCGGTCGACCAGCAGATGGTGCAGATGCATCCGATCTGGCGAAAAGGGGCTACGCCTCGCCGCGATGCGGCGCATGATAAGGCTCAGCGTATCCATGATCGGGATCACTAGGATCCACAGTGCACTGACAAAAGCGACGCTGCTGCCGGTCGAAAGCCGAACGACGAAGTAGGCCAGGAACGCACCAAGCATGGCGCTGCCGGCATCTCCGAGGAAGACGCTGGCCGTTGACCGCCAAGGATGGCGCATGTTGAAGACGAGGAAACCGATCGTCGCTGCCAGCAGCACGAGCGCCTGCAATACCACGTCGGTGTCGCCCACATGGGCGGCTATGAGCGCGACCCAGAAAAGCGCGGCAGCGACGCTTGCACCGGCGAGACCGTCGATGCCGTCGAGCATATTGATCGCGTTGACGCTGCCTACGAGGAAAACGAGGGCAAGTGCACCGCCGAGCAGAGGTGGCAGCAGCACGGGCAGCCCGCCGACATTGCCAAGGTGAAGGGACAACGTCAGCCCCGGAACGACCAACAGCAGGGCGGCGGCAAGCTGAACGACCAGGCGCGTACCTGCGCGCAGACCCCAGCGATCATCTGCGGCACCCGTCAGGACGAGGATGCCGATGCCCAAGGCCATATACCAAGGCACCTCGTGATGTCCGTCAAAACCCAGGGCAGTTATCAGGAACGCGGCGAATATCGCGAGTCCGCCGCAGAGTGGCACCGCGCCTTCATGCTGCTTTCGCAAATCTGGAAGATCGACGAGCCGCAAGCCGGGCGCAAAGCGCCGCATGACTTCGATAAGCAATACGGTCGTCAGGATCGCGTTCAGAAGATGTGCGTAGAGATTTGGCAAACCCCGCCTCCAAGCCCTTCCCAACCATTGGATCGGTATCACTTGCGCGATCCGAACATGGTCCGATGCTAGCTTGAACGCTGTTCCGCTCTATCTGGACATTCAGGGAACCGCTGGACCCAAAAGAACTAGCTGCGTCATCCTCTGGTGGAGGGT
Source organism: Mesorhizobium sp. DxT (assembly GCF_058448885.1). NCBI lineage: Bacteria > Pseudomonadati > Pseudomonadota > Alphaproteobacteria > Hyphomicrobiales > Phyllobacteriaceae > Mesorhizobium > Mesorhizobium sp. DxT. The sequence continues at coordinate 537,344 of NZ_JBZFLJ010000001.1, read as the reverse complement.
GCGGGTTTGCAGCACGCAGCGCCTGCCCTGACCCCCGACCTCCCTGATCCGTCGGATCGGGGTTTCTGGCCATATCCAGGCAAATTGCCCCGTCCCCTCGCTCTTTCGATGCGACCAAAGGCTTAACCCGGTGTCATTGGGATGCCGCAAAAGGACAAATCGTTCAAAGCGATTTCATGTGCGCTCGATGCCAGCATGGGCATGGGCGGGTCATCGGTCATTTGCTTTTGGTAGTGGGATCGGTACCGGGAGCTCGTGTGGAGTACGACCGTCATGGATGTGGTCATAAGCAGTTCCGAGACGCGATCATTAAGCCTGGCCGCCCTGTACATCTGCCAGTCGCTGCTGCTTGAGTTGGAAGAGACGGGCAAGGTCGATCATGAGGGCGTGCAGGGTTTGCTAAAAGACGCCGCAAACGCGTTGCGCCAGAGCGGCGCTGCCGCAAATCAATCGCAATGGATGGAAGCCGGTCGAATAGTGGATGCGATGCGTCTCAGGCATGACCGGCTCTCCTTCCTCGACAGCCCAGGGTAGCACGCGCTGGAATGCATGGTGAAAGTCGGCTGTCGTCGGCCGGGCAGGAGGGGCAATGAATCGCGTTCGACGTGCCTTCGTGATGGCTTCAGTTGAGCAATATCTGTCGCTGATCGTCAATTTCGTGCTTGTAGCAACCCTGTCGCGTCTCCTGAGTCCCGCCGAAATCGGCATCGCGGTCGTCGGCCTTGGCGTGTGTGTCATAACCTTCTCTTTGCGCGAGTTCTTCACCGCAGAATTCCTCGTACAGCGGCCAGCCGTGATTGCGGCGGAGGTGCAGAGCTCCGGCACCATACTGATCTGCGCCTGCATGCTATTGGGTGCCGGTCTGATGGTGGCCTCACCTATGTTGTCGCGATTCTACGGTGAGGAAGGGCTGCAGCTCTTTCTCGCTGTCATGGTTCTCGCAACCGTGATTGACACCATTTCCTATCCGGCCATAGCGCTGCTGCACCGCGAGCTCGATTTCGGCAACACGGCAAGGATACGCGTGGCCTCGATCGTGGCGATGGCCATTACGACCATCAGCCTCGCCGCCATGGGCTTCGGGTACATGAGCTATGCATGGGGCAATCTCGTTGCCGCGTGCGCAACGGTGCTGATGACAGGCTTCATCCATCCGGAAGCACTGCCGACGAAGCCGACGGTTTCCACCTGGCGGGTCGTGCTGGATTTCGGCCGGTTTCGCGGGGCGGCAGGCATCGTCGACAAGATTTACGAGGCGATCCCGCAACTCGTCCTCGGCCGTTTTATGCCGATGTCCGACGTCGGCCTTTACAGCCGCATGAACGCCATCTCGGGCATACCCGACAAGATGCTGCTGTCGTCAATATTCTCGATCGCCTTTCCGGCCCTTGCCGACGGCGTGCGCAACGGACGAGACGTCAAGAGCGCCTATCTCCATGCATTGAGACTCATCTGCGTCATCTACTGGCCCGCCCTGCTCTTGATGGCATTGCTCGCTCGACCGGTCGTCAATCTTATCCTCGGGCCTGCCTGGAGCGAGGTGGTGCCGCTTGTCCGGATTGTTGCGGTTGCAGGCATCTTCTTCTTTCCGGTCATACTCACCCACCCACTGCTGATGGCCACGCGCAAGAACAAGACGGCATTCGTCTCCAACTTCGTAGCCAAGATAACTGCCGCCGCGATCCTGTGCAGCGCGAGCGTGTTCGGGCTAGAGGCCATGGCCTGGAGCCAGTTCCTGGCACTGCCGCTGCAGATGATCATTGCGCTTCATTACGCGCGGAAGGCCGTTTGGTTCGCATGGCGCGACCTTGCCGGCGCGATCGGAAGCAGTGCCGCCGTAACCGTTGCGGCAATGGCTGGCCCTTTGGGCGTAGCTTGGTGGATGGAACCCGATCTCGACTTCGACCTCGTCGAATTCGCGATTATTCTTGCCCTTGCATTCTGCGGCTGGTTTGCAGCGGTGATTTTGACCCGCCATCCGGTACTGACCGAGATGTTCAATCTCCTGCGGCTGCGACAATGGGTCGGTCAAACGCGCAATCAGTCCGCGGACGGGCCGGGTGAACAGGGTGCCCTTCACGGCACCGGGCAGGCGTGAGCGACAAGATGGCTAGCGTCGATATTCTCGTACCCAACTACAATTACGCGCGCTACCTGGACGAGTGCCTTCACAGCATCCGGTCGTATTGTGGATCTGACATGCGGGTGCTGGTTATCGACAATGCGTCGACCGACGGCAGTGTCGCGATCGCTCGCCGACATGCATCCGAGGATTCGAGGATCGAGGTGCGAGCCCGCACCCAAAATCTCGGATCGACCTCCTCTTTCAATGAAGGCATAGACTGGGCGGGTTCGGACTATTTCGCTGTTCTATGCGCGGACGATTTGTTTACGCCCGGGGCTCTGGCGCGCGCAGTCGCGATCATGGAGCGACACCGCAATGTGAATCTCGTTTACGGGCCCACGCGGTTCGTCATGGGCGACGACCAAGCCACTCTCGCATCGACGGATGGAGCCGCAGAAGGCTATCAGGTGATGGCAGGCGGCGACTTCCTTGAAGAGTTCTGTCGAACCGGTCGCAATCCGGTTGCCGGGCCGGCCGTGGTCGTGCGGACAAGCACGCAAAAGCGTGTCGGGCACTATCGCGCCGAGCTCTCCCATACCGATGACGTCGAGTTGTGGATGCGTTTCGCCGCTATTGGCGATGTCGCGCGGGTCGATGCCACGCAGGTCATCTCCCGCATCCACGGGGAAAACAAATCGTCCTCAGTCCGCGACGTGCACATGTGGAACGTTGAGATGGAGCGGGCCTTTGGGGCATTCTTCGCGGGGTCCGGAGGGACGTTGGTCGAGGCGCAGCGGCTCAAGCGAATGGCTACGAAGAGCCTTGCGGTGCGTGCGTATTGGTGCGCTTGGTCTCACTTCCTGCGACACGAGCCGGGGGTGGCTGAGCTGCTCCGCTTCGCGCTCAGCCGGCGTCCCTCACTTGCGATCCTGCCACCAATCGGCAGCCTGTTCACAAGAGCGGATTCGATGGACCGGATCGTTGCGACACTTAGGTCTCTCGGAGGGCGTCGAACTCAATCTGCGGGCAGTTGATCGGAGATATACTCAGCGGGGAGAAGAGACGTTGGAGGCCAGTTCGCTGTTGCGTTCGTTTTGTGCTGGCAACAGTTGCAATACCGCATCCCTCTGGCCGATCAGCCGTTGCATGTAGTTGGCGGTGGCCACAGCAGTCCTGTCGGCGACCTCGACACGCTCGGCCGATGCGCGCAGGAACTGCTGTTTCAACAGTTCAGGATCGAAATGCTCGATATGCTGGGAGAAGCCGTGCAGCCCGATCTGCCGCAGTAGAGCTTCGTTCTTCTCGGCATAGCCGAGGGAGATCAGCGGTCGCTTCAATTTGATTGCGCAAACGACGTTGTGAAACCTGCTGGCCACCACAATGTCTGTCAGCGCTATCTGGCGCATTAACTCGAAGAGCGTAGTGGTGGGCTCCACGATCAGCGCGGACGTAAGTTCGGGAGACAGCGTTGCCTGCAGGCGTTCCAGCGCGTGCCACACAGCGCGCTGATCCATGATGTCGCCCGTGAGTAGGCGGACATCGTGCCCCTTTTCCAGGAGCCATCCGATGAATGCTACGATCTTGCCCATGTAGAGATCGTAGATCTCTTCGGAGTCGGGTCCACGGTTGACCCAACCGGAATAGGACATGACGCCCACGCCGACCGCCATCGTTTGCCGGACCGGCCTGGGTTTGGTAGGAGGGGGTACGAGTGCGAATGCGAGGTCGGGGCAGACCTGATCGCTGTCGCGACCGATCCCTAGCTCTATCATGAAATCCCGTGATTGTGTGTCCCTGTAGGAACGGTAGTGGCACAGGCGCGCGGCGGTAGTGAGAAAAAAGCGGCTCATCGGATGTCGGATGGGACCGGCTCCGATGCTCACAAACGCAAGGCGCGCACCCATCAGACGCGCCGCCAGGCACCAGCGCAGTATCATTAGCGGCCAGCCGCGCGGAACTTCCTGGAAGTCGTCGAGAAACCCGGTTCCGGGAACGATCACTAAATCCGCTCCCTTTAACAGCCTGAACGGATCCAGCAAGTGAACCAGGCGCCCGGGAAACCTCAGCAGTGCTCGGTTGAGAAATGCCGCGACCCTGCCGGTCATGACGGCACGGGATGTCGCCATGGACGGGATGCCAAGGTCTGACTCCACGTTGGCCGGGTTCGGGCAAGCGCAGACAATCTCGGCGTCCGGCCGCTCATCGCGCAGCAGGTCCGCCATTGCCTTCAGGGATCCGTCGTTGCCGGTGTTTCCGCAGCCGAACTGCCCGAACAACACGATTTTCATGCCCACCCCTCGTGGATTAATGCCTGCCATAGTGTCGGGCGGGCTGCCGAAGGACAGTTGGCATTTCGAGGGTGGTTCACCAAACGCCAGACACAGGGATGCTGGCCTGCCACTCCAATGCACCATGCCTAATCCGCACGCACACGCACTCACCACAAAGGTGTAGGGCCAGCTTGCACCAATGCCCGACTATCGAGCCGGGGCGTTTCGCCTAGCATGCGAGGGATTCAGGCAACATTGCCAGCTCCCCCGGTGATGGAAACCCGACGGTGATTTCGTGAAACTCGCCTATTTCGTCAAGCCGCACCTGGGCGGCACCTACACTGTCTTCCGGCAACTTCGGAAGGGCCTGCTGGCCCATGGCATCGACGTCCAATGGGTGGGCCTGTCGCATGATGCGCGCGAAGCCACCGCCTGGACGGATACGTCGGAAAACGGCGTGCTCCTCCACACCGAAAGCTGCAGCAGCGAGAAGCAGCAGGCCGAGGCCATGATGGCCGCCTTGCACGAACGCGGCTTCGACGGTGTCTTCGTCAATGTGCTGGCCGATCGCGTGCAGATGAACCTCGCGCGCTACCTGCCTGCGCACATGCTGCGCATCATGATCGTACACAACATCACGCCTGGCACATATGCGGCAGCCCGCGCGCTGCGCGACCATGTCCATGCCACGGTCGGTGTTTCGCAGCGTTGCCGACGCGACCTGATTGTCCGCCACGGTTTTCCTGTCTCGCGCACTTTCGCGATTCCAAACGCGATGGAGGTCGAGGCGCTTCCGGCCGCAAACCGCCATCGTGAGCCCGGAGCGCCGCTTAAGGTTCTCTATCTCGGGCGTGTGGAAGACGCATCCAAGGGGGTCTTCTGGCTTCCCGAGATTATGGCGACCTTGACCGAACCGGTGACACTGACGGTGGCCGGCGACGGGCCGGACCTCGAAGCGCTGAAGAAGCGTCTCGAACCCCATGCCGCCAGCACCACTTTCCTCGGTGCGGTGTCGCCGGACCAGGTTCCCGAAACGCTCGCTTCGCATGATGTGCTGCTGATGCCGTCGCGCTTCGAGGGCTTCGGCCTGACGTTGCTGGAGGCCATGGCGGCAGGCTGCGTGCCGGTTGTGTCCGATATTTCCGGTGTCACCGATACGATCGTGGAAAACGACGTGTCGGGCATTTTGTTTCCCATCGGCGACTGGCGCGCAGCGGCGCGCAGCATCGACGAGCTTGCGCGCAATCCGGAGCGGCTCGCGGCGATGTCTGTCGATGCGCGGCACCGCGTGGAGGAGAAATTCGGGCTCAAGCGCATGGCTGGAAGCTATGCACGTCTCATCGCAGACATGGTGCACCAGCGCCCCACGATCGCGCTGCCTCTGCCGATGGACGAATGGGCGACGCCGCTGGGCCTTCGGGCCGGCCTGCGAACCTACTTGCCCGCGCCAGTGAAAAACTGGCTGCGGGTCGCGCGCGAACGTTGGTACCGAAATCCGTCGAGGGATGCAGCCTAGATGATCACCGACTTCACGCGATCCGACGCGCTTCGCAGCCGTGCCGCGGAACTCATTCCCGGCGGTGCCCACACCTATGCCAAGGGAGACGACCAGTATCCCGTGCTGTCGCCCGGTTTCATCGCCCGTGGCGAAGGCTGTCATGTCTGGGATGTGGATGGCAACCGCTACATCGAGTACGGCATGGGCAACCGTTCCGTGGGTCTCGGTCACGCCTACGGTCCGGTCATCGATGCTGCCGCTCGGGCGATGCGCGACGGAGCGAATTTCACGAGGCCGCACCGGCTCGAAGCTGAATGTGCCCAGTCGTTCCTGGACACGGTCAAGGGCGCGGAGATGGTCAAGTTCTGCAAGGACGGGTCCGATGCCACTTCCGCGGCTGTGCGGCTGGCCAGAGCCTACACCGGGCGTGACATGGTCGCGTGCTGTGCCGATCATCCGTTCTTCTCCACCGACGACTGGTTCATCGGCACCACGCCGATGAACGCCGGCATTCCCGAAGCCGTCAGACGTCTGACCGTGACTTTCCGTTACGGCGATGCCTCAAGCGTCGAGGCCCTGTTTGCGCTCTATCCCGGCCGGATCGCGGCGGTGATCATGGAGCCCTCGCGCGGGGATGACCCGCCGGCCGGTTATCTGCATGAGGTGCAGCGTGTCTGCCGGGACAACGGCGCGCTGCTGATCCTCGACGAGATGATCACGGGGTTCCGCTGGCACGAAGGCGGCGCGCAGACGCTGTACGGTATCGTTCCGGACCTTTCGTGTTTCGGCAAGGCGCTCGGCAACGGCTTTTCCATTTCAGCGCTTGCGGGCAGGCGCGAGATCATGCGGCTGGGCGGGCTAGACCATGTCGACCGGCCACGGGTGTTCCTGCTTTCGACCACCCACGGCGCAGAGACGCATGCGCTGGCCGCGGCGATCGCGACCATGAAGGCTTATGAGGAAGAGCCGGTCGTCGAACATCTCTACCGCCAGGGCAGGCGGCTGCGGGAGGGGGTGACACAGGCAGCGAAGAAACATGGGGTGGCGGATCACTTTTCCGCCGTGGGACGCGACTGTTGCCTGGCATTCAGCACGCTTGACCGATCGGGCCGGCCCTCCCAGGCCTTTCGCACCCTGTTCCTCCAGGAAATCATCCGCCGCGGCGTGCTGGCCCCATCCTTCGTGGTCAGCTACACGCACGGCGATGCGGAAATCGACGAGACCGTGTCAGCCGTCGATGCCGCTTTGGAGATCTACGCGCGGGCTCTTGAGGATGGCGTCGAGCGCCACCTTGTCGGTCGGCCGTCGCAGGTGGTTTTCAGAGCGTTCAACGGTGGTGCGACAGCGGAGCCAAAGCAACTGGCCGCCGCCGTATAACGGGATGCTGGCGACCCTCCGTACAGTTCTCATGGCGCTCTTGTTGCTCACGACAGCTTCGACCGCCTATGCGACAGCTTTCCCGCTTCGGATCAGCGATGAAAGGAATTATCTCGTCGATGCCGATAATCGTCCTTTCCTTCCGCACGGCGATACCGCCTGGTCGCTGATCGCCGAACTGACGAAGGATGAGGTCGACGTCTATCTCGCCGACCGTCGCTCGCGCGGCTTCAATACGCTCGTCGTGTCGCTCATCGAGCACAAATTCGCCAGCAACGCTCCCGCCAACGCGTATCGCGTGCGCCCGTTCGCCGAGGGACGGCCCTTCGAGCCGAACGATGCGTATTTCGATCATGCGCGATGGGTCTTGTCACGTGCGCGGGAGGAGGGGTTCGTCGTGCTGCTGACGCCAGCCTATCTCGGCTTCGGGGGCGGCGAGGAAGGCTGGTATGCGCAGATGCAGGCTGCCGGCACGCAGAAGCTCAAGGCTTACGGCCGATATCTGGCCGAGCACTTTCGTGGGCTCGACAACATCATATGGCTGCACGGCGGCGACTACGACCCGATCGACACGTCAATTGTGGAGGCTGTGATCGATGGCCTGCGCGCCGGCGGCGATACAGCTCTGGCGGCCGCCCACGCAGGACCCGACTCGATCCCGGCACAGGTCTGGCCGAAAGCCGACTGGATGGATATCGAGACGATCTATTCCTACTCCGATGTCCATCGCCAAGTCCTCGAACGATACCAGATGGAACTGGGCCGGCCTCTACTGCTGCTGGAGGGGTTCTACGAAGGGGAGCACGAGTCGACGGAGCAATCGCTGCGCGAAATCGCTTATGGCGCTCTTCTCGGCGGCGCGGCGGGACAGGTGTTCGGCAACAACCCCATATGGCATTTCAGCGGACCCGGTATCTACTCCGTCGAAGAGACGTGGCGCGAGGCGCTCGCGAGCCGTGGTGCGCAGAGCATGACCCACCTGAAAACGCTGTTCGACGGGATCGAGTGGTGGACGCTGGCGCCGGCCTCTGTTGATGGACCGGTCCGGGCAGAGGGAGGTCGGCTGATGACGGCGGTCGCCGGGGACCGAAGCTGGTCGATTTCCTATCTGGTGGCGCCAACGGCCGTTGAGATCGATCCCGTTGCGCTCGGCACTGGCCGGCTGAGCATACGCTGGTACGACCCCTCGGCCGGGATCATGGCGCCGCCGCTCGAGGTTTCGGCAGAGCAGGGAAAGCCTGTCACTGTAGCGCCACCCGCACAGCAAAACCGGGCAGGCTTCGCAGATTGGGTGCTGCTCGTTTCAGCTAGAGAATAGCTCTAAGGCGAAACCTTCCGCGCAAGCGCCACAAGAGTCCAGCCAAGTCCCAGGCGTTCCTTGAGATTTTCGAACCTGTCGCCGAAGAGACTCCTGATCGGATGGTTGATCTTGCGCGAGTTCAGCAGGCGCATGACACCTCGATTGGCTCTCGGCGTCACCGACTTCAATTCAAGTATCCGGAAGGAGCGGGAGAGCAGGGCGGTCAATTCGCGGGCGTCGACCCACCGTCTGATCTGCCCCGGCCCCGGTGGTTCGATACGGTTGAAACGCTCCAGTACACGACGGTTCTGCGTGGCGAGCATCAACAAGCCGCTGGGCTTGAGCAGCTTGGCGATACGTTCGACAAAAGCCTGCTGGTCGGCAACGTGCGCAAGCACTTCCAGAGTGACGACAACGTCGAACTGTCCCGGCTCCAGTTCCAGGGTCATGAAGTCTCCGGCGAGGAACCGGACCTGGGGAAACAGGGCGCGTGCGGTTTCGATCTGCGTCGGCGAGAGATCGGTCGCCGTGACGCTGCCGAATGCTGCAAGCCGCGGGCAAAACCAACCGGTGCCGCAGCCGACCTCCAGCAGCTTCATGTTCGGAACGTCTACCGATGTGAGCCAGTCGCAAACGATTCTGGCCTGACGCGCCGATATTTCGTCGTATCCCTTGTCGCCCGAGATGGTGGCCCAACTGTCCCAGAACTTCCGTTGCAGGTTGAGCGGCGGCTGCGCTGTCATCGTCATATGTCCAGGAGAAATGTCTCATGACGATACGCACAGGTCGAAGACGCTGTCGAAGTGGCGAAATCATCCTTGGCATGGAAGCCGACCGCCAACGAACGGTCAGTATACCTCCCAACGGGTGATGCCAGGCCACCATCACCCGCCGCATTCATCCTTTCGGCGACCTCGTTGCGTGGCGGGCGAAGAGGCTAGCCTTGCATCAACCGAAACGCTGAAAACGGATATATGCGATGCGCGTGCTTGTTACCGGCCACAAAGGCTATCTCGGATCCGTGATGGTGCCGCACCTGCTTGAGGCGGGGCACACGGTTACCGGTCTCGATTCCGACCTGTACGAGAGATGCACCTACGACAGAGGCGGCACGCAGGCGGCAGTGCCGCATATCCGCAAGGATGTCCGCGATGCCGTGCCGGAAGATTTCGAGGGGCAGGACGCGATCATTCATCTGGCCGCGTTGTCCAACGATCCGCTGAGCAACCTCAATCCCAACGTGACCTACGACATCAATCATCGCGGCAGCGTGCATGTGGCGCGCATGGCCAAGGAAGCGGGTGTGCGCCGCTTCCTGTTTGCGTCGTCCTGCAGCAATTACGGCCAGTCGACTGCAGAGCTGATTGACGAGACTGGTGCGCTGCGCCCGGTGACGCCCTATGGCTGGTCGAAGGTCCTCGCCGAGCGCGACATCACCAAGCTGGCCGATGCCGACTTCTGTCCTGTCTTCTTCCGGCCGGCGACGGCATATGGCATGTCGCCACGCATTCGCTTCGACATCGTGCTCAACAATCTCGTGGCCGGCGCTGTCGCCGACGGCAGCATCTTCCTGAAATCCGATGGCACGCCATGGCGACCGATCGTTCATGCACAGGACATTGCCCGTGCATTCGCGGCCGGGCTGACGGCGCCGACGGAAAAGGTCCACGCCCAGGCATTCAATGTCGGCACCACGGCCCATAACTACCGCATCAGCGAGATCGCCGAAATTGTCGCGAGCGTGGTTCCAGGTTGCCGGGTGGACTATGCCGAAGGTGCCGGTCCGGATACGCGTTCCTATCGTGTCAGTTTCGAGAAGCTCGCCACGGTCTTGCCGGCGGCGCGGCCGCAATGGGATGCCGAAGCCGGTGCGAAGGAACTCTACGCCGCCTTCTCGCAGTCCGGCGTGTCGCGCGACGATTTCGAGGGGCCGCGCTTCCAGCGCATTGCCCACATAAAACAGCTCATGCGCGATGGTGTCATCGACAGCGAATTGCGTCACACGGAAAAAGCCAGGGTCGGCAAGACACTGTCACTTGTCGATTGATCGCCGCAAGCGATGGAAGTTCGTGTCCTCGATTCAAATATGACCGGCGCCGGCGAGACCGACGTCGGTCAAGCCATGTACGAGCTTGCCAGCAGTCTCTTTCCCATCTGCCGCAGTCTGACCGGGCAGGGGGTGCGAGATACGCTTGATGTTCTGGCGCAAACCGTCGAACTGCAGAGGCATGTCGTGGCGACCGGCACGCCGCTCTTCGATTGGGTCGTGCCTCCGGAATGGACCATCAGGGATGCCTTCATCAAGGCGCCGGATGGAAAACGCGTCCTGGACTTCGCCGCGTCCAATCTGCATGTGGTCGGCTATAGCATGCCGATCCGCCGCCTGATCGATCTAGCTGAGCTGAAACGCCATGTCTTCACGCTACCCGATCAGCCCGACCTGGTCCCTTACCGGACGTCCTATTACGGTCGAACATGGGGCTTCTGCATGAGCCACACCAAGCTCATGTCCCTTCCGGATGCCGTTTATGAGGTCTGCATCGATTCCGAGCTCAAGGACGGCCAGCTCGACTATGGCGAATATATTCATCGCGGCCGCACCGAGGATGAGATCCTCCTGACGACGCATATATGCCATCCGTCGCTTGCCAACGACAATTGTTCGGGCTTGGCGCTGCTGGCGATGTTGGCGAACGCAATGCGCGGCCGCGACACGCGCTACACCTACCGCTTTCTGTTCGCGCCCGGCACACTCGGCCCGCTGGCCTGGCTGTCGGCGAACGAGGACCGGGTCGGTAGGGTCAAGCACGGCATGGCAGTGTCCTGCGTGGGTGACGGGGGAGGCCCGACCTACAAGCGCAGCCGGCGCGACAATGCGGTCATCGATCGCGTCATGACGCATATACTGACCGGGGAGGGCGAGCAGGCGCGATCCGTGCCATTCTCGCCTTATGGATATGATGAGCGCCAGTTCTGTTCACCGGGCTTCGACATGCCGTTCGGCCTCTTCCAGAACAGTACTTTCGGTACCTTTCCGGAGTACCACACGTCGGCGGACAATCTGGATTTCATCCGTCCCGAGCACCTTGCGCGCTCCTATCGCATCGTCACTGATGCAATCGACATTCTGGAAGAGGATTGGGTTCCGGTCAGCCTCAACCCGAAGGGCGAGCCGCAACTGGGGCGCCGGGGGCTCTACGCGTCGGTTGGCGGCCCCTCCTCGGGCGGCCATTCCACCATGCCGATATTGTGGGTTCTGAACCTGGCGGATGGTCGGCACTCGCTGATCGACATGGCCGAGCGCTCGGGTCTGCCCTTTTCGCAGATCATCGAAGCAGCGCGCAGGTTGCGCGAGCACGATCTACTGCGGCCGGGCTAGTTACCCGTCAGGCTTCCGTCATTTCGAGGAGAGGCCATGCGCGGTCCCGGTCCGAAAGGGTCTTCGGCCGGGCAGGCCATTCGATGCCGAGGACGGGATCGTCGAACCGAAGGCCACACGCCGCATCCGGCACGTAGTAGGTCGACATCAGGTAGTTGACCAGACAATGGTCTGCGAGCGTGATGAAGCCCTGCGCGAAGCCCTTCGGCACATAGAGGAGCCGGCGGTTGACGGCCGAAAGCTCGACCGCCAGCCATTGCCATCTGGTGCTGGATCCGGGACGCATGTCGACGATTACATCAAGCACGGCGCCGTTGATGCACGAGACGAGCTTCGTTTCGGCATGCGGCTCCCGCTGGAAGTGCAGGCCGCGGAGTGTCCCCTTCTTTACCGAGTAGGAGTGGTTGTGCTGTACGAAGCGATGTTCGAGCCCACGGCTCTCAAACGCTTTTGAGCAAAATGTGCGCGTAAAGGTGCCCCGGTCATCCCGGAACGGTTCTGGTTCGACGATCCAGGCCCCATTAAACTGCGTTTCGATGAATTTCATGATCTCGCCCACGCTGTTCTTATGCGGCGATGATCGGGTGTGCGGGCGCGTGATGCAAAACACGCTTTCGGCTGATGTCGGTCGTGTCGGTTCTACGAACGGGGTATCGCGGCATCTCGCACAGCCAAGGGCAGGCCAGGTTCGGCCTCAACCTTAGCCCGCCTACTCCATTGGGGGATGCGTTTGCCCATTCTGCGGTCTCGGCTTCGCGGAGGCCGGCTCGTATCGTTCAATCCAGGCTTGGCGGGGACATGCAACCTGATGTCATCCGCTTTTCCCGAAACCGCAGAGTCGATAGCTGGAGAGACGCGATGAATTATCAGGCGGTGGAGACCACGTATCGAGTTTCGTCGGTTCATCCGGCCGCCAGTTGCAGGCTCTGCGGCTCGCCTTTGTCGGCAACGTTCGTCGATCTCGGCATGTCGCCTCCCTGCGAGGATTTCCGGACGGCGGAGCAGCTCGACGAACCGGAAGTCTATTATCCGCTGCACGTGCAGGTGTGCGACACATGCTTCCTCGTTCAGCTCAAGGAGTATGTCAGCCCGGACGCGATCTTCACCGAATACGCCTATTTCTCGTCCTATTCGACGAGCTGGGTCGCGCATGCCAAGGCCTATTGCGAAAGCATCACCGACAGGCTCGGGCTTTGTGGCAATCACCTCGCCGTCGAGCTGGCCAGCAACGATGGATATCTGCTCCAGCACTTCGCGGCACTCGGCGTTCCTGTGCTGGGTATCGAGCCCGCCGCCAACGTGGCGCAGGTCGCGATCGACAAGGGCATTCCGAGCCGCGTCGATTTCTTCGGCGTGCGGCTCGCCCGAGAGTTGATCGCGGAAGGCATCGGTGCAGATCTCATCATCGGCAACAATGTGCTGGCGCAGGTGCCCGACCTCAATGATTTCGTCGCCGGCATCAAGCTGCTGCTGAATCCGGAGGGTGCGGTCACGCTCGAGTTTCCGCACCTCGAACGACTTATCGCCGAAAACCAGTTCGACACGATCTATCACGAGCACTTTTCCTACTTCTCGCTGCTGACCATCCAGGAGATGGCGCGACGCCACCGGTTGAAAGTGTTCGACGTCGAGAAGCTGCCGACCCATGGCGGTTCGCTGCGCGTCTATCTCGCGCATGCCGACTCGGCGCACGACGTCGGTCCAGCCGTCGGTGAACTTGAGGCGCGAGAGCGCGAACTCGGTTTCGACCGGATGGAGACCTACACCTCGTTCGCGGCCAGCGCGCAGCGGGCCAAGCGGGACATCCTTTCGTTCCTGCTGACGGCACAGAGCGAAGGCAAGGTCGTCTGCGGCTATGGCGCGCCCGGCAAGGGTAACACTTTGCTCAACTATTGCGGCATCGGTCCCGACCTGCTGCGCTTCACGGTCGATCGCAACCCCTACAAGCATGGTCGCTATACGCCCGGCATGCACATCCCGATCCTGCCGGTCGAGGCGATCGAAGAGGCGCGGCCGGACTACATCCTGATCCTGCCGTGGAACCTGAAGCACGAGATCGCGCAGCAGCTCAGCTATGTCGCCGGATGGGGCGCCAAGCTCGTCGTGCCGATCCCCAACGTCCGCATTGCGTCGCCTACGGAGTTCGCAAGATGAAAGTCGTTCTTTTCTGCGGAGGCCTCGGCACCCGCATCCGCGAGTACAAGGAAGGCGTGCCCAAGCCGATGATCCCGCTGGGTCACCAGCCGATCCTCCATCACGTCATGCAGTACTATTCCGATTACGGGCACCAGGATTTCGTCCTGTGTCTCGGCTACAAGGCGAATGTCATCAAGGATTTCTTCCTCAACTTGAGGCCGCAGTCCTTTGCCGACTGCGTGGTGTCGGCTGGCGGACGCCAGGTGGAATATCTCGGCGATATCCCCACCGACTGGCGTATCGCGCTGATCGACACCGGCATCTGGCGCAAGATCGGCGAGCGTCTGTGGGCGGTGCGCGAGATGGTCGAAACCGATGACATGTTCCTTGCCAATTACAGTGACGGACTGTGCGACGTCGATCTCGACGACATGGTCCGGCGTTTCAAGGCCAGCGACAAGCTTGCCTGTTTCCTGGCCGTTCGCCCGCCGCTGACCTATCACTTGGCCGATATTGCGGAAGACGGCCGGGTGGTCGAATTCAGGACTTCCGATCGGTCCGACATCTGGATCAATGGCGGATACTTCCTCTTCCGCCGCGAGATATTCGACTACATGCGCGAGGGCGAGGAACTCGTGCTGGAACCGTTCGAGCGGCTGATCCGGGAGAACAAGCTCATGGCCTACAAGCATGAGGGGTTCTGGAGGTCGATGGACACGCTGCGCGACTGGCAGGCGCTGGAAGAGATGGTAGAGCGCGGCGAGATGCCCTGGAAGCGCCATACGATGGCGCCGGCTGCCTCGAAAAAGCTCGAGCTCGCGCTGCCATGAGGTCGCTGGAACTCGCGCGCGGCAACGAGCCGCTGACCGTCTTGTGCCTCGGTGCGCATTCCGACGACATCGAGATCGGGCTGGGCGGCACGCTGATCACCATGGTCGCAGCCGATCGGCCCTTGCGGGTTTTCTGGTGCGTGTGCAGCGCCAACGGTATTCGTGCGGATGAAGCCGAGGCGTCAGCCAACGCGCTGCTGGGGCCGCAGGTGGAGCGCCATACGAGTTTCGGCAACTTCGAGGACAGCTACTTTCCGTCGCAGAGCATATCGATCAAGCAGTGGATGACCGAGATCCGCGATCGGGTCGTGCCCGATGTGATCTTCACCCACACGCGAGACGACGCGCACCAGGATCACCGCGAGGTTAGCCTGCTGACCTGGAATGTGTTCCGCGACCAGTTCATCCTCGAATACGAGATACCGAAGTGGGATGGGGACGTGGGGCGGCCCAATGTCTATGTGCCGCTCAGCAAGGACGCGATGGATCGCAAGATCGACCTCCTGTCCTGCTACTTCGCCACCCAGCGCTCGAAAGACTGGTTCGACGAGGAGACGTTTCGCGGACTTGCGCGGCTGCGGGGAATGGAGTGTCGTGCTCCCGAACGCTACGCGGAAGCGTTTCACATGCGCAAGGCAACCGTAGTCTTCTAGCGGCTGGCAGCCGGGAGGGTCTCATGTTCGGCAAGCCCGCAGAGCGGCTGGAGCGCAACAGCGTCGCGTTCGAGACCATGCCCCTCGTCAAGCCGTCCGGCTTTCGCGAATACGATGCGCGCTGGTGGTTCGGCTATCCGGGCTCGGATGTCGAGCCGGAGATAAACCTGCCAGGCTTGCAGGCGCTGGGCCTCGGTCTCGGCACCCTCATGCGCCGCATGGGCAAGCCGCCCGAGATCGTCACCGGGCACGACTTCCGCTCCTACTCACAGTCCGTAAAGCAGGCGCTGACGCTGGGTCTGATCACGGCTGGCATACGCGTGCACGACATCGGGCTGGCGCTTTCCCCGATGGCGTATTTCGCGCAGTTCGCGCTTGGCGTGCCGTCGGTGGCGATGGTGACCGCATCGCACAACGAGAATGGCTGGACAGGCGTCAAGATGGGCGTCGAGCCGCCGCTGACGTTCGGCGTCGACGAGATGTCCGCATTGCGCGGCATCGTGCTTTCGGGCGCGGGAGAGCCGGCGCCCGGAGGCGCATACGTGGCTGTATCGGGCATGCGGGAGCGCTACCTCGACGATCTCGCCAGACGGATAGCGCTTAAGCGGCGCCTCAAGGTGGTCGCGGCATGCGGCAACGGTACCGCGGGCGCCTTTGCCCCGGAGCTTCTTGAGCGTATCGGCTGCGAGGTCGTTCCCCTCGATGTCGAGCTCGACCACAGTTTCCCGCGCTACAACCCGAATCCCGAAGACATGAGGATGCTGCATGCCATCCGCGACGAGGTGCTGCGCACCGGTGCGGATCTCGGGTTCGGCTTCGACGGTGACGGAGACCGTTGCGGCGTGGTCGACGATACGGGGCGGGAGATATTCGCCGACAAGATCGGCCTGATGATTGCGCGCGACATCGCCGTGCAGCATCCCGGCTCGCGCTTTGTCGTCGATGTGAAGTCCACGGGCCTGTTCAAGGAGGATCCGCTGTTGCGCGAGAACCGCGCCGCGACTGAATACTGGAAGACCGGCCATTCGCATATCAAGCGGCGGATGAGTGAAACGGGTGCCATCGCCGCCTTCGAGAAGTCCGGTCACTTCTTCTTCGGGGAGCCGATCGGTCGCGGGTACGACGACGGGCTTATGACCGCGATTGCCGTCTGCCGGATGCTTGACCGCGAGGGCGCGCCAAGCCTTTCTCGCCTCTATGACGAGTTGCCCGTCACCTACGGCACGCCGACCATGTCTGCGCATTGCGACGACGGCGAGAAATACGACGTCGTCAGCGCCGTCAGTCGGCAGGTCGGAGATGCTGCGCGCAACGGCGAGATGATCGGCGGCGGCTCGGTGCGCGAACTGATCACCGTCAACGGCATTCGCATCGTGCTCGACGATGGCACCTGGGGGCTTGTCCGGGCTTCGTCCAACAAGCCGGAGATCGTCGTGGTTGTGGAAAGCCCCGTCTCTGGCGAGCGCAGGCGGGCCATGTTCGACGCTGTCGATATGGTCCTGCGCCGCCATCCCCAGGTCGGACCGTACAATCAGACTTTCTGAAGTCTCTGCCGTCCCCTACGAAGCATCGCGCTGCACGTCGTCGCGCGCCACCGCCATCGATTTCAGGATGGCGAAGCAGGGCGCTCCTTCTTCGAGCGACAGTGCATGGACCGACCGGGCCGTAATGCGCGCCAGCAGCTCGTGGCCGGCAAGGTCGAGCCGCACCACTGCCCCTGGACCGTCGCCCTCGGCCAGCCCCTTCACGACAGCAGGCAACACATTGAGCGCCGAGATTTCCTGCGGGCGCTGGCGCGCAACGATGACTTCGTGCGCGTGGATGCGAACCTGAACACGCGCGCCGGGACTTGCATCCAGCCCGGGCAGCCAGATCTGGCCTGCCGGCGTGGAAAGCCGCGTCAGGCCGTCATCCTCATGCGCCTCCACTGCCGCGGGCAGCACGGAAACGAGATCGCGCAGGCCCATCGCGCGCAATGCCGCCGGGTCGAACATGATCTGCGCCGTTGTTCCGGCGCGTACCAGGCGGCCATGCTCGATCACGACGATACGGTCGGCGAGTTCGCGGGCCTCTTCCAGGTCGTGCGTCACGAGCACGGTCGGCATCCTGAGATGCGAGCGCAGCGCGCGCAGTTCCCGGTAGAGAACCTGGCGTGTCGCGCGGTCGACGGCCGAAAACGGCTCGTCGAGCAGCAGCGCCGCCGGTTCGCGCGCCAGCGCGCGGGCAAGCGCCACGCGTTGTTGCTGGCCGCCCGACAGCGCGGCCGGCTTGCGATGCTCCAGGCCGGGAAGGTTTACCAGCGACAGCAGTTCCATTGCCTTGTCAACCTTATCCCGCCGCGGGACATGGACCATCGCCGTCATCACGTTTGCCAGGGCGCTCATGTGCGGAAAGAGCGCATAGGACTGGAAGACGATGCCGACGCGCCTGCGATGTGCAGGAAGATCGACGCCGGTTTCCGTGTCCAGCCATGGCTCGCCGCTGACCGAGATGTTCGCATGCGTGGGCGCCCACAAACCTGCGATCGAGCGCAGGATCGTGGTCTTGCCGGACCCTGAATGGCCGACAAGCGCCATCAGTTCGCCGGGTGCCACGCGAAAGGAAACATCCAGAGGGATCGGCCCTGCCGCCTTCGCTGACATGTCCAGCGCCATCAGCCGAGCCTCCGCCCGACGCGCGCCGAAAGCCAGAAGGTGAGTGAGATGGTGGCGAGCGAAATCGCCAGCAGCACTGCCGACATGATGGCGGCAGACTGATCGTCGAAGGCCTGGACCCGGTCGTAAATGGCGATCGCGATCGTCTTGGTTTCGCCAGGAATGGAGCCGCCGACCATAAGCACGACGCCGAATTCGCCGAGCGTGTGCGCGAAGGTCAGCACCATGGCCGTCAGCAGGCCAGGCCAGGCAAGCGGAAGCTCGACCTTCCACAGGGATCGAAGCGGAGAAAGGCCGCAGCACTGCGCCGCCTCCCGCACTTCCGTTGGAATTGCCTCGAAACCGCGCTGGGCCGGCTGGATAGCAAAGGGGAGATTGAGCACGACTGACGCCAGCACCAGCCCCTCGAAGGAAAAGACCAGTTGTCGGCCGACCAGCGATTGCCATATCCCGCCGACCGGGCTGTTCGCCCCGAACGCGACGAGCAGATAGAAGCCGAATACCGTCGGCGGCATCACCAGCGGCAGCATGATCAGAGCTTCCGCGAGGCCTTTGCCGCGAAATCTCCGATAGGCCAGCAATCGCCCCAGCAGGATCGACAGCGGCAACAGGATCAGGACCGTCCAGCCAGCTAGGCGAAGCGACAGCCAAAGCGCTGTCCAGTCCACTGGCTACTGGCCCTTGGGCGGCGCGAAGCCGTAGCGTTCCAGGATTTCGCGTGCAGTCGGTTGGTCCATATATTCGTAGAATGCCTCCGCTACCGGACCTGCATTCTTGAGCAAGGCCATGCGCTGGCGCAAGGGCTCATGCCATTCCTCCGGAACAAGTTCGAAGGTGCCGCGCTCCCTGTTGCTTGGTGCGAGCGCAAGCGAATACGCAATGATGCCGCCGTCTGTGTTGCCCGACAGCGCAAACTGCGTGGCCTGGCTGACATTCTCGCCGAGCACGATGTGCGGCTGGATGGCATCCCACAAAGCTTCGTGGGCCAAGGCTTCGCGCGCGGCAACGCCAAAGGGCGCATGCTCGGGATTGGCGATAGCGAAGCGTCCCAGCGTACCGCCCGCCAGTGCCTGCTTCAGCGAGCCGAGGCTACCATCCGCAGCCAGCTTGGATCCATTCGGCGTGATCGCAACGATGCGTCCGACGGCATATACCGTCCCCTCGTCACGCGTCAGGCCGTCTGCTGCCAGATCCAGCAGCGTCTTCTCGTCGGCTGCAAGGAAAAGTTCGAATGGAGCGCCCTGACGAATCTGGCGAGCGATATTACCAGTGGACCCTATCGAAAGGCGCACTTCCTTGCCCGTATCGGCTGCAAAGCTTTTCGCGATCTCTCCGATGGCGAACTGGAGGTTTGCCGCTGCCGCGACCACGGGGGCATCTTCCTGAGCGCTGGCAATTGTGGAGAACAGGCCAATAGCCAGCAACAGGCTGCCGGCAAGTCGAACACGAAATTCGCGAAGCATGAAACCCTCCGTTATTTCTACGTGAATATATCGACATGGTTCTTGCGCGAAAGCAATCGGGGGCCGATTGAAATTTACGGCCTCAGGCCGTCTGGCCGATTTTCATCGACCAAACGCTGAGATGACACATGGGCGAACCATGCATGGGAATGGAGATACGCCTCCGACAATGAAGTCGGCGTCAGGACTCGACGATGAAACCGTGGGCGAAGGGGTCCGCCGGATCGATCACGAACTGGTTCATGCCCATCATGAAGGATTTGGTGCCGATGCTCGGGACGACGCAGGGGTGGCCGTTTGGCAGCGTCGAGCGTGTGGCCGTGCCGGTGAAGTGTGTGCCCAGCAGGCTGTGCTGCACGAAAGGCTCGTTCGGGTCGTGAATGCCCTTGGCGACGCGGAGCGCCAAATGGGCGCTGCTGCCGGTGCCGGACGGCGTGCGGCCCATCCGGCCTGGCCGGTAGACGTTTGCGGCCAGATAGCTACTGCCGCGATCGGCCTCCTGCCGCTGCACGAAAGTGAACAGGTCCACAGGCACCGGCTTGCCGTTGGCGGGGTCTGCCAGAGCGGTCGTTTCGCCGATCGCTTCCCACAGCGCCTGCGCGGTGCTGACGATCTCCCGCTCGGCCTTCTGGGAAAGCTCGATGCCGGCCGATGCAGCGTCGACGAAGCCGTAGAACAGCCCGCCAAAGGCCATTTCGATACCGATGGTGCGGCCGTCGGGCAGTGCGACCTCGAAGTCGCCGACATGGTAGGATGGGACGTTGCGGAAACGCACTTGGCGAACAATGCCGTCTGTCACGTCGGCCTGGATCTCGAGCGGCCCCAGGACCGTATCGAGCGAAAACCGTGTTACCGGCTCGGTTGCGGGAACCATGCCCAGTTCGATTAAGGCCGCGGCGGTGGCGAACGTGCTGTCGCCGCACCCGTCGAACATGCCCGATGGATGCAGGAAGATGACCCCATAGGCTGCATTGTCGCTGACCGGATCGGTGAGCACGGCGCCCAGCATGTTGCGGTGGCCGCGCGGTTCACGCAGCATCGATTCATGCAGCCAGGACATGTTCGCGATGTAGTAGTCCGCCTTCTCGCGCATGGTTGTGCCGCGAATGGCCGGATAGCCGGAGAGAATTGTTCGCGACGCTTGGCCATGATGGTGGTCGACGCAGGTAACGATATTTCGTGCAAACATTGGAAAAGTCCCTCCCAATTCCCCTGCGAGCCAAAGCGTTGCCGCGAAGCCTAATCTGCTTCGCGTCTCAGCACCCGGCCCGGTCGCGCGCCGGTCGATTTGCCTTCGCGCCAGACGATATTGCCGTTGACCAGCACCGTGTCGATGCCCGCCGACAGGGCGATGGGCTTTTCGAAGGTGGCGCGATCGATCACCGTCTCCGGATCGAACAGCGTTACATCGGCGAAGGCACCCTCGCGCAGCACGCCACGATCCTTGAGACCAAATTCCATAGCGGTCAGCCCGGTCATCTTGTGCACCGCCGTTTCGAGCGGGAACAGGCCGAGGTCGCGGCTGTAATGGCCGAGTACGCGGGGGAAAGTGCCCCACAGACGCGGGTGCGGCTGCTCGTCATGCGGCAGGCCGTCGGAGCCGATCATCGTCGGATCGAATTTGAGGATGCGCTTCACGTCCTCCTCGTTCATCCGGAAATAGACCGCGCCCGCCGGCAGGAGCCGCTCGACTGCCGTGTCGAGATCGCAGTCCATCTCGGTCATGATGTCGGAGAGTTCCTTGCCGGCGTGCTGCGGCATCGCCTTCGACCACGTGACGATGGTCTTGGGAGAGCTCTTGGCGTGATCGGCGGTCAGGATCGTCGACGATGCCGCATAGGGATAGCAGTCGAGACAGACATGCTGGTGTGCCATATGCGCCTCGATGTGCTTCAGCGTCTCGACCGAGCGGCCATGGTTCTTCTCGCCGGCGAGCTTGTGGTGCGAGATGAGAAGCTGCACGCCGACTTCGCGGGTAATGCGGAACGACTCGTCCAGGGAGTCGATCGAATGGTCGCCTTCGTCGCGCATGTGTGTGCAATAGAGCCCGCGATACTTTGCCATCGGCCTGCAGACCTCGATGACTTCCTCGGTGGTCGCGGCCTTGGCCGGTGGATAGGCGAGGCCCGTGGAGACGCCGATCGCGCCGGCTTCCATCGCCTCGACGACATGCTCCTGCATGGCGGTGATCTCGGCGGCGGTCGCCGTGCGGCTCAGGTCGTCCATCGTGATGGCGCGCAGCGTCGTGTGACCGACCAGCATCGCGCAATTGGTAGCTGCCGGCTGCTGCCGCAGCGCTTCGAGGTAGTCGCCGAAGGTGCGGTAGCGGTACCAGTCGCCGCTGTCGTCGAGCAGGTCGAGCGGCGGCGTGACCGGGCGCTTGACCGGGCGGGGCATCGGCGCGAGCGAGATGCCGCAATTGCCGCCCACGACCGTCGTCACGCCCTGGCTGACCTTGGCGGTCATATCACCGGCCGACAGCAGGATGCGGTCGTCATGCGTGTGCGCGTCGATGAAGCCCGGCGCGGCCACGCGGCCATTGGCGTCGATCTCGCGCTCGCCCCTGGCATCGCGAAGGTCGCCCATCCGCGTGATGCGGTCGCCGACGATGCCGATGTCTCCGGCGAAGCGCTCGGCGCCGGTGCCGTCGATGATCGTCGCGTTGCGGATGAGGATGTCGAAGGTCTGCTGCATGGCGTTGTCTCTCAAAGAGGGCGGAAATGCTGGAAGTCCCAATGGCGGCCGGGCGCTGCGTCGAGCAGGGCGCGTGTATAGGCCTCACGGGGGGCAGTCAGGACATCGGCTGCGGCACCGAACTCGACCATGCGCCCGTTCTGCATCACCATGATCGTATCGCAGATCTGCGCGGCGACCCGCAGGTCATGGGTGATGAACAGCACGCCGACGCCGGTCTTCTCGCGAATATCGTCGAGCAGCGCCAGAACCTGTGCCTGCACGGATACGTCGAGCGCCGAGACGGCCTCATCCGCGACCAGCACGTCCGGCTCTAGCGCAAGAGCACGCGCTATGCACAGGCGCTGGCGCTGGCCGCCCGAGAATTGGTGCGGGAAGCGTTGCAGCACGTCCGGCGACAGGCCCACCAGCGTCATCAGTTCGCGTGCCCTGGCAAGGGCTGCATCGCGGCTGACGCCGAAATTGGTCAGACCCTCGGTGATGGAATCGCCCACCGTCAATCGCGGGTTCAGTGACCGGTACGGGTCCTGGAAAACCATCTGGACGCGCTTGCGCATCGCCTGCAACGGCTGGCCGCGCAACGCTGCGATGTTTTCGCCGCAGATGACGACTTCGCCGCTGGTGGGGTCCTGCAGACGTACGACGCAGCGGGCGAGCGTCGACTTTCCAGAACCTGATTCACCAACGACACCGAGGATTTCGCCACGACGCAGGGTCAGGTTGATGTCGACCGCCGCAGCCACGTCGCGGCGCCGTTTCAGGAAGCCCTTTTCCGAATAGGTCTTGCCGAGTTCCTTGACCGACAGCACGATCTCGTTGCGGTTTTCGGCGCGCGTATCAGGCACAAGGCTCGGCACCGACGACACCAGCATGCGGGTGTAGTCCTCCGCCGGTTCTGCCAGAATCTGGTCGCGCGGGCCCATCTCGACAATCTCACCGCGGTTCATCACCACCACGCGGTCGGCGATGTCGGCCACCACGCCGAAATCGTGGGTGATGAACAAAACGGCCGTGTTGTGCTTTTCCTGCAATTCGCGGATCAGCAGCAGGATTTGCCGCTGGGTGGTGACGTCGAGCGCCGTCGTCGGCTCGTCGGCGATCAGCAGTTTGGGTTCCAGGATCAGAGCGATGCAGATCACCACCCGCTGACGCTGGCCGCCGGAAAGCTGGTGCGGGTAGGAGCTGTAGATGCGTTCGGGGTCCGGCAGGTGCACGGATTCCAGCATCGCCATGACCCGCTGCCGGCGCTCGCGCTTGCCGAGCTCCTTGCGATGAATGCGCAGGACCTCGTCGATCTGATCGCCGACCGTCTCGACGGGGTTCAGCGCCGTCATCGGCTCCTGGAACACCATCGCCATCGTCGTGGCGCGCAGGTCGCGCAGGCGTTCGGCGCTGGCCTCGAGCACGTTCTCGCCCTGCAGAAGTATGCTTCCGCTGGTGCAACGGAGCGCCTCGCTCGAAAGCAGCCCCATGATCGAGAAGGCGGTTACGGACTTGCCCGATCCCGACTCGCCGACGACGCAGACCGTCTCGCCCGGATTCACGGTGAGGCTGACGTCGCGCATGACCCTGGTCTGACCCGCGCCCACAAGGCTGACGTCGAGGTTACGAACGTCGAGGACCGGCTGACCTTTTGCGTTGCCGCCGTCTTTTTTCGGGTTGGTCATGTGCGTTTCGCCATTTTCGGGTCGAGCACGTCGCGCAATACGTCGCCCAGGATATTGACGCTCAAAAGCGTAAGCGCCAGCACGATGCCGGGGTAGAGCACGAGGCCGGGATAGAGCTGGAAGTACATGCGGCCATCGGCCATCATGTTGCCCCATGACGGGATTTCGGTTGGAAGGCCGGCACCGAGGAAGCTGAGCGTCGCCTCCGTCAGGATGGCCGAGGCAAAGATGAAGGTCCCCTGGACGATCAGCGGCGCGATCGTGTTTGGCACCATATGGCGCGTCAGGATACGCAGCGTCGGCGTGCCGAGCGATACGGCCGCCTCTACATAGGCCTCCGACCGGACGTTGAGGATGATGCTGCGCACCAGCCTGACGACGCGCGGTATCTCGGGCACTGTAATGGCGACCAGCACGGTCATCAGCGATGCGCCGGTCAGCGAGACGAGCGCGATGGCCAGCAATATGCTTGGGATCGCCATGACACCGTCCATCACGCGCATGATGATGGCGTCGAGCACCTTCAGATAGCCGGCCACCACGCCGATGACGAGCCCGGCCGCGATGCTGGCCGCTGCCGCGCCAAGGCCGACGATGAGCGAAATACGCGCGCCGTAGAGCAGGCGCGAATAGAGGTCTCGGCCATAGGCGTCGCTCCCCAGCCAGTAGGCTTCGGAGATGGGACTGAAGCGCCCACCTGGATTGATGGCTATCGGATCGACGGTGCCGAGCACCGGCGCGAAAGCCGCCAGCACCACGACCGTGACGAGCACGACAAGGGCCACGAGGACCGGGATGCTCTTCAGCGAAAGCAGGAGCTGATTGAAGGTCGAGTTCTTCCGGTCGATGCCGGCGCCTACTGGCGGCAGTTCTGCGACGGCCGGATTCTGGATGGTCTTCATCATCGCGGCCTCAGTAACGGATCCGCGGATCAAACACGGTGTAGAGAATGTCGACCGTGAGGTTGATCAGCACGTATGTGAACGAGAACAGGAGTATGAGCCCCTGGATGACGGGGTAGTCCCGGGCAAGCACGGCTTCCACCACGAGCCGTCCCAGGCCCGGCAGGTTGAATACGGATTCCGTGACGACGACGCCGGTTATCAGAGACGCTACGCCGATGCCGATGACGGTGACGATCGGCACGGCGGCGTTGCGCAGCGCATGACGCAGCAGGACCGTGCTTTCGCGCGCGCCCTTGGCGCGGGCGGTGCGGATGTAGTCTTCGCCCATCACGTCGATCACGCTACTGCGGGTGATGCGGGCGACCAGCGCGACATAGATTCCGCTGAGCGCGATGGTGGGCAGCACGAGGCGATGCAGGAACGGGCCTATGCCCTTTTCGATCGGGCTGTAGCCCTGCACCGGGAACCAGCCCAGCTTGAGCGACAGCAGGTAGATCAGGAGATAGCCGATGACGAAGGTCGGGATTGAAAATCCCATGACCGAAAAGGTCATGACGGTGCGGTCGAGCAGCTTGCCCGGGCGCCGCGCCGCCACAACGCCCATCGGCACGGCGACGATGATCGTCAGTACGATGGTGGCGAGCGCGAGCGAGATGGTCGGAGCAACGCGCGAACCGATCATGCTGACGACCGGAGTGCCCGAAATGAGGGACACTCCAAGATCGCCCTGAAGCAACTGCTTCAGCCACACGAAGAGCTGGGTCAGGATCGGCTGATCCAGTCCCATCGTCCGGCGAATCTGCTCGAGCTGCGCGCCCGAAGCATCATCGCCGGCAAGGATCGCGGCCGGGTCGCCAGGCGTCAGCCGAAGCATGGCGAAGACCACGACCGCGACCATCGTCATCACCGGTATCGTCGCCAGTACCCGCTTGATGACATAAGGGAACATCGTTTCCTCACTCAGCCGTTTTCTGGACGTTCCAGAACAGGGTGACCGGAGCCTTCGGGAAGCCCGTCCACTCGGTGCTGTAGGCGGCCGGGATGCGGAACTGGCCCAGCGGCCCCACGACGCCTTCGTCGATCGCGAGCTTCTGGATCTTCACCGCGATCTCCTTCTGCTCCTCCGGCGTTGCGGCGCGCGCATAGTCGAGCCTCAGCGCCTCGATCTCCGGCACGTCGGGCCAACCGGCCCATGAAGAGCGTCCGGCCGTCGACAGGGTGGTGTTGCCGAACGGATCGCCGCTGGTCGCAAGGATGCTGTAGGTCGAAAAGATGTTCCAGCCGCCTTCCGAAGGTGGGTTCTGATTGCCCTGCTGGGTCACGACCGTCTGCCAGTCCATCGTCTTCATCTCGACGGTGAATCCGGCCTTGCGCAGCGCGTCGCCGAGTACGATCGGCTGGGCGGCCAGCATGGCGATGTCGGTCGGCTGGAGAAGCACGACGGGCGTGCCATCGTAGCCGGCTTCCTTCAGCAGGGACTGCGCGCGCTCGATGTCGGAATTGACGACCCACTCGGCGCCATACTCATCGCCGTTCGGATTGCCGCAGCCCATGACAGCGCCGCAGGTCTGGTAAAAATCAGGATTACCAACCAGCAGCTTGAGCACGTCTTCCTGCCCGACGGCCGCCATCGCCGCCTGCCGCACAAGCTTGTTGTCGAAGGGCGGGTACAGGTGGTTCATGCGGAAGTAGGTCCAGGCACCGAGCTCGTCCATGACCTCGGCCTTGATGCCGTCGGCGGCTTCCACCAGCGGCAGCAGGTCGAACGGCACTTCCTGGATGAAGTCGACTTCGCCGTTCTGCAGCGCGTTGATAGCCGTCATCTGGTCGGGCATCGTCACCCATTCCACGCGATCGACATTGACGACCTTGCCGCCAGCGGTCCAGCTCGACGGCTCGTCGCGGGGCACGTAGTCCTCGTTCTTCTCATAGACGACGGAGATGCCCGGCTGGAATTCGGCCTCGACGAACTTGAACGGACCCGAGCCTACGAATTCCGTGATCGGTTCGGAGGAGGGCGTCTCGGCGATGCGTTTCGGCATGATGAAGGCCGGCCGCGAGCTGAGCTTGGAGAGGCCGGAGAGGACCAGCGTCGTCGGCTGGCTGAGCTTGATCTCGAACGACTTTTCGTCGACGGCGTCGATGCCTTCGACCATGGTCATGAGCGCCTGGCCGGTGGTGTCCACCTCGGCCCAGCGCTTCAGTGAGACGACGGCGTCCTCGGCGGTAACCGGCTCGCCGTCATGCCACTTGAGGCCGTCGCGCAGCGTGAACGTGTAGAGCTTGCCGTCTTCGGAGACGGTCCAGTTCGCCATCTGCGGCTGCACCTTGAAGTCGGAGTCCACGCCGAGCAGCGTATCGTAGATCATGTAGCCATGGTTGCGCGTGAGGAAGGCGGTGCTCAGCACCGGGTCCATGACCCGAAGGCCAGACTGCATCACGGCTCGCAGGGTTTCGGCCTGCGCCACCGAATGGCCTGCCATTGGTACCATCACCGCTGCCGCGCATAGCAGCGCGCGGGCATGCCTGAAAAATCGTCCATATGTCTGCATCATGATATTCCCCTTCTCGTTGGTTGCC
Organism: Mesorhizobium sp. DxT; assembly: GCF_058448885.1. Classification (NCBI taxonomy): domain Bacteria; kingdom Pseudomonadati; phylum Pseudomonadota; class Alphaproteobacteria; order Hyphomicrobiales; family Phyllobacteriaceae; genus Mesorhizobium; species Mesorhizobium sp. DxT. The sequence continues at coordinate 509,873 of NZ_JBZFLJ010000001.1, read as the reverse complement.
GGGACGTTCCTGCCCCTTTGGCGGATTGATGCTCTCTGCTAGTGAAGCGCGAATTTGCCCTCCCTGATGGCTGTGGGACGGTGCGCAATCCTGTCCCGCAGCAGGCCGGCGCTTCCCGCCGCCAGCGTGAAGCCCAGGCTTCCGTGCCCGGCATTGATCCAGAGGTTCGTGTAGGGCGTGGCCCCGATCAGCGGTGTGCTGTCCGGACGCGCCGGCCTCAGGCCAGCCCAAGGCTCGGGTTCCGCCGCCGGTGCGAGCTGCGGCAGGAAATCGTGGACCTGTGTTTTCAGCAACTCGATGCGGCGGTTGCGGATGCCCGCGTCGCCGTCGCCTATGTCCACCATTCCGGCCACGCGAAGCCGGTCGCCTAGCCGCGCATAGACAACCTTGGTCCTGATGTCGCTCACGCTCAGCCGGGGCGCCTGGCTTTCCGGCGTCAACTGGTAGGTGAGGCTGTAGCCCTTGAGCGGATAGATCAGCGGGTTGAAACCTGCTTGCGTGGAAAGCCGCTGTGCCCCAAGCCCGTTGGCGATCACGTATCCGTCTGCCTGCAGAGAGCCGGCGCTCGTATCGAGCGCGGCCACGCGACCGCCCTCCAGCTTCAGACCGCGTACCTCGGTGTCGAAATGGAAGTCGACGCCCGACGCGGGATGCGCGAGCTTGCGGTGAAGCTGGGCGCAGAGCTTCAGGCAGTCGCCTGCATCCTCCTCCGGCAGGAAGATGCCGCCGACGATGCCGCGCCCGCTTTGCGCCAAAGTCGGCTCCATATCGAGGCAGGCCTGCGTGGTCAGCACGCTGTGCTCGCCACCGGAGCCATCCTGAAACGCCATCTGTGCACGGGCTTTCGCGTATGTCGCGTCGTCTTCGTAGACGAGCAGCTTGCCGGACGGTGAAAAGTCGAAGTCGAAACCCTCGTCCGCCACCATCTTGCGCAGCAACTCGCGGCTTGAGATGCCGAGTTCTAGCAGCTCCATCGTGACGCGGCGTGCCGTGGCGCGCTGGCACGCGCGCAGGAAGGACAGCCCCCAGCGCCATTGCTGCGGGTCGGCGCGGAGACGGAAATGCAGCGGAGCGTCCTTGTCGGTGAGCCAGGAAGGCAGTTTCGGCAGAACGCCCGGATCGGCCAGCGGCGCGACGAAGCTGTAGCTCAACTGCGCGCCGTTGGCCTTGCTCGTTTCGGTGCCGGGTTCGCTCTGCCGGTCGATAACCGTTACGGCATAGCCTTCGCGGCGCAGGAAATACGCCGTGGTCATGCCGATAATGCCCGCTCCTATGACGGCGATGCGCATAAGCCCTGCTACCTGTTTGCCGTGCGCAGCGAGTCGATGGTCGCCGCTGCCGATATGTGTTGGAGGCTGGTTTTGACCGAGATCACGACCGGGCGGTCAGCCGAAAGCGCGGTCGTAATCGCTTCTTCGATCTCGCCGGCAGTCTCGACCCGCAGTCCAAGCGCACCGTAGGCGGTTGCCATGGCGGCAAAGTCCGGGTTCGTCAGGGCGGTCATGCCGACGCGTCCCGGGAAGTGCTTTTCCTGATGCATCCTGATGGTGCCGTAGGAGCCGTTGTCCGAGACGACGAGGATGGGCGCCGCACCGCTTTGCATGGCAGTCGCAAGCTCGCTTCCCGTCATCAGGAAACCGCCATCGCCGACGAAACAGACGACCTTGCGATCCCGGTGGCGCAGACTGGCGGCGACGGCTGCCGGCACGCCATAGCCCATTGCGCCGGACGCCGGCGCCAGCATCGCGCGGCCGCCGCCGAAGCGCATGTGCTTTTGCACCCAGCCGCCGAAATTGCCGGCATCGAGAGCGATGATCGCCTCGTCGCCAAGCAGCCGGTCGAAGGCCTCCACGAACGCGCCGAAGACGATGCCGTCCGGCGCCTCTGCCGTTCCGCTCCACTGGCGCAGGGCAGTCGCGGTGGCGTGAAGTTCGGCGCACCATCTGATGTGCTCCTCGCTCGGCGTCTCAGGCGCGACGGCGCGTAGCTGGTCGAGGAACAGGAGCGGATCGGCGGCGATGCCCATGTCGAGGCTGCGAACACTGCCGACCGCGGCTGCATCCGGCCAGACATGTACCACGCGTTGTTCGGGTGCGGGTGCCGCTGGAAAGGCATAGCCCTGGGTGGTGACGTCTCCCAGCCGCGTGCCCACGGCGATCACGAGGTCCGCCTGTTTGAGGCCGCGCAGCAGTTCGGCCGGCGCGCCATAGGTCATGTGACCCGCATAGTTTGGGTGGTCGCCGGGCATGAGGTCGGCATGACGGACCGCCGCCGCAACGGGGATGCCGAACTCTTCGGCCACCGATCGCAGCGCTGCCTCGCCACCATTTGCCTTCAGGATGCCGCCAGCGACAATTAGTGGCCGCTTTGCCTCGTCGATCAACGTCCTGAGCCGTTCGATGTCATCGTGAGGTGCTGCGGCACGGGCCACTCGATTGACCGTCACGGGCGCGCCGGTCACGTCGTCTTCGAGCATGTCCTCGGGTAGCACGACGACCGCAGGGCCGGGCGTTCCGCTCGCCGCCGCATGGAACGCGGTTGCCACCGTGTCGGCCAGCCGTGAAGCGTCGTTCACCTCGGCGACCCACTTCACCATCGGGCCGAACACGCGGCCGTAATCGATTTCCTGGAATGCTCCCATGTTGCGATGGGCGCGTTCCACCTGGCCGATAAACAGCACCAGCGGCACTGCGTCCTGTTGCGACGAATGCACGGCGATGGCCGCATTCATCGCGCCCGGGCCGCGGCTGACGAAGGCCACACCGGGACGCCCGGCAAGGCGGGCATCGGCGAGCGCCATGAAGCCCGCGCCGCTTTCATGCCGCGTGGTGACGACGTCGATTTCATCGCGTGCCGTCAGCGCGTCCAGCACGCTGAGATAGCTTTCACCTGGCACGCAGAAGAGCCGGTCGACGCCATGTGCGACCAGTGCATTCACCAGCAGGTCGGCCGCGCGCGTCATTGATCGGTTTCCTTCGGCGTGCGGCGCATCTCGAGCGAGCGCAGCGACTGTTCCTTGAGGTCTGGCGGCAATGCGCCCGTCAGGTGCTGGGTGGCCTTCCATAGCCGGTCCCAGCCTTCGGGCGTGCGCAGCGAGACGCCGAGGAAGTATTCCTCGGTCTTGGAGCGGAGCATCAGGTAGAGAATGCCGGCCAGCATGATGCTGACGACGGCCGGCACGTCGACGTCGTCGGTTAGTCCGTCGACACGATCGATGAAGGCGCGGGCGGCACTTTCACGGCGATCGGCCAGCTTGGCGCTTACCTCGTTGCGTTCGATCAACTCCCAGCGGCGGACCTCGCAAAGGGCCTGGTTGTTTGCCAGGCCGTCCATCTGCTCGCGCAGCATCGCGAGGATCAGGGCCGCGGGTGTCTGCTCGCTCGACTCGTCGTTTTTCACGACGTTGGCGCGCTTCGTCCAGAAGTCCTGCTCCTGCATCCAGGCCATCATCAAGCCCGGCATGCCGTCGAAATAGCGGTAGATCAGCTCCTTGCTGACGCCGGCCCGCTTGGCCACGGAATTGACCCCGACGCCGGCCATGCCGGTCTCGCGAATCTGGTCCTCCAGTGCCTGGAGGATCGCGCGTTCGGTTCGTTCACGCCGCGACATCGGAAAGCCTCGCAATCATCAAGTTTCGGGAGCCCGCCTCGTCCTGCGGATGGGCGGTGCCACCGGCCATGCGCGCGAAAAGCTCGGTGACCGCGATGCCGATCCTGCGCTCGGCCTGCCAGATTTCCGCCGAGAGATAGCCTGCCGTGCCGACACGGTCCGCGGTTAGAAGGGCCGGGTTCGCCGTCTCCAGTCCGATGATGTCACCGGTCTCGCTGACAAGAATTCGGTCCCGTTCAGCGAGGCGAAACGCGATCGGACGGTCAAGCTTCAGGAAGGAGTGCGGGGCAGGGGTGCCGGTGAGCGCCTGCCAGGCAATGTCGGACAACGCATCCGCGAGATTCTGGCAGGGACCGTCGGCAACGAAGATCGAATTGTGAAGCAGGGCAAAGCCGCAATCGGCCGCGCTGCGGTGCGCCAATCCCAGGTCGCTGCGGCGCTTTGCTCGCGCCGAGTTCGCCCAGCCAAGCCTGCCGTCGGCAGTGATCGCGATCAGGCCTGCATCGATCTCGGGGCACGACGCAAGTTCAGTGTCGATTGCCGCCTGCGGTGTTTCGCCGGCATTCAGGCGCGCAAGCACGGCATCATTGATCGGAACGTCGCTGGTATTGGGCGCGTGCGGCAGGCGATGGCCGGTCACCAGTCCGCATCCGTTTGCGCCGGGCAGGAACTGGATCAGCGGTTCGGGGCGGTTCGGGCCGCTCGAAATACACGCTGCGATACCCGCGTCATGCCATGAAGCTGGAATGTCGAGCGTGCCGACGCCTCCATCCTGCGTCCAGCGGTGATGCACTTTGCCGTCGGCGCCGAGGATCGCGAAGACGGCAAAGCCGCCAATGGCGCCCCGGCCAAGCAATTCGGCAGCGAGCACGGCATTGAAAACAGCCGCCCCTGAACGGGTGCCAAAGGAAGCGATGCCGATCGTCAAGGACTACCCCTTCTGCGCCATCTCGCGAGACATTTTGAGCTGCCGGACTAAATGTGAACACCCGGTCACATTTGCAACGCTAAGCGGGAGCCGGCGCCTTGTCAATCGGCAAACGCAACGGAAAATCGAACTGGCAACAGGTGGTTCGCGCGCTTTGTCACACCGGAGGTAAAAGGCCTGAATAGCTTGGCCAGCAAGGCGGCCCGGCATGTCCGGCGCTCGTCATCCAACTGGTGCGGCTTGACATTCGCCAGGCGATCGCCCACCTCTGCCAGTATGAGCAAGACCGAGCATCGCATTTCCATCCGTTACCGGGTGTGTCCTATCGCGGGACACTGACCCGCGGCTCGGTCGCGTCGCGCCCCGGCCGCGGGGCATCGGCTTTCGCCTGATGGGCGGTAGGCTGGATACGCGACAAAAAATCAGCAATTTCTAAACGGACCGCAGGCCCTTGCCGATGCAAGCGCGGCCACACGGTCAACAGGATGTCCAGCAATGGCCGCAGACAACAAGAAACACCGCAAGCCCGCGATCTCCATGACGCGTTCCGACCATGAGCGGCTGTCGCTGCTCGCGGAATCGTTCGCCGAGCGCAACCCCGCCGTCGCCGAACAGCTCTTCGCCGAACTGGACCGCGCGCGCCTGGTCGCGGACGGCCGGCTTGGCGACAACATCGTGCGCATGGGCTCGACCCTCCGCTTCACGACGGATGCGGGCGAGGATCGTACCGTCACGCTCGTCTTCCCCGGTGAGGCGGACATCGCCGCGGGGAAAATCTCGATCCTGACGCCGATCGGCGCGGCGCTGATCGGACTGTCGGCCGGGCAATCCATTGATTGGGCATCGCGGGACGGGCGCAGCCACCGGCTGACCGTCGAGAGCGTTGGCGAAGCGGCTGCCACGGCTGGTGTCGATGCCGTGAGCGAAAACTAGCGTTGGCATGAACCGGGTTCCGCTTCTCTCCCGCCTCAAGCTCTTCGGAGGCTGCCTCATCGCAGGATCGTAGCCCCTGTGCCGCGTCAGCGGCCAGGGGATTCTCCACTCTCGTTTCAATTTTGCCGCCTTCTGGCGGAGCGATGGAGAACTGCGATGTCGGCCGAGAGCTGCATTCTAACAACCAAGGACTTCACCATTCTCGAGGTGATGCGCGACCGATGTCTTGGGCGCGAGGACCCGCTTACGCTGCTTCTGAAAAGAAAGCTCGATTCCGCCCTTGTCGTCTTTCGCGACGATGTGCCCGCAAACGTCGCTACGCTCAGCAGCCGCGTCAATTTCAGCGTCAACGGCGGTGAGCGGGACACGCGGGTTATCTCGGACGGAAACATGTCCGCTCCGGTCGGCCTCTTTCTGCCAATCAGCAATCCGCGCGGACTGGCGCTGCTCGGCCTGATCGAGGGACAGGAATTCTGCTTCACCGACCCCGACCGGGTGGAGCGCCGGGTGATGCTGGAACAGGTCCTTTACCAGCCCGAGGCTGTCCGGCGCGAGAAGGAAGCGATGAGCGGGCTTTCGCGACCCGCGACGCGCAAGCCCGTGCTGCGGCTCGTCCATTCCGCTGGAGGAGCGGTGCGTCAGCCCGCTCCGGTGGGGCCAGAAGGTTTTGACGATCCCGGCCCTTCTGCGGCATAGGCTTTGCCGCCGCGAGTCGGCGGAGAGGAAATCCATGACAGACTATCTGGTGCTGGCCGCGGCGGCATTTTTCGCAGGCATGCTCAATACGGTGGCGGGCGGGGGCACATTTCTGACCTTTCCCGCTCTCGTCTATACGGGCGTGCCGGTCGTTGCCGCGAACGCGACGAGCGCGGTCGCGGTATTTCCAGGCTACCTCGCGGGTGCGGCCGGTTTCCGGCGGGAGATCGCGACGTTCGATCGGGTCAGGTTGGTGAAGATCGTGGTGGCGACCGCCATTGGCGGATTGATCGGGTCGGTCCTCTTGCTGTTTTCCTCCAACGAAGCCTTCTCCGCGGTCGTGCCCTTTCTGCTTGCGCTCGCTACCCTTGCCTTCGCGTTCGGAGACAAGATCAGGGACTGGGCGCAACGGCACAGCTTCGGCTCCGCGGAAGGGCCGGTGGGCACCGTGCTGGTCTCCATCTACGGCGGCTATTTCAACGGCGGGCTCGGCATCGTGCTGCTTGCGCTGTTCTCGTTGTGGGGCATGCGCGACATCAACCTCATGAACGGCTTGAAGAACGGCCTGTCCTTCGTTTTATCCGCAATTTCGGTAGCGACCTTCGCGCTGGCGGGTCTCGTTGCCTGGCCGCAAGCCCTCGTGATGATGGTGGCTGCCACGGCGGGCGGCTACGCCGGTGCGCCGCTGGCCCGCGCGCTGCCCCGGTCGGTTGTCCGCGCGGTGGTCATCGTCGTCGGCGCGGCCATGAGCGCGATCTTCTTCTGGCGACTGTTTGCCTGACGCAGTGCGTTCCCTGCGAGCGCGCAGCGGGCGGTGAAACCTATCCGGCACTGAGCTGTTGGTTGCTTGTCGGACAAGCAACCAAATGGAGCCGCTGCCATGTCATACGCTCGCTTTGCCGCAATGATCGCAACGTCGACGGTGGTGATGTTCGGGCTGATGTACCTGAATACCTATGCCCTGGATCACGTTGCCTTTAGCCAGACCCAAACATGGATGGCGCTGCTGATGGGCGCTACGATGGCGATCATCATGTTGGTCTTCATGTGGTCGATGTATCGCAACAGGACGGCCAACGCCCTCATCATCGGTGCCAGCGTCGTCGTCTTCGCGGGCTCGCTATGGCTCGTCAGGAGCCAGGAGACCGTTTCGGACGTGTCCTACATGCGGGCGATGATCCCGCACCACTCCATCGCGATCATGACCAGCGAAAGAGCCCATATACGCGATCCGCGCGTGCGCGAACTCGCCGACGGCATCATCGAGGCGCAGGTTCGCGAGATCGACGAGATGTATCGCCTGATCGCGGACATAGAGGCAAATCCGATCCCGCAGGATGCTCCGGATTTGCCGCCGCAAGCGTCAACCGATGAACCAACCTAGCCGGTTGGCGGCGAGCGCTCCCGTTTCGCCGGGCATCGTGTTGGCGAGCCTGCGCCGGTTGAACGCCGTCTGCGGGCTCGTCGCGGTGCTTATCTTCTTCCACCATCTGAACATTGCGACATCCTTTCATCGAAGCCGCTCTCATGGCGCTGGCTGCTGCGGGACACTGTCGCTGCATATTCCCATTCCGCCACCTGAACGATAGCGCGGTTCGGGAGGGCACCTCCAACGAGTATTCGTCATGAGGCGATGAGGCGAACTCATCGCTGCGCAACCTAGGTTGGTCCGACCTCATTTCTCGACGTCAACCGTGTCCTTAAGGCAGCCTTAAGCTTGGCGTTGTTGAGCGCGACCTCGATGAACTTGACGAGGTATGCGGATGACGCGGAATTTTGGATCTTCCGGCGACGAACAGAAGATTGCGCTGGCCACCGTGCGGATGGGGCGCAGGGCCGTGCTGGCAGGGATGAGTGCGTTGCTGGCGTCGGGATGCGTGGCGGCCCGCCCGACGGTGCCGGCGGCGCCGATCGCACCTGCATCCCCGCCGGTGCCCGCTGTTCCACCCATGTATTTCGCCATGACGGAGGAACGGTTTCCGCTTCCCGCCGTCGATGTCAGCAAGATGGACCGGCGCTATTGGCGAACCGATGTCGACTATGCGACGCGGCACCGGCCGGGCACGATCGTCGTCGATACGCCGAACCGCTATCTCTATCACGTCAAGCAGGGAGGCAGGGCCACGCGCTACGGTGTGGGCGTCGGCAGGCAGGGTTTTTCGTGGGCCGGCGCGGCGATCGTTGCCTACAAGCGGGAGTGGCCGCGCTGGACCCCGCCGGACGAAATGGTCGCGCGTCAGCCGGCGCTTGAACCCTACAGCATCGCCAATGGCGGCATGGACCCGGGTCTGAAAAACCCGCTGGGAGCGCGGGCGCTTTATATTCACCAGGGCGGCAAGGATACGCTCTATCGCGTCCACGGTTCGCCCGAGGCCTGGAGCATCGGCAAGGCTGTGTCTTCGGGGTGCATCCGGCTCGTCAATCAGGACATCATCCATCTGCACGCAGAAGTGAGGGACGGAAGCCCGATTGTCGTGATACCCGACCCCTCCATGAAGCATTTGCTGGTCGGCTGACCGGATCGGCGGGCAGCGGTGCGGCATAAGGGAAGCCCTGGAGACGATATCTTGAGAGTTCTCGTCGTGGAGGATGATGCGCTGCTGCTCGACGGTCTTTCGGTGGGGCTTGGTCTCGCGGGCTTCACGGTCGACGCCGTCGCGACCTGCGAAGATGCCGACGCGGCGCTGTCAGCCCAGCCCTACGATGCCGTCGTGCTCGACCTGATGCTGCCCGACGGCTCCGGCCTCGACATTCTCGCCTCGATGCGCGGCGGCGGCAACATCACACCGGTGCTGCTTCTGACCGCGCGCGACCAAATATCAGACCGGATCACCGGCCTGGATGCGGGTGCCGACGACTATGTCGGCAAGCCGTTCGATCTAGACGAATTGTCGGCACGGGTTCGAGCCGTCGCGCGTCGCGGGCAGGGCCGAGCGGCTGCGAAGCTCGAATGGTGCGGCGTCACGCTTGATACCGCACGTCAGACCGCGTCGCTTAATGGCGAGCCGTTGACGCTCACGCGCCGCGAGTTCGGCGTTCTGCGCGCGCTGATGGAACACCCAGGCATGACGGTTTCCAAACATACGCTCGAGGAAGCCCTTTACGGCTGGCAGGAGGAAGTCGAAAGCAACGCAGTCGAGGTGCATGTGCACCATCTGCGCGCCAAGCTTGGCGCCGGTTTCATCCGCACCGTGCGTGGCCTTGGCTACCGTCTGGCGGAGGAGGGCGCATGAGATCGATCCGTGCCCGGCTGCTGGTCGTTCTTCTGGGGTCGACCGGGCTCGTCTGGTTTCTTGCCGTCGTCTGGATCTATTTCAGCACGCAGGCGGAGCTTGAGCGGGTACTGGATGCCCGCCTGATGGAGGCTGCGCGCATGGTCGATTCGCTGTTGACCGATCGCCGCGTGGATCTGGCGTTGGCCAGCATCGATGGCAGCGGCACCAGCGGCCCGCAATCGCTTGCGGTTGAGCCGCAATCATACGAAAGGCAGCTTTCTTGCCAGATATGGTCGCTCGACGGCACGCTGGTCGGTCAGTCCGAACACGCTCCGCAAGGACGCCTGACGGATGTGAAGCAGGGCTTTTCCGAAACAGACGTCGGCGGCGAGACCTGGCGGGTATTCGCGATCGAGAACGAAGCGCTGGGCGTACGGGTGATGGTCGGCGACAGCATCCGCATCCGCGACCGGCTTGTCAGCGAGGTCATCAAGGGACTGGTCGCGCCGGCAGCACTGGTTCTGCCTTTTCTCGGCGGCGCGATCTGGTTCAGCGTTAGGCGCGGCATGTCGCCCCTGAAAGATATGGAGCATGCACTGGCCGGGCGCGATGCCAACGACTTGCGTCCCCTGCCCGAAGCGCGACTGCCGAAGGAGATCGCGCCGGCGGTCGAGGCGCTGAACGGTCTTTTCAGACGTGTTGCGGATGCGCGGGACCGCGAGAAGAGTTTCACTGCCTTCGCGGCACACGAGTTGAAGACCCCGCTCGCCGGGCTCAAGACGCAGGCGCAGATCGCTCTTGCAAGCGGAGACGGCGAGGTCCATGCCCATGCGCTCCGGCAAATTTCGGCCGGGGTCGACCGCACGTCGCGACTGGTTCGCCAGTTGCTCGATCTTGCTGCGGTGGAGGGTGATGCCGAACGATCATCCGCAGTGGCCGTCCGGGCGAGCGAACTGGTGGCGCGCATCGCCGGCAGTCTGTCGTTGCCGTCAGCGCCTCCGATGGAGGTCGTCTACGATGGTCTGGATGCCGACAGGCCGGTGCGGATCGACCCTGTGCTGGCGACCCTGGCACTTCGAAACCTGATCGAAAACGCGATCGTCTATTCGCCTCAGGGGGCAAAAATCGTCGTCCGGCTTTCTGCGCGCAAGGGGCGTCTGGATCTTTGCGTCGAAGACGAAGGGCCCGGCATTGCCGCAGACGAGTTGTCTCGCGCGACTGATCGGTTTTTTCGCGGACGGCATCGTTCATCGGAAGGCAGCGGGCTCGGCCTGGCGATCGCGAAGGAGGCGGTCTCGCGAATGGGAGGCGATCTGTCTCTGGAGAACCGGGAGCCGCACGGCCTCCGAGCTGTTCTCTCGCTGCCGGTAGAGGAGTTGCCATGACGATCACGAGAAGAACGCTGCTCGTGGCTGGCGTAACGTGCATGGCCGCCGGTGCCTCTCCTGCGCAGCCGGTTCCCAGGCTGTCGGATATCCTGTTCGATCCGATGTTGCCGGTGCTTGGCAATCCGGACGGCGATGTCACGGTGGCGGAGTTCTTCGACTATGCGTGTCCGACGTGCAAGGCGCTTCACCCGCATCTCAAACGTGTCGTCGCGGAAGATGGGGGCATTCGCCTGATCATGAAAGACTGGCCGATCAATGGCGGCGAGGTTCTCTATCCTGCCAGGATGGTGCTCGCCGCCAATGCGATCGGCGTCTATGCGCAAGCGCATGATGCGGTTATGGCGCTCAAGGGGCGCCTGACGTTGCGCCGTATAGACGATGCGATGCGCGATGCGGGCGTGGATGTCGGCGCGGTCCGGGATGCGCTCGATGTGCACCTGCCCGCCATAGACGCGTTGCTCGAACGCAATCACGCGCAGGCGCGAGCGCTGTCTTTGGTGGGTACGCCCGGTTTCATTGTCGGCAGCACGCTCTACAAGCGGCCCGTTGCACCGGACGAACTGCGCAATCTCGTTGCCGCGATCCGTCGCGGCTAATGACAACTTCCACCAACATTTCAATTGCCTTCGTCCGGTCCTGTCCACGGGATCGCACGCATTTGTGAACGATTACGTGGGCATCTGACCGCTTTCACTTGACACTCCGCCGGATCGGCAAAATAAACGAAGGGAACCAATTCATGAAATGGTTCCTCTCGGAGGGGTGGGATTGCAGGCTGAACGGCCGACATCGAATTCGTCTATCGCGCTGGAGAAGCTGCGCCAGCTCGTGCGCGAGCATCGCGACGATGTGGAGTGGCGGCTGCCGCCGGAGCGCGACCTCGCATCGTCCATGGGGCTCGGGCGCCGGGCCGTTCGCCGGGCGATGGAAGTGCTCGAGGCCGAAGGAATCGTCTGGCGGCGGCAAGGCAAGGGAACCTTCATCGGACGCCGTCCCGCCATCCAGCCATTGCTCGTCGGCAATCTCGCTGACCGAACCAATCCGCTTGAAGTGATGGAAGCAAGGCTTCAGATCGAACCGGCGCTCGCGCGTATGGCGGCGATCCGATGCTCTGCGGAAGACATCGACGCACTGCGCCGCCTCGCGCAGAAAACATCGTCCGCGCTCGACGATGACGGCTGGGAGCTGTGGGACAGCGCTTTCCACCGACGCATCGCAGAATGCGCCCGCAACGGCCTGCTGCTGTCGCTGTTCGATGTCGTGCAGACCATCCGTCGCGAGCCGGATTGGCGGGCCCTGCGTGCACGGGCGCGCAACGACGAGCGCCGCGACAGCTCCTTCCGCGAGCATCTGATGATCGTCGAAGCGATCGCCGACCGGGATGCTCCGGCCTCCGAGCGTGCGATGCGGCGCCATCTCAACGCCATCAACGCCAACCTTCAGTCGATAGCGCTGGGTGACGACGAAGAAGGGCGGATGGACTCCATGATCGAAGAGGTCGAGGAACTTGATGTGAGGACGAGAGCATGAGCCGGGCTCAAGCCGTGCAGGGCGGTGTGGCCCGGTTAACGCCTGCAACTGCGGAGCCTGTTCTTGCGGTCAAGGATTTCTCGTTGACCTTCAAGGCGGGCGCCGAGACCAATCTTGTCGAAAGCGTTTCCTTTTCCGTGTCACCTGGCAAGACGCTCTGCATCGTCGGGGAGTCCGGTTGCGGCAAGAGCGTGACCTCGCTGGCGCTGATGGGGCTGCTGCCGTCTCCGCCGGCACGTATCGTCTCGGGAACGGCGGAGTTCAACGGCCGGAACCTGTTCGCCATGCCGGAGCGGGCCCGCGCGGACCTGCGCGGCAACGAAATGGCGATGATTTTCCAGGAGCCGATGACGTCACTCAATCCGGCGTTTACTGTCGGGCAGCAGATCGCCGAGGGCATCATGCGCCATCGCGACGTCTCGAAGGCAGAAGCGCGAGCCGAGGCACTGAAGATGCTCGAATGGGTGCGCATCCCGGCGCCCGAGAAGCGGCTCGATGCCTACCCGCACCAGCTTTCCGGTGGCATGCGGCAGCGGGTCATGATCGCGATGGCGCTCGCCAACCGGCCGAAATTGCTGATCGCCGACGAGCCGACGACGGCACTGGACGTGACGATCCAGGCGCAGATCCTCGCTCTCGTGCGCCAGATCCAGGAAGAGACCGGCACGGCGATGATCCTCATCACCCACGACCTTGGCGTTGTCGCGGAGGTGGCTGACGATGTGGCTGTCATGTATGCCGGGCGCATCGTCGAAAGCGGCCCGGTCGAGGCGATCTTCGGCGATCCCCAGCATCCCTACACGATCGGGCTTTTCGGTTCGGTGCCGTCGCTCGGGCGCAGACAGGGCAGGCTCGCAACCATCAAGGGAGCCGTGCCGCCTTTGGACCTTATGCCGAAAGGTTGCCGCTTCGCACCGCGTTGCCCCCTTGCCGACAGCCGCTGCCACGATGAGGTCCCGCCGACCGTGCCGTTCGGCGACGGGCATAGCGCGGCCTGCTGGTATGCGCCCATCGAGCAGGCAATGGAGGCGCGGCAATGAGCGCTGCGACTGCGGAAGCGCCGATCCTCGAGGCGCGTGGCCTCGTCAAGCGCTTCGGCGGGCGGCGCGGGCTGTTCGAATCCTCGCCGACAGTGCATGCCGTGAACGATGTCTCGCTGCAGATACGGCGTGGCGAGACCTTCGCCATCGTCGGCGAATCCGGCTGCGGAAAATCGACACTCGGCCGCCTTCTTCTGCGGCTGATCGAGCCCAGCGAGGGTGACGTCCTTTACGAGGGGCAGTCGATCACGTCGCTGATCTCACGGGACATGCGGCGCCTGCGGCGCGACCTGCAGATCATCTTTCAGGACCCGTTCGCATCGCTCAATCCGCGGATGACGGTCGGCGACATTATCGCCGAACCGATCCGCCTGCACGGGCTGGCGCGCGGCGGCGCAGTGCGTGCCCGCGTTTCCGAGCTTCTGGGCATCGTAGGACTGCGGCCCGAATATGCCGATCGCTATCCGCATGAATTCTCCGGCGGTCAGCGGCAGCGGATCGGGATTGCCCGCGCACTGGCGGGCGAGCCGAAGCTCATCATTGGCGACGAGCCGGTCTCGGCGCTCGATGTCTCTATCCAGGCGCAGGTGATCAACCTGCTGGAGGATCTGAAGGAACGCTTCGGCCTTACACTGGTGATCGTCGCGCACGATCTGGCGGTTATCCGCCATATGAGCGATCGCGTCGCCGTGATGTATCTCGGCGAGATCGTCGAAATGTCGCCCGTCGACCCGCTCTACGAAAAGCCGCTGCATCCCTATACGCAGGCGCTGCTTCGGGCCATCCCGGCACCCGATCCGAAGGACAGGGTCGCGCCGCAATTGCTGCAGGGTGACGTGCCCAATCCCACGGACTTGCCGACCGGCTGCCGCTTCCACACGCGTTGTCCGCATGCGCAGCCGCGCTGCGCGCAGGAGCACCCGGCGCTCGAGGACGCTGGAGGCGGGCGGCTGGTCGCCTGCCATTTCTGGCGCGAGATCGGCGAGGCTGAACCCGGCATCGGGGCCGACGACAGCGCGGACACCGCGCTCAGCCGTCGCCTCGAAGTTTATCGCACATTCCAGGCTCGCCGCGAGGCGGAGCCGTCGACACCGGACATCAACCAACAAGGAGGCCAGACATGAAAAGACTGCTGACACTGACACTGGGCGCGATGCTGATGGCGAGCGCCGCATCGGCGGCCGATCTGCGGATCGCGCTGCAGGACGATCCGGACGTGCTCGATCCGCATCGCGCGCGCACTTTCGTTGGCCGCATCGTCTTCACCTCGCTTTGCGACAAGCTGGTCGACATCGACGAGAAGCTCGCCATCGTGCCGCAGATCGCGACCGAATGGTCGTGGAACGACGACAGCACCGTGCTGACCATGTCGCTGCGCGAGGGGGCCACCTTCCACGATGGTGCGCCGATCGACGCAGAGGCCGTGAAGGCCAATCTGGACCGCGCCCGTACGGATGAGGAGAGCCTGCGCAAGAGCGAGGTCGCGTCCATCGCGGACATCGCGGTGGTCGACGCTCAGACCGTCCAGATCACGCTTTCGCAGCCGGACGCCGGCTTCCTTGCGCAGTTGACCGACCGCGCCGGCATGCTGATGTCGCCCGCTTCGTTCGAAAACGATCCCGGCCAGAACCCGGTCTGCTCCGGCCCCTACAAGTTCGTAGAGCGGGTGCAGAACGATCGCATCGTGCTGGAGAAGTTCGCCGAGCACTGGAACGCGGATGCCTATGCCTTCGACAAGGTCACCTTCGTGCCGATTCCGGACACGACAGTTCGCCTTGCCAATCTGCGCTCGGGCGACGTCGACATCATCGAGCGCGTCGCACCGTCGGATCTCGCAACCGTGGAAGGCGACGACAGCATCAAGCTCGCCTCCGTCACCGGTCTCGGCTTCCAGGCGATCGAGGTCAACATGGCCAATGGCGACCGGGCCGATAATCCGCTCGGTCAGGACAAGCGTGTCCGTCAGGCCCTCGACCTTGCCATCGACCGCAACGTGATCAACGAGGTCGTCGGCGCCGGCACCTATCAGCCGGCCTATCAGGCATTCCCGCCGGCAAGCTTTGCCTACAACCCCGAGACTGGCGGTGACGGCCGCAATGTCGAGCGGGCCAAGGAACTGCTTGCCGAGGCGGGACACGAGCGTGTCGCCTTCGAGCTGACCTTCGGCAACAACACCGTCATGCAGCAGGTCTTCGAACTGGTGCAGGCCATGGGTGCGGAAGCCGGTTTCGACATCACGCTGCGCCCGACCGAGTTCGCGGCACTTCAGTCCGCGCTCAAGGCCGGCGACTTCGAGGTTGGTCAGTCGGGCTGGTCCGGCCGCGTCGATCCGGACGGCAACATTCACCAGTATGTCACCTGCGAGGGCAGCCTCAACGATGCAAAATACTGCAACGAGGAGGTCGACCGGCTGCTTAACGAAGCGCGTACGGTGACCGGCGAGGCGGAACGCAAGGCGCTCTACGATCAGGCGCAGGAAATCCTGCGTGACGAGATGCCGATCATCTACCTCTTCTATCTGCCCTGGCCGTTCGTGCACCAGGCTTCGATCGAGGGCTTCACCGCATATCCCGACGGGATGATCCGGCTCGCTGGCGTCACCATGGCCGAATAGGCCTCTTTGGGAGCCGGCCCCGCCGGCTCCCCGAACTTCTGACAAAAAAACACACAACAGGGGAACGTCATCATGAAACTGCTACTATCATCCTTGCTGACGACAACGGTGCTGCTGGCCGCGGGTGCTGCCTCGGCGCAGGAATTCCGCATCGGGCTTCAGGAAGACCCCGACGTGCTCGACCCGCACAAGTCGCGCACTTTCGTCGGCCGCCTCGTCTACGCATCGCTTTGCGACAAGCTGATCGATGTCGATGCCGAGCTGAAATTTGTTCCGCGCGTCGCCACCGACTGGAGCTGGAACGAAGACAATACCAAGCTCACCTTCACCATCCGCGACGACATGACCTTCCATGACGGCACGAAGCTGGACGCTGCTGCCGTGGTTGCAAATCTCGAACGGGCGCGGACGCTGCCGGACAGCCTGCGCAAGAGCGAGCTCACTTCGGTAACGGGTGTCGAGGCGCCCGATGCCACGACCGTATTGCTGACGCTGGCGCAGCCCGACGCGACGCTGCTCGCGCAGCTTTCGGATCGTGCCGGCATGCTTCTGTCTCCGGCCACTTTCGAGAGCGATATCGGCACGAACCCGGTTTGCTCCGGCCCATACAAGTTCGTCAGCCGCGTTCAGAACGATCGCATCGTGCTGGAAAAATTCGCCGATCATCCGGATGCAGACGACTATCATTTCGAGCGGCTTGTCTTCCAGCCGATCCCGGATTCGACCGTGCGGCTGGCCAATCTGCGTGCCGGCGACCTCGATATGCTGGAGCGGCTGAACCCTTCTGATGCTGCGGCCGTCAGAGATGACGCGAACCTGCAGTTCATGCCCATCGCCGGGCTTGGCTATCAGGGCATCACCATCAACACCAGCGGCGAGGGTGACGGCGACAATCCGCTCGGCACGGACAAGCGCGTACGCCAGGCGCTTCAGCTCGCAATCGGCCGCGACATCATCAACGACGTGGTGGGCAACGGGCTGTTCGAGCCCGCGCAGCAGCCGTTCCCGCCGGCGAGCCCCTACAACAGCGACGACTATCCGGTCGTCACCCGCGACGTCGAGGCGGCCAAGGCGCTGCTTGCCGAGGCCGGCCATGAGCGCGTCGCCTTCACGCTCAGCTTCGGCAACAACACGACAGCCACGGCGATCAATGAGCTGATCCAGGCCATGGCGACCGAAGCCGGTTTCGACATCAGCCTTCAACCGACCGAGTTCGCCGCCATGCAGCAGGAAATGCAGGCCGGCAACTATCAGGCGGCGCAGATCGGCTGGTCCGGTCGCGTCGACCCGGACGGCAACCTGCATCAGTTCGTCACCTGCGAGGGAACCCTCAACGATTCCAACTACTGCAACGAGGAGGTCGATCGCCTTCTCAACGAAGCGCGCGAAACGCCGGACCCGGAGGCGCGCCTGCCGCTTTACAACCAGGCGCAGGCGATCCTGCAGGACGATCTGCCGATCATCTATGTCTACCACCAGCCCTGGCCGTTCGTGCTCGCCTCGAACGTCGAGGGCTTCCAGCCTTATCCGGACGGTATGTTGCGCCTCAAGGGCGTGATGCTGGCCGAATAGTCGAAACCAGGCGACGGCGTACCCGTGCGCCGTCGCCCCTGCATTGCGTGAGCCAAACCGGATGCTGAAGATCATCGCCAGGCGCGTTTTCGTTGCGATCCCCACGCTGGTGCTCGTGACACTGATCGTGTTCGGGCTTCAGAAGATACTGCCGGGCGATCCGCTGCTGACCATGGCAGGCGAGGAGCGGGACCCCCAGGTGCTTGCCTTCCTGCGCGAAAAGTATCGCCTCGACGATCCGTTCCACGTCCAGTACCTCGCCTGGCTCGGTAACGTCCTCACCGGCGATTTCGGCAATTCGCTGCGCACCGGCGTCCCGGTTTCGACGCTGATCGCGCAGAAGCTGCCGGTGACGCTGCAGCTTGCGGTTATGGCGATCATCATGGCGATGCTGATCGGCATTCCAGCCGGCATCATCGCGGCGGTGCGGAAGGGGACGGTGACGGACTATGCCGCCAACGCCGTCGCGTTGTCGGGCATGTCCATTCCGAATTTCTGGCTCGGCATCATCCTCATCATGATCGTCTCCGTGCAGTGGCGCCTGCTGCCCGCGTCCGGATACGTACCGCTGACGGAAGACCCGCTGCAGTCGCTACGCACGATGCTGATGCCATCCTTCGTGCTTGGTACGGCGCTGGCTGCATATCTGATGCGGCATACGCGCTCTGCAATGCTAGGCGTGCTGACCTCCGATTACATCAGGACCGCGCGGGCGAAGGGCCTGCTGCCGAAGACGGTTATCCTCAAACATGCGCTGCGCAATGCGCTGATGCCCATTGTGACCCTGTCGACGCTGCTGTTCGGCGAGTTGCTGGCCGGCGCCGTGCTGACCGAACAGGTCTTCACCATTCCCGGTTTCGGCAAGCTCATCGTGGACGCCGTGTTTACCCGCGACTATGCCGTGGTGCAGGGCGTCGTCTTGTGCACGGCCGTCGGCTTCATCTTCATGAACCTGATTGCCGACGTCCTCTACATCCTCATCAATCCGCGTCTGAGGCATCCGCAATGAGCGTCCAGGCAGAAGCCATCGCGCCGCGCCGCAAGCTCGGGCGCACGGCGACCAAGTTCCTCTCCAACCGCAGCGCCGTATTCGGCGGGGTGCTCGTTGCAACCTTCATCTTGCTCGCGTTGTTCGCGCCGCTGCTTGCCGGCTACGATCCGTTCGCGACCTCGTTCACGTCGATCCGCAAGCCACCTTCGGCCGAGTTCTGGCTGGGCACCGACGAGCTCGGCCGCGACATCTACACGCGCATGCTCTACGGCGCGCGCGCATCACTGATGGCGGGCGTGGTATCGGTTGCCATTGCAGTTGCCGTCGGCGTGCCGTTCGGTCTGCTTGCGGGTTATTATGGCGGCTGGGTGGATGCCACCATCTCGCGCGTTACCGAAGCGCTGCTGGCGATCCCGTTCCTGATCCTGGCCATCGCGCTTGCCGCTTTCCTAGGCCCGAGCCTCACCAATGCGATGATCGCCATCGGTCTCTCGGCGACGCCGATCTTCGTGCGCCTCACGCGCGGCCAGACGCTCGCGGTCAAGACGGAGGATTATGTCGAGGGCGCGCGCGCCATCGGCCTGCCGAACGTGCTCATCATGATCCGCTACATCTTCCCGAACGTGCTGCCGCCGATCGTGGTGCAGGCAACGATCACGATCGCGACCGCGATCATCGCGGAGGCGAGCCTCTCCTTCCTCGGCCTCGGGCAGCAGCCGCCGAACCCGTCCTGGGGCTCGATGCTTAACACCGCCAAGAACTTCATGACCCAGGCCCCCTGGATGTCAATCTTCCCCGGTGGCGCGATCTTCCTGGTCGTGCTCGGCTTCAACCTTCTCGGCGACGGGCTGCGCGATGCGCTCGACCCACGCGACAACTGACCAGACCACGGAGCAGCATCCATGTTCACTACAAGGCCCGAGATCCTCGGCACGTTCGGCGTCGTCACCACCACCCATTGGCTCGCCTCGCAATCCGGCATGGCGATGCTGGAGCGCGGCGGCAACGCCTTCGACGCCGCGGTGGCGGCCGGATTCGTGCTGCAGGTGGTCGAGCCGCACCTCGTCGGCCCCGGCGGCGAGGTGCCTATCGTCTTCCACTCGGCAAGAACCGGAAAGACCGAGGTGCTGTGCGGGCAGGGCACGACGCCGGCGGGCGCGACGATGGAACACTATAAATCGCAGGGGCTGACGCTGATCCCCGGCAACGGGCTGCTGGCGACCGTGATCCCGGGTGCTTTCGACGCCTGGATGCAGCTTCTGCGCGATCATGGCTCGCTGCCGCTGGCCGACGTGATGGCGCCTGCGGTCCACTATGCCGAGAACGGTCATCCGATGCTGCCGCGCGTTGCCAACACCATCGCCGGCCTGAAGGACTTCTTCACCCGCGAGTGGCAGACCTCGGCGGCCTTCTTCACGCCCGGCGGACGGTTGCCGGAAGCGAAGAAACTGTTCCGCAACGAAGCGCTGGCGAATACCTGGAAGCGCGTCATCTCGGAATCGCAGGCGGGCGGCGGCAGCCGCGAAAAGCAGATCGAGCGCGCGCGCGACGCGTTCTATCGCGGCTTCGTTGCCGAGGCGATCGACCGGTTCGCGCGCGAGAACGAGGTGATGGACGAAAGCGGCTCCCGCCATCGCGGCGTGATCACCGCCGACGACATGGCCGGCTGGCAGGCGACCTACGAAAAGCCTCTGACCTATGACTATCATGGCTATCGCCTGAACAAGATCGGTCCGTGGGGACAGGGGCCGGTGTTCCTGCAGACGCTGGCGCTGCTGAAGGGTTTTGACATCGGCGCCATGGATAAGCGAGGACCGGATTTCGTCCACACGCTGACCGAGGCGATGAAGCTCGCCTTCGCCGACCGCGAATACTACTACAGCGATCCGAATTTCATCGACGTTCCGATCGAGACGCTGCTGTCAGATGCCTATAGCGACGAGCGGCGTAAGCTGATCGCCGAGACAGCGTCGCTTGAGCTGCGGCCGGGCCGGATTGCCGGTTACGAGGAGCAGATTGCGCGCATGGATGCCGCCCTCGAGCGCCTGTCGCTGGTGGCCAACCCCGACGCGGCGTCGGCCGAGCCCACCATGGCCGATATGCGCTCCGTGCGACGCGGCGATACCGTTCACATCGACGCCATCGACAGGGACGGCAACATGGTCGCGGCGATGCCTTCCGGCGGCTGGCTGCAATCCTCGCCCTACATTCCCGAGCTCGGCTTCATGCTCAACACGCGCGCCCAGATGTTCTGGCTGGAGGAGGGGCTGCCGGCGAGCCTGGCGCCCGGCAAGCGACCGCGCACGACGCTGACGCCAAGCCTCGCCGAGAAGGACGGCCGCCCCTACATGGTGTTCGGTACGCCGGGCGGCGACCAGCAGGAGCAATGGCAGCTCCAGTTCTTCCTGCGCCATGTCCATCACGGCATGAACCTGCAGGAAGCGATCGATCTGCCGATGTCGCATACGGCGCACTTCCCGAACTCGTTCTATCCGCGTGATCGCAAGCCCGGGAACCTCGCCATCGAGGAAACATTCGGCACGGAGACTATCGAGGCGCTCAAGGCGCGCGGGCATCGCGTCGACGTGACGCCGGAGTGGTCGATCGGCCGCATGGTTGCTGCCGCGCGCGACGAGGACGGGATGCTGCGTGCCGCCGCAACGCCCCGTTTGATGCAGGCCTACGCCGTCGGCCGTTAGCATCAACGGCTTTGCGTTCGCGCGCGCCTGCGGCTAACGTTCCCATTCGATAAGCATGGGGGAGGACATGCGATGGCGGTGCAGGCGGCACGCAAGCTGCGGGAGCCGGTCGGCGATCCGGAATTCGGCCCTTGGCTGGCGCAGGCATCGATCCTGATCATCGATGACGAGCCGGGCATGCGCAATTTCCTGATGCGCACGCTCGGCCCGCGCTGCAAGCGCATAGAGGAGGCCGCCGATACGGACGAGGCGACCCGCAAGCTCGACGAGCATCACTTCGACGTCGTCATTCTCGACAACATCATGCCGGGAAAGAACGGCGTCGACTGGCTGGCCGAGCAGCGCGCGATCGGACTCTTTGCCGACGCCATCCTTATCACCGCATTCGCCGACCTTGAAACCGCGATCCAGGCGCTGCGGGCAGGGGCCGCGGATTTCGTGCTCAAGCCGTTCCGGTCCAACCAGATCCTCAACGCGGTGGCGCGGTGTCTCGACCGGGTGCGCCTGCAGCGTGAGAACTACGTGCTGCGCTACGAACTGCGCGCGGCCTCGGACCACATGTTGCTTCGAGACCGGCTGATCGGGGAGTCGGATGCCATCCGCCAGGTTCGCGAAACCATCGCCCGCGTTGCGCCGCTTCCCACGTCGGTGCTGCTCACCGGCGAATCGGGAACGGGCAAGGAGGTGGCGGCGCGATCGCTGCATTCGCTGTCCGAGCGTGTCGACAAACCCTTCGTGCCCGTCAACTGCGCGGCGATCCCGCCCGACATGATCGAGAGCGAACTTTTCGGTCATGTCAAAGGCGCTTTCACAGGTGCCGAAGGATCGCGCGAAGGCATTTTCATGCACGCGCAGGGCGGCACGCTGTTCCTCGACGAGATGGGCGATCTGCCGCTTGCCCTGCAGGGCAAGCTTCTGCGGGTGCTGGAAGACCGTCGGGTGCGGCCCGTCGGATCGGAGCGCGAGGTCCCGGTCGATCTGCGTTTCGTCTTTGCGACCAATGCCGATCTTGCGCGCGCTGTCGAGGAGGGGCGGTTTCGGGCCGATCTCTACTTCCGCATCAATGTGATGCAGATCCATCTTCCGCCGCTCAACGGACGCGACGACGATGTGCAGGAACTCGCCGACCTGTTCATGCGCAAGCTCTCCCAGCAGCTCGGCATGCCGCCGGTGCAGCTTGAGGACGAAGCGCGGGCCGCGCTGGCGCGGTACGACTGGCCGGGCAATGTGCGCGAACTGCGCAACGTCATCGAGCGTACCCTGATCCTTGGGCGCTTCCCGCTGGAGCAGCTCGGTGCGAGCCGCTCACCGCAGCGCGGGACTGACGAGAGTGACGGCAGTCTTGCCGACCTCGAACGCCGCCACATCCTCGCCGTGCTGAGGGACAGCGGCGGCAACCGGGAGGAGGCCGCCCGGCGGCTGGGCGTCTCGCGCAAGACGATCGACCGCAAATGCGCGGCATGGAATGTCTGAGACGACGGCCGATGCAACTGCAAAGACGAGGGAACGCGGCCGCTCGGTCCGCTTTAGGCTGCTCGCCATTGCGCTTCTGCCGACACTCGTGCTTCTGCCGCTATTGCTGGGTGTCACCGTCTTTCGCTGGAATGCCAAGTTTGATGCAACGCTGATTTCCAAAGTCAATGGCGACCTCACCATCGCCCACCAATATCTGGCGCGCATCCTTGAAAACACCGGCGAGCAGATCGCGGCGCTGGGCGCTTCCGCCCGCTATCGCGACACCGTCGAATTGCAACGGACCGCGCCGGACTCGCTCGAGCAGCTTCTGGAGGAAACCCGCCGCGCGCTTGCGTTCGACTTTCTGTACCTGACCGACGAGGCAGGCGATGTGGTTGCGTCGGCGCGCTCGCTGACTGACGGACGAAGACGGACCGACTGGCCGATCGTCGTATCCGCTCTTGCGGGAAGTCCGGCGACGGCCATCGACATTTTCAGCGGCGAGGATCTTGCCGCGATCTCGCCCGACCTTGCCGCGCAGGCGCGCATCGAGCTCGTGCCGACAACTAACGCCGTGCCGACCGACCGCAGCGAGGAGACGCGCGGGATGGTGGTTCATTCGGCCAGCCCCGCCGCACTCGGAAACGGCGAGACAGGCGCGCTCGTTGGCGGTGTGCTGCTCAACCGCAACCTCGAATTCATCGACACCATCAACGACCTGGTCTATCGCGAAGCAAGCCTGCCGGAAGGGAGCCAGGGAACCGCCACGCTGTTCGTCGACGACGTTCGCATCAGCACGAATGTGCGCCTGTTCGAAGGACGGCGTGCGCTGGGGACCCGCGTTTCGGCGATCGTGCGCTCCGCCGTGCTCGACAAGGGCCGGACCTGGCTCGACAGCGCTTTCGTGGTCAACGACTGGTACGTCTCCGCCTACGAACCGGTCATCGACAGCTACGGCAAGCGGGTCGGCATGCTCTATGTCGGTTTTCTCGAAGCACCCTTCACGGAAGCCAAGCGCGAGACATTGCTGACGATCCTGCTGGCTTTCCTGGCCATCGCAATGGTCAGCGTACCAATCTTCCTGCGCTGGGCGGGGTCGATCTTCCTGCCGCTGGAGCGCATGACCGGGACCATCGCCAGGGTCGAGAGCGGTGATCTCGGTGCGCGAACGGACGTGGCCGAGGCTCGCGACGAGATCGGTCGCGTCGCCGTACACCTCGATCACCTGCTGGACCAGTTGCAGGAGCGCGACCGGCAATTGCGCGAGTGGAACGAAGAGCTGAACGACCGGGTCGAGGAGCGGACGCGCGAACTGCAGCTTGCCAACCGACAGCTCGAGGCAACGACCAAGCAGCTCATCATGTCCGAGAAGCTCGCAGCGATCGGCGAGATCACGGCGGGCGTGGCGCATGAGATCAACAACCCGATCGCCGTGATGCAGGGCAATCTCGAAGTCGTGCGGGCAGTCATGGGCGACAGGGCGGACGAGGCGAAGACCGAATTCCGCCTCCTCGACGAGCAGATCCATCGCATCAGCCAGATCGTCACCAAGCTGCTGCAATTCGCCAAGCCCGAAGAGTATGCCGGCTATGTCGAGCGGCATGCCCCGGACAACGTGATCGACGACTGCCTGCCGCTGGTGCAGCATCTGCTCAACAAGGCCGAGATCGACATCGTCCGCGAGAAGAGCGCAAAGCGCCTCCTGCTGATGAACCGCACGGAACTGCAGCAGGTGCTTGTCAACCTTATCGTCAATGCCATCCATGCGATGCCGGACGGCGGAAAGCTCACCTTCGTTACACGCGACGAGGATGTCGACGGGCGGCCGGGCTTGGCAATCGTCATCGCCGATACCGGCGTGGGCATGAGCGATGAACTGATCCGCAAGGTCTTCGACCCGTTCTTTACCACCAAGCGCAGCGAGGGCACGGGGCTCGGTCTTTCCATCAGCCAGACCCTGATAAAGCGCCAGGGTGGGCGGATCGCGGTCGAGAGCGAAGAGGGTAGGGGCACCACCTTCACGATCTGGTTGCCTGAAGCTGTCTGAGACCTTCGGACATTTTGTCCATGCTCTCCGGACAAAATGTCCATAGAGCTTTTCTCTTGCTCGATAAGTCTCTGAAATCGTTGAGCCGCGCAACTGGCACACCCGTTGCTTATGGTTAAAGGCAACCAAACGGGAGGAGTGCGGATGAGGCGGGGACGCCGCAAGCCATAGACGTTCGGGCGGCCGCTGCCACGGAGGACGGCGCGGCAGCCGACAATCATCAGACGTAACCAGCAGGACGACCCGCGCGGATGCACTTCGGCGGGCGGAGGAGAATTCATGTCCACAGCAAGTGAAACCTACACGGGCGGCAGTGTCGGTGTCGGCATACTCGACAAGGAGCGCATCATCGCGCGGCCGGGCTTCAACCGCTGGCTCGTGCCGCCGGCAGCCCTCGCCATCCATCTCTGCATCGGCATGGCGTACGGCTTCAGCGTGTTCTGGCTGCCGCTCTCGCGCGCCATCGGCATCGATCAGCCGGTCGTCTGCGCTGATCTCAACGTGTTCACGGCACTCTTCACCACCACCTGCGACTGGCGCGTCTCCGATCTCGGCTGGATGTACACGCTGTTCTTCGTCTTCCTCGGTTCGGCGGCTGCCATCTGGGGTGGCTGGCTCGAGCGCGCGGGTCCCCGCAAGGCGGGCCTGGCGTCCATGGTCTGCTGGTGCGGTGGCATGATCATCGCTGCGATCGGCATCATCACCCATCAGTTGTGGCTGATGTGGCTGGGCGCCGGCGTCATCGGCGGTATCGGCCTCGGGCTCGGCTACATCTCGCCGGTTTCCACGCTCATCAAATGGTTCCCCGACCGGCGCGGCATGGCCACCGGCATGGCGATCATGGGCTTCGGGGGCGGTGCTATGATCGGCGCGCCTCTGGCCAATTTCCTGATGAACACCTTCCGCACGGAAGATTCCGTCGGTGTGTGGCAGACCTTCGTCGTGATGGCGCTGCTTTATGCCGTTGCCATGACGCTCGGTGCGTTCGGTTACCGCATTCCGCCATCGGGCTGGCGGCCGGAAGGCTGGACCCCGCCGGCAAACACCAACAAGGCGATGATCACGACCCGGCATGTCCACCTGCGCGACGCCCACAAGACGACCCAGTTCTGGCTGATCTGGGCTGTGCTCATGCTCAACGTCTCAGCCGGCATCGGCGTCATCGGCATGGCCTCGCCGATGCTGCAGGAAATCTTCGCCGGTGATCTGATCGGGCTGCCCGATCTTTCCTTCAACGAACTCGACGCCAGCCAGAAGACCGCCATCGCCGGCATTGCCGCAGGCTTCGCGGGGCTCCTGTCGCTGTTCAATATCGTGGGGCGCTTCTTCTGGGCGTCGCTTTCCGACTATATCGGCCGCAAGAACACCTACTACACGTTCCTGCTGCTCGGCATCGTGCTCTACGCGCTCGCGCCTACTGCGGCGCATATGGGCAGTCAGCTTCTGTTCGTGCTGATGTTCGGCATCATCCTGTCGATGTATGGCGGCGGCTTCGCAACGATCCCCGCCTATCTCGCTGACATCTTCGGCACCCAGTTCGTCGGCGCGATCCACGGCCGGCTGCTGACCGCATGGTCGACGGCGGGCATCGTCGGGCCGGTGGTGGTCAATTACATCCGCGAGTTCCAGCTTGCAGCCGGCATTCCGCGGGCGCAGGTCTACGACTTCACGATGTATATCCTCGCCGGAATGCTGGCGCTGGGGGTCGTGGCCAACTTCTTCGTGCGGCCCCTCGCGGACAAATGGTTCATGTCCGACGCGGAGGTTGCCAGCCTGCAGGCCAAGACGGCCGCTTCCCAGACCGAGCAGACCGGCTCGTTCGGCATCGGCAAGGGTGGCCTCGACGCCAAGGCAGTCATCGCCTGGACGGCTGTCGGTGTTCCGATCCTCTGGGGCATCTGGGTGACGCTCGAAAAGACGGCCGCACTCTTCGGCTGATCAACACGTGTATCATCCCCGGCGCGGTTCGCGCGCCGGGGACCATGCGACGGTCACGCACTGCTCTGGGGGTTGCGTGTCATGCTGATCGAACGGCTCGAACTCTTCATCGTGTTGGCCAAGGAAGGCCATTTCGGCCGCGCCGCCGAGGAATGCGGCGTGACGCAGCCAACCTTGTCTTCGGCCATCAAGCAGCTCGAGACCATGCTGGGGGTGATGCTGGTGGAGCGGGGCTCGCGTTTTCGCGGTCTCACGCCGGAGGGCCGGCAGGTGCTGACCTGGGCGCGCCGCATCGTCTCCGACACCCGCACGATGCGCGAGGAGATGCGCGCCGCGCGACTCGGCCTCTCGGGCCGCATACGCATCGCGGCCATTCCTACCGCACTGGCCATGGTCGCCGGCATCACCACACCTTTTCGCGAGCGGCATCCCGGCGTCGGTTTCTCCGTTCTGTCGCGTACCTCGGTTGAGATCCTGTCGATGCTCGGCAATTTCGACATCGATGTCGGCATTACCTATCTCGATCATGAACCCTTGGGAAACGTCACCGCCGTGCCGCTCTACAGCGAGCGCTACCATTTGATCGTCGGTGCGGGCGGGCCATTCTCCGACCGCGAGGAAGTGACGTGGACGGAGGTCGCGCAGGTGCCGCTCTGCCTGCTGACGCCTGACATGCAGAACCGGCGGATCATCGACCGGCATCTGGCCGCTGCCGGCGCAACCGTGCGGCCGACGCTGGAGTCCAATTCGATGGTCGTCCTGTTCTCGCATGTGCGCACGGGCGAATGGTCGTCGATCATGCCGCTCAACCTTGCGGCGGCTCTCGATTTCGCCGAGCCCATACGCCGCATTCCTATCGTCGCGCCGGCTGTAAGCCATATGGTCGGGCTCGTGGCAGCGCGGCGCGAACCGCACACGCCGCTCGTGTCGGCATTGTTGGCGGAGGTGGCCGGCCTGAACGAGACGGCTCTCGGCGTGCAACACCTTCACCGCTGATAAAGAAGACCTTAAAGGCCGAAGCGTGGCAATGAAAACGGCCGCCATTGCGGGTGCGATGGCGGCCGTCAGGTTGTTTAAGCTGCGTCGCCTCAGGCGGCGAGGGTCACCAGTTTCGGCACGAGATAGGCGTTGATCGCTTCCGACCCACCTTCGCTGCCATATCCGGAATCCCGCACACCGCCGAAGTGGATTTCCGGAAGGGCGAGGCCATTGTGGTTGATCGAGGTCATGCCTGCCACGATGCGCTTGCCGAGTTGATCCGCCGTCTCGGTCGAGCGCGTGAACGCATAGCTTGCAAGGCCGTAGGGCAGGCGGTTTGCTTCCGCGATCGCGTCCTCGGTGGTGGCGAAGCGGTTGATGATGGCCACAGGCCCGAACGGCTCCTCGTTCATGATGCGCGCGTCCGTTGGCACATTGGCCAGCACGGTCGGCTCGAAGAAGTTGCCCTTGTTGCCGATGCGACGGCCGCCGGTTCGCAACTCGCCACCCTGCTCAACGGCATCGGCAATCAGGGATTCGAGCACGGGGATGCGCCGCTCGTTGGCGAGCGGCCCCATGGCGGTACCTTCCTCGAAGCCGTTACCGACCTTTACTGCCTTCGCGGCCGCCGTGAAGGCGTCCACGAAACCGTCGAACGACTTTTCCTGGACGAGGAAGCGTGTCGGGGACACGCAAACCTGGCCGGCATTGCGGTATTTGGACGCCGACAGAACCTTCACCGCTTTGTCGATATCCGCGTCGTCGAAGACGATCGCCGGAGCATGGCCGCCGAGCTCCATCGTGGCGAGCTTCATGTGCTGCCCGGCAAGGGCCGCCAGATGCTTGCCGACCGGAGTCGATCCGGTGAAGGAGATCTTGCGGATCGTTGGGTGCGGGATGAGGTATTCCGAAATCTCGGCGGGAACGCCGTAGACCAGCCCGATCACGCCAGCCGGGATGCCGGCATCGGCAAAGGCACGCACCAGTGCCGCCGGTGCTGCGGGGGTTTCTTCCGGAGCCTTGACGATGATCGAACAGCCCGCGGCAAGCGCAGCAGAAAGCTTGCGCACGACCTGGTTGATGGGGAAGTTCCAGGGCGTGAAAGCGGCGACCGGACCGACCGGCAGCTTGACGATCATCTGGGTAACGCCCGGTGCGCGTGCCGGCACGACCTGTCCGTAGGTGCGGCGGGCCTCCTCGGCGAACCAGTCGATGATGTCGGCGCCTGCAAGGGTTTCCATGCGCGCTTCGCCCACGGGCTTGCCTTGTTCCAGCGTCATCGCCTGTGCGATCTCGTCGGCGCGCTGCCTGAGTATGTCGGCAGCCTTGCGCATCAGCTTGTAGCGCTCGAATGGCGAGGTCGCGCTCCAGGTGGCAAAGCCACGCTCGGCCGCTTCCAGGGCCGCGTCGAGATCCACGCGCGTTGCGTGGGCGACCGTGCCGATCGCCTCGCCGGTTGCCGGATCGACCACGTCGATCGTCTTGCCTTCTCTTCCGGGTCGCCATTCACCGTCGATGAAGAGCTGTGTCGATGGGTAATTTGGCGTCGTCCGTGTCACTGATAAATGCTCCTTACGCTGCCTTGAGGACCGGCTGGCTGACAAGCTGATCCTCGTCCAGCGCGATGCGCGCCGGAATGCGTCCTTTTGTCAGCCGGTCGTGATAGAGCGACACGCCGTCGGCGGGTGTCAACTCATCATCGGCAACGCGGCGAAGAATTTCGATCAGGTCGAGCGGCGATTCCGCCTGATTGATCTTGCGTCCGAAGAGCGCAAGCCGCGCTCCATGTCGCTTCGACTGAGCGAGCAGTTCGAATGTGTCGCGGGTGGTGCCGCCGGCACCGCCGAGCACGCCGACGATCATTTCGTCATCATACGCCACCAGTTCTTCCATCGCGCGCGGCCCGTTATAGGCGACCTTGAGGAAAATGGGTGCTGCCTCGCGATCCACCCCGGCCAGGCAGCGCACGATGCAGTCGTTGACGAACTGGCCGACTTCTTCGCCGGCAAGCGTGCCGACATTCGGGTTAAAGACTTCGAGGAAGTGCCTGAAGCCGAGCGCGTTGCACTCCGCGCGAAACGCATTGTAGGCGGTCAACGTGCGATGGTCGGCATCGACGTCGTTGGTGAAGGTCAGGCTGTAGAGGCCGAGATCGGCACCTGCCACACCCTTCGGCAACGAAGGACGGCCGCCATGCATGACGCGCGAGAGTTCGGCCGTTCGGAATGGCTGTGATGGGGAAGCGCGATAATTGCCATGGCGTGGCAGCCAGATTTCGCTGGTGTCGTTGACGCGGGCCGCCCGGGCCATGTTGCTGTTTGCGAAAAGGTCCTCCTCCACCGCCAGCTTATGCAGATTGTAAGCGGAGAGCAGCATCAGATCGACGATGTCCTGCTTCACAACGGCCCGGACGATGTCGAGGAATTCCCGGCGATTGCGCGGCCGTTCCTTGCCATTATCGTCGCTGACCATGCCCAGCGCGGCAATGCCGCGCGCCATGTCGGGGTCCTTGGCGTCGCAGATCAGAAATTCCTTCGAACCGGACGGGTCGCGCCTGATCGCGGCCAGCTT
This sequence comes from Mesorhizobium sp. DxT, assembly GCF_058448885.1. Classification (NCBI taxonomy): domain Bacteria; kingdom Pseudomonadati; phylum Pseudomonadota; class Alphaproteobacteria; order Hyphomicrobiales; family Phyllobacteriaceae; genus Mesorhizobium; species Mesorhizobium sp. DxT. The sequence continues at coordinate 479,669 of NZ_JBZFLJ010000001.1, read as the reverse complement.
CTCGTCAAGCCTGGTGTTGCGTTCCATCGGGGTCGGGGTGAAACCTTCAGTCATCGTGCAGCAATCCAATTCAAGTCGAGTTCAGGGTCGAAGCGCTGGAGCGCCTGCGGTGTCGGGAGCCCGGCACGACCGCCGGGGACAGTGCATTTGAGGGCGGCAACGCTGTTGGCGAAGCGGATCGTCTCTTCGAGCGGCCGCCCGTGGGAGAGAGCCAATGCAAAGGCGCCGTGAAAGGCGTCGCCGGCGCCAACGGTATCGACAACCTCGACACACGGCGGACGGACATTTCGCAGCGCACCGCCGTCGAGCCAGTAGAGGCCGTCCGCACCGTCGGTGACGCCAACGACTTTGTGGCCGGGACGGCGGGCGCGACCCAAACCCTCTTCTATCGAATCCGTTTCCGTGAACTGGGCGAGGCCCGGTCGGGAGAACACGACATGGTCGCAGCCGGCGATGACGGGTTCGACCACCTCGCGCGGGTGACGTGTAATCTCGGCGTCCAGCACCGATGGAATGCCTTCCCGTTTCGCCTGCTGCAGACAGGCAAGCGCGCCTTGCGGCCACGACAGATCGCAAAGCAGCGCGCCGCCTAGCGTTTCCGGGCGCAACCAATCGGCTTCGGTCGGCGTATCGGGATCGACATAGGCGACGATCAGCCGCTCGCCTTTTTTATCCACGAGAATGACGGCCCCGGGCGACCGGTTGTTATCGAATGCGCGTAGCCAGGCCGTATCGATGCCTTCGCCGCGAAGCTCATCGGTAATCGCATTTCCGGTGGCGTCCGCGCCTATGCGCGCTGCAATCGCCGCGCGCCCGCCAAGCCGGGCGATCGCAACGGCTGCCGTCGCGGCCGGCCCGCCGCCGACTTCTCGGCGTTCCCGCGCGTAGACCTTCACCGGCTCGCGGGGGATCTCGTCGACCGAGAAAATCGTATCCTGGATGGCAAGGCCGACGCAGAAGACCTTGCCGCGACGCCGGTCAGACAAGTCGCGCACCCGTATCCGGATGGAAAAGGTGAATGGCTTCGCCATCGACGCGGAAGCGCATTCCCTTGTCGCCGGTGTCGGCGGCGCCGGGGCGGATGCGGGCCATGACCTCGCGCTGACCGAGAGTGACCACGGCAATCGAGTCAGCGCCATGTTCCTCGACAAGCACAACGTCGGATTCGAATTCGTCCGAACCTTGCGGACCATCTGCGATGGCCAGGTGTTCCGCACGCATGCCGACATCGACATTTTTGACGTCGGCCCGCTCGATACTCTCGTTGCGCGAGGCCGGCAGTCGGATCGTCTGATCCTTGCCGAAATCGAGAAGGAAGGCATCGCCATCCCGCCGCAGTGTGGCGGGCACGAGGCTCATCGGCGGCGAGCCGATGAAGGTGCCGACGAAACTGTTGACCGGGCGCTGGTAGATGTCGCCCGGCGTCCCGATCTGCTGCACCTCGCCCAGCTTCAGAACAACGATCCGGTCGGCCATGGTCATGGCCTCGATCTGGTCGTGCGTAACATAGATGCTCGTCGTGCCGAGCGCGTTCTGGAGCTTGCGTATCTCCATGCGCATGCCGACGCGTAGCTTTGCGTCGAGGTTGGAAAGCGGTTCGTCGAACAGGAACACCTTGGGGTCGCGGATCAGGGCGCGTCCAAGCGCGACGCGCTGACGCTGCCCGCCCGACAACGCGCGCGGCTTGCGCTCGAGCAAGGCGTCGAGTTCCAGCATTTTCGCGACCTCGGAAACCTTCGCGTCGATCTGCTCGGGGGAGAGCGCGCGCATCTTGAGCGCAAACCCTAGATTTTCAGCGACCGTCATATGCGGGTAGAGCGCGTAGTCCTGGAACACCATGGCCATGTCGCGATCACGCGGCGCCACCTGGTTCAGGCTGTGTCCGTCAAGCTTGATCTCGCCCGATGTGATCTCTTCCAGACCGGCGATCATGCGCAGAAGCGTGCTCTTGCCGCAGCCGGAGGGTCCTACCAGCACGATGAATTCGCCATGATCGACGTCGAGGTCCACGGCTTTCACCGCCTCCACCCCGCCGAACTGCTTTTGCACCGCCCGCAGTGTCAACTCTGCCACTTTGTTCTCGCTCCCTGTTGACAAGTCGCTCCCATAAAGCAGAATAATTACACAGTGTAAACATGGCGGAGAGCCGATGTCCGGACGATTTGTCCCCCGTAGCAGAAAGCAGACGAGAGCGACCGTTCTCGAAAGCCTTTTGCGCACGAAAGGTGCGTTTCGTACTGATTTGGCTCGGGAAACAAGCCTCACCGAGGCGAGTGTTTCACGCATCGTAGCGGATTTGCGTACTGAAAAACTGGTCGAAGAGAGGAAGGAATCTGCTCCTCATGCGGGCGGGCCGACCGCTCTCGTTACATTAAGTAATAATATCAACGTGCTCGGTATCGAGCTGTCGAACAGTCGTTTGTCGCTGGGTGTCGGCAATTTTGGCGGTACGCTCGATTACGTCGAGCGAATGCCGGCGTCTCCGAACCTCGATCAGGACGAGTTCGAAAGGCTGTTCTCGGCAAGCGCCGTGGCGTTGCGCGAGTGGGTTGATGCCCGCGGCATCGACCTGCGCCAGGCAGCAATGTCCATCCCGGGCTACGGGCGCGAGGCCGGCAACCCGATCTTTCCGTGGGACATGGCGCGCCTGGAAGGGTTCCTGGGCAAAGTGCTGCCGGGTCTGCCGCTCGCGCTGACGAACTCGGTCGTCGCTCAGGCCGCCTTCAACCGATATGCGATGCCTTCCACCTATGCTGTCGAAGGCGATCACCTGTTCCTGTTCGTTGGCCATGGCGTGGCGGGTGTCATCGTCAACGAGGCCGAGCCCATCGATGCCTTTTCCCCGTTCGAGATGGGGCACATGGTGATCGAGCGCGACGGTCTCGTATGCCGCTGCGGCCATCGCGGCTGCGTTGAGGCCTACACCTCCCTGCGCGCGGTTTCGACGATCATCGGCGTGCCGGGCAACGAAATTCTCGCGCGGGGAGACCGGTTCCTCGATGCGCTCGAAGTCGACAATCTTGCGCGCGAGATGCTGCGCGAGCGCCAATTCCTGCTCGGTCTGGCGCTGGGGAACGCGCTCAACCTGCATCCGGTCCCGGCCGTCGTGATCAGCGGCTGGCCGTCGCTGACGCCCGAGTCGGACCGCAGCGCAATTTTTGACGGACTGAACCAGAGCCTGCTTGGCGGCTATGACGAAGGGCGGCTTTCGCTCTCCTTCATCGCGCCGTCGATCGGGAACGACCCAAAGGCCGCGCTCAGCTATGCGGCCTATTGTTTTGTAAGCGGCGGCGGGCTCGAGGCGGCTTCCGATGCGCGCGCGATGGAGGAGACTGCCTGACATGCTGACCAGAACCAAGCCGGCCGATACGGACGGGCGCCATATCGGTGTGCTCTTCGTGGCTTCGCCGCTCTTTTCGGAAGCCGCCGCGGCTGAGCTGATCACGCGCACCGGCCGGCTGATGGGCGAGGGCGGGCTGCAAGGGCGGTTCACGCTGGCAGGCAAGCTCGCCCGCGACCGCGAGAGCTGCCGTGAAGCGCTTTCCTCGCTCGATTTCGATGCGCTTGACGGGCTGGTCGTCCAGCTTTCTACGTTCTGCACGGCCGAACTCCTGCATGATGTGCTCGACGCCGTCGGCGACCGGCCGATCCCGATTGCGATCTGGGCGCTCGAGGAGGCCGAGGAGATCGTCACCAATTCGCTTTGCGGTGCGCAGCTCTGGGCATCGACACTGAGCCGCTTCGGTCACGGTTTCACCTTGCTACTCGGTAACCCGGAAGATCCGACCCTTGCCGGAGAACTCACCGCATTCGCCGCGGCATCGCGTGCGCACAGCCGCCTGCGCGGCGCACGGATCGCGTTGATCGGCTCGCATGCCGACTGGTTCACGAACCTTGCCGTCGACCCCTGGATGCTGCGCCAACGTCTCGGCATCACCATCCAGCAGACGACGCTGGTCCGTTTCCTGGAAGCCTGCAAGGCGGATGACGATGCCGTGCGGCTTGGTGCCAGCCGCTGGGCGGAGGCCTCCTTCGACGGCGGCGACGACGAGACCGGACGCCTCGCGCTGGGGCGCACCTATGCACAGCTTGCCGCGGGACTTGACCGGATCGAGGCCGACGCCATCGCAATCCGCGACTGGCCGGAAATCCTCTACGCCGAGAACTTCAAGGGTACCTGGGGCGCGCTGGGCGAGCTCTCCGACCGCGCAGTGCCGATCGCGCCGGAGGGCGATGTGATGGGTGCCGCGACCGCCCTCGTGGCGCGCGCGTTCGATCCTGCATCGCTGCCGTTCCTTACCGACATTTCAGGGCTCGACCGGGCAAGAAACAGGCTGGTGCTGTGGCACTATGGCGTCAGCCCGCGCCTTGCCGACGGCCCGCGCTCGGTCGATCCTGCGTTGAAGCAGGAAACCTTCCCGCTCAGGGCCGGCCCGATGACGCTGATACGGCTGTCGCTGCGCGACGACGGCACGCTGCGCATTTTTGTCTGCGAAGGCGAGATCGAGGCAGAGAAGTCGCGTGCCAATCGCGCGGCGGGCTATTTCCGCCCCGCCGATGCAGGCGCGGAGGAACTTGTTCGCCGCTTCATCGATGAAGGCTACGAGCATCACGTGACCGCCATCTATGGGCGCTGGGCCGACGCCGTGCTTCATCTCGGACGGCAGCTTGGCGTGCAGGTTGATCATGTCTGACGCGCCGATGGTCACGACCCTCGATGGTGTCGCGCTTGATGCGCCATGGCGCCCGGTATCCATCGGCTGGAGAGCCGATGGCGGCTCCTGGACGCATCTGCCGGCGGACCGTGCCGACGGCGTGCGAATGACGGTGAGCGCCGAAGCCGATGGCCGGCGCTTGCTCATCACGCTCGAAAAGGACGATGCGGCGGCGCTCGACATCGCCTTCGCCGTGCCGCGCAAGTTTCAGGCCTTCGGCGGCGGCGAGCGTTTCGAGACGCTGGACCTGCGCGGCCAGTCGGTGCGCTACTACCTGGAGAATTTCGGCCTCGGAAACGGCACCTATCTTCCGTCGCCCTGGATCGCGACGACGCTCGGCTACGGGCTTTATCTGCCTGAAGAAGCGCCGGCGGTGTTCCACATCGCGGCACCTTTCGATCCGAACATGCTGCGCATCCAGGTCGAAGGCGGCCGCCTCGACCTCGAAATCCATCTCGGGGACCTCGGCGACCTCTACGCTGCGCTGATCGAGAGGATCGGTCCGCCGCTTATGCCGGAAGCGAGCTTCTTCGATCTCTGGAAGGCCGGCGACTGGCGGATCGAAAACGCGAAGACCGTGCAGGCCGACATCAATGGCCACGCCGCGCTCGGCCTGCCGATGGGCGTCAAGCTGATCGACGCTTACTGGGCGAGCGAAGTGCATTCCTTTGCCTTCGACACACAGAAATATCCCGATGCCGACGCCATGATCCAGCGGATGGCGGAAGACGGGACCGAAATCTATCTTTGGCTTTGCCCCTGGGTCGTCGTCGGCACCAAATCGTTCGAGTTTGCGCGGGCGAAGGGATACACGATCGTCGACGCGCAGGGCGAACTGATCACGCGCCGGCCGGGTGCCAACCCCAACATCGTGGCGGCGCTAATAGACTACTCGAACCCGGAAGCTGCCGCATGGTGGTCGGACAGTCTGCGCGGCCTGCTGCGGCAGGGCATCAAGGGCTTCAAGGCCGACTTCGGCGAACAGTTGCCCGAACATGCCGTGCTCCATTCCGGGGAGACAGGTGGCAAGGCGCACAACGCCTTCGTGCGCTATTATCTCGAGGCGACGATCGCCGCCTTTGACGGAAAGGTGCCCGCCATCATCAGCCGGTCCGGTTCGCCGCGCGTGCGCGCGCCGATCTGGACGGGTGACCAGACGTCGGATTTCTGCCCCAAGACCGGTCTGCCGTCTTCCGTGCGTGCGGTTCAGAGCGCTGCATTCGGCGGCTGGTCCTTTGTGGGCAGCGACCTCGGCGGCTATTTCGGCACGCCGACGCCGCAGGTCTTTGCGCGCTGGACGCAGTTCTCCTGCTTCACGCCGCTTATGATGCTGCACGGCCTCGGCTGCCGCGAGCCCTGGGACATGGATGAGCAATCCGCCGCCGTCTATCAGACCTATGGCAAGCTGCATCTGGCGCTCAGGCCGATCTTCGAGCGCTACGGACAGGAAGCTGCGCAGGGCGGGGCGCCGATGATGCGGATGATGCCGCTCGCCTTCCCCGAGATCGACTGGTCGGCCGTCAATGACTGGGATCAGCAGTACATGCTCGGCGACGACATTCTGGTCGCACCGGTCGCCTTCTACGGCAATACGCGCGCGATCTATCTGCCGCAGGGCGAATGGTTCGACGTGCTGACGGGCGAGTACGTGTCCGGCCTGGCGTGGCGCATCCACGACGTGCCGCTCGATAGAATGCCGATCTTCATACGCAAGGGCGCGCGGCTGACGCTGGCCAGCGACATAGATGCTCGCCGCGCGGTTCAGCTTGTCTTCGGCGATGCGGGAGATTCGGTTCAGCCTGAACCGGAGGGTGGCTGGTCGATCGATGCCATCGGCGTCGCCGGCAGTTCGACCGGAGGCCCGGCGGCGCTACCGATGGTCGAGGACCTGGAGGCCTGGTTTGGAACCGGGTTTGCCTGGACACGCTCAACAGACAAGGCAGGCAGCTCAACTTGATAACAGCAGCAGCGCCGAAGGGCGCACAGTGGAGGAGAATACCTATGCGACATTTTCTGAAATACAGCACAGCCGCGGCAGCACTCGCCGCCACGCTCGGCGCGACGCCGGCCTTTGCCGACAACGTCGTGCTGTGGGTGAACGCACCGCTCGCCTCGGCGCCGGATGCGCCGATCTATGCCGAATTGAAGGCCTTTGAGGCCGAGACCGGCCACACGGTCGAAATCCAGGCAGTTCCGCACATGGAGATGGAGCGCAACCTCTTCGTCGCCATGTCTGGCGGTGCTGGACCGGACGTCATGGCGCTCGACATCGCCTGGGTTGCGGGTCTGGCAGATGCCGGCCTGCTTACCGATGTGACCGACAAAAGCGACCCGATCGCCGATCAATATCAGCCCGGACCTCTGTCGGCCGGCCGGTTCAAGCAGCGCCAGTATGCGATGCCGCTCTACACCAATAACGTCGCGCTCTACGTCAACAACAAGATGCTGGCGGAAGCGGGCATCGACGCGGCGCCGAAGACCTGGGACGAATTCCAGGCAGCCGCCATCGCCATGACCGACAAGGACGCAGGCACGTTCGGCCTTACGTTCGGCGGAAGCCGCGTCGGCGCGTTCCAGCTCTACCCGTTCATCTGGCAGAGCGGCGCCGAGATCATTGCTGACGACGGCACGGTCGGCGTCGATTCTCCGGAAGCCATCGAGGCGGTGGAGTTCATCTCGGGTCTCTATACCGAGCATCAAGCCATGCCCGCATCGGTGTTGACCGCCAATTCGTGGGACGAGGTCAACGCGCCTTTCATCCAGGAACGCGCTGGCATGCTGATCAGCGGCGACTGGGCGATCGGTGCGCTGAACAACGGCAATCCCGATCTCGATTATTCGATCGTGCCGCTGCCTGCCGGCAAGGAGGCCGCGACGGTAATCGGTGGCTACAACCTCGCGATCAACGCCAACTCGGGTGTGTCCGATGCGAGCTGGGAGCTGGTGGAGTGGCTGACCGGTCCGCGCAGCGTAGAACTCATGGCGCAGTACAATCGTCTCTCCGCTCAGGCGGCGGCTGCAACCGACGAGGCTATCGCCAAGCTGCCTGAAGAGCTGCAGCCGTTCATGATGCAGGCAAGTGCCGGCCACGCCCGTCCAGTGGTTGCGCAATGGAGCCAGATCCATTCCGACGTGTTCGGCACGGTCTGGGATTCGGCACTGCGCGGCGAGCCCATCGACGAGGTGATGACGCGGGCTGCAACGCAGATCAGACAGATACTGGGTCAGTAACGCCATGAATGCGCGCGCTCCGAGAAACCAGCAGCTGCGGCGAACCTGGTCGTCCGTCTTCGAGACGGGCACGGGCGCGCGCATCTATCCCTATCTCATGGTGCTTCCCGCCATCATCATCGTGGTAGGCGTGGTGGTCTATCCCCTTGTGTCCGGCGTTATGTCGGCCTTTTACGACGTCACCTTGCGCACGCTCAACAGCGGCGACATGGCGTTCGTTGGCCTGCGCAACTTCGAGCGCGTCTTTGCCGATCCGAGCTTCGGCATTGCGTCGTTCAACACCCTTGTCTGGGTGGTACTGAACGTCGTCGTGCAGCTTTCCCTCGGCCTTGGCCTGGCGTTGCTGCTCCACCGGGCAATCCCCGGGATCGGCTTCTTCCGGTCGGGCATCCTGGTTCCGTGGGTGGTTCCCAGCGTGGTCGCCGTGCTCACCTGGCGCTGGATGTACGACCCCAGCGTCGGCATCGTGAACGAACTTCTCGTTCGCTGGGGCATCATCGACGATTACCATCCGTGGCTTGGCGATACGGCAACCTCGCTCTACGCCGTCACCGTGGAGAGCATCTGGAAGGGAACGCCCTTCGTCATGCTGCTGCTGCTGGCGGCCCTGCAGCTCGTTCCGCGCTCGATCCTGGAGGCCGCGTCGATGGACGGCGCGTCCGGCTGGCGCAAATTGTGGCATGTGATCCTGCCGCAAATCCGGGTCTCGTTCGCGATCGCGGCGGTGCTGACCTTCATCCTGACGGTCAACAACTTCAATGCCATCTGGCTGATGACCGAAGGCGGACCGCTGAACTCGTCCGAAATCCTGTTCACGCTCGCCTACAAATACGGCTTCCAGCGCTACGACCTCGGCATGGCCTCGGCTGTTGCGACCATGCTCTTCGTCGGCCTGGTGATCGCCACAACGCTCTATCTCAAGCTTATCCAGGCAAAGGAGGGCGAGTGACCATGAGCAGCGCCGCCATCACCGCCACTCCAGCTGGGACGACCGTCTCTGTACCGCCGCTGCGCCGGAGCTGGACGCCGAAATGGCTCCGTGTCGGCTTCCTCTATGCCGGCCTTTGGGTCGCCTTCGTCTGGTGCGTCTTCCCGTTCTACTGGATGATCGCGACGTCGCTGCGTGCAAAGGACGAGCTTTTCGCACGGCCGCCGAGCCTCGTGCCGCATTCGTTCACGTTCCAGAGCTATGTCGATCTGCTTGTCGGCGCCGAATTCTGGCGGTTCGCCCTCAACAGCCTTATCCTGACGGCCAGCGTCACAATCATCAGTGTCGCGATCTCGGTGACGGCCGGGTACGCGATGGCGCGGCACCGCTTCAAGGGATCGGTGGCCCTGCCACTGTTCATGCTCTACGGGCAGATGTTCCCGCCGGTGCTGCTGCTCATTCCGTTCTACATCCAGCTTCGCTGGCTGGGCTGGCTCGACAGCCTCTACGGCCTGATCCCCGTCTATCTCAGCTATATGCTGCCGCTCTGCGTGTGGCTGATGCGCGGGTTCTTCTCGCAGGTCCCGCACTCGCTGGAGGATGCGGCCAGGCTTGACGGCTGCACGCGCTGGCAGGCGTTCTGGCGCGTCATCCTGCCGATGGCCCGTCCGGGCATCGTGGCGGTGGCGACCTGGGTGATGATCCACACCTGGAACGAGTTCCTGTATGCCAGCACTTTCATCCTCTCGGACAAGAACCGCACGCTGCCGCTCGGCCTATCGGGTCTGATCGGTCAGTACACCACAGACTGGGGAATGCTGATGGCCGGTGGCGTCATCACCTCGGCGCCGATCTTGCTCGTCTTCTTCTTCCTGCAGAAGCATCTGGTTTCCGGTGTCGGCGGCGGCGCGGTGAAGGGCTAAAGCACATGACAAAGATCAAGCGTATCCAGGCCTTCGCATTGTCCTGCCCGACGCCGGGCGGAGCGGTTTTCGCCGTCGGCCGGTCCGCCAAGCGCGACATGGTGCTGGTGCGGATCGAGACCGAGTGCGGCATCGTCGGCTACGGCGAGGCGCACCATGCGCAGACGCCGAGCACGATTGCCGCATTCATCAACGATGCGCTCGGCCCATCGCTCATCGGCATGGACGCGCACGAGACCGAAGCGATCTGGGACAAGTCCTACAGGCATTACATAGCGACCCACGGACCGGGAGCCGCCGCGGTGATCGGGCTGAGCGGGGTTGACCTTGCACTGTGGGACATCAAGGGAAAGGACCTCGGCCAGCCGGTCTATCGGCTGCTCGGCGGCAAGAGGAGGCCGATCCGCGCCTATGCCGGCGGCATCAGCCTTGGCTTCCAGCCGGTGGACGATCTCAAGCGTGAGATCGAGGGGTTCATCGCGCGCGGGTACGACTTCATGAAGCTGCGCGTCGGCGATACGCTTGAGAAGGACCTCGAGCGCGTGAGCGCAGTCAGGGCGGCATTCGGTCCCGAGATCACGCTTGCGGCGGACGCCGGCACCCGCTACCGCACAGCCGACGTCGCCCGCATTGCTGAGGTCTGCGAGGCAGGTCGCCTTGCCTGGCTGGAGGAGCCGTTTACGCCGGACAACCTGCCCGGCTACCGGCGTCTGCGCGACCTGACGGCGACGCCGCTGGCGGCCGGCGAGAACCATTTCACACGGCACGAGTTGCGGACGCTCATCAGCGAGGAGGTCATCCAGTTCGTGCAGGCGGATTGCTGCAAGACGGGCGGTATCACCGAGATCCTGAAAATTGCTGCCCTGGCAGGCGCATGGCACCTTCAGTTCGCGCCGCACACCAGTGCTTCGGTGCTGAGCACGGCTGCTTCCACCCATGTGCTTTCGGTGGCGCCCAATGCCTTTATCTACGAGGCGGATGTGTCCGCCATCAACGCGTTCCGCGATGAGCTCGGCACCCCGTTCGAAATCGTCGACGGGACCATTCTCGCGCCGGATGCGCCGGGGCTCGGGGTCGAGATAGACGAGACGGTGATCGAGAAATATCCGTTCATTCCAGGCGCATCTTACCAGTAGGCGGCGTCAGGGCTGGCGCGCGGCGACCACCTCGACCTCGACCACGAATTCGGGTCGCGAGAAGCCGGATACGATCACGAGGGTGGATGCGGGATATGGCTCGGCAAAGAGCCGGTTGCGGACCTCCATATAGGGAGCCATATGCTCGCGCGCGGTGACATAGGCGTTGATGCGCACGACATCCGAAAGCCCCATACCGGCCGCGCGCAGGATCGCTTCGGCATTGGCGAAGCACTGCTCCGCCTGCGCGGCACAACCTTCCGGAACGCTGCCATCGGGCGCGTTGCCAAGCTGGCCGGAACAGAACAGCACGTCGCTTTCCGCCGACACCAGCATGCCGTGACTGTAGTTGGAGAAGGGGGCAGCTATGTCGCCTGCGTTGACGGATTTGGGCAATGTCGAATCTCCCTGCCGGGTTCTTTGATGCTGCTCAAGTCTGTAGGACAGAAGTGCCTGTTGCGGAACCGTTTCTCCCGTGGCGGGCACGGGTATCAGGCGCTTGACAGTGCCGTCGCCTTCGATGACATTGCGCTACCCCATGGCACAGGGCTTTTACGGAACGAGCCGCAATTCGACCGGTCGCATGGCGATCAGCAGAAAAGCGAGATGTTCGGAAAAGCCTCATGAATATCCCCCACCATCGAATCGATCGGCGACGCTTCTCGCGCTTCAGCCGCACCTTGCCATCAATCTATGGGAGCATGCCGTCATGACGCGTCATCTCGCCCGATGGGCCGATCTTTCACGCGCGCAGTTCGCAGCCATCGATCGAAGCCGCACGATTGCTGTGCTGCCGGTTGGCGCCATCGAGCAGCATGGCCCGCATCTGCCGGTTTCGGTCGACCGCGATCTTGCCGAAGCGGTGCTGGAGCGCTCGCTCGCGCATCTGCCGGCAGAGCTGCCGGTGCTGGCGATGCCGGGCTTTGCCTATGGCAAAAGCAATGAGCATGGCGCGATACCGGGGACGATAAGCCTCTCCGTCGAAACGATGCTGCGGCTCTTGTCGGACATCGCGGCGAGCCTCGCGCGGACCGGCTTTCGCCGGCTGGTGCTGCTCAACGCCCATGGCGGCAACGCGCCGGTGCTGGACATCGCCGCGCGCGACCTCAAGATCGCGCACGGCCTGCATGTCGCGACCTGCAACTGGTACAACTTCAACGAGGCCGACCGGCATGGCGATGCCCGTGAGCGTTCCTTTGGCATCCACGCCGGCCTGGTCGAGACCAGCGCCATGCTGGCGCTGAAGCCGGATCTGGTCGCCATGGATGCCGCAGCCGATTTCGGCAACGCGGCCGAAGGCTGGCAGCAGGAGTTCCGCCACATCGGGCTCATCCCCGGCCGCGCCCGGCCCGCGTGGACCATCGAGGACCTGAGCGAAGCTGGCGCCTGCGGCGATGCCTCAGCGGCGACTGCCGAACTGGGCGAGGAGCTGCTTGCGACCGCCGCGCGCAACTTCGCTGCGTTCCTCTCCGAATTCGACCGGTTCTGTGATCAGCAGGGCCGGCAAAACCGCGCCCGCTGAAGAAGAACGCCGGAGGAAACACATGTCCATTTCAGGCAGGAACGACATCGACTGGAGCGCCTTTGCATCGGCGCTGGGCGATGTGGAAACGTTCGACACGCCGTCCATCGTGAAGAAGCGTTCGCGCGACTTCTTCTGGTACAGCCCGATCCTCAACCGGGAACTCGCCTCCTGCTTCGGCGATCTGGTCGCAGTGCCGAAGTCGGTCGAGGAGCTCAAACGCTGCATCGCCGTGGCTGTCGAATGGAATGTGCCGATGGTCGTTCGTGGCGGCGGCACCGGCAATTACGGGCAGGCCGTGCCCATGGAGGGTGGCCTTATCATCGACATGACCGGCGTCGGCCAGGTCCTTGAGATCGAACCGACCACCGTGCATGTCGAGGCCGGCGCGAAGATCGGCGCGATCAACGAAGCGCTCGGCTTGCATGGGCGCGAACTGCCCCTGTTCCCGTCGACCGAGGCGATTGCCACCATTGGCGGCTTCATCGCCGGCGGTTCCGGCGGCATCGGCTCGATCCGCCACGGCATGCTGCGCGACGGCGGCAATGTGGAAAGTATCGGCGTCCTGTCGATCGAGAAGGAGCCGCGGCGCCATGTGTTCTCTGGCAAGGATATCTCCGCGATCCACCACGCGTGGGGGCTGAACGGCATCATCACCGATCTGGTCCTGCGCACTGTGCCGTCGCCGCGCTGGATCAACGTGATCGCGTCGTTCGACACCTACAAGCAGGCTTTCGAGGCCGGCATTGCGCTGGGTTCGGCGCGGGAACTGAACCTGAAGCTCCTGACCACTGTCGACGGACGTATCGCCTCGTCGATCAAGCAACTCGGTGACATCTCCAGCCGTGGGCGCGACCTCCTTCTGGTGATGGTCGCCGACGAGCATCTTCCGGACGCCCTGCGCCTGATCGAAGAGCATGGCGGGATGAAAGAACTCGAACTGGACGATGCGGCGATGAAGGCCTCCGGCCTGCCGGCCCTGTCCGAATTCTCCTACAACCATACGACACTGCAGGTGCTGAAGCAGGATCGCTCTGTGACTAACCTGCAAGTCACGTTCCGCGCGCCGCTCGACAGTGCGAAGATCGATCCGCTCCGGCGGATTTTCGGCGACGAGGTGCTCATGCATCACGAGTTCGCGCTGCTCAACGGCGAGCTCGTCGCCTTCGACCTGCCAGTGGTGCGCTACACGAGCGACGAGCGACTGTTCGAGCTCGCGCGCGTTTACGACGAGCATGGCTGCCCGACATCCAATCCGCACGTGCCCTATGTCGAGGGCGGGTCGATGAAACCAGACTTCCGCCATCTGGCTTGGAAGAAGCGGCTCGACCCGCACGGCCTGCTCAATTCGCCGAAGTCGCGCTTCTGGGATGAGGTTAAGCATCTGACGCCCGACGAGATCGAGGCTCTGCCGCCTCACCAGCCGGTGCGAAAGGCTTCGTGATGGCGGGCGTCGTCATCGTCGGGGCCGGGCATGGCGGATCGCAGCTTGCCGTCTCGTTGCGCCAGGAGGGCTACGAAAATCCGATTGTGCTGATCGGTGACGAGCCTGAGTATCCCTATCACCGGCCACCGCTCTCGAAGGCGTTTCTCAAGGGAACCGAAGACAGTCTCCAGCCGCTTCGCGGCGAAGCGATCTACGTCAACAATGCGATCGACTACCGCCCCGGCAGGCGTGTGGAGCGGATCGACGCCGCGGCTCGCTTCTGCATCGTGGATGGGGAGGCGATTGCGTTCGACAAGCTCGTCCTGGCAATGGGGGCAGTCCCGCGCCGCCCGGCGGTGAAGGGATGTGACCTCGATGGCGTCTTTGCGCTGCGCACGGCAACCGACGCTCGCCGCATCAAGGCGGCCATGGCGACGGCGCGCAATGTCGTCATCGTCGGTGGCGGTTTCATCGGTCTCGAGATCGCGGCCACGATGGCGGCTGCCGGCAAAGGCGTGACCGTCCTCGAAATCGGCGAGAGATTGCTTGCGCGGGCAGTCTCGCCGGTGATCTCGACACACGTTCTCGCGCGGCTGGCGGGGGCGGGGGTGGATGTCCGGTTCGGTACTGCGGCTGCCGAATTCCTTGGCGAAGGCGCCGTGAATGCCGTCCGGACGCAATCCGGCGACGAAATTTCGGCCGACATTGTGGTGGTCGGCATCGGTGCCGATCCGGATGTCGCGCTTGCCGTTGATGCCGGCCTCGCCATCGATGGCGGCATTGTCGTCGATCCACAGATGCGCACTTCGACTGAAGGCATCTTTGCGATCGGCGATTGCGCGCGTTTCCCGCACTGGCAGCTTGGCCGGTCCATGAGGCTCGAATCGGTGCAGAACGCCACGGACCAGGCAAGGCATTTGGCCGGCTTGATCGCGGGCAAGCATGAGGAGCCTTACACGGCGGTGCCGTGGTTCTGGTCCGACATCGCCGACATGAAGCTGCAGATGGTCGGGCTCTCCATGGACGCGGACGATCATGTGGTTGCCGGCGATCCGGGCGAGGGCGCTTTCGCTGTCTACCATTTCCGACAGGGAAGACTGATTGCCATCGACAGCGTCAACCAGCCCGCCGACCACATGCTGGGCCGCAAGATGATTGCTGCCGGCTATACTCCGGCCACGCAGGAGATTTCAGACGGCACCGTGGGTGCTTCGTTCAAACGGTGGTCAGCGGCGGCTTCGGCGGCACCCAAGGGGCAGCGGGTCGCCTGATGACGGCGCGGCTGGATGCGGTGCTGGGCAATGCGCGGGTGCCGGCGTCGCTTGTCGCCGACGCGCAGCGTTTCGGAGGCCGGCGCGACCGCGATTGTTTCGCCGGCAATCTGGTCGTCCGCGGTGGATCGGTCGCCGGCATGTCGCAGGATGGCCCGGTCGATACCGATCTCGGGGGGCGTCTCGTGACAACGCCTTTCGTCGAGCCGCATTGCCATCTAGACAAGTGCTTCACGATCGAACGCCTCGATTTCGCCGGTGGGAGCCTGCTCGACGCCATCACGGCGCAATCGGCGGACAAGGCGAACTGGACATATGGCGACCTGCGCGGACGCGCGGAGCGCGGTATCCGAGAGATGGTTGCCGCGGGTACGCGCATGGTGCGCACCCATGTCGACTGGGAGGTCGATATGCGTGACCCTGACCGCCTGCCGTTGGCGTGGCGTGTGATCGGGGATCTTGCTGAGGAATGGCGCGACCGGATCATTATCCAGCGTGCCGCGTTGCTGCCCATCGCATCAATGGCAGATGCCGGCTATTCGCAGGCCGTTGGCCGGGCAATCGCTCAATCCGGAGGTGCCTTGGGCGCCTTCGTCTTCGATCAGCCTGAAAGAGCTGCCGGTATCCACAACATGTTCAGCGTTGCGGCCAGGCATGGCCTCGCGCTCGACTTTCATGTCGACGAAGGCCTTTCGCCGGAGCTCGACGGACTCGAACTCATCGCCCGCGAAGCTGTCAGGACCGCTCATGCCGAGCCGGTGCTGTGCGGCCACGCCTGCAATCTTACCGTCATCGAGCAGGATGTGCGGAAGCAGCGGATCGAGCTGACGGCGCGCGCTGGCCTTTCTGTGGTCGCGCTGCCGTCGAGCAATCTCTATCTGCAGGATCGGGACAGAACGATTCCGCGCGAGCGTGGGCTGACGGCCGTCTCCGAGCTTCTAGCTGCTGGCGTCAACGTGGCGTTCGGTACCGACAACGTCCAGGATGCTTTCTGCCCGGTGGGCATCCACGATCCAAAACGCACGATCTCCATGGGCGTCCTGGCCGCTCACCTTCCGCCGCCTTTGGGTGACCGGCTGCCGCTCGTCATGCAAAACGCGGCGAAGGCCCTTGGGCAGCCCCTGTCGCCCGTCGACCGCAGTCCGGCCGATGCGCTGCTGATCTGGGAAACCGGTGAAGTGGCAGAACTCGTCGGCGGCGGAATCTATGCTAGGTGCCGATCCCTTCACGACGCCATGCCCTCGCACTAGCGCCACGACTGTGCCGCCTGCCGGATGCAAAGCTGGCGCGAGCAATCATCAAGGTCGAATATTTCAGGAATCCTTAGGCGTCCGCACGCCGGCTATGGTATGCGGCGCGCTCACAGAGGTTCCCCCAAGATGACCGCAGCCCACAACGTCCATTCCTCTCCGCCATCTATCCATCCATCCCTTGCTTCAGCGCTCGAGGCGAAGGGCTACAAAAATCTCACGCCGGTCCAGCTGGAGATGGCGAGCCAACGCTATATTGAAGCCGATCTGCTGGTTTCGGCTCAAACCGGTTCAGGCAAGACGGTTGCCTTCGGCATCGCCATTGCCTCAAGCCTGCTGGGGAGCACTGACCATTTCGGTCCCGCGGAGCGGCCGTTGGGTCTCGTTATCGCGCCGACTCGCGAGCTGGCGCTTCAGGTGCAGCGGGAACTCGACTGGCTCTATGGGGCGGCGCACATGCACACTGCGACCTGCGTCGGTGGCATGGACATGCGCAAGGAACGCCGGGCGCTTGAGCGCGGCGCGCATCTAGTCGTCGGCACGCCCGGGCGCCTGCGCGATCACATCGCAAAAGGCGCGCTGGACCTTGGGGGGCTGCACGTCGTGGTGCTCGACGAGGCCGATGAAATGCTCGATCTCGGCTTCCGCGAAGATCTCGAATACATCCTCGGCGCGGCGCCGGTGGAACGCCGGACGCTGATGTTCTCGGCAACTGTGCCGCGTGGCATCGCGGACCTGGCGAAAACCTTTCAGAAGGATGCGCAACGCGTCGCGGTGACCGCCTCGACTGAACAACACGCCGACATCGAATATCAATTGATGCTCGTACGGCGTGACGAGCGCGAACACGCCGTCATCAACACGTTGCTCAACTCCGACAGCACGAGCGCGCTCGTGTTCTGCCACACACGCGAGGCAGTGCGCCACCTGACCGCACGCCTTTCCAACCGTGGGTTCTCCGTGGTTTCGCTTTCGGGCGAAATGGCCCAGTCGGAGCGGTCCAACGCGTTGCAGGCAATGCGAGACGGCAGGGCACATGTTTGCGTGGCAACCGACGTCGCGGCCCGAGGCATCGACCTGCCGAATCTGGACCTCGTCATCCATGCGGACGTGCCGAGCAATCCCGCAACGCTTCTCCACCGCTCCGGCCGGACGGGACGTGCAGGTCGCAAGGGCGTGTGTGTCCTCATCGTGCCGCAACACAGGCGCGGCGCGGCGCAGCGCGTTCTTGCGCTGGCCAAATTGACGGCTGTCGAACGCACCGCGCCCGGTATCGCCGAAATCGAGGCGCGGTATCGCAGAGACATAACCGACGCCGCGCTTGCCACTGCCGAGCCGGACGAAGCAGAAGCCGCGTTCGTGGCGGACCTGCTTGCGAAGGTCGCTCCGGAGCGCATCGCCGCGGCCTTCCTGCGCCTGCAGCTCGCATCGCGCCCTGTGCCGGAAGACCTCACCCCTCTGCCAGCGGCCGAGCTTCACGCGAAAAAGTCCAAGTATGACAAAAAGAACGGGCAAGAGCGCGGCCCAGCCGCTGCGCGAGAGCCCCGGGGGCCAGACATGGAGGGTGGCGTCTGGTTCACGCTATCGCTCGGCCGCAAGCAGCGCGCCGACCCGAAGTGGCTGCTGCCGATGATCTGCAAGGCGGGCGGCGTGACCAAACGCGACGTCGGCGCGATCAGGATCGAGGATGCGCAAACCCGGTTCGAGATCGCCGCCGACAAGGCTGCCGCGTTTGCGGAGCAGATCAATCGTCCTGGTAGCACCGAACGCGGTATCGTCATCGCGCCGGCTGGTGAGGTGCGCGAGAGAGCGTGGCAGGCCAACCCGAAGGCCCGCAAGGACGCAACAACGCGGAAGAAGCCTGCGCACCGTGGCAAGGCGGCCGGTGCCGATTCCGGCAATGCCCGGAAGAACAAGGGAAAACCGAAGCGCCCCGGCTGAACGGCCTATGGGCGCGCCTCGTTCATGGAGACATGAGCGTGACTGCCCTTAAGCACAACCTGGTTTTCCTTACAGATGAAGACATAGCATGCTGGCGTGGAAGCAAGTGGATCGAGCCCCTGTCCCTGGCGGGAGCGAACTCAGGCTCATGCAACGGGGCGACGAGTTTTCCATCATGTCGGGCACGATCGAGTTGATGAACAGCCGCCGGGGCCGCTCTGAAGAGCAGCTGGCGATCCTGGCGGCAAAGCGGATCGGTAGGCGTGACGGGACCCGGATCCTGATCGGCGGTCTTGGCATGGGCTTTACGCTACGGGCAGCGCTCGCGCATTTTTCCGAGCAGTGTGAGATCATTGTCGCCGAACTGGTGCCGAGCGTCATTGCCTGGGCGAAGGGTCCGCTCGCCGGCGTTCATGGCGCAAGTCTGACGTATCCGCGTGTCATCCTTCACGAAGGCGACGTTGCGCCGGTGATCCGCCACAACGGGCCGTTCGACGCCATATTGCTCGATGTCGACAATGGCCCGGATGGGCTGTCCCGCTCGGAGAACGACCAGCTCTATGACGCAACGGGACTGGCTGCCGCGCAGGCGGCGCTCAATCCCGGCGGTGTTCTGGCCATTTGGTCCGCCGCCCCCGATCAACGGTTTGCAAAACGTCTGCGGCAAGCCGGTCTGGAGGTCGAGGAGGTGCGCGTGCGCGCTGGTGGTGCGAGGCACCTCGTGTGGCTCGCCACGAAGCGCTTGCGGTGAATCCAAGCCAATCATCCCGCTGGGTTTACGAGGGGTGGATGTTTCTTTCTTGGCTTCCCCAGACTTTGCCGACTTCTCGAGCCATTCGACCGGCATCCCCAAACATCGAAATCGGCGGCCACGGGTGTGAGCGCCGCCAGCGTTTTCCGTAAAGACACTGCAGATTCCGTGTCGTCCCCGGCAAGCCCTGGTGCCGCGGAACGACTGATCCCTTGGAGCATTCATCTCCCATTGAAACGCGCGCCAGCAGGAGAGCGTCGTGGCCAATGAGGTGAAGAACTGGTTCCGACCGCTCGCTCGCGCGGGTTATGCAGCTAGAGGACTGATCTACGCGGTAATTGGTTTCTTCGCCGCGTTGGCTGCCGTCGGGAGCGGCAGAACCATGGGCTCACGCGACGCGCTGTCGGTGCTTTTTTCCGGCATCGGCGGGAGTGTCATTGCCTATCTGTTGGTCGCCGGTTTGATCTTCTATTCCCTCTGGCGCTTCATTCAGGCTGGATTCGACACCGACAACCACGGCACAGGAGCCAAGGGCCTTGCAATCCGTGGCGGACTGCTGGTCAGCGGTATCACCTACGGCGTCCTTGCCTCCTACAGTCTGTCACTCGCGGGTGTTGGAGGCCTCGGGAGCGGAGAAGGTGAGGGCGGCTGGGCCGACACCCTTGCCGGCTTCGTGGGCGCACGCTGGGTTGCTGCCGCCCTGGCCATAGCGCTAGCGGGCGTGGGTGTGGCTCATCTCATCAAGGCGGTCGGCAAGCGCTACGCCCGATACATAAACGCCGATGACGAAACGATGCGTGTCCTACACCCGATCGCCAGGACAGGTTTGATCGCGCGGGGGATCATCTTCCTGGTGCTGTCCTTCCTCCTCGCAACACGCTCGGTGCGCGGTGGGGAACAGGCGAGCTCGAAAGCTGCGCTTGAGTTCGTGCAGGCGCTTCCGCTGGGCTGGCTGTTGCTCTCCCTGATGGGTGTCGGCCTCATTGCCTTCGCGGCATACTCGTTTGCCGAAGCGATCTACCGGCGTGTCGACCTTGACGATGTCCGTATCTGACGCTGTCAGCTCGAGGCCCGTATGCGATGGCGTGATGCATGCAGTACGATTGCTGAGCAAATCGACGCCGCGCAGGGCCGGCGTGATGTTTGTCCCGTTCGGTATCTAGATCGGGAACGATCAGGCAAGTTTTCGGATCGTCGTCATCGATCCTGACTGCTGTGCCGCTCATATCGAACAAGACGAAACGGCCGCCCTTCACATAGCGTGGGTTAAGATAGCCAAGCCTGACGAGCCTATCCCAATGGGGTCAAACGGGTGTGGGGATTGATGGTAGCGGAGGACCGCTACCGCCAATCCCCACACCTACCGGATATACGCTACAGGCTCCGATTGTTCTCTCGGCGTCTGGCAGCATAGTCATGCTGTCCGCCTGACCAGTTTGAGGCCGCCCGCCGAATGCCGAGTCCTGGCAATCGATCTATGGAAAGCGGACCGCTTTCGCGACGGATACAGGACAGGAAGAGCAAGAAGCTGACGTTAGGTGGGTGCTGAAACGGTCTGCCCATTTGTATCTGTATATTGCACCCCACCGAACCTACCATGTTCCTACAGCAGAAAGTCCGGCTGTTGAGACACGTTTTAGGTGGTGGCCATCTCGCGGGTGCAGATCAGTGGCCAAGCCGGCTTTAGAGAACATCGCTAAACGCATTCAATGCTAACAGCGCAGTTATCTCCCGATTGGGGCGTTCTCGCGCGGGAGCCTCACATAATGTTATCGATTGACTCAATCTGCAATCTGACCACAGGTTACATTGAGAGCGGCGGCGGTCACCGCGCTCAAGCGGTCGGACGCGAGTAGCGCTGCGGCCTCGGCAACTTCTTCTGCTTTCGGAAACCGCTGCAGCAAAGTCGCACGTCGCAGACTTTCGAGGTATCCGTCGTCGGCAAGGCCGGCGGCTTCGCCACTGGCGCTTGCCGCAACGTCGGGGCCGAACGTCTCGGGAGATCCCGCCGAGCGGAGCCAACGAACCCGCACGCCCTTTTCGCCGACTTCAGCAGCGAGCGTGCGATAGAACCCTTCGATCGCCGAGCAATATGTCCCGAAGCCGCCGACCAGGGGCAGGGCCAGACGGGACGGGGTGGCGGTCAACGACAGTATCACGCCGGTGCCGTTTCGCACCATGCGCCGGGTACTTTCCGTCGCAGTTACGAAATGCGTCCGTGTTCCGACGGAGATGGGTTCCAGGTAGGCCTCCAGAGACATTTCCATCAATGGTATGCCCTGATTGTCTTGGACGCCGATCAGATTGAACGAGATGTCGATGTCGCCGTGTTCGTTCTCCACCCGATCCAGATGGCCCTTGACCGCTTCGGCATCCGTTGCGTCGACAATGGATGCCGACGCCACACCTCCTTCGCTCCTGATGTCTTCCACAACCGCTTCGATCGGACCCGCGCCGCGGCCGCACAAATGGACCTTGGCTCCTTCGCGGGCAAAGGCGTGGGCGACACGTCGACCGATACTTCCGCCACCACCGTAGATGACGGCGTTCTTGCCTGAAAGCAGCATGACAATCCTCCAAAACTGATTCATAAATGAGATCGGTTTTCTACCATAACCGATCTTACATCGCAACCGGTTTCGTGTACTATGCCGGCATGGATACGAAAACGCGCTCGGGCTGCCCGATCAATCTTGCCGTGGAAGTGCTCGGAGACCAATGGACCCTGGTGATCTTGCGCGACATCATGTTCGGCAAGGCGCGGCATTTCCGCGAGATCCTCGCACAGTCGGATGAGGGGATCGCGTCGAATGTCTTGCACACCAAGCTGCAGCGGCTTGTCGCCCAGGGTCTGCTCAGTCGCTCCGGCGACACCGCGCACAAGCAGAAAGCCATCTACTCCCTGACTGAGGCGTCGATCCAGCTGGTGCCTGTGCTCGCCTCACTCGGCGCCTGGGGCAGGCGTCATCTGCCGGCAACCGAGGCGCTTTCCGTGCGCGCCGAACTGATGGAACAGGGCGGCCCGCATCTGTTGGGTGAGATGATGCAGGAACTTCGCCAGATCCACCTGCACGGCAAGCACATCGCCCGGCCGGATGGAAAATCTGCGTTCGGCAGACTTAATGAAGCCTATGAAAGTGCCCTCGAACGCGACGCGTCTTGCGCTCGCGCGTCAGATGCGAAAAGCAAAGCTCCCGGCACGGGGCGAGGGACAAGTCCGCGCTGATCGGGTCGGGTTCGGCGTTGCGAACCACGCTGTGGCGGCGCAAAGATCTCATCGCACGATCTTACCGGGAGGATCATCGGCGAACACCATCCGGTACCCCTTCCGCGTGTCCATATACTCCCGTATCGGGCAAACCCGGTCCTCCCGCATCTCGAGGATGAAGACGTAGCCGTTCTCGTAATAGCGCCCATTGGCGAGCGTCGCCTTCTGGATTTGCTCATAGACGACGGTAGAGCCCTCGGCGGTGATCGAAATCACCTCGATCTCCATCCCGTTGCAGAACAATTTGGGCAGATCGTTCAGGAGGAAGTCGACGATGGCGTCCTGGCCGACCATGTGGTCGGTCACGCCCAGGGCGGCGGCGGTCGCGTTTTCCCTGGGCGCGATCCATTCGGCGTCCCCCGTCAGAACGCTGCGAATTCGATCACGGTCGGATGTTGCGAAAGCCCGCCATACTTTGGCAGCTGCCGATTTGGGGTTCACTTCCATGTTCCTTCATCCACCGAAATCAAAAAAGCTCCCACGATGTCCTTCCGCAGTGTTTGCGCAATCGCCGCCGTTGCGGGCTATTGAAGCGAGAGAAAGTCGGAACCGTTCGCGCGCCTGCGTCCGGGTCTTGGTGGCCAACGCGCGCTGCTCATGGGCCGATCACCAATTCTCCCGCTTAAAACCTGATGATCGTTTCCTCGTCGATCGCGGACTCATCAGACCAAACCAGCTTGAATCCAAAGCCTTTGATGCCGGAACCTCTGATGAGGTCGATCATCGTTTCCTGCAGATAAATCTCTGGTGCCCGGCAGTTGCCGGAATGCAGCCTCAGCCTGAACATATGCGCGGAACCGATGATGTCCGCTCGAAACACCGGCCGCTCGATCGTCAGGACGTCTCCATCGTCGAACCTGACGATATCGGACTCGTCCTCGTTGAGTGCGCAGAGAGGGAATGTGATGTTGAATAGGCTCAGGGGCTGTTCGCTGACCAAGGGGAGAAGCTCGCCATATCGCGTCAGAATCGGCCCAAGCGCGTGTACCGCCTTCTGCCGCAACATCAGCACATGCGCGTTGTACCAGGGCATGTCCGAATATCCGCGCCGCACGCCATCGTCGTCATACAGGAGGTCTGTCATGGCGATCGGCCGCCAATTGTCCTGCCGCTGACCCTCCAGGGCAAACAAGCGCTCGTGATCTTCCATGTCACGAGGAATGACCCACGGTTGTTCCTTCAGAACATGTGGAACGAATATCTTCATCGATCATCCTTCTGCGTCGTGTCAGCTCAAAGACGTGCGAAGACGGCGCGGCAGAACGCCGTACTGCGAGAAATGCCGGACATGATCCAGAGTGGGCCGAAGCAATTCTAGAACACCAACCCTGCCGTGCCTAGCAACGCGATGGGCAGAAACAGCCAGCCCTGCGGCAGGTCGCGAAAGCGGGCGCCTATGGCCGGCACCAGGCCGATCCCGACCAGAGTGTATCCCCAGGCGAGAATTGTTCCGGCCGTGGCGAAATCCGGCCGTGAGGTGACGGCGGCGAGAAGGAACAGCACCGCCATGGTGGCGACCGTCACCGTCACGCAGTGCCAGCACAGGTGCAGCGTATCCCGGACGACCGGGGCGAGCCCGTGCGATGCGGCACGCAATGGACGCTCGACCTCCTTGCCACCGAGAAACAGGTGCACGACGAGCCATAACGTGGCTACCCCGCCGGCGACACCGAACAGAATTTGGGTTGTCATTCTCTTGCTCCTTAGTCGGTTTGCAGGGTCAAGCGATTGAGGCCGCTCATCCGATCAAAGTCCGGAACTGGGTTTCGGAGAGGTTTCCGCCCGTAAGAATGGTGGCGACCGTCTTGCCCTGAAACGCTGTCTTGTGAGCGAAGATTGCCGCCAGTCCGGCCGCGCCGGCAGGCTCGAGCAGAAGCCCGAGCTCTCGGTGCGCCGTCTTCACGGCCGCCGCGATCGCCTGATCCTCGACGAGGAGGAAATCGTCGGCCAGCCGGCGAAGTTCGGCGAGCGGTTCGGCAAAGGGCGTCTGGATCGCGATGCCGTCGGCGATGGTTTCGGGGTGGCAAGCCTGCACTTTGCTGCTGCGCCAGGAGCGTTCCATCGCCGGCGCACCTGTCGCACAAACGCCGATCATGCGCGTCCCGGGGCTGCGCTCCTTGAAGCAGGTGGCGACACCGCCGAGCAACGCGCCATCGCCCACCGGGGCCACCACCGCATCGAGTGGTTCTTTCCAGTCCAGGAGCTCAAGGCCGATCGTTCCTGCACCTTCCGCTATGGCTGGTTCCCGCCCGTCCTGCACCAGCAGAGCACCGGACCGGGCGGCAAACTCTCGCGCGGCCGCGTGGACCTCATCGAGATCTCCGTCGATGAGCTGAACCTCAGCCCCGAAATCGCGAATGCGGGCGAGCTTGTTTGCGTTGGCGTCCGATCTTGCAAAGGCTGTGAGCCGCACGCCTCGCGCGCGCGCCGCATAGGCCATGCCCTGACCGAAATTGCCTGCCGTGACACAGGCGAAATGAGACACATCGGCCTGCTGCGCGACGAATGCCTGCGCGCCGCGCGCCTTGAAGGAACGGATCGGATTGACGGTCTCCACTTTGACGATGAGCTTGCAGCCGAGCCGGCTTGAAAGAGATTCGGCGAGAAACTGCGGCGAGTTGCGGAATGCCGCATCGATCTGCCCCGCAGCCTTCTCGATGTTCTCTAAAGATAACCGAGAGACGGTATGTGATGCGTGTTCGCTGATATGCCCGTTCATTTGTTCCCCTTCTGAGTGTAGATCCCGCCCGGAATGCGCCGGCGAGCCTCTACAGGTCCATGGTGAAATAGTAGGCGAAGCGCTGCATGCCCTTGCGCTCGTAGAAGCGGTGGGCTCTGTCCCTGGTCAGGGCGGAGACGAGGCGGATGTGATTGCACTCCTGCGATCGCGCATGGTCGACGATCCAGTCGAACAGCCTGCCGCCATATCCTGCCGACCGTTTCCCGCCTTTGGAGACGAAATCCTCGATCTCCAGATAGCGCCCCTGGTGAAGCCACTCGCCGACGCGCAGGCCGGCCACGCAGACGACCCCGTCATCCTCCAAATAGGCCAGCCGGAACCCGTGACGGTCACGAAGGCGACCGATGTGCTCCTCGAATGCTTCGGCATCGAGATGCGGGCGCAGTTCCTGGATGACGGGAAAGCAGGCGGCGATCTCCGCCGGTGTCTCGGCGATCTTTATTCGTTCGGCCATCGGCTGATCCTGTGAAAGGCGGCAAGCACGGCGATCGTGTCTGCACAAGGGAAGGTTGGCGATCGATGGCTAATCGGCGCTGTCCATCGGCTTATCGAGAAATGCCGGCACGATGACGGACAGAACCTCGGTCTGAAACGGCGTGGTGACGTGGGAAGCGCCCGGCAGGATCGCCAGTTGCGAGCGCGGCAGGCCGGCCGGCAGATCGCCGAAAACGTCCCCGCCGACCAGACGGAAGAAGCGGATCATGTGTTCGAGCGCCGGCAGGTCGGAATCGCCCGCGATCAACAGCACCGGTTGACCAAGCTCGGCGATCTGCTCGTCCGACAGATCCTCGATGTTCTTGTCCATCTTGGTCTTCTTGCGGAACAGGGCGTCGAAGTCCGGTGCGGGGTTGAGCTCCATGTAGCTGGTGTGCCAGGGCGTGCCGTACATCATCGATGGCTGCATTTCGCCCAGCCCCTCCATAAGCCCGGCGCGCACGCCGTCGAGTCGGTAGGTGGCCGACATGGGGATCAGTTTGCGCACCCGCCGCGGATGATGAACGGCGATCAGCAGCGCCACCGCAGCACCGGTCGAATATCCGAGCAGATCGAATTCCTCGATCCCCAGCGCATCCATGGCCGCAACGATGTCGTCGGCGAGACTGTCCAGGCGCAACGGCCGCTCGATGTCGGCGGTTCGTCCATGCGCCTGGAAGTCGAACCCGATCACGCGCCGCCCGGCGCTGAGCGCCGGCAGGATGGAGCCGAAAGAGTTGTGGATCGACGAGAACGCCCCATGCAGCAGCACCAGCGGCACGCCGCCGCTGCCGTGGCTTTCGTAATACATGCGCAGACCGTTGACCTCGAGATAGCCGATCTCCGGTTTCGGATTGGCGCCGCCGTCCGTTTGGCCGGTCGTCTCGGCCCCGGCCACCGCCGGTGTTGCGGCCATGATGGCTGTGGTTGCGAGAAACGTTCGTCTGTCCATGGCGATTTCCTCCTGCCGGTTCATTCCCAGGCTCCGCTTGCAAGACGTCTGGCCGGTGCGCCATCCGACACCCGGCCGGTTTTCTGTATCGTCCGCCGTCCTGAGCAGCGTCAGCCTTCTGCGCGGGTGAACTCCATCACCCAGTTGCTTTCCCAAGTGTCGCCGCCATCCGTCGAGAAAGCCTGGTCCCAGATCGCGGAGTTCTTTTCGATCTTCGACCAGCGAAAGCGGACGATCACCGACGTGCCGTTCCATTGGTCCTCGCACTGGAAAATGCCGACGCCATCCCTGAAGCCGCCGCGCACCGGCACATCGAGCTGATCAGGCGCCCGCGAGTCCAGCCACCAGATCGACCACAGGCCCGTCTCGGGATCGAGCGCGCGCAGCCCGACGCCGCGATATGTGCCGTCGGGAGCGTGGAAAACATTGTCGTCGACATTGCCGCGCCCATCGAGCAATGGCCAGTTGACGCAGCTTCCCTCGAAAGTCAGCCACTCCGTGCTGCCCGAAAGCCGTTCCTTGAGCTTACGGTGGCGAACCGTCCAGCGGCCGACAAGCCAATCCCAATCGGTCGGATCGGCGCGAACCTGATCATGCGTCATTTCGATTGCCTCCATCGTTTTCGAGAGGCCTTCGATAACAGCTTCACCCTGACATCCTTTGTCAGGGATTTTCTGCTAACCTTCTTTTTATGCGGGCGCATCGTCTCCTCTCCATTCTCCTCCTGCTGCAGGTGCGCGGACGCCTGAGCGCCCAGGCGCTGGCCGACGAGTTCGAGGTTTCGGTCCGCACGATCTATCGCGATGTCGACGAACTCAGTGCCGCCGGCATTCCGATCTACGGGGACAGCGGGCCGGGTGGCGGTTTCTCGCTTTTGAAAGGCTATCGGGCCGGACTGACGGGGCTGACGTCCGAGGAGGCCCAGGCGCTCTTTCTGGCCGGCTTTCCGCAGGCGACCGATCTTGCGGGCCTGGGCGAAGTGGCGACCATGGCCAAGCTGAAGCTTCAGGCAGCCGCCGCTTCGCGTGAGCCGGTCCACGGTCTCGCCGACCGGATTCATCTGGATCCGACCGTCTGGTACCGGCAGCCGCCGCGGCCTCGTCACCTCGACACGGTGGCGAAGGCCATGCTCGATGGGGAAAGGCTGCGGATCCGCTACGAAAGCTGGAAGAGCGATGTGACACGCACCGTCGATCCGCTCGGCCTCGTTCTCAAGGCGGGCGTCTGGTATCTGGTGGCCGGGGTAAACGGCCATTCGCGCACCTATCGTGTTTCGGGCATTTCGGAGGCTATGGCTCTCGAGGAACCGGTGCAAAGGCCGGCCGGCTTCGTGCTGGCCGATTTCTGGAACGCCAATCGCGAGGCGTTCGAGCGCAGTCTGAACAAGCTCTCGGCCACGATCCGCGTCGCGCCGAGCGGAATGCGCCGTCTCGACATGCTCGGCAGTGCCATTGAGGATGCCGTGCGGGCGGCCGAACCCGATGACGATGGCTGGCGGACCGCCGAAGTGCCGATCGAAAGCATCGACAATGCCGCCGAGCTCTTCCTGTGGTTTGGCGCCAATTTCGAAATCGTCGCTCCGCCGGAACTCCGGCAAAAGACGCGTGAGCTCGCGTTGGAAATCGCGAACTCTCATCAATGAATTCCAGCCCTGTCGCGCCGGTTCTCTCGTCGTACCGCTGAAGCGGCGCCACCCTAGAATTTCCTTTCGATCCGAAGATCGTAGTTCAAGGCCCAACGCATGAATGGGCAGAATTTGCTTTCAGGCGGCTGTGAAGCCGATCTATGGGTGAGGAGGATGATGTCGCTCTGGCGCGTTCCAGCGTATGAGATACAGCGTTAGGCAATTGAGTCTTAGGACTGCTACCGTCGATCCCCACACCTGCCGGAAATACGCTACAGGCTCCGATTATTCTCCCGGCGTCTGGCGGCATAAGCAAGCTGTTTCTAAACGGGGTGGGGCTGCTTTCTGCCTATCTGGTTCTGGCCAAAAGCCAAGCAAGACACTGTTTGGCCGACAGCTCGCACGCGGCCAACGCGGATTGATCGTGTTAGCAGACACGCCGGAGCCTTCAGACTGGCGTCTGCTGATGTTGCGCTATTCGCCAGCGCCCATTTTCATCAATGTAGGTCGAGGTGCAGAAAGCTTCATAAGTGTCGCCGTCTTCCTTCTGCGCGCGGGCTTGATAGGCGAGGACAACTGTTGCCTGACCATAGGTCTTTTCGAACCTTGACGACATGCTGACAGTCGACCAGCGAGGCGCCTGTCTTAAGCTTTCAACGACATCACCCCTCCTCATAATGCCCATTGGGCCAAAGACCATGACGCAATCCTTAGCCATGAGTTCTGCAAATGCCGCGACGCCGTCGGTCCATAAACGTTGTTCCATACTCCAAAGGTCAGTCATGTTCTGCTCCGCAGTTCTGGGCTTCAGAAAATATGCAACACAGCGGCGATGGTTCCGCTCTGCTCAAAGCCGCGGGGGCCGCTCGCGATCGCCGAATGTTGACACGCGCATATTCACCTTATAACATACCGACGGTCGGTTTATGTAGAAAAAATGCCCAAAACAGTTGATGAGACAAAGCATGCCGCCCGTCGGCAAATGTTTCTGGATTGTGCGGAGCACCTGCTGCGAACAGTGGGCTACGATCGGTTGAGCATTCAGGACATCCTGAATGCGACAGGCGTGTCGAAAGGTGCCTTCTATCATTATTTCGACTCGAAGCAGGATTTGCTCGAAGCACTGGTCGACCAGACATCGCAGGCAATAGCCGAGAATCTTGCCCCGATCAGCGATGACGGGGATCTCGCGGCCGTCGAGAAGTTGCCGCGCTTCTTCGCCACACTTGCTGCATGGAAGTCTGCGCGTCGCGATCTGCTGGAAAACCTCCTGAGTGTCTGGGTAGCGGACGAGAATGCCCTGTTGCGGGAGAAACAGCGCCACGCCATTGCGCGGCGGATCGCACCTCTTTTCGCAAGGATTATCGAACAAGGCGCCCGCGAAGGCGTATTCGTCTCGTCTTACCCCGAACAGGAGGGTTGGCTTGTCGTCTCGATCATCCAGGACCTCAACGCTGCAATGGCAAGCCTGATCGTTTCGCACGACCCGCAAGCATTGGACCAGGCCAAGCGACTGTCGAGCGCCTGCCAAGAGGGGATTGCTCGTATAATCGGTATCGACCCGCAGACTTTCGTCTTGGTCGAACCGCATTTGCTCTCGGCCTGGTTTGGCTCATCGAATGATGGAAAGGATTCGAAATGATCGAGCTCATCCTCAAAATCGTGCTCGCGTTGTTCTGTGTGCAAGGGCTCGTTAAGTTTGGAGCCGGGTTTTTGGTGCCATACGAGACAAGGATCGGGCGCATCGGCGCGTACTACGAGAACGACGAGCGCGTCATCAAAATCTATGATAACGTCATTCTCGTCATCATCATTGCTGTTGTCGCGTTACTCTTAGTGTCGGGGCTGGAGTACCTCAACTTCACTGCCGGCTTGGTCGTCGGCATGTTACTGATTCAAGTCTTCTTCCATCGCTTTGTCAGGGTGCTGCCCGAAGACCGGGCGCCGAAACCACCTGTGCCGCCGATCAAATTGATGTCCTTCGCCATTCAGGATGCGCCGCAACTGGCCTGGAGGGAGATTCTCATTATATCGATCCTGCTCATTTCGGCCCTCTGGATGCTACTGACTCATCTTTGACATCGAAGGACGCCGGTAACCGTCGCCTCGCGGTCCTCGGGTCGGCAAGTGAGCGTTTCGAACGCAATTGAAGTCCCTATGCGTCCTAAATCAACGTTCGCATTCAAGCGACGGTGGGCCCGCACTCAACGATCGACTTGAGAGTGCTGGCTTTCCCCACTGCTGTGCCCCTGACGAGATGATCAGTTCTTGGATTGGCCGACGTGCAAGTACTTTCCCGGGAACAGGATAGATCTTCCGAGAACGCCACGAGTGGTGGACGTTTCGGCGTCTGCCCGGATTGAATCCTGGCCCAGTAGCCTCGTGGCGGTTTGGGGACCTGAAGGCGGGCGCACAGCTTGGCGATTGCGACATCCGAAACGCCAGTTCCTTTGCCATCTCCTGCGTCGGTTTCTCCCAAACCAGCGCAACTAGTTTCTCGCGCGAGAACTCTTTGACGGCGTTTTGGCTCCTTTCTGGTCAATGGCAAGCATATATGCGTCGTCTTTCTATCGTCTCTAATGCCTCGTTATGAGCGATTTTCGACATTGGTGATTGATTTTCAACCCCTACCCAGTAAGTTTCTTTCGACAGAAGTGCGACGTGTGACCGCCTTTCGACATCCATGAGAGAAAGCCGACATGGAACTCGACATCGGGAATCCTGCCCATTTTCAGAACGAACC
The DNA here is from genome assembly GCF_058448885.1 of Mesorhizobium sp. DxT. Lineage (NCBI taxonomy): Bacteria > Pseudomonadati > Pseudomonadota > Alphaproteobacteria > Hyphomicrobiales > Phyllobacteriaceae > Mesorhizobium > Mesorhizobium sp. DxT. The sequence goes on along the minus strand of NZ_JBZFLJ010000001.1, from coordinate 448,774 downwards.
CGTTCCAAAGGGCACACGGCTCGCAGGGTGGGCCGCTCTCGTCCACGCGCTCGACGTGAAGGCGCCTGTGAGTAACCCTGCCTGTATTTCCGAACGGCATGTGCGCGGCAATCGCCGGGGGGAGGGCATCTGGGAGGTCTATGACAAGCGGTATCAGCCAGACGATACCCTGGATGGGCATCTCGGCTTCGCCCTGCGCCATGAGCCGATCGATCTTCTGGTTCTCAAACGCATCCTCGATGCGCTGCCGGAGCAGGCCATCATAGATTTCATCAAGCGAACCCCGACCGGCGCAGTGACGCGGCGCGTGTGGTTCTTTTACGAGACCCTGAGCGGCAAGCGTCTCGGCATCGACGACGCCCCCACAGTCACCGCCGTCGACGCACTCGATCCGGAAACATATTTTACCGGTCCGTCGTCATTGTCTCTGCGCCATCGGGTGCGCAACAATCTGCTCGGCACAGGCGCTTTCTGCCCGATCATCAGGCGCACCGAAAAGCTTGAAGCATTTCTGGCCCTCGATCTTTCCAGGAAGGCGCAGGATACGATAGGGCGAACGGGCGCTCACATCGTTTCCCGGGCCGCGAGCTTTCTCCTCCTCGCCGACAGCCGTGCGAGCTTCGAGATCGAAGGGGAACGCGCGCCTGCCAATCGCCTCGAGCGCTGGGGACGCGCCGTTCTCGAAGCCGGCAAACGTCCGCTCAACCAAACCGAGATCTACCGCCTGCATCGCATCCTGATCGGCGACGACCGATTCACCGAGATCGGATACCGCAGCGAGGGCGTGTTTCTGGGCGAGCGGGACCACAACCATGATCCGCTGCCTGAGTTCATCGGAGCCCGTCCTCAGGATGTTCCCGACCTCATGACCGGCGTCAGTGAATGCAACAACAGGCTGCGGACGGCAGACGTCGATCCGGTCCTGCAGGCCGCGGCAATCGCGTTCGGGTTCGTCTACGTGCATCCGCTGGCCGACGGTAATGGGCGCCTGCACCGCTGTCTCATCCACCACGTGCTTGCCGAGCGCAAATATACCCCGCCAGGCATGGTGTTTCCTGTCTCGGCCGTCATGCTGGATCGCATCGACGACTATGCCACGACCCTAAAGCGGCATTCCGGTTCCTTGATGGAGTTCATCGACTGGCGGGCCTTGCCCAATCATAATGTCGAGGTCACCAACGACACGGCGGACCTCTATCGCTATTTCGACTGCACCGAGGAGGCCGAGTTCCTCTATAGCTGCGTGCAACGAACCGTCGAGATCGATCTGCCGCGCGAGATCGACTACCTCAAGTGCCGCGATCAGGCGCTGACCGCCATCATGAATCTGGTCGAAATGCCCGACCGCATGGCACAGGATCTCATCATGCACATCCGCCAGAACGGCGGCTCACTCAGCAAACGCCGCCGCACCGGCGAGTTTGAGAAGCTGCGCGACGATGAGGTTCAGCAGGTTGAGGCAATTGTTGCGGATGCCTTCCAAGATTTCGATAACAGCTACGGTACAGAACCCTAAGCTTCAGCCAGCGTGTTGTTCGGGATCGCGCTTCGGTCGAGCAGATAGAGATCGGCCACGAGATGGTATGGCGGACGGATGGCTTGGCGAAAGATACAGGCACGCGCCAGCGCGGAGTTCGAATCCCTCTCGGTGCGCCACACCGGGTGATGATGATAACTTCGTCTACGCTATAGCCCTCTGAAAGAACGTCGCGAAATCATCCAGAATGCTCTCAGAGGACAGTGAACTTTTGACTGTTACGCTTGCAGCTCTCGAAGATGGACGCGATGATGCCCAGTGCTCGGCACCGCCTTCGGAGCCGGACAAGAGGGCATTAATCCAACTCAGAGCCAGAGACCAGATCGTGGGACGGAAAGCCAGAGCGACCAAAGCAAAGATCACGGAAGCCAATATTCGCGATCGTATCGCCGCCAATCTGGATCTGATCGAGCAGGGTTTGACTTTAGTCGACACCGAATTTCACCTGCCTAACCAGCAGGGTGCTTCGGGTTTTCTCGACATCTTTGCGCGCGACGCGGCGGACAAGCTCGTGATCATCGAGATTAAACGGACCGACGCGGCGGCGCGCGAGGCGATCCAGGAACTCTACAAATATGTGCCGCTTCTGCGCGAGAAGTTCCTGGTCAAATCCACCGATGTCCGCCTGATCCTGCTGTCTGTAGAGTGGCACGAACTCGCCACGCCCTATGCCGAATTTGCTGCCGCGGCGCCGTTCGAGGTGACCGCCGGAGCGATCATGCTTGATGTGGACGGCACGCCGGTTGCGATCGACCCGGTGGCGCCAGCCGCGCTCACAAGCGAGCGTAAGATCGGGGTTCGGCACTTTCTCTGGGGGTTCCCGGACGAAGCGACTGCTGCCAAGGCGGTAGCGATGATTGCGCGGCGGGTGCAGCGTTTCGGCCTCACTGACTTCGTGCTCATCCAGAGCCGCGCGACCAAACCGATCCTAGGCCGGCGCTCTTTCCTCTACTTCGCACAACGCGAACTGCGTTTCGAAGATTACATGGCGCTGATCGAAGCCAGCTTCACCGAAGACCAACTCGATGAGTTTCGTGAGAACATTGCCGATCTAACCGAACTTGAAGACCGGGTGGCCGAGGCATCGGATGCAGTGTGGCATCTCCATGGCGGGGTGCCCTATCACGAGATCGGCGCCGACACGGCCGAGATCGCCCATCCTGAGAAGGGCGGCATCTGGTTTGAGAACGGCGCGCAGGAGGATATCCTCGTTCATCGCTTCGGTCGCTTCGTCGACCCGTGGCTTGAGGACCAGACCATCATCGATGAAATCCGCGGTGAAGGTGGTGAATCCGACTTCCGCCTGCGTTTCTCGGCGCGCACGGATTCTCCACCGCAGATGGCGGCGCTGCTTCAGAAAGTCGAGAATATCTTCTTCTTCAATGATGCGTGGCTCGGCGCCGTTACGCAGCTCATTCGATATGCCGAGCGCAAGGGCGGGCCTGTGCGGATTGAGCTCATCGCCTATAGCCCGGAGGATATTCTGCGCGCTATCGCCGCCTCCGCGTTTGGTTTCCCCGGCTATGTCCCGACCTTCAGACTCGACATTGAACACAATGGCACAGTCGAGCGCTTCATTGGTCTCCCCGAATGGGATGGCTCGCCGCCGGACTTCGACAAAGTAGTCACCGAGCATTTCTCGGGTGACAGCTTCGGCTATTTCATCGCCTGCCACTTCGGCGAGAACAGGTCGATGAACCGCGACATCATGACCGATCTGGGCCTGCGCTACGGGGTGTTCCGCGAGGGCGAGTCCGGCCCCGAACGGGTCCGCGTCCAAGGGTCATCGATCGCCCCGGTCAGAGGCGCTATCCGTTCGATGAATCTCATGATCCAAGAGCACCAAGAGGAGGTCGGCAAGCTCGTCGAGATCTTCATGACCACCGACCAGGGCTTCGCCAAGACGATCCAGACTTTCGTCAACAGCGACCATAATATCGCCGAGCGGCAGCTGGTGAAGATGCTCGAGAGCGAAGCCTCCCCTACAGATGAAATGTATTGGGACGGCGACATCACCGATTGTGATATCTGCGGTCAGCCGTTTGCGCCGATGCGCTTCATGATCGATGCCATCTTCCAGGGCGGCGTTGGCGCAAATGTCTGTGCACTGTGCTTTCTGCAAGAGGGGCGCGGCATCGGCACCGGGCGCGGCCAGATCTATGAGGCTAGCGCCAAAGGCTGGCGGCACATCGCGGGATGAGCGCTACGATTTTTTCCTCTTGCTGGCTTGAAGCGCGATGTATGGGGCTTATGGCTACAGCCTGGTTCTAGTCAAAGTGCAACGGGCCAGGAGTGCGGTGCCGTTCGATCGCGTGGCAGCGCCTGGAAGTAAATTCCGCGAAATGCTGGGCTAGGAAGCCAAGACATTGACCACCATCGGCAATAGCTTTCGCATACGGCATTCCGAGACAAGCGCGTATGTTTGCATTTGTGCGCCAGGTGCTGAAGACGACGGGCCGTGGGGGATAAGGGGAACGCTTTGACGATCAGACCGGCCGGCGAAATTTTATCGGAAGAATTCCAGCAAGCGGTTGATCTTCTCAAAGGCTGTGTCATGCCTATCTTTGATGTAAATGACCGATCCGAGGCCGAGTTGCTCGGGAGTGCTGTGTTAATCTGGCTGGGCGGCTCCGTTTTCCTGTGTACGGCCAAGCACGTCATCGACGGAAACCGGAATTCGACGCTCTATATCTCCAACCAAAATGTCCTCGTACCGTTCGAGAGCGAATTCCAAACGGTGGAAAAGCATGATGTGGCTGTGGCACAGCTAAATCAGGATCAGATTGACCAATTATCCAGTTTTGCCCCGCTCGAAGAGAGTTCGATCGCGACCCGGACGCTAACTCAGGAAAGCCGCTTTGTCGCGCTTGTCGGATTTCCCGAAACGAAAAACCGGAAAATTTACCAAAAGAATAAAATCAACGGGCAAGCGTATAGCTTCGGCGGAACACTTATCGAGGCAACGACCGAGCGTGTGCACGTAAAATTCAGCTCCAAACGGGCAGTCGACGCAAAAACACGCGCGATTGTTAGACCACCGGACCCTCACGGCATCAGCGGCGGCGCAATGTTCGGCATCGCCATGAACGATGCTGCGATAACAGGAAACCCCGTTCCGCTGCTTGTCGGCATCTCGACAGACCAGCCGGATAGCAAGGAGATGTTCGGAACCAACATAGCCATCGTGCTGGGGGTCATTCGAGATGCCTACGGGGTCGATCCGCCGCCCCGGCTGAATCCAGTCCACATCAAAACACGGCTAGGCAGGGCTCAGAATTCGGAGGGCGCGTGACAGGACACCGTATCATCTACGTGGTGGGCGCCGGCCTATCGGCAGGGCTGGGATTTCCAACCATCAGTTCGCTGCTTCGAGAAATCTGGTCGAGGCTGGTTGAAGCCGACACAGCGGACGACCTGGCCAGAATTATCCGGTTCCATCACCCCGACTTCAATCCCGCCCTGGATGAGACGTTCGTGAATGTCGAAATACTGCTTTCGGAAATGCAGGCGAACGAGCAGCTTTTCAGCTCGACGCGGGCAGCAAGCGGCGGTTTTACCAGTGATGAACTCATCGAACGCCGCCGAAGCTTCCTCTTGGAAATCGCAGCGTGGTTTCACCACATACAGCGCGAGGCGCTGGGCAAGAATCCGCGATGGTTCTCGAAGTTGACGGATCAAATGCTGGAGGAAAATGCCCAGATCATTTCATTCAACTGGGATCTCGTGCTCGATGAACTTCTGTTCGGCGAAGATATTGACCAAGCGTGCTACGGACTGAGCCGAAGGCGACGACGCGGCGTGCGGCTCATCAAGCCGCACGGTTCACTCAATTGGTACGAGCATGCGACTGGAAAATATCTCAAAGACGAGAAGAAATTCAAACTTCACGGCACGGGCGCGGACGCGATTTACGCCTTCAAACCCTATAGAGCACCAACTTCAAGCCGGCGCAGCTATATGCCGCTGATTGTGCCGCCCGTCTTTAACAAGGAGTTTGGCGGGTCGGTGTTTCAATCACTATGGCGCGAAGCCGTTTCCGTTCTCAGCACGGCCTCGGAAGTGCGGTTTCTCGGCTATTCACTGGCTGATGCCGACTTCCACGCACGCTTCGCCCTGCGTTGCGGGTTCTATAATCAAGAGCATGGCGAACCGCACGAGGATGGAACAAGGGGCGCGCCGACGGGGCGTGCCCAAGTCACGATCGTTGACCCGAACGAAGAGGTTGGAAAGCGCATCGAGCGCGCCGTCGGCTGGCGATGCTCGTATATCAAAAAGACTATCCACCGATGGATGATGGCTTCCCGATGATAACCCGGCAGACTGCCCCAACACATACTCAATGATCAAATCTGCGATCATATCTGCGGAAAAATTTCCAGCGCTGAAGCGTAGCGTAATCGATCTGCTCGCGATCCCGCGGGACGCCATACACGCCAGTGTGCGCCGATAATCAAGCCGGACCCTACTAGCAATGCCGATCAGGGATCGTCCAAGCGCCACCTACCGGAGTCAGTCAAATAGAACAAATCAAATACATACACGGGGCTTACCCCGTATTGATATAGGGGCCGCTCCCAGCTAATCTGGCTGTATGCGTTACACTCAGAGCCAGATTCGTGAACTGCTTTCCATTTCCGTGGATGCTTTTCGAACTTGGCGGGATGCGATCCCGGCGTTGGCTGCGCACAAAGGTCATGCGCCGAGCTTCACGCCCGGTGATGTCGTTTCGATGGCGATCGTGGCTGAGTTGGTCAGAGATTTTGGCATACGCGTGGGAACGATGGGCAACCGTTTCGATCAACTCTTCGAGGAGTGCCGAGGAAGGTCCTGGCTCTCGCTTGAAAACTGCGTCGCCTTGATTGAAGCCGACAACCTCCGCTTGGTCGACGCAAGCGTCGTCCACCGTCGTTCACTGGACGCATCCACTCTCTGCGTGCCGTGCGCGCCCATCATAGCGGGTCTGCGCTCGGCGCTCACGGCGACGGAAGTCGATCAAGTGCAGGGTCATCTGCAGTTCCCCCCCACCTCCGTGGCCATGCAGCCGGAACGGCGCGGTAAACGAGCATGACCGCCACCCTGGCATCCACATTGGCACCGGAGTGGAAAGACCGCTTGGGGCTTACACATCGACGCTCGCCTGAACTCTACGAGTCAGCCAAGGCCGTCAGCGACGTGCCGCATGCGTCGGCCATCCGAGCCGCCCTAACAGAAATGGGCGTATCAGCGATCTTCTGCGTCCAGGGGATCCCAACCGTCGCGATCCTGGAAACCGATCAGTATGATCGTGCCGCAATAATCGACCTTCACGGCGCGCTGTGGAATCAGGGCCTCGCAAGCCTGTTGCTGGTCATTGCCGAAGATACGCTCAGAGCGTTTTCGCTCGCTCGCACTCCGCTTAGCGATCCAGGCGACGCCTTTGAGGCTCGCTGCCTTATCGATAGTCTCAGCCTGACGACCGAAGCCCTGAGATTTCAGAATCTCATCTACGGCGCGGAATCCGGACGTCTCTGGAAGGACTACGGCGAGTATTTCCCGCCAAAAGAACGCATCGATCAGGTTCTCCTCGACAATCTGAATGCGTCCCACGACCTCCTACAGAAGGCCGCGCTCGCCCCTGATGCCGCGCAAGCCCTGCTTATACAGGCGATGTTTATCGCCTACCTCGAAGACCGGGAGATCGTAACGCCTGCCTATTTTGCGGCCGTCTCCGACAAGAGGGCCGAGAGTTTCTCGGCGCTGCTTGAAATGGGCGACGTCGATCTCTTCCGGTCCTTCTTCAGAACGCTCCATGCGGATTTCAACGGCGATCTGTTTGTGGCGCCGTGCTCATTCGAGCCCATGGGAGAGGCACCCGAAGTCACACCCGCCCATCTGACGATCCTGGCAAGGTTCCGGTCAGGCCACGAAGAAATGGCTCATTCAGGCCAGCAGCGGTTCTGGGGCTATGACTTCCGCTATATCCCAATCGAGCTCGTAAGCGCCGTCTACGATCGCTTTTTGGGTGAACGCGAGGCCGAACGCCGCGCCAGCGGCGCCTACTACACGCCCATGTTCCTTGCGGACACCGTCGTTTCCCAAGCTTGGGAAATGTTGCCGGATGCGACACGGACGACCGGAAACTTCCTCGACCCCGCCTGCGGTTCAGGCGTTTTCCTCGTTCGCTCCTTCCAGCGGCTCTGCGAACACTGGCGCGCCAAGCACAAGACGCAAACGATTTCCTGGAAGACGCTGCTGTCCATGCTGAGCCAGATCCATGGCTGGGATCTGAATGGCGGCGCCGTTCGGGTCGCCGTATTCTCCCTTTACGTCGCCCTCCTTGAGGAGGTGTCGCCACGCGACATCCGTAAACTCATCACCCGCGGAAAACTCCTCCCGGAGCTCTGGGGCAAGACACTGGTCTGCCGCGACTTTTTCGAAGTGTCGCCGGACAGCGCCCGGTACGAGGTCATCATCGGCAATCCGCCATGGACCAGTCGGCGCGGTCCGGCACGTTCGTCCGTGCAGTGGAGTAAGAAGGCAGGATATCCGATGCCCGGTGGCGAGGACGCATGGGCATTCAGCTGGAAAGCACTATCGCATCTAGCCGACGGCGGACTGATCGCGTTCCTGTTGCCGGCGATGGGATTTTTGCACAACCACGCCCAAAACACGGTTGAAGCCCGCGACGCGTTCTTCCGGAAATCTCAGGTCCGCCGCATCATCAACTTCGCGGATCTCCGATTTCAGCTTTTCGAGAAGGCCCATCGCCCTGCTGCTCTGATCATCTACGGCAACCCGAACCCAGATAGCTTCCCGTATCGCTTCGATTACTGGGCGCCAAAGGCCGACCTTAATCTGCGTATCAAGCGTGTCATCACGCTGAGCAGCGCCGATAAGGCCGCACTGGGGGTGGGTGCGGTCCTGGATAATCCGCTCATCTTCAAGCAGCGCCTTTGGATGCGTGAGCCAGACGCCAAGCTCTTCGGCTACCTCGCGAGGCTACCCAAACTAGGAGCCTTCGTCAGCGATTACGGCAGCCTGAGCCGTCGCCGCGAAGAGCCGGGCGATCGATGGGTGATCGGGCAAGGGTATCAGCCCTTCAACGAGGATAGCGAAAGCGATGCGCCTCCGCTCGCTAGCGACTATGTCGGCCGGCTATCGGACCTGCCGATCGCAGCCTATTCACGCCTAGCTCAGGCTGCAGATAGCTTGCTGCCCGCCGCCTCATCGATAGTCCGCCGCCGCGGGTTTGAAGCCGGGTTCGATGGCACGCGCATCCTTGTCCCGCAAGGCGTGGAGACCTCGCAGAACCGTCTCCGGGCTGCCTACTGCGACGAGCCGCTAACCTTCCAGCATATCTTCCAGGCGATTGTGGTGCCGGATGGCCAAAGCGACCGCGCGAAGGTCCTCACCGCGATACTCAATAGTCGCATTGCGGTCTGGTACGCATTCCATGGCACAGCTTTTTTTGGTTCCGACCGACCGAAAGTACAACAGGCCGACCTGTTGCGTTTGCCGTTTCCGTCACCCACCGATGTTCCCGATCAAGGCACGGCCGCTCGGGCCGCTCTTGAGATGATCGCCATAATCGATGACGCGCGCGCACGCTCCAAGGAACCCTTCCCGATGCAGATCGACGAGGGCGAGATTCTTCGCAGGATCGATCGGCTAGCGTACCAGTATTTTTGCCTGTCGCCCGATGAAATCGCGCTGATCGACGATACCGTTGAGGCGATCCTCCCCGCGCTTCAGCCCCATGAGGGCCACTCCCCCAAACTCTGGGGCGCGCCTGACGAGCAGCAGCGGGCGCAATACGCCCACACACTGGCGGCCAGCCTCGCAGACTGGTTCAAAGGCAAAAAGATCGATGCGCACCTCGTCGCTCGCGGTGCTGACTTGGCGATTCTTCGTCTGCACCTGGGCGGCCATGAAGACTACGCCGAGGATGCGACCGGCGAGCTCAGCGACGTACTCGAGCAGCTAGCAGCCCACATCCACAGGCCCCTCGACGGCAACTTCCAGCTCATGCCGGACTTGCGCGTTTTCGTCGGCGAGTACCTTTACCTCATCAAGCCTATGCAAATGCGCTTCTGGCTACGCTCCACCGCGCTCGCCGATGCCGATGGAATAGCGCTCGACCTCCAGCAAGCCGCTGCCCTGCCGCGTCAGCGGGGCGCGAACTGATGCTGATCGGCGACGTGCAGGGATGGGTCGACAACTTCGTTTCGTTTGATGATCGCTTCCTGGAGAGAATTGCGGCGGCGTGGCCGGCCTGTATGGCAGTTCTCCCCGAACAGCCCGGCGAAGATGACATCACCATCAACCTCGTCGATCACCTGGCCAAGGACGTCGTGGTGCGTCGGCTGTGCCACTGGGTCGAATATCAGTTCGAGCCGTTTGGTCTTGCTGCGGACGGGTCGAAATACAGCAAGGGTATCATCGACATCGCCGTGCTCTTCGACTGGGAGCGGGAGCGATACCTGGCCTATGAGTGCAAGCGGCTAAACGTGATCAACGGCGGAAGCCGCAGTTCCCTGGCCACTGTATATGTCACTCAGGGCATGATGCGTTTTCTCACCGAGCAATATGCCGAGCGGCTGCCTGTGGGGTGCATGCTCGGTTACGTGCTCGACGGCGACATGCCCTTCGCTCGTTCGCGGATTGCCGACGCCATCGGCGACCATGTTCCGCTCGCGCTCGCTGAGGGACCTACACCCCTTGCCGCAATCGAGAAGATCGAACGCTTCCGCACAAGGCACACCCGCCCGACCGGATCACAGATCGAACTTCGCCACGCGCTATTTTCCAAGCCGTCAGTCGCCGCGCCGACCGACTGAGAAAAGCGGCGCGCGTGACTTTTCTCACGCTCTTAAGACTTAAGCACGCCTTGTATCGATTCATGAAGTATAAGTGGCAAAATCGTGGAAGGGCGTGGATACCGATCAAGTGAAACTTGACGCAACAAGCCGACGATAAGGGGAGGCCGGAAACATGTTTATTGAGCGGCTCAGTCTGACAAATTTCCGCTGCTTCGGACCTGCAGCGACAAGCGTGGACCTCACCCCCGACTTCACCACGTTTGTCGGCGTCAATGGCGCGGGGAAGACTGCCTTGATGCAAGCCCTGCAGCGCCTCTTCGGCGTGACCGGCGATCAGAGACGCTTACGGCGCCAGGATTTCCATGTCCCTTCCACCGAGCTTGTCGCGCCGCTCCAGCGAAACTTCGTCCTAGAGGCAATCATTGCCTTTCCGGAACTGGACGTCGACGGCGCCGGCGGCGCGGCAATTCCGGAGTTCTTCCACCAGATGGCTGCCGACGAGGCGGGGAAGCTGAAATGCCGCCTGCGTCTCGAAGCGACTTGGACCGATGACGGTTCGCTTGATGGTGCGATTGAGCAGAAATACTGGGCGGTTCGGACCTTCGGGGCGTTCACCGACGCTGATTGTACTGAATTGAAAGTGGCCGACCGGGCGCGGATCCAAATGATCTACGTGCCGGCGACGCGGGACGGCGCATCCCAGGTGACGGCCTTTCTGCGCGGCAGGTTGTGGCGCGCCATCAACTGGTCGCAGGGAGTCCGCGACACGTTCACAAACGCCGGCTCTGAATTAAACGGCGCTTTCGCCGGGGAGCCGGCGGTCGACGTGATTGCCGCAGCGGTGACGCGGCGGTGGCAGGAAGTCTACACAGCCGGGACAGACACGACGCCGGTCTTCCGCCCGCTCGATCTGCGTTTTGAGCATTTCATCCGGAAGGTAGAGGTGGTCTTCCGCCCCGACGAGGCCGGCCGGGAGCGCGCCCTCGATGACCTGAGCGACGGCCAGAGGTCGCTCTTCCATTTGGCGATGACTGCGGCGACACTGGACGTTGAAGCCGGGATCGTCGCCGATCCTGCTGGGGCCGGTTTCCAGGCTGGCGGCGTACCGTTACCGGCGCTCACGCTCATCGCGATCGAAGAGCCCGAGAACAACCTCGCACCCTTCTATCTCTCCCGCATTGTCCGGCAGATACAGGACCTGACGAAGTCGCCGCAGGCGCAGGCCGTTATCTCCAGCCATTCTCCAAGCATCCTCGCCAGGGTCGACCCAACGCAGGTCCGGCATTTCCGCCTTGATCCACTTGATCGAACAGCCCGCATCCGCCCGATCAGCCTTCCGAACGGCGAAGAAGAGGCGTCTAAATTCATTCGCGAGGCCGTGCGGACCTTTCCCGAACTCTATTTCGCGCGCTTCGTCGTGCTGGGGGAAGGTGCTTCCGAGGAGGTCGTTCTTCCCCGGCTCGCCGAAGCAATGGGGCTCGACATCGATCGATCCTTTGTCGCGGTCGTTCCGCTGGGCGGTCGGCATGTGAACCACCTCTGGCGACTGCTGACCGATCTCGACATCCCCTACGCCACCCTGCTGGATCTCGACTGGGGCCGCTCTGGGGGTGGGTGGGGGCGCATCAAGACGGCTTGCACGCAACTGCTCGCAAACAACGTCACGCCACAGGCCATCTTCGGAGAGCACCTTAACCCCCAAGGGCCAGCCGCCAATCTGGCGGCTTTCGATGCTCTGCCGATCGAGGACACAGCGAATATTGCAAACTGGCTGAATTGGCTGCGCCAGTTCAACATCTTCTTCTGCACGCCCCTCGACCTCGACTATTCGATGCTGAAGGCCCTGCCGCTCGCCTATCAGATCGTGGAACCTGGCCGCCAGGGGCCCTCGCCTGCAGGGGAGCCGCGCACGGCGGTTCTCGGCGACGACGGTCTCCCTCACCTGTACGCTGCCGACCAGGACGTTTTGATGCGCTGGTATCGGTATCTCTTTCTGGGGCGCGGCAAGCCCAGCACCCACGTTCGGGTATTGAGTGCACAAGACTCGGCTGCCCTCGCAGCCACCGCTCCCGAAGAGCTGCGCGCACTCCTGACCTCGATTGTCGCTCGCCTTACCCCACCGCCTCCTGCGGGAGCCTAACCGTGGCCCTTATTCGGCCAGAGGACTGGCGCCCCAGCGGCATTGACGATCTCGAACCAGCGGCGTGGAATGCACTGCGCCACGCCGGCTCAGCGTGTGTGGTCGCAGGCCCCGGCGCCGGCAAGACCGAGTTTCTGGCCCAACGCGCCGACTACCTGCTTGAAACGGGCCTCTGCCGAGCGCCGCACCGCGTGCTGGCGATTTCGTTCAAAACAGATGCAGCCAATAATCTCGCCTCGCGCGTTCGCCAGCGGTGCCCGCCAGAGTTCGCCAACCGGTTCATGTCGGTCACCTTCGACGCCTTCACCAAGAGCCTGGTCGATCGCTTTCTTAACGCCATCCCCGCCGACTGGCGTCAGACTCGGCCCTACGAAATCGCCTTCCCAAAGCGCAAGGCGATAGAAGGCTTTCTCACGCTTGCCCGGCTTAGTGCGCCGCCGGAATGGCAGGCGGAAATCGCCAGCTACAGCGCGAGCGACTTTGAACCCAGGATCGTTGGCAGCTATCGCCTGCCCATGGGACCTATCGCGCCCCAGAACGCCGCCGAGTTCGCCATCGCCCGCTGGTGGGCAACACAACTACGACCAGGCCAGCCCTCTGCACCTACCTTCGTCGGCATAAACCGGCTCGCAGAGCTGCTGCTCCGGGCCAATCCCCACATTCGTCGGGCGCTTGTCGCCACCTATCCCTTCGTTTTCGTCGATGAATTCCAGGACACGACCTACGCGCAATACGACTTCCTGCTGTCGGCCTTCTTTGGCGGACAGACCGTCATCACCGGCGTCGGTGACGACAAACAGCGGATCATGGTCTTCGCTGGCGCGCGCCAGGACGCATTTCAGCGGCTGCAGGCCGATTTCGGGGGAGCCCGCTTCCCGCTCCTCTTCAACTTCCGTTCCTCGCCCGATTTGGTTGCTATCCAGCACGTCGTCGCGCGCGCTCTGGATCAGAACACCGTCCCAACGGTCGCTCAGACCGCGCGCCAAGTCGATGGCGACGTAGCTCAGGTCTGGTCCAGCCAGACCAAGGCGGCGGAAGCCACCCACCTGGCGCAATGGATCGCCAACGACATGGCCACCCGCGGCCGAGCGCCGCGTGACTACGCACTACTCGTGAAGCAGAAATCCGATGATTATGAGCACGAACTCGCTGGAGCCTTCGCCGCTCACGGTCTGCGGATCCGTAACGAGAGCCATACTCTCGGCAAAACCTCGCTTCAGGATTTGCTTTCCGATGACTTAAGCCGGCTCGCGATCGCGATCTTCCGCCTGGGCGCGTCACGCCGCGCGCCGACCGCATGGCAGCTAGTCTCGTCTTCTGTTTTGGCGCTGCGCGCTACCGGGCAAGACGATGATGCGCGCGCGGCCAAGGTCGAGGCGGAACTCAGCGCATTTCTCACTGCCTTACGCACCGACATGGCGGCCACCGCCCCGTCACGACAAAGCGCTGTCGATTTCGCCAGACGGGTTTTCGAATATCTGGATCTCGGGGCGATCACCCGAACCTATGCCGAATATGGCGTTGGCGACCTGCTTCAGATCATCCTTGAAGCTTTTTGCATCCACTTCTTCGCTTCCGCCGATGGCGCCCCGAACTGGACGGCCTGCCTAGATGCGTTCGAGGGGGTCAATCAGATTCCGATGATGACCGTCCATAAGAGCAAAGGACTCGAATACGACACCATCATCTTCGTTGGCCTCGACGACCGGGCTTGGTGGGCCCACACCCCCGGGGACCCCGAAGGCGTTGCCGCGTTTTTCGTCGCGCTCTCGCGGGCAAAGCAGCGCGCCATTTTCGCATTTTGCCAACAACGCGGGGAGCGAAACAATGTGGCTGAACTCTATCAGCTCCTCACTGATGCCGGTGTGCCCGAGATCGCGATATGAGTGGTTGGAGATCAGGCCAAAGAGTGCGCGTTCATATTGTCCCGGAACGAGGTTTTCAACGCACATAGGAACCTGAAAAAAACAAGCAGGGAAGACAAATCGAATATGAATCCATGGACGTTAGATGATCTCCGTCGGCTCGACCTGAAATATGCAGAGGAAGGCATCCACGTCCATCAGCGGCCATTCCGTGCCGCGATGGAGCTTCTAGGCTCTAACTTCGTAATCGGCGTCGGCGGTAACCCCGAAGTAAAACGGATCATGGACGCCTACGCCGCCATGGTGCCCGAGGTCGATTCGAGTTGGCCAGGCGCCGGCCTCGGTTTCGCCGCGTCCGTCGATCAAGTCCGCAAGCTGACCTTCCCGGTGGTGTTTGGCCACGTGACGCTTCAGCCTTGGCAGATAGCGGGTTTCTCCAGCATCGCGGAGTGGTGGACCTGGTGCAGACAGGATCAGGCAATCGCGGGGGAAGTCGCACTCGCGGTCGCCGACCTCCACGATTTTACCAATGGCTTGAACGAAGTCGAACAAGAGAACCCAGCGGCGACCACACTTTGGCGCATGGCGCGGTCCAATCTCGAGGATGTAGCGAATACCCTCCCGACGACATTCAGCCATGACTCGGTGATTCAGCCGATTTGCATGGTAGCTGAACTTTCGATGAAGGCGGCCCTTGTCCGGGACGGTGCCGACCCGGACTCCTTCAGAAAGGGCAAGGATGGTCATAATCTGTCGTCACTTGCCCGCCGCATGGCGGACGGGCGCCCGCACCGCGATGACCAGCGCGTTCAAGCCATCGTTGACGCACTGCCGCCTTACGTCGAAAGCCGATACAAGCCGGCCGGGTTGAAGCGACTGCAGGCGGTAAAGCTCGCTTTGGGAGTGCAGTTTATCGCCGCATCAAGTTTGCGACGCATGGCCAGCGCTGATCTCGCGCTCCAGATGGAAACCGACGAATGGCCTGGTCCACGCCAGTCATTCGTCATCTAGCATGGCACACCCGTGCCGATCTCAGCGATATCGCGGAAGCGGGGCTGATCGTACCGCTCATCGTCAAATTCGTCGGCGTCCGTCATGTAATTTCCCCGCCCTTTGGCATGACCCGATATGGCGGATCGATCACCGCCATCGGCAAGGGATCAGCCAGGCCCCAGAAATTCGTTGTTGCCCGGATGTAGCGCACGAGGTCGCCCATCCGGATTCTGAGGTGTTCGCTCGGAATCGGCGGCCCCGCCAAGAGATCGTGATAGTCGTCGGCGGCATCGTCCCACAGCGCCGGTGCGATCGTCTTCAGCTTTTCGCACGACGGACCTTCGCCATGACGTACGACGTTGGCGACCATGAACATCTCGGTCAGATCGGCTCCCAACTCGCCCCGCCCTACGTCTATCCCAGCATGCTCGGCGCAGAGCGTCAGAAAATCTTGGAAACCGCGCAACTTGGGCATGTCCGTCGCCTTATCGAGATGGACAGCACGTGCCCAAATACTCAATTGACGCTCGAAGATGGCAGCAAGGGTCAGCGTGAACGCCTTCGCCGCCTCATTGGCGGTGTAGTTGTCGACCTGGGCCGCGGCACGATCGAGAAATTGATCCATCGTCGCCGCCTCGCCGCTTTCGAGCGACGAATGGATCGACAGCGCCACCATTGCAGGTTGGATCACCCGCTCAAACAGTCGCGCAAGGTTGGCTTGGAAGATGCGCGGCAACTGATCCTTGATTTGCAATTTTCGCCCCTGTTACCCTCAGTTCGTTCTGTCGTGTCGATCGGCGACTTTGCCCTACAATCTCAACCCGCAGCCGTCTCAGGCCGCACGTCCCTGACTTCGCCCCGCGCCCCTACCAAGGCGATCTCGATGCCGGCCAAGGCGCAACGCGGGGCCAATCGTTCGGCCAGACGCAAGGTGCCTTCCGTGAAAGGGACGACGGCCACTTGCCGTCCTTGCGACGGCGTCGCCATCAACATGCCGACCGTCTCGCAAAGACCCTTGTAGAGCCGAGACACCTGGCCCGAATGCCTCGTGTTGACGATCCCGCCTTTGCATTCGGCAGAGATAACGTGGTTGCCAACCTCTGCGACCACATCACCCAGCCCCGACTTTGGATTGACGGTGATCTCCTGGCCCGCAGCGTTCCGGTACGTGCCGCCATAGCTAGTAGTGCCGACGCTGGAGATCTTGATGAAGTCGCGTCGAAGCAGCCAGGCGGCGAAATCGAATTGCTTGCCGTGCTCTCCGTCGGGGTGAACACGGACGTGTTGGGTATCCTGCGTCCGCAACAGGTGCATGGCATAGGCGACCATGACCGCGCCTTCGTAGAGATGGTGTTCGTGCTCACCGTCGGATTTTCCGATCCGGTTTGGCGGTGGCGACAACGCCGTAACAAGATCCTCGAAGTCCATGGCAATCCTTCCTGGCCGTTAGAGTAGCTGATGGGCCGAGAGTAATTGTTCTCCATCGCGAAATGGCTCACGCTATTCGTAACAGATTGAAACCCCATTCGTCCGCAGACTTTCTTTGCGCAGAACACCCGAAATCTTGGGACCGCCAGGAGGGGAACACCTTCCCCTGCGCCCGGCCTTTGCGTCTCGGCCAGGGTGCCCCCGCAACACTCCAAGACATAGAGCGACCGGGGTTCACGGGTATCGACATCGAAGGCTTTGCCCCTTGATCCAGCCTCTATTCAGGCTCCCGCATTGCTCATGCCGGACTGGTCTCGCTAAGGGCTCCGCCCTCGCGCGGCACAAGGGAGCCGGGACGGTATCCCCGACCTTCCGCGCGGATGCGGCTTTCAGCACTTTCGCAACCACGGAAATCCGCTTGTGCAGGCCGGGTGATCCCCCTCCGCCCCGGCTCCCTTGCACCTTGCTACCCCGGTCTCGCCGACGGGCAGGGTTGCAGCGCAGCGCTGCGCTTCAACCCAAGCCCATTAGGAGAACGACCATGACGACCAGTGCAACCAAAGCGACCCCTGCGACCGCCGCCGCCGTGAACGGCGAGGCGGTTTTCATCCCGCTCAATAAGCTCAAGAAGCACCCGCAGAACGCCCGGAAGACCCCGCACAGCGAAGCGTCTATCGAGGCGAAGGCAGCGAGCATCCATGCCAAAGGCATCCTGCAAAACCTTGTGGTGGAGCCGGAGCTTGACGCCAACGGCGAGCCGACCGGCTTCTATCTTGTCGCTATCGGGGAAGGCCGCAGGCTGGCGCAGTTGCTGCGTGTGAAGCGCAAGCAGATCAAGAAGACCGAGCCGATCCGCTGCGTCATCGACACTGTGAACGATCCCGCCGAAATCAGCCTGGACGAGAACGTCAACCGCGAGAACCTTCACCCCGCCGATGAATATGAACGCTTCCGCGAGCTTGCGGAAAATCGCGGATGGGGCGCGGAGGAAATCGCGGCGCGCTTCGGCGTGACCCCGCATGTGGTGCGCCAGCGGATGCGCCTCGGCGCTGTCAGCCCCAAGCTGATGCAGGTCTATCGGGACGGCGATCTAACCTTGGATCAGTTGATGGCCTTCGCGATCACCGAGGACCACGCGCGGCAGGAACAGGTTTACGAAAGCCTGTCCTATAACCGCGAGCCGTGGATCATCCGCCGCGACCTAACCGCGAGCAACGTGGCGGCGGCGGATCGGCGCGCGGTCTTCGTCGGAGCGGAAGCCTACACGGAGGCAGGCGGTAACATCATCCGCGACCTGTTCACCGAGGATCGCGGCGGCTTCTATGAGGATGCCGCGTTGCTCGACCGGCTTGCGCTCGAAAAGCTGGAAAAGATCGCCGCCGGGGTTCAGGAGACCGAGGGGTGGAAGTGGGTGCAAGTCCTCATCGACTATCCCCACGCCCACGGCATACGCCGCGCCTATCCGCACCCGGTAGAGCTTTCAGAGGAAGACGCCACCGCCTACGACGCCGCGCAGGAGGAACTTGAGCGCCTGTCGGCAGAGTGGGAGGATGCTGACGTGGACCTGCCGCCCGAAGTGGATGCGCGGTTCGCGGAGCTTGAAGCCGAGATCGAGCGCATCGACGCCCTGCGTCATGCCTACGATCCTGACGCCGTTGCGTGCGGCGGCGTGTTTGTGGTGTTGTCCCATGATGGGGAAGCCCGCATCGAGCGCGGCTTCATCCGCCCGGAGGACGAGGCCCCGGAGCAGGCAGGGTACGGCGGAACCGTCATCGACGGCGTGCGCGTCAATGGCGACGGCGAAGTCATCGAGGACGGCGAGCATGACGAGGACGGGAACCACGTTTCCGCGCTCGAGGCCGAGGACGCGGAGGACGACGGCAAGCCGCTTTCCGATAGCCTCGTCCGCGACCTGACCGCTCACCGGACGCTTGGCCTGCGTCTTGCCCTTGGCGAGCAGCCGGACATGGCCTTGATCGCCGCCACCCATACGCTGGCAGCGCAAATCTTCTATCGCGGCGGCGGGGACGCCCATTGCCTCGAGATCCGCCCGACGAGCAGCTATCTCGCCAGCCACGCGGACGGCATCGAGGACACGGCGGCAGCGAAGGCGTTGGAGGATCGCCATGCCGGATGGGCGGCGGACATGCCGTGCGACATGGCCGACCTGTGGGGCTTCATCGCCGGTCTGGACCATGCCAGCCTCATGGCGCTGTTCGCGCATTGTGTCTCGCTGACTGTCAATGCCGTGAAGCAACCTTGGGAACGCAAGCCGCGCGCCTATGAGACTGCGGACAGGCTGGCGACGGCGCTTGCCCTCGACATGACGGCGCATTGGGTGCCCACGGTACGGACCTATCTCGGGCGCGTGACCAAGGCGCAAATCCTCGCCGCCGTGCAGGAAGCCGTGAGCGACGAGGCCGCAGACCGCATCGCGGACATGAAGAAGCAACCCATGGCGGCAGCCGCCGAACAGCTTCTGGCCGAAACCGGCTGGCTCCCCGCGCTCATGCGGACGACCGAACCTGCGTGGCTGGCGGAAGAGCGCGCGGACGTGCGGGAACCCGACGAAATAGAGAACGCCGACGACTTCGCCGTTGCCGCCGAGTGATCGGATAGCCGGGATCGCGCAGCGTTCCCGGCCTTCCACCGAGAAAAAATACCTGCCGCGCGGATGACGCGCGGCCGGATAGCCTCGACCGCAAAAGGAAATCACATCGGTCGACAGAATGCGCAAGTCTTGGCAAGATTCATGACCGGGCGAGAGACCGTCAGCGACACGAAAGGAGCGGGATCATGGTCGCCGTGATGTTGATGAGCGTGGTCTTGGTCGCAATGCTCAGCGTCCTGGCCTATTCGCTCGCCGTTTATGCTCTGCCCTTCATGCTCGGATTGACCGCCGCTCAGTTCGCCTATCAAACCGGCTCCGGCCTCATCGGCGCGGGGCTGGTCGGCCTTCTCGCCGCTGGCGTGGCGTTTGGGGTTCTGGCGCTCCTATTCGACACGCTGCGCTCGCCGATCCTGCGCCTGATCGTGGCGCTGATCTTCGCCGCGCCAGCCGCCGTCGCCGGTTACGCGCTCGTTCACGGTGTTACGCGCGAAGCCGTTCCGTCGGAAATCTGGAGGCAAATCTTCTGCATCATCGGCGGAGGGTTTGTCGGCGTCTCAGCGTTGCTGCGGTTGGCGGCGCCGGCCACTACGCAATCCGTTCGATCATAGGGAGCGTCGGCATTCGACCCGAGGCTGTGGGAAAACTCGGCGAGAAAACCGCCCGTTAGAAAATGATTCCTCCAAAGGCAAGAGCCTGGCACCTTCAGCCCCTTCTGACACATTCACGCTCAGCAATTTGCCGTGAAACCTGCTGGATTTCAGCCTGTGAGACACGCCTTTGGAATAGCGTTCTAGCGACACTTGGGAAAACCGAGTTTTCACACAGCCTCGACCCCGTTGCGGTCGTTCGCGCATCGCTTCCAGGATGACCGCTTAGAGCCCTTTGCGGACGTTTATCTTCGCGTGAGCTATCCTCTTGGCACTAGAACACGTCAATTCGATCATTGTCGAGCCAGTTGGGTATCTCGATATGCCCGGCCAGCAGGTGTTTGGCGAAAGTCGCGCGGATATTGGACAGGCTGTTGAAAACAGCCCATAGGAGCCGATTGCGTTTGTCGTAGTACTCTGTCGAGAAGTCATCGGTCGTGAACGTGTGAGCGGGGGTTTGACGCAATCGCCGAACCTGGCGTAGGGGCTCAATCACGATCTCGCGGAAAGCATTGGGATCATCCCAGACGATCTCTTGGAGCAACCATTCTTCAAGCAGAGCGAGGGTGCCTTTCCGTGCGACCACGGTCTTGCCATCAGAGCGCGTCTCTTCGGTTTCCAAAGGACATTTACCGGCGAAGAACGACGCATCGATGCTTTCGGAAAGGAGCTTGTCGAGCGCCATAACGAAGCGGTTGAAGTTCTCGGCCGTTGGCCGCAGGAATGACGTGAGTCCAATCGGTATGTCGCCCTCGGTGGATGTACGGAAGAGGCTTTGCCCCCAAATGGCTTCGGAAAGCGTGCGGATGAGGCGCATCTCCTCGGTGATGGCGTAGCGAACGGAACGGTTCTTCCAGAATTCGCCCTCAATGCTGGAACGATAATAGGGTTCGCTCATGCGCACATCGCCGGAAGCCAGGTAGCTGTTCCAATATTGCTGATGCTCGACGGATAAGCCTGCGAGGTAGCGCAGATAGACAATAGTGTAGGGGGTACGCTGGGCGTCAAACCCAAGGCCAAAGGTCTGCAGCGAAACCTTGTCGCGTTCGGGATGTTGTTCGCTTGTGAAGAAATCGTCGGTGATGGACATCCGACCCATGTAGTCGGCGAAATGAACTGTATAGCGCGGGTCGGAGACATATCGCTCCAAAGCGCCCATATCAAAGGCGCGGAATGCGAGTTGCGGCTCGGCCAGCAACAAGGCTTTGGAGAAAGGACGGTCATGCCATGCCGAGAGATCGACCCGCCGTCGCACTTCGGCCTCGGTCGGGTACAGGCTGAAAGCAGCAAGGTCTTCGGAGCGAAGAAGTTCAAGTTGCCTCGCGATCGGCAAATCCGGAAAACGCTTGATGTGCATGTTCACAGATGTGCGGGCGAAAACGGCGGTGATGCTTCCGTCCGTTATCAGCCCGGCGAGAACATTGCGAAGGCGCTCGGGCTCTTCCTCAATGCGGGATAGCGTCGAACCGACGACGCCGTTGAAACCGACACGTTCCGCGCTCGCAATGAATGAAGAAGTAATTGCATTTAATAGGTGATCGCTGGACATGGGGGGATGCTATAGGAGTGGCGACTTTGTAGCTAGAAGCTGCAGTTGGCACTATCGAGCAGTGAATGACAGCTCCTCTCCCAACTAGACCAAATCTACGCTTCAGGCTGCGTCTCAAATGTCCACGAAGTCGCCGATCGAGAGGATAGCGATGGGCGGCTCTCTTGAGCCCGGTACAGTCGTTTCCGCCACGCGCCACGAACGACCGTTGTGCGCCCGGTTGCCGTCGTTAAACCGATGAGCGCAAGCGCAAAAAGCGGCCATTAGTGCAACAGGACGAACCGCGACATGATACGGTGGTGTCCGACAAGGAGCAAGTCATCCATGTCGTCGCGCCGTAGTGGAGCAGAGCGGTAATGTCCAAAGCTAGCGGTTGTAGTCATGCCAACATTGCGTGCCTCAACCAACACGAGCTGATCCGGAAATATCGCTGCGCCGACTGCGACGCGGTGATGATGTGCGCGTGCGACGAACTTTTCGGGCGACGCTTCCTCGCGCACCAGCTTGGAGAAGGCGTCGAGCTCGACACCCAAGAGCGGTTGCCGGTTACGCACGGCTTTCAGCCGGGGATTTGTAACGGTTGTCGCGGCTTACCGCTCGAGCCTGCGCCAGGCGCAGCGATCTACGGTCGCACCAGCAAAATCAAACGCTTCTACTGGCGTGAGCTCTTCTTCCGCAAAACGGAACGATTTAGCGATTGGGAAAACGCCAACCCCGAAGCGTCGGCGGAAGAGGCGAAGGCGGCGCGCCAGCGGATCGAACGCGAGGTACTGGATGAGATAAAGGTGCTCCACCAGTCCACGCCGCTCTACGACATGCGGGAGCCTTCCCAAGCGGAGGTGCTCGCCCGCTGCAATGTTGAGATGCAGCCTTTTCATCCGACATTTGCCCTGTCGCCAGAAAAGGGCGCCGTGGTGATGCTCGATGGCGACATTGTCTCGCCGGAGGCGTTCGTCATTCGACAATATGTGACGCAGGGCTGGGTGGCGATGCCGCTGGAAAGCGTGCCGCTGCACGCGCTGTTCTCCGTCTTGACGTGGCTGCTTATCGAAGATCCCACCGATCCCAGAAGCCGGATGGCCGGATTCGGTTCGCGCACGGCGTTCGAAGCTGGAATCTCGAGTGAGCAAATATGGATGCACCTGCCTGAGGATTTCGGTACGAAGGGATATGGCCGGCGTCGGAAGGGGGCGATCGACGAACATTTTGGCTTCTTCTTGAAGCCAGACGGGGACGCTGATTGCGCTCACCTTCTCGAACTGTTCGATTATTGGCGCTCACCGAGCGAACGCCTGCGCCAATATCTGTGGGCGCACCGTGACGCCGATGTCGATCGCGCACGGAAACTGATTGAGATTCTCCCGGCCGAGACGATCCTGATGATCCTTCGTTATCTGATCGACGATTATTGGGGCCGCTATCTCGGGTGGCCCGACCTGTTGCTCTGGCGTGGTGACGATTTGCTGTTCATCGAGGTTAAGTCGTCCTCCGACCGCCTCAGCGACGATCAAATGCGCTGGATCGCTGACAACCATGAGCAGCTGAAGTTGCCGTTCCGCCTCGCCAAGCTACACCGACCGTCGCGCCAGGGTGGGCGTAGCGGAAAATCCGCCGAGGATGCAGCGTCTGACTGAGCGAGCCAGGCTCGCCTCACCCTAAGACAGTTGACGAGCGTCCAGCCGTGTCCAGCAGACAGCGAGATAAGCGCTTTCGAAGGCCGTCAGAAATCAGATACTTAAATGTCAGCGTTGGCTCCCTTTGCGGCTCGAAAACCGTCGGTTGGCAATCGACCCCGAACACATCATTCGGTGGTCGGTGTGGCGACGACCGCTTAGTCCGCATAGCCGACATTTCGTGGCAACTCACTGGACGGCAGGTTCCCACCCCATTTCGGCCAGTAAGACGATGGCGTTGCCCTTTGGGCCGCGCTTTCGGCTGCGCCGGAACCGCGCCTGCGGCGCGTTTCCGCCATTCGGCTTCAATCGCTAACGCAAGAAACAAGCGCAGGTCCATCTCGCATGACGCCCCAAGGCGCTGGGCGCCGCAGGATTCCGGTCTCAATCGCGCGTCGGGGTCACGGGGTAGCATCACCATCCTCGACCGCGACACGTTCCGGCAGCGTGAAGCAGGGCAGCATGATCATTGCCGCGACGGAGTGGACAGCGCTGCGTTTTCCCGCGGTACGGCTCGTTCGGTGCCTCAGCAGTCGCGCCAGGGAAGAATCAGAACGGTGGACGGCACACCCATGTCGTCATCCGGGAATCTTCCGCGTCCTGTCATCGAGGGCGACGGCGTTCACTTGACCCCGCTCAAGCATTGCCGGTTTGGTACGGAGGCCGGCTGTTGCCTGTCGTGTCCCAGTCGATTTCCATGCTGGCCGCCCATCCGCGTCCTCGATCGGCATGGGTCTGACCGAGAACACCGCCGCTGCGCGTCGCCTCGATCGTCTTCCCGCAACGGCCGCCGGCAGCTTTTTTCCGCCGCCTACGGCTTTGCATCGCGAAGCAAAAAAGCTGTCGCCGTCCGCCTTCCACTGATGTTCCAGCCCTGACGGGTGCGGGGCCGATCGTCCCCGGTTGCACGACCCCCATCGAGGTCGTGATAGGCGCGGTCCGATTGGAAAAAGGAACACGACAATGGCAACCATCGGCACCTTCACACAGACCGACAACGGCTTCACCGGCACGGTCAAGACCCTCACCCTCAACGTCAAGACCGTGAAGTTCGTCCCGACCGAGGGCGACAGCGAGCGCGGCCCCGACTTCCGCATCTTCGCAGCGGCCACGGAGTTCGGCGCCGCCTGGAAGAAGACCGCCCGCGAGACGCAGCGCGAATACCTCTCGGTCAAGCTGGACGATCCGAGCTTCCCCGCCCCGATCTACGCCAGCCTGGTCGCGACCGAGGACGGCGAGAGCCACAACCTCATCTGGTCCCGCCGCAACGGCGACTGAGAGCGGACCCAACGAAGCCCCGCTCGCCCGAGCGGGGCTTCGCCATGTTCATGGCCGTCACCCTTGTCGGGAAGTATGGAGATCGAGATGCACGGCTTTCCGGTTCTCCGGCTTTCAGCATCCCGATCGGATCTTGTTCCCGGCATCCGCTGGCGCTCCCGCTGGCAGGCTTGCTAGGGGCGCTGCCCCCGCGCGGCGCAAGGGCTCGCTGACGCTCGGCCGGGACGGCCTCCCCAACCTTCCGCGCGGATGCGTGCTTCGCACTGTCGTCATGCCGCCATCCGCTTGTGCAGGCCGGGTGATCCCCCTCCGTCCCGGCCGCCCTTGCGCCTTGCTACCCCGGTCTCGCCGACGGGCAGGGTTGCAGCGCAGCGCTGCGCTCCAACCCAAGCCAATAGGAGACAAGACCATGTATCATCAGCTTGCCACCCGGTTCGGCCGCAACGCCCACCAGATCAGCGGCAGGGAACCGCTCGACAACGAGGCCCTGTATCGACACGTCCCTTCGATCTTCGCCCGCGAGGCGCATGACAGCCGTTCGGGGCGTTATGTCTATGTCCCCACCATCGACATCGTGGAGGGATTGCGGCGGGAAGGATGGTTTCCGTTCTTCGCAGTCCAGTCCGTTCCGCGCGACGGCAGCCGCCACGGCCATGCCAAGCACATGCTGCGCCTGCGCCGGGATGAGGGCATCGGCAAGCCCGAGGCCGCCGAGGTCATCATCGTCAACAGCCATGACGGGACCAGTGCCTATCAGATGTTCGCCGGGATGCTGCGCTTCGTCTGTACCAACAGCATGATTGCGGGTGAGCGGTTCGAGGAAGTCCGCGTACCGCACAAGGGCAATATCCAGCACGACATTGTCGAAGGCGTCTATACGGTCGCCGACGACTTCCCGCGCCTGATCGACACGAGCGAGACGATGAAGGAAACCCAGCTTTCCAGTGACGAGCGCCGCGTGCTGGCCGAGGCGAGCCTTGTCGCCCGCTATGGCGCGGACGAAAGCCCGCTGCGCCCCGAGCAGATCATCGAGCCGCGCCGCCGCGAGGATGTCGGGCAAAGCCTCTGGACCACGTTCAATGTCATTCAGGAAAACGTCATTCGTGGCGGACTGCATGGCCGCAAGCGCAATGCCGAAGGCCGTATCCGCCGCAGCACGAGTCGCGCCATCAACGGCATCGACCAGAATGTGACCCTCAACCGCGCGCTCTGGACGCTGGCGGAAGGGATGCGACGCTTGAAGGCAGGATAGCGCCCCGCCGTAGAGCTGGACGACCGGCTCTACGGCTCATCTTTCGGGCTTTCCGTCTTCACGATTTTCCGCCGATCCGGCATAGCGGATCGGCGGCGCAGCCATGCCAGGGACATGGCCGCCGCTCGCCGGGCTCCGCCCGGCTCGCGACATCACGGAAACAGTGTTAAGAAGAAAATAACCAATATTGATCGGGTTAGACGCTCAACATATCTGCATTGAGCGACTTCTATTACTTCCATCGATCTTTGAACCTCTCTGGTCCGGGCGTGGCCCTGCACGTCCCGGTTTTGGGAGGTGACGCCATGCTGAGCATCGATTGGCGATCGCCGGCGGCATACGGGCACGCGAAGCAAATCCCGGCCGCCGGTTTCGCCTGGGAATATCTGCGTCGGAATGATGACTATCGTCAGGATTTCCAAGCCATCGCGCTGACCGGACAGCCGAGTGACCGTGAGCTTGAAGCATTCGCGCATCGCTGGGGCTTGCGATTTCCCGTACGATCCCGACGCGCTGCATGACCGGCAAACGCCGATCTGGAGTCCGAGCCTTCAGCCGCAAGCGGTGATGCTATCGCCGGTCAATCACAAGGACGGCGACGCCGAACCGATATTGACGTTGGCGCATCTCAATGGTCTCGACTTGCGCCGCGCAGTCGATGGCTGGCACGGCATCTGGCAGGTGGATGGTGTAGCGCATCAATTCTGGCTGCCTGATGCGGTGCCGGACGCAACCGCATCTTACGCCGTCACGCTGCCGATGGATTCCTTCCTGGAGCTGCGCGCCCATGCCGCCCGCCGGTTCTGGCGATCCCTCAACGGTCGCGTGCCCGGTCCCGATTTCCGAGCGCTCCCCGCCCAACTCCGGCAATGGCATATCCTCTCCCTGCGCGCACTCGACGCCCGGCTGCACGGCGCAAGCTATCGCGCCATCGCCGAAGTCCTGCTCGGCTTTCGCGGTGGCAAGGAGGATTTTGAGAGCGACCCGCGCAAGAACAAGGCTCGCCGGTTGGTCGAGCATGGGATCAAGATGATGCGCGGGGGCTATCGCCTGCTGCTCCACTATCCGATCAAGCCCGGTAAACGTTAATCGTGCGCAGGAACCGCCCTCACGCCTTGTTGACTGCCGCCTGTTCCAGAATCTTTCGATAGCCCTCGCGCGACAGCCATTGCGCGCGTTCGAGATGACTTTGCCAGCAACGATAGCTCCGAAGTTCATCGCCGACCGGATCACGGTGCAGAACGATCCGCGCGACTTCCTTCCAGTCCGCCCCCTCGGCCTTGGCGTCGAGAAGACGCAGATAGGTGACGTAATGCTGCTCGTCGTAGACCGATATGTCGTCGCCGGTCGGGGCTTCATCGTCCACATCGGGATCGAGCTCGAGATGCTCATGCATGAGGTCACCCTTTCGGTGCAACAACGCTCACAGCAAAATGGAACGAGTAGCATGCCCTGACACGAATAGGAACGATCCTTCCTAGAAGGATCGTTCCTATGGGGGTTCACCTCTCGTCATGGATCTCAAGGAGATCATGGCGAGGAATCTGCGTCGAGTACGTCATGATAGGAAGTTGACGCAAGAAGAGCTCGCAGATCGCGCGGGTCTGAGCATGCGTTATGTCGGCGCCATCGAGCGTGGCGACGTGTCCGCGAGTGTAACCGTGCTTGGCCAAATCGCCGATGCCCTTGACATCGAGCCCGGCGAACTGCTGAAAGCGGCCAGCAAGTCAAAGTAGGCGATCAATCTCGACTTCCATGCGCCCAGCCAAGGGCTGCGCGCCGACAAACAATCGATTCCAGCGAGAACAGCAGGAGGGGTGCCGCGAGCGCATAGGCGCAAATGCGGCACGCTACCTGTCGCCCGTCCTTCGCCATGGTTCGCCACAGCCCGCCACTACCGGCGGCAGCTTCAATGACGACCAGAGGTGATACCATGGCCAACCCCTTGGCGGGCCTTCCGCCCCGTCTTTTGCGCACGCAGGAAGCCGCGCGTTTCCTCGGCATTTCTCTGCGTACACTCGAAAAGCACAGGACCTATGGAACTGGCCCGACCTATCGCAAGATCGGCGGTCGTGTCCTCTACGCGGTCGAGGATCTGCAAGCCTGGACTGCCATAGGTGCTCGCAAATCCACCCGCGACAAGACTGCCGGCAGGGTCTTCCCCGCACGCCCGCTGACGCCCGAAGAACGGGGCGAATGCTGATGCTGGGCGCCGACGAACATAACAGCTTGATGCCTGACGCTGCCAATGAGCGCAGCCGCCTTGATCCCTTCGTGGTAGCGACCGGTGACGCCTCGCCACGTGACCAGCGCGACTTAATGGAGCGTCCATTCTTCTCGCTGGGGAAAACGCCACGCACGAAACCGATCCTCTACAAGGCCGCCGACGTCGAGGTGCAGGTTTTCGGCCTGCCCGAACACGGCATGGCGACCATTTGGGACGCCGACGTGCTGATCTGGGCCGCCTCGCAGATCGTCGCGGCCGAGAACCACGGATTTGCGACGTCGCGCTTCTTCCGCTTCACGCCCTATCACCTCCTGCGCGCCATCGGGCGCGCGACGGGCAACCGGCAGTATCTGCTCTTGAAGGCCGCGCTCGCGCGCCTGCAATCCACCGTCATTGCCACAACGATCCGCAACGGCCCGCATTGGCGGCGCCGGCAATTCTCCTGGATCAACGAGTGGGAGGAGATGACGACGCGCGCCGGCCGTGTCGAGGGAATGGAATTCGTCCTCCCCGAATGGTTCTACAGCAGCGTCGTCGACCGCTCGCTGGTCCTGGCCATCGACCCGGCCTATTTCCGGCTGACTGGGGGCATCGAACGGTGGCTCTATCGCGTCGCCCGCAAGCACGCCGGTCGCCAGACCGAAGGCTGGGTATTCGAGATTTCACATCTCCATCGGAAGTCCGGCAGTCTCGCGCGACCGTCAGATTTCGCGCTCGACCTGCGCCGCATCGCGGCCCGCCAGCGGCTTCCCGGCTATCGACTTGAGACCGAGTGGCAAGATGGGCGGGAACTGCTGCACATCTTGCCCGCAGAACGATTCACAGTGCCTGTTGATAACCCTGTTAAAGCCATCGGCACATCAGGCGCACGTCGTATCGGCACATCAGGCGCAAATCGTAAGCCGGACTCTATAGAAGAATCTAACAGAGGATCTAACTCTTCTTCTTTGACGCGTGTGCATGCGAGGCGTGGTGCCAGTGCGGCCAACCAGTGCCCCGCCAACCCCGATGCGGTGCTCCCGCCAAACTCCCCCGACATTTCCGGAGAAGGCCAATGAGCCGTCGCGCGTATCGCGGCGCGCATGGCCGTTCATTGCCGGACGAGCCATCGCCTTTCACCACCCTGGTCGAACTGACCTTCCAGAAACAGAAGATCGAGCACTGGATCAGGTTCGGCCATAAGAGCTACGAACAGATCCTCGACCGCCGTCGCAGCGTCGTGGGCTTCGCGCCGAACAGCATCTTCGCCTTCGTTCGCTGGGCGGCCAACGAGCATGGGACGATCATCTCGCGCATCGACATCGTGCGTGCCATCGGTCGCGGCGAGCCATTCCAGACACTGCCGTTCGTGCGTCCCGGCGGCGACATTCTGCTGCGCATCGATAGCTGGGCGAAAGTGCAACGCGCGCTTGTCGCAATCGACGCCGTGGAAGCGCTCGGCCTCGATCCGGCCAACGTGTCGCCGGATCATTGGCGGCACGTCCACAACCGTTTGACCGCCGGGCTGGAACCACGCCCCTATACGCCGGAGCGACACGCCGCCTGGCTCTCTCGCCGGCGAATCGCGCCATGACGCGACGTCGCACGCTCGCGGTGACGGCGCTCACCGTCCTCGGCATCGCTGCCGCAGGGGCCGTCGATTGGCCTTTGAGGTTGATCTGGAACGCCACCGCCAGCGCGCCGGTCGGTTTCTACACGGTCGCGCCGGGTGACGTGCTCGACGTGCCCCAGTTGGTCGCCGTCATGCCGCCCGAATCGATCTCCGCCTTCATGGTCGAGCGCGGCTACATAGCGCGAGGCGTCCCGCTGTTGAAGCGCGTCGCCGGCCTGCCGGGACAACGGGTATGCCGCACCGGCCGCACGATCACGGTGGACGGGATCGAGATGGGCGAGGCGCTGGAACGTGACCGGATCGGCCGCGAACTGCCCGTCTGGCAGGGGTGCCGTGTCATCGGCGATGGCCAGCTTTTCCTGATGAGTTGGGAAGTCCGCGACAGCCTCGACGGACGCTACTTCGGACCCATCCCCGCAAGCTCCGTCATCGGCCGAGCACTGCCGCTCTGGACCGATGAGGAAGGCGACGGCCGCTACGAATGGCGCGCGCCGACCCACTGACCTCTTCCATCCGTCCACAATCGAAGGAGATTATCATGGCGAATATCGGCGTATTCCAGAAGACCAAGTCCGGCTACGTAGGCCGCATCCACACGCTCATCATCGACGCCGAAGTCGTGCTTGTCCCAGCGAAGAAATCCGACGCGGAGAACACGCCGGACTTCCGCATCCATCTCGGTGACAAGGACGGGCCCGAGGTTGGCGCAGCCTGGAGGCAGACAGGAGAGAAAGCCGGCGACTATCTGTCCTTCCAGTTCGACGACCCCACGCTCGCGCAGCCGATCCGCGCGAATCTGTTCCAGTCCGACGACGACGAAAGCGCCTGGTCGCTGCTCTGGAATCGCCCGAAGCCACGCAACGAGCGGGACTGACGGTGATGCGATCCCGGGCCATTATCGAGCTCAAAGCCCTCATCCCATTGTTCGCGGAAAAGCCGTCTCATCCCTTCGTCCCGCTCGGCGACCGGACGGCCGGCACGCGCAGCGAAGGTCAGGGGCGGCCATCGGCCGGCGCTTGCGCCTTGCCCTTGACCGCAGCGAGCACGCTGGCAGGCTGGCGTCGTGGCGGAGACAGGACAGCACGGCGTTATGCTGTCCTGATCCTGGCGGCTGCGCTTTCCGTCTGCGCCGGATCGGGCGTCGTGGTCGCGCAATCCGCGCCCGTCGAGCGCCCGGCCGCCGCAGAACCGTATGCAGCTTACATCGCCGAAGCATCGCGGCGCTTCGGCATTCCCGAGCACTGGATACGTGCTGTCCTGCGCGCCGAGAGCGCGGGCGACGTGCGCGCGATATCATCGGCCGGCGCGATGGGATTGATGCAGGTGATGCCCGGTACATGGGCGGAGTTGCGCGTCCGTCATGGTCTTGGCCGCGACCCCTACGACCCGCGCGACAATGTTCTCGCGGGCACTGCCTATCTGCGCGAAATGTTCGACCGCTACGGCAATGTCGCAGCGATGCTGGCGGCCTACAATGCCGGTCCCGGCCGCTACGACGAATACCTTGCGACCAGCCGTACTCTACCCGCCGAAACCCGCGCCTATGTTGCCGCGCTCGTGCCAGTTCTCGGCGGCGCGACTGCAACCGAACCGCCATCATCGGCGCCACCACCGCCGCCCGATTGGCGTGAGGCACCGCTGTTCGTCACGCGCTCGGGCTATGCGCGGGCTGTCGCCGCGCCGCCGTCCGACGCACAATCCAGCGATGCCCGCGCGACCGTTTTCGCGCGCGATATCGCCGATGCAGAGCGGCAGGACGGCAACATTTTTGTGGCTCGCGCCAACGACGGAAGGGCGCCATGAGGATGATGTTCCCGCGCTCGGTGCGATCCGTTCCAGTGTCCAGTGAGGCAGGTTTGCGCCCGGTTGGATTCTCGGCAGGAGGGGCGGAAAAGGCAGAAAGGGCGGAGGGCAAGATTAAAGAAGACGGCACCATGTCGGGCCGCTTCCGAGAATTATTGTTGTCTGCACACTGGTTAGGCGACCGATTCCAGCACCATGGTTTTGAGGGGCGAGGTGCCGCGATTTCGCGCAAAGCCTTGGTTTCCTGGGGTTTCGAGCGGCACCATTGGCGCAGATCGTGCGTTTTCTGGCGGTTTTGGCTGGAGTCGCGTCCTTGAGCGCCGACGACGAAAACCGCTTCCGTCCGAAGCCCGGCCGCATCCGATCCGACACGCCGAAGGCTCGCAAGACCAAGAGCTTTTTCACGCAGGTCAAGAAGATCGCCCGGCAGCATCAGGCAGCGGCCTCCCGCGATTCTTCCATGCCGTCATCCGCCCGCCCGTCATCGCCGGGCCGATCCCGTGCTGTGGTCGCCAGCGGCAAGGGCGTGAAGCGCGGCCGGGGCGCGAGCTTCGTTCGCGCCCGCAACATCTCCGGCCATTGGCATCATCGCCAGCCGGGCAGCCGCCGCGTCATCGTCAAGCAGCGCAGCGTCAGGGCCGCATGGAAGGGCGGCCGTGCCCGCGCGCATCTGCGCTATGTCCAGCGTGACGGAACCTCGCGCGACGGCGAGCGAGGCCGGCTCTATTCGGCGATCGAGGTCCGCGCCGATGGCGACGCCTTCCTTGATCGCGGCAAGGACGACCGCCACGAATTCAGATTCATCGTCTCGCCCGAGGATGGCGCGGAGCTGTCGGACCTCACGGCCTACATCCGCGATTTCATGAAACAGGTGGAAGCCGACCTCGGCACAAAACTCGATTGGGTTGCGGTGAACCACTACAACACCGGCCATCCCCATGTGCATATCATGGTCAACGGCCGCGACGACACGGGTGGGGATCTAGTCATCAACGGCGACTATCTTTCTGCCGGCCTGCGCGAACGGGCCTGCGAGCTTGCCAGTCTGGAACTCGGCCCCGTCGCCGAGATCGAGCAGACCCGCAAGCTGTCCGCCGAAATCGACCAAGACCGTTTCACCCGGATCGACCGCGCCATGGTCGGGGAAGCCGATGCCCGTTTCCTCGACCTGCGCCATGAATCGGCAGAGCCGAGGCGGCAGTTCGAGCGGGCGCTGCGCCTGCGCCGTCTCAGCAAGCTGGAGAAGATGGGGCTGGCGGTCGAGCACGCGCCCGGCGTTTGGGAATTGAGCAAGGACATGGAACCGGCCCTGCGCGAGCTAGGCGAGCGCGGCGACATCATCCGCACCATTCAGAAGGCGCTTGGGCCGCAGGGCGGCGAGTGCGATCCCTTGAGCTTCCATATCCATGACGGAGCGCCCGACACGCCCATTGTCGGCCGCGTCGTGGACAAGCACCTGTCCGACGAGCTGGGCGAGAACCTTACCGTCGTGGTGGACGGGATCGACGGGAGGACGCACCATATCGCCGGCATCGCGCCCGAGAGGCTGGAGGACGCCTGCATCGGCAGCGTCATCCAAATCGGCCTGGCCGAGGTGACGGCTCGGCCGTCCGACCGCACCATCACCGCCATCGCCGAGGACGGCATCTATCGGCCGAGCCGCCATCTGGAGCAGGCGAAATTCGAGGGCCGCGTTCCCGGCGGCGACTATGAGGGCTATGTCGATGCCCATGTCCGCCGGCTGGAGGCGTTGCGCCGGGCCGGGATCGTCGAGCGGATCGACGTTGACCAATGGCGCATCCCCGATGATCTGGTCAGCTGCGCCGCCGACTACGATGCCGGCCGCGACAGGCAGGCCAGAGTTCGCGTCCTTTCCCCGGTCGATCTAGGCAAGCAGATCGGATCGGACGGCGCGACATGGCTGGACCGGCGATTGGTCCATGGCGAAACGGCCGACCTTGCGCCGACCGGCTTCGGCCAGCAGGTGCGCGAGGCCATGGACCAACGACGTGAGCATCACATCGAGCAGGGCGACGCCACCCGAGCACGGGGCGGCCTCATCTTCTACCGGCGTAGCCTGCTTGCCACCCTGCGCGAGCGCGAGGTTGCTCGCGTCGGCGCGGAGATGGCCGAGGTCAAAAAGTTGCCGTTCCACGCTGCCGTTGATGGCGAGAACGTGAGCGGCACGTTCACCGGCACAGTGCAGCTATACAGCGGCAAGTTCGCCGTGGTCGAGAAATCCCATGAGTTCACGCTGGTCCCGTGGCGACCGGTCATCGACCGCCAGCTTGGGCGCGAGGTCATCGGCGTCATGCAAGGCGGATCAGTGTCCTGGCACATCGGGAAATCGATAGGGATCGGCTTGTAACAGTTAGCGTCGCTAGACAAACTTGACTAACTGGCGCAATTCAGGCAAATACGGTAGTCAAATTTATCTAGAGAGAATGTGATGCTGAAAGCGAACAGCGAGTCCGTCGGTATTCGGGATGGGTGGTGGCGCGTAGAGGCCGGGGCGTAGGTCAATGTCTACGATCCGCCTTCTGGTGCTCGGTGCCGTACGACGACGGGGGCGGGCGCATGGATATCAAGTGCGCTCCGATCTCGAAGCGTGGGGTGCGCACGAATGGTCGACGGCAGCGCCAGGCTCGATCTACCACGCACTCAAATCCATGGCGGCTCAAGAATTGCTGCGCGAAGGCGGAGCCGAGAACAGCGCTGCCGGTCCGCCGAAAACAGAATACGAACTCACCGAAGGCGGTGAGGAGGCGTTCTTCGGCCTGCTGCGCGATGCATTGTGCAGCCATGATCAGCGGCTGGATCTGCTCGGGGCTGCCGTCGGGTTCATCGACGAACTGTCCCGTCCCGAAGCGCTCGATCTTTTGCGTATCCGCGCACAGGCGATGGAGCAATGGAAGGAAAGCATCGTCTCTCATCTGCCGCCGGACGTGGATCTTCGGGCATGGGGGCCGGTTGGTGAAGTTATCGGGCTTTGGCTCCATACAGCTGAAAGCCGGTATGAGTGGACGAATGGATTGATCGCGAGGCTCGAGAAGGGCGCGCATCGAATGAAGGGCGACCCGTAAGCGTAGCTTGTCGTCAACGCGGCTGGCTTCACCAACGTAGAGAGGCTGGCGGTCTTCAACCCAATCGCATCTAACGGAGTACCATCCATGCACGAGGCAATCGGCACCACCGTACCATTGCTGCCCAGCGGCTCCATGGACGAAACCTTGGCGTTCTGGGAAGCGCTCGGCTTTGAGATCACCTATCGTCAACGCTCTCCCAATGCCTACGCCTCGACGCAGAACGGAACCTACCAGATCCACTTCTATGGCCTGCCGTCCCTGGATCCGGACGACAACTTCAGCATGTGCATCGTGAATGTGCCGGAAGCTGAACGTCTGCACCGAATGTTTTCCGAGAGGATGCGGCGCTTGCTGGGAAAAGTTCCGGGCAGGGGCTTCCCCCGCATCTCCCGGATGAGGCCTGGGCAGACCCGCTTTACCATTACGGACACCGCGGGCAACTCGGTCTACTTCATCAAGGCTGGAGACGAGGACCATGCGATCGGCGAGGCGTTCAAGGCGCCTGGCCAGACGGAATGGCAGCGCACTTTCAACCTGGTCACGAGGCTGCGCGACTACCATCTCGATGACGCCAAGGCCGCGAAAGTCCTCGACACGGCGCTCGAACGAACTGAACCCGACGACCTCAGCGAGTTTGGATATGCGCTGGCGGCGCGTATCGATCTGGCCGTGGCAATGGGCGAGGAAGAACGCGTGCCCGATCTCCTCGATCGGCTTGAGAAACTGCAATTGTCAGCCGAAGAACACGAAACGCTGCGACGTGAGTTTGCTGTGCTCAATGAGCTCCGATCGGAAGCTGGGGATCGGCAGGCGTGATCAGCTCATCGTTGTTGCGCTTGCGACAGCCGGTAATTGATCGGGTTGATTCGTCAGAAAGGCAAACATCGTCATGCAACGGCGCGGCTTCGGAGACACCCGATTGGATCACCGGCCACAGATCCTTGTCGGCATCCTCGTGTTCGAGCGATATGCGCGCGGTGTGCGGCTGCCTCCAAGATACAAGAGGAAAGCATGATGGCAAAGCGACCCGACGCAGCACAGACCGCCTTCGGGCCCATGGTGATCGTTGCCTGCGAGCAGCATGTGCCCGAGGCGCTGCGGCTGATCGACGATCCTCTGGCAATCGAATTTCTGCCGCCCGGCCTGAAATTCATCGTGCGCATGTCGCGCTGGGCTCTTGTGCGTCGGATGTTGATGGCAGTCACGGAGAAGCGCGCGCCCGGAATGTGGGCCGCTGTGGCGTGCCGCAAGAGGTACGCGGATGAAAGGGTTGCGAGTGCGGTTAGCGCCGGCATTGGCGCCGTAGTCATTCTGGGTGCCGGGCTAGATACCAGAGCCTATCGTCTGGCCGCGCCTGCTGGCATCGACACCTACGAGCTCGATCTCGCGGCAAACAGCGAATTCAAGCGCGAGAGATTGCAGGCGATCTTCGGCAGCGTGCCAAAGAACGTCAGACTGCTGCCCGTCGATTTTGACAGAGACGACCTCGGCGCTGCCTTGACGAAAAGCGGCTTCCCGGTGGAGCGGCCGACGATGTTCGTCTGGGAGGGCGTCACGCAGTATCTCACCGAGGATGGGGTGCGGCGGACGCTGGCCTTCCTTTCCGGTGCCGCGCCCGGCAGCAAACTCGTTTTTTCCTTCGTGCGTCAGGATTTCCTCAACGGTACTTACTTCTACGGCGCCGAGCCACTCTACCGCCAATTCGTAGAAGGCTATCGCGTATGGCACTTCGGCCTAGCGCCAGAAGCCGTCGCACCTCTCCTCAATGAGTATGGATGGGTGGAGAACGAACAGGTAGGTGCGGCGGAATTTGTCGAAAAGTATGTTCTGCCGACCGGCCGCGATCTGAAGGTGGCGGAGATCGAGCGGATCGTCTGGGCAACTAAAACGTGACGGGTGGTCTCGCCGGCAGCGGTGGACTAACCGGGAGCGGCCGATCAGCCACGATCCGTTGATCTTTTGCAACCGTACAGTTGAGGGAATGGCGCGCCACCATCCTCTCTCGCAGACCCGGCCCGTCCTGAACACCTGCGGCCGGATGGGATTGTGCCCGCCGTAACAGTGAGATGCGACCAATGCGTCGATGCTCAAGTAAGGAACATCCCCAACTTTCCGTCCCCACGCTGTTGGCTGGCCGGATTCCGATGGCGTCGCTGATACAGGCTCTCGCTGTGGCCGAACATCTGAACTTCCGCCACGCGGCGAACGCGCTCGGCGTCGCGCAATCCAGCGTCAGCGCGCGCGTGAAGGCTCTAGAGGAAGATCTTGGCATCGTCCTTTTCGAGCGTCATGCGCGCGGTGTGAGGCTGACCGAAGCGGGGCGCCACTTCGTTGAGCGCGTGACGGCCGGTATCGACCAACTGGAGCATGCTGTCAGGACTGCCGGTATGGTGGCGCGGGGAGAGCACGGCCGCTTGCGGATCGGCGTTCACGCCCTCATACCCGGCAGTTTCCTCAGCAAATTGCTCGATCGTTTCCGCGGCCAACATCGGAGTATTGAAATCGAGATAACCGAAGGCACGGCTCGGGATTGTGTCATGCTGGTTCGGTCGAATGGGCTCGACCTGACCTTTGTAGCGGGCTCGCCTGAATTCTCCGACTGTCACGCGCGCCGGATATGGAGCGAACGACTTCTGGCGGCGCTGCCGTCGAGCCATTCCCTCGCCGATCGAGCAGGTGTCACTTGGGCCGACCTTGCAAGCGACACCTTCGTTGTTCGGCGTGGCGGTACCGGGCCACAGGTGCATGACCATATCGTCATGCGTTTAGCCAACGTCAGGCCGAACCTTTCGATTCTCTGCTACGACGTTGAGCGCAGCACGCTCCTGGCAATGATTGCGCAGGGATACGGAATTACGATCGCCAGCGAGTCCACCAAGCTTCTGCATGCGGCCAACGTGACGTTTCTCCCTATCCTCGATGAACCCGAGCCGCTTGCGTTCTCAGCAGTCTGGTCTCCGCACAATCGCGCACCGTCCTTAAGGAATATCCTCAGCCTCGCATGTGAGATGGCACGACGGTGTCAGACGCCCTAGGAGCAATTGTGCCTGCCAGACCATGTGCTGGCGTTTCCTCCTATTTGCCGCCGTTCGTATCCGGTGGCCCTCCTGCAACGTATTTGCTGTTGCGCCGCGCGAAAGCGCCCGTTCTCTGATCAACTTCGTCTTTTGCCGATTGGAGCCTTTATGCGCGGAAGCCGAATCCTTTGGGGTCAGATCGCCGTCGTCTTCACCATAGTTGTGGTGACGACCTGGGCGGCGACCCAATGGACCGCTTGGCGGCTTGGTTTCCAGCCCCAGCTTGGCAATCCGTGGTTCGATCTGGTGGGCCTGCCGGTCTACTATCCGCCTGCCTTCTTTTGGTGGTGGTTCTCTTTCGACGCCTACGCGCCCGCGATCTTCGTCGAAGGAGCGATCTTTGCAGCGTCCGGCGGTTTCATTGCCATCGCCGCCGCCATCCTCATGTCGATCATCCGGGCGCGCGAGGCGCGGAACGTCGCCACCTACGGTTCGGCACGATGGGCCGAAGATAGGGAAATCCGTTCCGCCGGGTTGCTCGGCCCCGATGGCGTGCTGCTCGGCCGCTACGAGCGGGAATATCTGCGCCAGGATGGGCCAGAGCATGTGTTGTGCTTCGCCCCCACTCGTAGCGGCAAAGGCGTCGGGCTGGTGGTGCCGACGCTGCTGACATGGCCAGAAAGCTGCATCGTCCATGACATCAAGGGGGAGAACTGGACGCTGACGGCCGGCTTCCGGGCGAGGCACGGCCGCGTCCTGCTGTTCGACCCGACCAACGCCAAATCGTCCGCCTACAACCCGCTGCTGGAGGTCCGGCAGGGCGAATGGGAAGTCCGCGACGTGCAGAACATCGCGGACATTCTGGTCGATCCGGAAGGCAGTCTCGACAAACGCAACCACTGGGAAAAGACTTCTCATTCGCTTCTGGTCGGCGCGATCCTGCACGTTCTCTATGCCGAGCCCGACAAGACGCTGGCGGGCGTCGCCAACTTCCTGTCCGATCCCCGCCGTCCGGTCGAAGCGACCTTGCGCGCCATGATGGACACGCAGCATTTTGGAGAAGCCGGCGTTCATCCCGTCATCGCCTCATCGGCGCGCGAGCTGTTGAACAAATCCGAGAACGAACGGTCGGGCGTGTTGAGCACCGCCATGTCCTTTCTCGGCCTCTATCGCGATCCCGTTGTGGCGAGGGTGACGGCGCGTTGCGACTGGTGCATTGCCGATCTGGTCAGCGGCCGCCAGCCCGTTTCGCTCTATCTGGTCGTGCCGCCGTCCGACATCAACCGCACCAAACCGCTCATCCGCTTGATCCTTAACCAGATCGGCAGGCGATTGACCGAGGAACTGAACACGTCCGGCAAGCGCCATCGCCTGCTGTTGATGCTGGACGAGTTTCCCGCGCTCGGCCGATTGGATTTTTTCGAGTCTGCCTTGGCCTTCATGGCGGGCTACGGCCTAAAATCCTTCCTGATCGCGCAGAGCCTCAATCAGATCGAGCGCGCCTATGGGCCGAACAACGCGATCCTCGACAACTGCCATGTGCGCGTCAGCTTTGCGACGAACGACGAGCGCACCGCCAAAAGGGTGAGCGACGCGCTCGGCACCGCGACCGAGCTGCGCGACTCCACAAACTATGCAGGGCACCGCCTGGCCCCGTGGTTAGGCCACTTGATGGTATCGCGGCAGGAAACGGCGCGGCCGCTGCTCACACCTGGCGAGGTGATGCAGCTGCCGCCGACCGACGAAATCGTCATGCTCGCAGGCACGCCGCCGATCCGCGCCACCAAGGCCCGCTACTATGAGGATGCGCGGTTCAAGGAACGAATCCTGCCGCCGCCCGATCTGGTCGCCGCTCCGCTGGCGCCCAGCCCATCCACCGATGATTGGTCCGGCCGTGTGGTTGCGGCGGATGGCCGCTCCGCGACGGACGCCGGAAACGGGGCCGAGGGCGATCCCGCTAATGCCGGCATCCGCCGCGAGCCGGAGTTGCCGCGCCAAGAGGAAATCGTCGCCTCGCCGCCGTTGCCCGAACAGGAGTTCGAGTTTCTGGACGACGAGCCGGACGTTGACGCGGCCAAGGCCCGCGCCATGCGCCAGCGCATGAGGATGGTGGCGCGGCAGGTGGCAATGAACCCCGATGACGGAATCGACCTTTGAGGACACGCCCATGACCACCAGAACCCGCCTGAATCTCTATTTCGACCCCGCGCTCATGCCGCAGATCGAGTCGCTGGCGCTGCGCCGCAAGGTCTCGAAATCCGCCATCGTGGAGGCGGCGATCATGTCCTACCTGTCCGGCGATTCCGCCGACCAGCTTGAAGCCGCTATGTCGCGCCGCTTGGACAAAGTTGGCCGCCAGATCGACACGCTCGACATGGACCTTGCCGTTCTTGGCGAGACGGTCGCGCAGTTCATCCATTTCTGGATGACCCTCACGCCGCCGCTTTCGGGGACCGCGCAATCCGCTGCCCGCGCGAAAGGTGCGGAGCGGTTCGAGGGCTTAATGCAGGCCCTCGGCCGGCGGCTGGCGACGGGCGACAGGTTCCTCAAAGAGCTGTCGCGCGACATAACGCCTTTTGAGCAGACCGCGACAGACTTTTACGAGAATGATAGGGAATAGTGTCGGGTTTCGACCCCATATGCGCCAAAATGCGTTGCTAGGGTCCCAGGCTAAGAATGAAAGGCATATTGGCCATGCGCAGGGCAATCAGCGTCATTTGCATCTTGCTTGCCGGCTTGGGAACTTCTGGCGCGATGCCGATAGATATGACCGTGGACCGCCTCTTCGAGCTGTGTGAGGCGAGCACCGTAGAGGCGGCCACGGAAAACGGAGCCGAGCTCGGCTGGCAGCGCCTTGCCGACGCTGAAGCGGAGAAATGGCGGACGAGTTTCGTCGCCTACAATGGCGGCCAGGTCGACCTTGTCGGCTGGCGGCGCGAGCAGCCCGGCAAAGACGAGACCTTGTCGTTCTGGATAGCTGTCGGCCCAAATGCACACAAAGCCTGCGCGTATTCGACCTCGGAACCCGCCGGGGTTCTGAGCGCCCTGTCGGAGCGCCTGGGTGAGCCGG
The DNA here is from genome assembly GCF_058448885.1 of Mesorhizobium sp. DxT. NCBI lineage: Bacteria > Pseudomonadati > Pseudomonadota > Alphaproteobacteria > Hyphomicrobiales > Phyllobacteriaceae > Mesorhizobium > Mesorhizobium sp. DxT. Next base: position 408,188 of record NZ_JBZFLJ010000001.1, on the reverse strand, counting down.
ACAGTCTCGAGGAGAATGAGGCCATCGAAATGATATCTGCCTGGTGGATTCGAGGTGAACGCGAATATTCCCTCACCCAGGTCGGCTCGTCCGCCATCGTCAATATCGGGCCTAGCCCATGAGATGAGCTGACGGTCTCATCTAAAGTGACGGTGACGTTGAAGCCATAAGATCACTCTGGCCGCTAACAACCTCATGCAAGTCGGCCAGAGCGTTCCGGGCAGCTCCAGAAGCGGACGTTGAATGCAGGACACATTTCCGGGCTAACGTTTCTATGACGATCACGCAGATCGCCGGCGGAGCCGACCCGTCATCCGCAAGCCGTCACGCATGTTGAGCACCAGAAGTATGATGTTTGCAGTGCCTGCCGCGAGTTCCAGCGCTTGTACGGTGTAGAAGACCATATCGAAGTCGGCAGCCCTGGCCTTGGACGCCAGGAACAGTGCTGCCGGTATAAGAACCAGAAGACCGTTCGCAGCAATCAGGGGCATGCGCTTGAGCTTCGCGTTGACCAGACCTCCACGCCGCCCCTTCGACAGCACGACGCCCAAGCCACCTGTGGCGGCCAACGCCGGGATGAGGAGGAGTATGCCCCACGGAATGGTGGTCTTGACCGCCACCACGATCGCCTCCGAGGCGAACAGCTCAGACAGGATCGTCGAGAGCCAGAAGGTCGCGATCGTCAAGATGGCGATGAGGCCGGCTACGGGATGAATGATCTTTAGCATCGTCTTTTCCTAGCGGCTGACGGCCCACACCCCGAGTGCGGAGGCGGTGAAGGCGAGGACGATGCGGAGGTTGTGGATCAGCAGCCAGGTGTCCAGTTTTCCCGAGACCTGATCGATCGGGACTGTCTTGGCGGCGAAGGCGGCGTTGCTGGGCACATAGTAGGCCATCGTCAGAAGGAGGATGGCGAGGATGCAACCGATCGACCCGAACCAAATATTGCGCACGGCTGCATTGCTTCGGTCGAGCCAGAGCATGCCGGCAAGTCCGATCAGCGTTGGGACGACAACCAGCGGAATCGCCCGCAGGACGAGATGGCTGTGTTGGGCGAACCAGTCGAGAAACTCGGCGGGCGGCAGGCCTTTCCAATATCCCCCCAGGATGACGCCGATGGCGAGCATGACGCCCGCAAACATTGCCGAACTAGTGATCGCGAGAATTCTGAATACATGCAGCATGCGCCGTCTCCTTTCATCTTCGAGTTTCGTTGAGCCTGGAACTCAGGCTGTGCATATCCCAGCCACGCCGACCTTCTGGAACAGGTGCGGGCTGGCGACGACGGATGACGGATACGCGGCAAGTTGCGCGAGAAAGTCGGGATGGGTGAACGCGGTGCGGAACGCCATGGTCGATTCCCACACCGCATAGTTCAGGTAGGTCGGACTCTCACCGATCGCACGATGAAGCTGGGTCGAAATGAAGCCCGGCTGCCGTTTCATGAAGTCGGCATCGTCCTTCCAGACTTCGAGGAAACGCGGCTCGTCGGCAGCGTCGAGCGTGAAGACGTTGGCGAGCACGAGCGATGCAGCCTCGACTGCAAGCTGTCGTTCAATGGGGAACTTCTCGTCCATGGGTTTCAACAGGGACATATGGCGCTCCATTCTTTTTGAAAGCATGATGTCAATTTGGTATGATGCATATATGGTAATTTGACACTCTAATGTCAATAGAAATGCATGGTGACAAATGAACGAAGCAGACAGAAGCGCGTCGGGAGACGCTTTGACCGACCTCATCCTGAGCCTGTTCAGGGTGAACAACATGACCCTCACCTGGGGCGACAGACTCGTTGCGCCGTTTGGACTCACCAGCGCCCGCTGGCAGATTCTGGGGGCGATCGTGTTTGCTGACCGACCGCAGCCGGTGGCATGGCTCGCCCGCGACCTCGGCGCGAACCGGCAGAATGTCCAGCGTATCGTCAACGACCTGCACAAGGACGGGCTGATCGCGTTCGAGCCCAACCCGCATCACCGGCGGGCGCAACTCGTCGTGCTGACCGACAAGGGACGTGAGACCTACGACGCCGCGATCCGGGTCTACGACCCGCGGGTGAACGCGCTTGCCAACGGACTTTCGCTTGAAGACATCAACACCGCGCACAGCGTAATGGTGGCGCTGCGGGAAAGGCTCGAAAGAGAAAACGATGCCGAAAAGCACGGCTGATCGTCATGGAGCGAACCCAGTCACGATCCACCTGCCACCACTTCGTCCGCCGCGTCGGGCTCATATGGAGGGCGTGGTATGGGCGCTGACTACTCCGTTTTTCGCGATAGGCGGTGGAATGCATTATAGGTCCGCATTCGATGAATTCTGACCGGAAGCGGACCGACCCTTTTCCACCCCATCCTAGGCGCTATCCATCCTATTTGCCGCCGTTCGTCGCCGATGCCCGCACGCACTTAAATACTTGTTGAACCAGCTGGATTTCGGCCTCTCTTAATCGACCCCGATCCGGGGATTGCCTGTCGCGTCCCCGCTAGAAGCCGGGGCCGACATGACCACCCACGACCACAGACAGGAAGCGATCCAGCGCGGCGCGCGCATGTTGCGCACCGCGCTCGGCCCCGCCATTGCCCGGCTGCTGGAAGACCCGGCCGTGGTAGAGGTGATGTTGAACCCGGACGGTCGGTTGTGGATCGACCGCCTGTCCGAAGGGCTTTCCGATACGGGCGACCGCCTGTCCGCCGCCGATGGCGAACGTGTCGTGCGGCTGGTTGCGCACCATGTCGGCGCGGAGGTTCATGCCCGCAGCCCCCGCGTCTCGGCCGAGTTGCCGGAGAGCGGGGAGAGGTTCGAGGGGTTGCTGCCCCCGGTCGTCGCCGCACCGACCTTCGCTATCCGCAAACCCGCCGTCGCGGTGTTCACGCTCGCCGACTATGTGGCGGCGGGCATCATGTCCGCCGATCAGGCTTCGAGCCTGCGCGCGGCCATCGTTTCGCGCGCCAACATCCTCGTCGCGGGCGGCACGAGCACCGGCAAGACTACGCTCACCAATGCCCTCTTGGCGGAGGTCGCTAAGGGCGCGGATCGTGTCGTCATCATTGAGGACACGCGCGAACTCCAATGCGCTGCGCCCAATCTTGTCGCCATGCGGACGAAAGACGGCGTGGCGACGCTCTCTGATCTGGTCCGTTCCTCGCTGCGCCTGCGTCCCGACCGTATCCCCATCGGCGAGGTTCGCGGGCCGGAAGCCCTCGACCTTCTGAAAGCGTGGGGCACCGGCCATCCAGGCGGGATCGGCACCATCCATGCGGGCACCGGCATCGGCGCGCTCCGTCGCCTTGAACAACTCATTCAAGAGGCTGTCGTCACCGTCCCGCGCGCGCTTATCGCAGAGACCATCGACCTTGTTGCCGTCCTTTCCGGGCGCGGTTCCGCGCGCCGGCTGGCCGAGCTTGCGCGCGTCGAAGGGCTGGGGCCGGACGGCGACTACTGCATCACCCCCGTCATCCAAATCAGCACAGGAGAACCCGAATGACCCGCACGCTCACACGCGGCTATCGCTTCACCGCAGCCGCCGCATCCACCCTTGCCATCAGCCTCATGCTCGCACCCGCCGCCCATTCGTCCGGTTCGTCGATGCCGTGGGAGCAGCCCTTGCAGCAAATCCTACAGTCCATCGAGGGGCCGGTCGCCAAGATCATCGCCGTCATCATCATCATCGTAACCGGCCTGACCCTCGCGTTCGGCGATACCAGTGGCGGTTTCCGTCGCCTGATCCAGATCGTGTTCGGCCTGTCCATCGCCTTCGCGGCGTCGAGCTTCTTCCTGTCGTTCTTCTCGTTCGGCGGCGGGGCGCTCCTCTAATGGCGGCCGTCCTCGAACAGCTCGACGCGGTGCCGGGCTTCACTGTCCCAGTCCACCGGGCGCTGACCGAGCACATCCTGCTCGGCGGCGCTCCGCGCGCCATCGCCATCATGAACGGCACGCTGGCCGGGGCCGTGGGCCTCGGCCTGCGCCTCTGGCTGGTCGGCATCGCCATTTGGGCCATCGGCCATTTCGCGGCCGTGTGGGCGGCGAAGCGTGACCCCCAATTCGTCGAGGTCGGGCGCAGGCATCTCCGCATCCCGGCTTTTCTGGCGGTGTGAGGGCGCAGCCATGATGAACCTTGCCGAGTACCGCCGCACCTCCGCCCGGCTCGCCGACTATCTGCCTTGGGCCGCGCTTGTCGGCCAGGGTGTCGTGCTCAACAAGGACGGCTCGTTCCAGCGCACCGCGAAGTTTCGCGGCCCCGATCTGGATTCCGCCGTCGCGGCCGAGCTGGTTGCCGTCGCCGGCCGCATCAACAACGCCGTGCGCCGTCTCGGCTCCGGCTGGAGCATCTTCGTCGAGGCGCAGCGTAGCGAAGCCGCGACCTATCCCGACAGCATCTTTCCCGATCCCGCATCGGCGCTGGTCGATGCGGAGCGCAAAGCCGGTTTCGAGGAAGCGGACGCGCATTTCGTGTCCGGCTACTTCCTGACCTTCCTTTATCTGCCCCCGGCCGAGGAAGCCGCCCGCGCGGAAACATGGCTCTACGAGGGCCGGGAGAAAACTGGCGTGGACCCGTGGGAGCTGCTGCGCGGCTTCATCGACCGCACCGACCGCGTGCTGGCGCTGCTCGACGGCTTCATGCCCGAGTGCCGTTGGATGGATGACGGCGCGACGCTGACCTATCTCCATTCCACCATCTCGACCAACCGGCATCGCGTGCGCGTGCCGGAAGTGCCGATGCACCTCGACGCGCTGCTCGCCGACCAGCCCTTGACCGGAGGGTTGGAACCGCGCCTCGGCGACGCGCATCTGCGCGTCCTGACCATCGTGGGTTTCCCCACCGCGACGACGCCCGGCCTGCTCGACGAGATGAACCGGCTGCCGTTCCCGTATCGCTGGTCGACACGCGCGATCCTCATGGACAAGACCGATGCGGCGCGGCTGCTGACGAAGATCAGGCGGCAATGGTTCGCCAAGCGCAAGTCCATCGCCGCGATCTTGAAAGAGGTGATGACGAACGAGGCGTCCGCCCTTGTGGACACCGACGCCGCCAACAAGGCGCTCGACGCCGACATGGCCCTGCAGGAGCTTGGCGCGGACATGGCGGGCATGGCCTACGTCACGGCGACCGTCACCGTTTGGGATGCCGACCCGCGCATTGCCGACGAGAAGCTGCGCCTCGTCGAGAAGATTGTTCAGGGCCGCGACTTCACCGCCATGGCCGAGACCGTCAACGCGGTTGACGCATGGCTCGGCTCATTGCCCGGACACGCCTACGCCAATGTCCGCCAGCCGCCCATCAGCACTTTGAATCTCGCCCACATGATCCCGCTTTCAGCGGTGTGGGCGGGGCCGGAACGGGACGAGCATTTCGGCGACGCTCCATTGCTTTACGCTAGGACCGAAGGCTCAACCCCGTTCCGGCTAAGTCTCCATGTCGGCGACGTTGGCCACACCCTTGTCATCGGCCCAACGGGCGCAGGCAAATCCGTGCTGCTCGCCCTCATGGCGCTCCAGTTCCGGCGCTATGCCGGCTCGCAGGTCTTCGCCTTCGACTTCGGCGGGAGCATCCGCGCCGCCGCGCTCGCCATGGGCGGGGATTGGCATGATTTGGGCGGGGGCCTCACAGAAGGAGACGAGGCGTCCGTTTCGCTCCAGCCGCTTGCCCGCATCCACGACACCTATGAACGCGCATGGGCTGCAGACTGGATTGCCGCCATCCTCATGCGCGAGGGGCTGGCGATCACGCCAGAGGTGAAGGAACACCTTTGGACCGCGTTGACTTCGCTGGCGTCCGCGCCGGTCGAGGAACGCACGATCACCGGCCTTGCGGTGCTGCTGCAATCCAACGATCTGAAACAGGCGCTCCGTCCATTTTGCGTCGGCGGTGCCTATGGCCGGTTGCTCGACGCCGAAGCCGAACACCTCGGCTCGGCGGACGTGCAGGCGTTCGAGACCGAGGGGCTTGTCGGGACCGGCGCGGCCCCGGCCGTGCTCGCCTATCTGTTCCATCGTATCGGCGACCGGCTCGACGGGCGACCAACGCTACTCATCATCGACGAGGGTTGGCTTGCGCTCGACGACGAGGGTTTCGCCGGCCAGATCCGCGAATGGCTGAAAACGCTGCGCAAGAAAAACGCATCGGTCATCTTCGCCACGCAAAGCCTGTCCGACATTGACGGCAGCAACATCGCGCCTGCCATCATCGAGAGTTGCCCGACGCGGCTGCTTCTCCCGAACGAGCGAGCCATCGAGCCGCAGATTTCCGAGATTTACCGGCGTTTCGGGTTGAATGACCGGCAGATAGAAATCCTCGCAAGGGCCACGCCCAAGCGGGATTATTACTGCCAGTCGAGGCGCGGCAACCGGCTGTTCGAGCTTGGGCTGTCCGAAGTCGGCCTCGCGCTTTGTGCCGCATCCGCCAAATCCGACCAGACGCTCATTGCGCAGATCGTCGCCAAACACTGCCGCGACGGCTTCCTCGCCGCATGGCTGCGCGAGCGCGGCGTCGAATGGGCGGCCGAGCTGATCCCGAACCTCACCAATCTTGCCGACCGGCCGGAATCCGCCCCGCCGGCCCGGCTCGATACCCACCCCACACAGGAGATTCTTCTATGACCCATTCCAAGATCGTCGGGGCTTCGGCCCTCGCGCTAGCGCTCGCCGTGCCCGTCGCGTTGTCACCCATGCTGGCAAGCCCGGCCCATGCGCAATTCGGTTTCGGCCGGATCGTCTATGACCCGAGCAACTACGCACAAAACCTGCTCACCGCCGCGCGGACTCTGGAGCAAATCAACAACCAGATTCAGAGTCTCCAGAATGAGGCGCAGATGCTCATCAATCAGGCCCGCAACCTGGCGAGCCTACCGTATTCGTCGCTCCAGCAGCTCCAGCAGAACGTCCAGCGCACGCAGCAGCTTTTGGGTCAAGCGCAGAACATCGCCTTCGAGGTCGGGCAGATCGACCAAGCGTTCCAGCAGCAATACGGCAACGTCTCGCTTTCGACGACCGACGCCCAGCTTGTCGCCGATGCGCGTAGCCGCTGGGAGAATACGGTTGGCGGCTTGCAGGACGCGATGCGCGTTCAGGCGGGTGCGGTCGGCAACATCGACAGCAACCGCGCTGAAATGGCCGCACTTGTCGGCCAGAGCCAAGGCGCAACCGGCGCGCTGCAAGCCACGCAGGCCGGCAACCAGCTCCTTGCCCTCCAGTCGCAGCAGCTTTCCGACCTGATCGCGGTCATCTCGGCGAATGGCCGGGCCGACGCGCTGACCGAGGCCGAGCGCGCCACCGCCGCCGAGCAGGGTCGCATCCAGCGTGAGCGGTTCCTGACGCCCGGCACCGGCTACCAGCCGGGCAACGCGCAGATGTTCAACAACGGCAACAACTGACCGGGAGGCTCGCCATGGACGGCAAGATACTGGCCCGGCTCGGGGCCGTGGTGTTCGTCGCCATCGCCGTCACGGCGACCGCAATCGACATGGCGCGGAAGGACGAACCTTCCGCGCCACCTCCAGCACCGGCCCTCCAGCCGCCGGCCGATCCCTTGCGCGAAACCCTGCGTCGTTGCCAGCAACTCGGCGAGGCGGCGGCGAGTGACGCCGGCTGCCTCGCCGCATGGGCTGAATCCCGCGACCGCTTCCTCGGCCGCGACCGCAGCGAGGCACGCTGACCATGGGCAACACGGGCGTCATCGACAATTTCCTCGGAGTCTTCACCTCCTACATCGACAGCGGGTTCGGCCTGCTCGGCGGCGAGGTGGCCTTCATCGCCACCACCCTGATCGTTATCGACGTGACGCTCGCCGCGCTGTTTTGGGCGTGGGGCGCGGATGACGACATCATCGCGCGGTTGGTGAAGAAGACCCTGTTCGTTGGGGTGTTCGCCTACATCATCTCCAACTGGAACAACCTCGCTCGCATCGTCTTCGAGAGCTTCACCGGCCTCGGCCTCATGGCGTCGGGCACCGGCTTTTCCGTCACCGATCTGATGCGGCCGGGCCGCGTGGCGCAGACCGGCCTCGACGCCGGCCGCCCGCTGCTCGATTCCATTTCCGACCTGATGGGCTGGATCGCCTTCTTCGAGAACTTCATCCAGATCGCGTGCCTGCTGTTCGCATGGGCGCTGGTGGTGCTGGCGTTCTTCATCCTCGCCATCCAGCTTTTCGTGACACTGATCGAGTTCAAGCTGACCACGCTTGCCGGCTTCGTGCTGATCCCCTTCGGCCTGTTTGGCAAGACCGCCTTCATGGCCGAGAAGGTCTTGGGCAACGTGGTGTCGTCCGGCATCAAGGTTCTGGTGCTGGCCGTCATCATCGGCATCGGCTCAACGCTCTTTTCGCAATTCACGGCCGGCTTTGGCGGCACGACCCCGACCATAGACGAGGCCATGGCGATTGTGCTCGCTGCGCTGTCGCTGCTCGGCCTGGGCATCTTCGGCCCCGGCATCGCAAACGGCATCGTCTCGGGCGGCCCGCAGCTCGGCGCGGGCGCAGCCGTGGGAACCGGCCTCGCTGCTGGCGGCATGGTGCTTGCGGGCGGTGCGGCGGCTGGTGGTGGGGCCATGCTTGCCGCGAAAGGCGGCGCTGCTGCCCTGTCCAGTGGAGCCGCGGCGGTTCGAGGCGGCGCGACGGCCGCGGGAGCGGCGACCGCTGCCTATAGCCTTAGCTCGCTCGGCCAGACCGGGGCGGCAGGCGTTGCTTCCGGACTCGGCGGTGTCGCACGCGCCGCAGGCTCGGCCGCCGTCTCGCCGCTCAAACGCGCGGCCTCCAGCGTAACATCCCAAGCAAGCGCAAGCGTCAAATCGAGCTTCTCCGCTGGCGCAAAGGCCGGCTTCGGCGCGACCGGCGGCAGCTCCACGATGGGCACGGTCGGCAGCGCCAGCGCCGCCCCAGCAGCCTCGCCGCCGACTTCCGCCGCCGGGCCTCCGGCTTGGGCGCAGCGGATGCAGCGCTGGCAGGCCCTCAACCACGGCACCACCATGTCAGCCCATGCCGTCCGTTCCGGCGACAGCCACGGCTCCGGTTCCTCCGTCAACCTTTCCGAAAGTGACCGCACATGACCATCTTCAAACGACCCGCAACCCATTACGGCAAATCGCCGGAACCAGAGACGCCCTATCAGAAGGCCGCGCAGGCATGGGACGAGCGCATCGGCTCGGCGCGCGTGCAGGCTCGGAACTGGCGGCTCATGGCCTTCGGCTCCTTGATTCTTTCCGCAGGGTTCGCCTCGGCGCTGGTCTGGCAGTCGGCACGCGGGACCGTGGTGCCGTGGGTGGTGCAGGTCGATAGTCTCGGGCAGGCGCAGACCATCGCACCCGCGAACGCCGACTTTCGCCCGACTGACCCGCAGATCGCTTTCCATCTCAGCCGCTTCATCGAGCAGGTCCGCGCGATACCGGCCGACGCGATCATTGTCCGCCAGAACTGGCTTCGGGCTTATGAATGGACCACGGATCGCGGCGCGGCGGCGCTCAACGACTACGCCCGCGCCAATGATCCTTTTGCTAAGGTCGGCCGTCAGCAGGTCGCCGTCGAGGTCTCGAGCGTCATCCGGGCCTCGCCTAACAGTTTCCGCGTCGCGTGGACGGAACGCCATTTCGAGAATGGCCAGCTCTCCACCACCGAACGATGGACCGCGATCCTGACCATCGTGATCCAGCCGCCTCGCAATGCGGAGCGCCTGCGCGCCAATCCGCTCGGAATTTACGTCAATGCAATTTCGTGGTCGCGGGAGATGAGCCAATGAGGACGATCACCCGCACCCCGGCAATCGCGGCCGTGCTGCTTTCGGCCACCACGCTCGCAGGCTGCGCTACCAACCGGACGCCGCAATTCAACTACGACGCCAGCGTGCCGCCGCTGCCGACCGTGCAGGCGGCAGCAACCGACAACACGCCTCGGCCGCTACATGTGCCCCCCGCATGGACCGTGGCGCGCGGCGGCACCGCCGCAGGCACGCCGACCGGCCGCGTCGAGAACGCCAATGCTGCCGCCCGCGTCGAGCCTCGCCGGGAAGGCTACTACAACGCCATCCAGATTTATCAGTGGAGCGACGGCGCGCTCTATCAGGTCTATGCCGCAGTCGGGCAGATCACGACGATCGCGCTGGAGCCGGGCGAGAGTCTGACCGGCGCGGGACCGATCGCGGCCGGCGACACCGCCCGCTGGATCATCGGCGACACCGAGAGCGGCAGCGGTGCGAACCGCCGCGTCCATATCCTCGTGAAGCCCACGCGGCCGGACATTTCCACAAATCTTGTCGTCACCACCGACCGGCGCACCTACATGCTTGAGCTGCGCGCGCGGGAATCGCTCTACATGCCTTCCGTCGCATGGTCCTATCCCGCAACGCCCGGCCAGCGCCGAGCCGTTCCGGCCGCGCCGATCATTCCGGCCGAGGCGGCGCGGAACTATCGCTATGGATTGCAGGTGCAGGGTGATAGTCCGCCATGGCGGCCGGTTTCCGTCTTCGACGATGGCCGGCGCGTCTATGTCGTCTTCCCGGCCGGGATCGTGCAGGGCGAGATGCCGCCGATCTTCGTGCTCGGATCGAACGGCGAGCCGCAGATCGTCAACAGCCGTGTCCACCAGAACGTCCTGATCGTGGATCGCCTGTTCGGCACGGCCGAGCTGCGCCTTGGTTCTGGCAACCGCCAGCAGACGGTCAGGATCGTCCGCACCAACCCGACGCAGGCCGCCGCCGCGCAGCCCGCCAGCGCGACCGGAGACTCCGCGTCATGACCGACAATACCATTACCGACACCGCCGCCCCCATGCGGCTGCGTGCCGAACCGCCCCGCGTCACCCGCCTGTCCCGCAAGATGCTGGCAGGCGTTGGCGCTGTCGCGCTTCTCGGCATCGGCGGCGCACTGATCTACGCGCTCCAGACCCGCGATGCAGGACGGGGCGGCGAAGAACTTTATTCGACCGAGAACCGGCCCACGGCGGACGGGCTGTCCGGCCTGCCGCGCGACTATACGGGCCCTGTTTTGGGGCCTGCATTGCCCGGCGACCTCGGCCGCCCGATCCTCGACGCGCAGAACCGGGGACAGCCCATTGCAACGCCGGCAATCACGACGCCCGCCGTCGATCCAGAGGAAGAACGCCGCAGGGCCGAGGAAGAAGCCGCGCGCTTGAGCAACGTCTTTTTCCAGTCCGGCCCGCGCACGGGAGCGCCAGCAGGATCGGCCATGCCCGGCCTTGCCGGGCTTGGCCTCGGCGGGCAGCCCGCGACACAGGATCGCCACGCTGCGTTTCTCAACGGGCCGGTGGACCGGCAGACCGTCGCCCCGGATCGAGTCGCGCCGCCGGCATCGCCCTACATCCTTCAGGCCGGGGCCGTGATCCCGGCCGCGCTCATCACCGGCATCCGTTCCGACCTTCCGGGCCAGATCACCGCGCAGGTGACGGAGAACGTCTATGACAGCCCGACCGGCAGCCTACTCCTGATCCCGCAGGGCACCCGCATCATCGGCCAATACGACGATGGCGTGACCTTCGGCCAGCGCAGGGTGCTCTTGGTGTGGAACCGCCTGATCCTGCCGGGTGGCCGCTCCATCGTTCTAGAGCGCCTGCCGGGCGCGGACGCCTCCGGCTATGCTGGCCTTCAGGATGGTGTCGATTACCATTGGTGGGATCTGATGAAGGCCGCAGGGCTGTCTACGCTGCTTGCGGTCGGCACCGAGCTGGCGACCAGCGACGACGATCGGCTGATCCGCGCCATCCGCGACGGCGCGCAGGATACCGTCAATCAGGCAGGCCAGCAGATCGTGCAGCGCCAGTTGCAAGTTGCGCCGACGCTCACCATCCGTCCCGGCTTCCCGGTCAGGATCATCGTCACCCGCGACCTTGTGTTCGAGCCGACAGGCGGTTGACCATGACCAAGCTGAAACTTGGCCCGCTGCCCGACGACAAGCCCGTCAAGGTGACGGTGGAGCTGCCCGCGGCACTTCACCGAGATCTGGTCGCCTATGCCGAGGTGCTGGCCCGCGAGACCGGCCAGCCCGCCGCCGATCCCCTCAGGCTGATCGTGCCCATGCTGGAGCGGTTCATCGCCACGGATCGCGGGTTTGCAAAGGCCAGACGAACGCGGCCCATCAGCAAGGTCACTGGCGAACAATGACCGGTCGTGAAGCTACTCGGTTGACCAAGAAGCCCAGCCGTCGAGTGGGAAGCAAAGACTTGCCTAGAGGAATCGACGGTGCGATTCTGAAGCTCGCGCGGGTTCTTGCACGTCAGGCAGCCAGAGAAGACCATGCGCGCCAACAAGCCGGGAGCGCATGTCATGACGAAACGCGCGGTCATTTACGCGAGATTTTCCACCGACCTGCAAAATGAACGGTCGATCGAGGATCAGTTTACCCTCTGCAGGAAGCATGCCGTAGAACACAATCTCACGGTCGTTGCGACCTACGAAGATAGAGCACGTTCAGGTGCCTCGGTCTTCGGACGGGAAGGTCTAGTTCAACTAATGGACGCCGCCCGCGATGGAGCGTTCGACGTCGTGGTCATCGAGGCACTCGACAGGCTCTCGCGCGACATGGAGGACCTGGCGGGTGTCCATAAACGCCTGTCCTTTCTCAACATCGAAATCCGTGCTGTGCACGATGGGGTCGCAAACACGGTTCTCGTCGGTCTCCGGGGACTGGTCGGCCAACTCTATCGTGAAGACAACGCGCACAAGATCCGCCGCGGCCAGGCTGGGCGGGTCGGACAGGGCCTCAACGCCGGCGGTCTGACCTACGGTTATGCTCCGATTCCAAGCGAGCCGGGAAAGAGACAGATTGTTGACGAAGAGGCCGAGATTATCCGTCGCATCTTCGACGAATATGTCGCAGGGCGCACACCGCGCGACATCGCGCGCGACCTCAACCGCGACAACATTCCGCCTCCGCGCGGAACCAAATGGAACGCCTCGACGATCAACGGTAACATGCAGCGCGGCACCGGTATCCTGCAGAACGAACTCTACGGTGGCCGGCTTGTCTGGAACAAGGTGCGCATGGTGAAGGACCCCGACACCGGCCGTCGGGTATCTCGTCCCAATCCGAAAGAGGAGTGGCAGTCATCGGACGTGCCCGAGCTTGCGATTGTCAACTGCGAACTGTTCGAGCAGGCGCAGGTGCGCAAACGGGAGCGCAGCCTCGACCATCCTCACCACCATCGCCGGCCGCGTCATATGCTTTCGGGGCTGCTTCGTTGCGGCGCTTGCGGATCGGGCATGTCGACTAACGGCAAGGACAAGTCGGGCCGTATACGGATCAGGTGCTCGGCCGCGACGGAAAGCGGGTCGTGTCCCGATCCCAAAACCTTCTATCTGGAGACTGTCGAGACAGCTGTTCTGGCTGGCCTACGAGCCGAGATGAAGAGCCCCAAGGTGCTCGCCGAATACGTGAAGACCTATCACGAGGAGCGCAAGCGACTATCAGCGGAGGCCGACGCCAATCGAATTCGGCTTGAGCGCCGTGCCGATAAGCTCAAGCGCGAGATCGACCGGTTGGTCGATCATCTCGCCAAGGGCATCGGGGATCCCTACGTAATCGGTCCGCGTTCGACGGAACTCTACCATGAGCGCGAGGTGGTTCTCGCAGAACTGGCAAAAGCCCCGCCTGCCTTCGAGGTTGTATCGCTTCACCCCGCTATTCTGAAGCGCTATGAAGAGCAACTCGACGCCCTGCAACACGCACTGACAGCAGGCATGCGATCAGGCGACCGGGAATGCGCGGAAGCCATACGGGAACTCGTTGAAACGGTCACGGTCTACCGCGATCCCTCCGAACCGGGCGCGGTCGAAATCGAGATTGCAGGACGACTAAACTCGATCCTTGGCGAACGTGCCTACCCCAACGGGGTCAAACGGGTGTGGGGATTGGTGGTAGCGGAGGAGGGATTCGAACCCCCGACACAAGGATTATGATTCCTCTGCTCTAACCTACTGAGCTACTCCGCCCCGCTACGCTCGCTTTGAAATCTGTCGCCGGTCGGTTTCCGGGGCGGCAGGGCGATTGCCAAGGTCGGGCGGATATAAGGGGGCTGTGGCGGCGCTGTCAAGCATTGTGCGCGTGCGAAAAGTTGCGGTGCGCATTGCCGCTTTTCATGCGTGGCGGGGTTGAGTTCGGCTGGCCGCGCGACTATGTCTCGGCGTCGACATTTTCCAGCTACAGGGTTCATGAAACCGCGTATCGCCGTCCTCGGATGCGGCTATTGGGGCTCCAACCACATCCGCACCCTCAAATCGCTTGGGGCGTTGCATGCCGTTTCGGATGCGAACGCTGCACGGGCGGAGGGATTCGCGAGCGAGCAGGACTGCATCGCGGTTGATCCGGACGAGCTTTACGGCCGCGACGACGTCGATGCGATCGTGATGGCGCTGCCGCCGCAGCACCATGCCGCCGCTGCGATCCGCGCCGTGGAAGCCGGCAAGGACGTGCTGGTCGAGAAGCCGATCGCGCTCACCGTTCCGGACGCCGAACGCGCCGTTGCCGCCGCCAAGGCCAATGAACGCGTCTTCATGGTTGGCCATGTGCTGCGCTTTCACCCTGCCTTCGAGCAGCTCAAGCAGCTCATCGATGCCGGCGAGCTCGGCACGGTCAAATACATCCACTCCCACCGGCTGGGTCTCGGCAAGTTCCATACCGAGAACGACGCCCTGTGGGACCTGGCGCCGCACGACCTGTCGATGATCCTCGCCATCACCGGTGCACCGCCGACGGAAATCCGCGGCGAGGGCGCCGCGCTGCTCGATCATCTGAGCGATTTCGCGCATCTGCACATGCGCTTTCCCGGTGGCTTGCGCAGCCATCTCTTCACGTCCAGGCTCAATCCTTATCGTGAGCGCCGGCTTACGGTGGTGGGCACCAAGGCGATGGCCGTTTTCGACGACGTCGAACCCTGGGATCGCAAGCTCGCCGTCTATCGCCACGCCGTCTGGCAGGACAGCGGCCATTGGGCGTTCACGACCAACGAGCCGTCCTACGTGCCGGTCACGTCGGGCATGCCGCTGACACGCGAACTGGAGCATTTCATCGACTGCATCCAGACCCGCGCCAACCCGCGCACCGATGGCGAAGAAGCGATCGGCGTGCTGCGCATCCTGACGGCGGGAACCGTCACCCACGATTGATTCAAGAATTTTTCGGCCGGACGAAGATGCCGCTGCCTGTTGGGCTCAGGCGCTCTGGCGTGCCGGCTGGGCAGCGAGCCGCGACAGCATCGCCTCGGCTTCCGCGCCGCGCTCCGAACGCTCGATGAAGCCGCCGCCGAATACGCGGGCGTCGTCGCCATCGTCCGAATAGAGCACGCAGGCCTGACCGGGCGCGATGCCGGATTCACCATCGACCAGCTCGACCCAGCTCGCGCCGTCGCGATGGTGCAGCACGGCCGGCCGTGGCGGACGGGTCGAACGCACCTTGGCAAACAGCTCCAGGCCGCCCGTGGGCAGGGAGGAGAGCGCTTCGTCTCCCAGCCAGTTCAGGTCGCGCAGATAAATCTTGTGCGTTTCCAGCGCTTCGCGCGGGCCGACGATCACCCGAGCGCGATCCGCGTCGAGATGGACGACATAAAGAGGCTCGCCGGAGGCGACGCCGATGCCGCGCCGCTGGCCGATCGTATAGCGCAAGATGCCTTCGTGGCTGCCGAGCACGCGGCCGTCGATGTGGACGATGTCGCCGGGCGTGGCCGCGGTCGGCTTCAGCTTCGCGATAATGTCGGAATACTTGCCCTGCGGCACGAAGCAGATGTCCTGGCTGTCCTGCTTGGTGGCGACGACCAGGCCCATGGCCTCAGCCTCGGCGCGCACCTGCGGCTTGGACAGGTGGCCGAGGGGAAAGCG
The DNA here is from genome assembly GCF_058448885.1 of Mesorhizobium sp. DxT. Classification (NCBI taxonomy): domain Bacteria; kingdom Pseudomonadati; phylum Pseudomonadota; class Alphaproteobacteria; order Hyphomicrobiales; family Phyllobacteriaceae; genus Mesorhizobium; species Mesorhizobium sp. DxT. Next base: position 392,379 of record NZ_JBZFLJ010000001.1, on the reverse strand, counting down.
CAGAAAATCGATCTGCGCCTGCGTGGTGGCGAACAGGAAATAGCTCTGATCGCGGTCGGCATCCACGGGGCGATAAAGCGCGCGATGGGCACCATTGGCCCTGCTGCGAATATAGTGGCCGGTGGCGAGCGCGTCGGCGCCGAGCTCGCGCGCGGTTTCCAGCAGGTCGGCGAACTTTACAGTCTGGTTGCACGAGACGCACGGGATCGGGGTTTCGCCGGCGACGTAGCTTTCGGCGAATGGATCGATCACCGCTTCCTTGAAGCGCTTCTCGTAATTGAGGACGTAATGCGGGATGCCCAGCGTCTCGGACACACGCCGCGCATCGTCGATATCCTGGCCCGCGCAGCACGAGCCGGCGCGGTGCGTTGCGGCGCCATGATCGTAAAGCTGCAGCGTGACGCCAACGACGTCGTAGCCTTCACGCTTGAGAAGGCCGGCGACGACTGAGGAATCGACACCGCCCGACATCGCGACGACGATGCGCGTCTCTTCCGGGCGGCCGGGGAGATCGAGGCTGTTCATGGCGCGTTCGTTCCGCTTCGGTCTGGTTTCGGCGGCTTCATGCCCCCGCGCGCAATATAGGTCAAGGCTCGTGCCGCCGCCACGGCCGAGGCCGGGAAAAGCGTTGGTTCACATTCGACTTAAATGAGCCCGAAAAGCCTAACGCGGGATTCATAATCGTTACTTAAGCATTATGGCGTGCTTAGCCATTTTTTAAAACCACCGGGTTAGGCTCAGCGTGATTAGGTCCTAGAGTTTGCGTTAGAGAGTACGATGACCGATCTGGTTAGACCGCGGGTCAAATATGTGATTGGGCCGGATGGCAGCCCGCTTACCATTGCGGATTTGCCGCCCACCAATACAAGGCGCTGGGTCATCCGACGCAAGGCCGAAGTTGTTGCCGCGGTTCGCGGCGGCCTGCTCAGCCTCGAGGAGGCGTGCCAGCGCTATAAGCTGACCGTGGAGGAATTTCTCTCCTGGCAGGCTTCGATCGACGAATATGGCCTCGCCGGCCTTCGCACGACACGCATCCAGCAATATCGACATTAGTTTTCGCTCACGGGCCGCATCGCTCGCTTTGCTCGCTGGCCCACCGCCAGGGCGTCGCGTCAGCTCGGACGCCCGGTCGCGCTTGCGGCCTGCGGCCGACTGGTTGGATCGCTGGCGCTCCGCGAGGGCGCCGGACGACCGGCGACCCGCTGTGGCCGGCACGCGAGCAGATTCTCGCTCACGCGACTTTTCAGTGCATCCAGCGAATAGCGCTCACCCTGCCGCCGTCAGCCCGGCCAGGGGAGCTTAGCGACCGCTGAGCTGGACCCATTGGCCGCGTGACCCCGCGGCACGGCTTGTCACGGCAAAAAAGCGCGCTTCGACAATTTTATTCGACAAGCTCGGGGTAGCCTCAAAGGACGTACCCCGCCGACACACAGCCGTGCTGCTGAATGGAGGTTTAGATAGCCTGCGCTAAGCTCGGGCTGCGGGATGTGCCAGCGGTGCCCTCGAGGGAGGAAATGTTAGCAGGTCTTCCTAGCGCCAACCTTAAGCCACGGGGTGGCAACAGGCGCTTTCATCTCGGGCAAGGCAGGGAGTGAAAGGGAGGGGTGCACAATATAATCGTCAGCCCTGTCCGTTTCCGAGCGGCGCTGAAGCGCGCCGGCTGCGTTCGATGGTCGTGCCGCCCAGCGGGCGGGACGACCTAGCCGATCATCGCACTGCGACCGCCGCTGTCTACGTCTCGACCGCGTCCGTCTCGAGATTCCAGCATCTCGGCCTTGGAAAGCTCGGCCTCGGCTTCATTAAGTGCCGACTCGGCGGCTTCGCGCTGCTGCTGGAGGTCAGTCTGCGAATTCTTGAGATTGTCGCGGCGCTGCCGTGCCGCCTTGGCGAAGGTCGGATAGGCGAAATGACCTGTATCGGTGATCCCCGCCTTCTTTTCTTCCGCCACGATCTGCAAATCCAGCTCAGTCGCCATACGATCGAACTCGGCAATCATCATGTCGAGCTGCAAGAGCTGCTTGCGCTTCTCGTTGACCTGAAACTGCTTGAGCCGCACCAGGTTCTCACGTGACTTCATCACTCGCTACTCCCGAAACGCATACTACGCACCGTCAAACGCGGCGCCTGTCTCCCGCTACGCGCCCCGTCCGTCACTATCGGGGCAATCTGGAAACAAATTACTAACCCTGCGCTCTTGGTAACCATTCGTTTACGCGCATTGTTAATCATAGCGCAGAGGACTTAAGGGCGGGTAAAGATGCTCAACCGAGGGTCGAGCCGACAAAATGACTCCTATTGAGTCACTTGCCGGAATTTGCTCAACCATCACGTGAGCTTACGGCTCATGGGATTAACATTTAGATTCAAGAAGGTACGGGCAGTAGCTGAAAAGGGTTAATATCGCTTGCCATGCGGAATCATATTTTGTTAACCATTGCGTGGCAGGTTCCGATTCAGAAAATCACTGTTCCGGTGCCGGAAGCATGCCGAACCCGGTCTGGCGGCGGGAAAGGGGACATTAATGCGCGTTCTGCTCATTGAAGACGATAGTGCGACCGCACAAAGCATCGAGCTGATGCTCAAATCGGAGAGCTTCAACGTCTACACGACCGATCTCGGCGAAGAAGGCGTGGATCTGGGCAAGCTCTATGACTACGATATCATTCTGCTGGATCTCAACCTGCCCGACATGTCGGGTTATGAGGTGCTGCGGACGCTGCGGCTTTCCAAGGTCAAGACACCGATCCTGATCCTCTCCGGCATGGCCGGCATCGAGGACAAGGTGCGCGGCCTCGGTTTCGGAGCCGACGATTACATGACCAAGCCGTTCCACAAGGACGAACTGGTTGCGCGCATCCATGCCATCGTGCGCCGCTCGAAAGGGCATGCGCAGTCGGTCATCAACACCGGCGATCTCCTGGTCAATCTCGACGCGAAGACGGTCGAGGTCGGCGGTCAGCGCGTGCACCTGACCGGCAAGGAATACCAGATGCTGGAGCTGCTCTCGCTGCGCAAGGGCACGACGCTCACCAAGGAAATGTTCCTGAACCACCTTTATGGCGGCATGGATGAGCCGGAACTGAAAATCATCGACGTCTTCATCTGCAAGCTGCGCAAGAAGCTCGATGCCGCATCCGGCGGGCAGAACTACATCGAAACGGTCTGGGGCCGCGGCTATGTGCTGCGTGAGCCCGAGGAAATCCGCGAAAGCGCGTAAAGCGACTAGCGCTTCACAGAATCTCGGGGCCGTTGACGTCGTCAGCGGCCCTGTTTCATTGGGCTGTTCGCTACGCTGCGACCTGCATCTCGCGGAAACGCTCGAGGAGCTGCGGGCGATTGAATGGCTTCAGGATATAGCCTTTTGCACCGGCCCGCTTGGCACGCATGATCGTGCCGACGTCGAATTCGGTCATGCAGATGACGATATACGGGGCGTAGAGTTCACTGATCGACATTGCCTGGCGAATGAACTCGTCAGTCATCATGTCGGGGAGGCTTGAATCCACCACGATGATGTCGGGCATGTTGCTTGCGCAGATGGCCAGTGCTTCCACCGCCAGCCCAGCCTCAGTCACGGTCATCTCCGGACCGCTCAGGATACGCTTTGCGACCTTCCTGATGACGCTCGAGTCATCGACGATCATGCAGCGCTTCATAGTCCACCCCTTTCATGCACACCGACTTGCATTACGGGCAGACTAGGGGCTTTCGGTAAAAATCACCGTAATTGGCTAGCTAAAAAATGCGTTAAACGCTGCGCATACAGGCTTAGTGCAAAATCGGCCGTAACCGCCTCGCACGCAAGCCCGGCAAACCTGTCTCCATGTGAGCTGGAAGCAGCTCTCAGGCTGCCGTCAGCACGATCTCTTCGGGGCTGGCCCGCATGGAAATCGTCATGCTCGCCTCATGTGCCAGAAGCAGGGTGTAATAGGGCTGAACGGCATGCGCATCGATCGGCTCGTCCGACTTGACGCCCGAATGGAGTTCCAGGAAACGTGCCGGCACGCGCACCATCGGTCCGTTGGCCGTCAGCGTGAAGCGCGGGGCGGTATCCAGATCGTGAAGCTGAACCGTCAGCTTGCCGCCGCGCGGAATTGCGGCGTTGGCGACCAGTATCAGGTTGAGCAGCAACTTAACCTTGTTCTTGGGCAGGAGCGCGCGGGCACCCTGCCATTCGAATTCAGGTTTCTCGTTGGCGAGGAAGGCGGTCGCCACGCTCTCCGCGTCGCCCGTATCGATCTGCATGCCCGCTGAGCCAGCCGCGCCGAAGGCGATGCGGGCAAATTGCAGCCGCGCCGAGGCGTTGCGCGCGCTGGTGCGGATGAGGCGCATGGCGTCTTCGTCGGCGCCGCCTTCATCGAGCAGTTCGAGGCCGTTGTTGATCGCGCCCACCGGGGAGATGATGTCGTGACAGACCCTGCTGCAAAGAAGGGCCGCGAGATCCGGTGCGGAAAGGGTCAAAATATCGGCCATGCGGAAAGCGTCCCTGTCGTCTGTCTTTCGGTTCATACAAAACACCAGCGTTGCGCCGTGCGCCGCTGGCGAATCACCCCTTAAATTGCCGGATATTGGTTACACAAGGAAGGCAGCGCGACAAGGAAACCCGAACGACCACCGCTGGCAAGCCGCTCCAATACGCTTCGGTAAAGCAACGGTTTACGCGTTTCGGCGGCCGGCAGGCCAATGGTTAATGATTGGATAAGGTTTCGGTCATAGTTTGAATGATATTGGCGTGTCGATGCGGTCCCGAAGGTCCGCATGCGCCGCGACGCGGTGGGGCAGTTCGATACGGAGATAGAAGGCATGTTCTGCAGGCTCTTTCCTCGAAACGTGATCAGCGTGGTAGCTGCGATGCTGTTTGCCGTGGCTGCCGCGACATCGACAGCGCTGCCGGCCCGGGCTGCGGCCGGCGAGGCCTATACGGCCCAGGAGGTGCTCGATTCCGGGCACCAGTTCTTCGGCACCACATCGGGCGGGCTCGCCTCGGTGGTCGAACAGATTTTTTCATCCTACGGCATGCCGAATGGCTATATCCTCGGCGAGGAAGGCTCCGGAGCGCTGATCGGCGGCCTGACGTTTGGCGAAGGCACCCTTTACACCAAGAATGTGGGTGACCATTCCGTCTTCTGGCAGGGCCCTTCGCTGGGATGGGACTTCGGCGGGCAAGGCTCGCGCACGATGATCCTGGTCTACAACCTCGACAGCATTCCTGCGCTTTATCGCCGCTACGCCGGCGTTGCGGGTTCGGCCTATGTGGTGGCGGGGCTCGGGTTCACCGTGCTGAAGAACGGCCCGGTCCTGCTGGTGCCGGTGCGTACCGGCGTAGGCGCAAGGCTCGGGCTGAACGTCGGCTATCTGAAGCTGACGCAGTCGCCGACCTGGAATCCCTTCTGAGCGTGCGCCCGCGCATTTAACCTTACCGTGCGCAACAGCGCGCACGGCACTGGATTCCTCCTGTCCCGCCGTGGCACATAGGGCCTGGGTTCCGCGCGCCGCGCGGCGTGGATTGGACGAAACGCAGTGATCCAGACGACGCTCTTCTTCATTCTCGGTTTCCTTTGCGCGGCATTCCTCGCGCTGATGGTGGCACCAGCCATCTGGCGACGGGCGGTCGCCTTGACGCGTAAGCGCATCGAGGCGTCTGTGCCGCTGACCATGGATGAGATCCAGGCCGACAAGGACCGGCTGCGGGCAGAATTCGCGATGTCGACGCGGCGGCTCGAAATGAGCCTCAAATCGTTTCGCGAGAAGGCGTCGGAGCAGATCGTCGAGATCAACAGAAATCGTGACGAGCTGAAGCGTATCGCCGAGGAGCGCGACGAGAAGAACGCCGCCGTCACCCAGATGGAAACACGCGCTGCGGAACTGCGCACAGAGTTGCGTCAGCGCGAGGAGCAACTCCAGCGGCTTACCGATCGGCTCGGCGAGCACGAGCGTATGCTGGGCGAACGGGCGATCGAGCTTGAAAAGCTCGGTCGCATGTATGACGAGGCAAGCTTCAGCGCGTCGAGCCGCCAGATCGAGATCGTGGCGCAGGAATCCAAGCTGGAAAAGCTCACCGACGATGTCGCGACGCTGCGCAACGAACGCAAGGAAGCCGACAGGCGGGTTCGCGAGGTCGTTGCCGAGCACAAGGCAGCGCGCGATGCGCTGCGCGAGGAGCAGAAGAAACATGCCGCGCTTGAAAAGAAGGTGGAACGCCTGACGACCACGCTTTCTGACCGCGACGACAAGCTGGAGCGGCGCGAGCGCGAACTGGCGCGGCTGCGTGACCAGGTCAAGGGCGGCGGCGCGACCGAGCACGACCTTCAGCAGGCACTGGCCGAAGAACAGGAGCAACGCGCCAAGCTCGAGGCGGAAGTGGCGGAGCTGACGGTGCGGCTCTCGACACTGGTTGCCGGTGCAACCGGCGGCGACGTCGAAAAGGCTACAGCAAAACTGGAAAGCGACAGGAAGCGGCTGGAAGAGCGGCTGACCGTGCTGACGCGCGAGAACAAGAAGCTGCGGGCTTCGCTCGACAGCGTGGAGCGCGCCAGTTCCGACGGATGGGACGAAGAGCGGCGCGAGAGCGCGGTGCTGCGCGAGCAGATCAATGATCTGGCGGCCGAGGTGGTCAACCTGACGGCGATGCTGGATGAGCCGGATTCGCCGATACACAAGGCACTGGCGGCCGACACAGGTGAGAGCAAGAGCGGCACGCCGAGCCTTGCAGAGCGCATTCGTGCATTGCAGAAAGCCGCAGCCACGCCACGCTGACGGTTATCCCTACCGTTCCCGCCACAGTCGGTGCAGCGCGACGGCCGAGGCGGCGGCGACGTTGAGGCTGTCGAAGTCCTGAGACATCGCAATGCGCACCGTTTCCATGCGCGCCATCAGGGCAGGCGGCAGGCCGGCCCCTTCCGTGCCGAGATAAAGCGCCGTGCGGCCGTCGCGGTTTACGGTATCGACGGCGCGACCGCCGGATGGGGACAGTGCGAACTGGCGAAAGCCGTGGCGGGTAAGCATGTCGACCAGCGCCGCTTCGTCGGCGATACGGGCGAAAGGTACCTTGAGTGCCGCCCCGACGGAAACGCGGATCGCCTTACGGTAGAGCGGATCGCAGCAGCTCGGATCGAGCAGCACCGTATCTGCCTCGAAAGCCGCGGCGTTGCGGAAGATTGCGCCCATATTGTCGTGGTTGGAAATGCCGACAAGTGCGACGACCAACGCATCGGCGGGCAGGCCGGCAAGCATCTCCTCGGGATCGTCTTCGGCGCGACAACGGCCCAGCGCCAGCACGCCGCGGTGGATATGGAATCCCGCGATCGCATCCATGACGGATTGCGATGCGACATAGACCGGCATGTCTGCGGGCGCGCTCGCCAGCGTTTCAGCCATGCCGGGAAGGCGCTGTTCCAGGATCAGCGCCGATTCGACCGCGAAGCGGCGGGCGGAAAACAGCACGTTCAGGACAACCTTGCCCTCGGCGATGAAACGGCCCTCTCGGCCGACAAGGTCGCGCTCGCGGATGGCGTGGTAGGCGGCAATGCGCGGGTCGTCGTGGCTTTCGATGCGGATCGCCGTTGCCGGGTCGTAGCCGACTTGCGTCACGCGGCGTCTCCCGTGCCCCTGGCGTAGCGCTTCAGGCGCTCTTCCAGGGTTCCGGTGTGCAGCTCGAACATGTGGTTGTCGTCGTCGTAGAAATAGATCGACCGGCCTTCGCCCACGACCCTCGGCCGGCTCTGCCGCATCTCCAGACCTAGGCCTGTCACGCGAGCGAGGCAGGCATCGTAGTCGGCATCGTCGATCTTGAAGGCGACATGATTGTACGTGCGCGAAGGTAGCGCATCGCCCTCCATCGTTGCGATCCACACGGCGTTGTCACCGTCGCCGACCAGAAAGAAGCGCTCACGGGACAGGGAGAAGGTATCGTCGCCGGAATCGTAAACCTTGCGAGCACCGAGCACGGACGACAGTATCGTTTCCATGCGATCGAGATCGCGGACGGTGAACGTGATGTGGCTGAGTCCTTGGACCAAGGTGGCTCTCCGGGATTCGCAAGCGGATACCGGCAGAGGTAGACCTGGGTCGGCGCAGTGGCAATCCTACTCGGCTGCGGCCCTTGCGCCGAAAATGCCGTCGAGCGTCACCAGCACCTCGCGCACCTTTGCCGAGGAGCAGGAATAGAAGATCATCTGCCGCTCGCGACGGGTCTCCACGAGGCCCATGGCGCGAAGCTTTGCCAGATGTTGCGACAGCGCAGACTGGCTCAGATCCACTTTTTCCGCAATTTCACCAACTGACATTTCGCCGCTCAGGAGGTGGCACATGATCGCCAGCCTTTTTCCGTTGCCGATGGCAGACAGAAACTCGGCAACCATGTCGGCGTTGTCGACAAGCTGATCAGAAACCATCGTATCCCCGTTGCCGCATCTTTCGAAGACGTTGTGGGGGCAACAACATCGAACGAAAGGCAGGTTGTAAATCGGCCCAGTTATTACCTGCCTGCAACCTAACGTAGCGCAAACTTCCAAGATAACAAGCGTTTATGAGACAGTTTCATCATTGCGCACCGCTTGCTTCAAACTGGACCAATCGCCGATAGCGCCTGGCGAGCCTCGACAGCCATGGCGACAAGTGTCTTGTGCATATCCTGGGCGTCGACGAGAGGTTTTTGGAAAAAAATCCGCATCGTGCGGTCGCCAGAGGCAAGATCGAAGCCATCGGCGTCGATACCCGTCATGATCCAGTCGCCGGGCTCTCGCACCTTGCCGAAATAGATCGCGTAGCGGCCGATCGCGTCGCCATGGTCCTCGTTCATGTGTTTGACCGCGCCCGGCTCGGCTGCCGCGATCGCGTCGAGAGATGGGCCGAAGGTCATCAGGTCATCGACGGTCAGCGCATAAGCCTTGCCAAACCCGCCGTTGAGGCTGGCGCGCTGTGGAACGAGGCGGAAGAAGGCGAAGTCGCCCAGCCCAGCATAAAGCTTCGATTTCGGATTGTGCGAGAGGAAACGCCACTCAATACGTCCGTGTCGCGGGTCGTCTTTCGCGATCTTCTCCGCGTTGCAGGCAATGGTGATGCGCGGATGAGCGAGCGGGTCGCCCTTGCCGGGCTCGCCCAACATCAGCGAGCAGCGCGGATCGGCAACAATGCCGCCAGTGTGGGCGGAAAGAGCCGAGATCAGGATGATGGGGGCGCCGTCATGGTCGGTTGCAACCGCGACCCGGCTGGCCATCGGTGCCCCCGTTTCAGGATCGAGTACCGCAAGCGCGCCATAGCGCGAGGACCGCAATAGCGTGCGCGCGAGGCGAATCGCCTCATCGTCGGTTTCGCGCAGGACGTCCTTCTTCTTTTCTGACAACGGATCGCTTCCAATAAGTTGACTGTAAAAGTCGTATTATCGGCCGACGATACCCTCGCTGGCAAGATGCTCCGCTTCCGATTCATCGATGCCGAACGCCCGGAGCGTGGACGCGACATCGCGGACCGCCTGCGGCGAAACGGCTGCAGGGGTGCGCGAGAAACGAGGTGCCGGGGCAGGGCGCGTAAGGCCGTCGGTCTCGACATGCGTGCGGCGCGCCCTGTTGTGCGGATGGGTCGGCGCCTCTCCAAGCGACAGCACCGGCGCGACACAGGCGTCGGTCGGCTCGAACAGCGCTGCCCATTCATCGCGTGGACGCGCGGCAATCCGTGATGCGATCGCAGCCCGCATGTCCGGCCATAGGGACTGGTCGTATTGTGCGCGGGCAAAGCGCTCGTCCAGCGGCAGCAGGCGGCAGAACTCGGCGAAGAACTGCGGCTCCAGGCAGGCGACGGCGACATGGCGGCCGTCGGCACAGGTGTAGGTGTCGTAGAAGGGCGTACCCGAATCGAGGAGGTTCACGCCGCGCCGGTCCTGCCAGATGCCGGCCGCCATGAAAGCGAAGAAGGGCGCCGCCAGCATGGACGCGCCATCGATCATCGCGGCGTCGACCACCTGGCCCTTGCCCGAGCGCGACGCTTCGAGCAGGGCGGCGAGCACGCCCATGATTAGGAACATGGTGCCGCCGCCATAGTCCGCCGCCAGGTTGAGTGGCGGCACGGGCTTGCCGTCCTTCGGGCCAATCGTATGCAGCACGCCTGACAGCGCCAGATAGGTCAGGTCATGTCCGGCGCGCGCAGCGAGCGGGCCGTCCTGACCGAACCCCGTCATCCGCCCGTAGACTAGGCGCGGGTTTGCGGCGAGCAGCGGTTCGGGCCCCAGCCCCAGCCGCTCCATGACGCCGGGGCGAAAGCCTTCCAGGATCGCATGGGCGCCGGCTGCCAGCCGCATCATCAGCGCGGTGCCTTCGGGCCGCTTCAGGTCGATGCGGATGATCTCGCGGCCTTGCCTGTCGAGGTCGTATTGCGGTGGCAGGTTCAGGAAAGCCTGCTCCTTGGCCAGCCGCTCGACGCGCACAACGCCCGCGCCAAGCTCGGCCAGCATCAGGCCGGCGTGAGGCACAGGCCCCAGCCCCGCCATCTCGATGACGGTGAAGCCGGACAATGGGCCGGTCTTGCGGGTTGCCTCCTCCATCGCCGCCGGTTCCGCGCTTATTTCGGCGCCATGCGGATGGCGCCGTCGAGGCGGATCACCTCGCCGTTGAGCATCTGGTTTTCGACGATGTGGCTGGCAAGCGCGCCGTATTCCGCCGGGTCGCCGAGACGGGAAGGGAAGGGCACCTGCTGGCCGAGCGACTTCTGCGCATCCTCCGGCAGGCCGGCGAGCATCGGCGTACGGAAGATGCCGGGCGCAATCGTCATGACGCGGATGCCGGAGCGGGCAAGGTCGCGGGCAATCGGCAGCGTCATGCCGACAACGCCGCCCTTTGAGGACGAATAGGCTGCCTGGCCGATCTGGCCGTCATAGGCTGCGACCGACGCCGTGTTGACGATAACGCCGCGCTCCCCGCCTTCCAGCGGTTCGGCCTGCTCGACGCGAGCGGCGAAGAGCCGGATCATGTTGAACGTGCCGATGAGATTGACCTCGATAACCTTGCGGTAAAGGTCGAGCGGGTGGGCGCCGTCCTTGCTCGTTGTCTTCATGGCGATCGCGATGCCGGCGCAATTGACCAGAATCCGCGGCGTGCCAAGCTTGTCGGCGACCTCGGCGATGGCGGCTTCCGCGGTCTCGGCACTGGAGACGTCGCACTTGACCGCGATGCCGCCGAGTTCGGCCGCCACAGCCTCGGCGCGCTCGATGCCAATGTCCAACAGCGCGACCTTCGCACCCTTCGCGGCAAGCGCACGTGCCGTTGCCTCGCCGAGACCGGAGCCGCCGCCGGTGACGATCGCGACCTGACCTGATGGGTTCATGGAAATTCCTCCGCAAATATTGTTATGAAATAGAACAATTTGACATCATCTTAGCGGTGCCCTGCCGGGCGATGCAAGATGCGAGCATGGCCCTTTCACCGGTGTTCCGGAACGCGCAAGCGGTCGGTCGCGGCAGGCGTGCCGCCGCGACCGGGTATCGCTAGCTACTGCGCATCGCGACCAGTTCGAGCGGCATGCCGTGCTCATCGCTGATGCACCTGCCGGTCTCCACGAAGCCGATGTGGCGATAGAAGCCGATGGCGCTTGTGTTGAGGGCGAACACTTCCAGCGACAACTCACCCTTCAGCGACACTGCGTACTCGACAAGGTGCCGACCTGCGCCTGTTCCATGGCGAGCAGGATCGACGAACAATCCGCCGATGAAGGTGTCCAGAAGGCCGATGAAGCCGATGGGCTCGTCGGCAAGCGTGGCAACCCAGTTTTCAGCCTTGGGCAGGTAAGTTTCACCGACAAGCTTGGCCTGTTCGCGGAGCTGATCGGCGGTGAAGAAGGGATGCCCCTTCAAAGATGCGGCATGCCAGATGGCAAGCAGCCGCTGCCTGTCGTCCGGACCGTAGGCCCGGATACATAAAGGTTCGGTCATTTCAGATATTCCGTCAGTAAGGCGCCTGCGGCGCACAACATGTCATTCGGCCCATGGGCCGTTCACTCCCCGCGGGGAAAACCGGTGATGACGTCGCTGCGCATAAGGCTCCTTGTGCTGACGGTCGACCTGATAGCCGCCCGACCGACGGGATGCAATCCCGCTGGTCAGGCCGCGTCGGCGGCGATGAGACTGTCGGGGGGCGGGTTGGTATGGCCGCCGGACGTTTCAAGGTCGTTGAGGAACGTCGCCAGCCACCGCTGCGTGTCCTGATGAAGGATATGATCGAGAAGCGCCTTGTGGCGAGCCTTTCGCTCCTCCAGCGGCATCACAAGCGCCTGGTGGATCGCTTCGGCCATCGTGTCCGTGTCATAGGGATTGACGATCAGCGCTTCCGTCATGTCCTCGGCGGCACCCGCAAATTGCGAAAGAACCAGCACGCCGGGATCGTCGTCATCCTGCGCGGCGACGAATTCCTTGGCGACGAGGTTCATTCCATCGCGCAATGGCGTCACCAGGCCAACGTGGCTGGCGCGGAAGAGTGCTGCCAGCGTCTCACGCGGGACGGGGCGGTGAATGTAGCGCAGCGGCGTCCAGTTGAAATCCGAGAAGCGTCCGTTGATCGAGCCCGTCAGACCTTCCAGTTCGTCGCGTATGTCGGAATAGGCATTGACGTCCTCGCGGGTGGGCGGCGCCACCTGCAGGAAGGTCACCTGCTTTTCCAACTCGGGATGTTGCGCCAGCAGCTTGCCGAAAGCCTGGAAGCGGTCCGGCAGGCCCTTGGAGTAGTCGAGCCTGTCGACGCCGATGATCTGCTTGCGTCCGAGCTTTTCGCGGCGCGCGCTGTCGATGCGCACGTCGTCGGGCGCATTGCGAGCCATCTCCCGGAAGGTCTCGACGTCTATGCCGATCGGGTAGCGGTCGATGGCGATCGTGCGGCCCTTGTAGCGGATCGTGCGCTCGTCGAGCACTTCGCCCACCCCCCATTCCTCCAGGTAGTGGCGGAAGTTGATCGTGTCTGCTGTCGTCTGGAAGCCGAGCACGTCGTAGTCGAGCAGCGCCTCTACGAGATAGCGGTGGTTCGGGGAGGCGGCCAGCAGGTCCGGCGGCGGGAACGGGATGTGCAGGAAGAAGCCCATGCGCTGGCGGCAGCCGAGGCGGCGCAGGCAGTTGGCCATCGGAATGAAGTGATAATCATGAACCCAGATCAGGTCGTCGTCCTGCAGGTAGGGTGCGACCAGCCCGGCAAAGTTGGCATTGACCCGCTGGTAGGCCTCGAAATAGGGCGGTTTGAAATCGACGAGATCGAGCCGGTAGTGAAACAGCGGCCACAGGACGCTGTTCGCGTAGCCCACATAGTAGTTCATGTAGTCTTCGACCGTCATCGCGGCCGAGATCATGCGCACGTTGCCGACCTGCTCCACGGTGGCCTCGCGAGGCTGTGTCTGCAGTGTCTCGCCGTCCCAGCCGAACCAGACGCCGCCGCGCTGGCGCAGCGCATCGGCAAGGCCCACCGCGAGCCCGCCCGACTGGCTGGTCTTGCGCAGGTCGGCCACGCGATTTGAAAGAATCACCAGTCTGCTCATGTCACGTTCCCCATGGTCCTGGCCGGGCGGATACCGGGTCTGGTTCCGCGAGCCTGATTGCCTCCCTTCACTTCGTCCTCCTCAGTCGTCTTTGCCTGCGTGGCCCTCCCGGCCGCTTGCACCAGCCAGCGATGAAAAATGCCGATGCTCTCGAAGCTGTCGCGGGCGGCTGTCGGGCCACGCCCGATCCTTACCGATTGCCCGCCGAGTTCGTTGACGCGGCGAAAGCCGTCCTCGTCGGTAACGTCGTCGCCGAAGAACCACGGCGTGCGTCCCGCGAAGGGCGGCCGTTCCATGAAATGTGAAACCGCGTCGGCCTTGTTGCGGCCGCCCAGGCGAAGCTCGGCGACCATCTTGCCGTGCAGGATTTCCACGCCTGGCTCTGCCTGTGCGCAGCCATCGGCGAAGCTTCTTACGACCTCGGCAAGCTCGGGCGCCTGGCGGTAATGGATCGCTACGGAGCCTGCCTTCGTCTCGACCAGCAGGGCAGGATGGTTGGCCGCAAAGGCGCGCGCCGATGCGACGAGCCGATCCAGCGCTGCGCTATCAAAGCCGTGGCGCTGTACGCCAGTGTCGCCGTGGCGGACTTCGAGGCCGTGGACGCCCGCGACTGGCAGGCGCAGCGGTGTAAGGAAGCTGTCGAGTTCGGAAACGGGCCTGCCGGATACGACGGCCAGCGCGCCGTCAAGCGCATCGTGAAGCCGGTCGAGTGCGTCGCGGACTTCCGCGCGGAGGATCACCGCGTCAGGGCGATCGGCGATGTCGACGAGCGTGCCGTCGAAATCGAGGAACAGGGCGGTACTGTAAGGGTCGAGTTCGTCTTCTTCGGGCATCTTTCGCGGACTAGAAATTCCACCAAGCGCCGCAGCCGACCGGGGTCGGGCCCAGCTGGGCTTTGCTGGTGCGTTTATGTTCTTGCGCCGAGCCGTCCTCGACGATGGTGACGCACGAAGCGTCCTCGCCCTCGCGCAACAGCGTGCGCGAAACCGAATCCTGAATCTTGCGCGCAAGGCGCTTTGCCGCGCTGTCGCTGCCGGACGGCAGCGAAATCTTGAGATCGACCGTGCGTTGACGCGCCTTGAGCGCCGTCCTGCGGCGGAGGATATTCTTGTTTGACGGGCCTGTGCCGAGCATCGTTGCCTCCTGGCTTTGCCAAGGTGAACGTCTCGCGCCTTAGACGGTTCCCGTTATGTGCCTCAAACGGGCAAAACACGAGATCGCAATGCAGCATAACCTTGCTGCGTTGCAAAATCCACCCTCGTGAGGATTTTCTTCCTGTGGCTGTGGGTAACGCTCAGCGGCGCAGCACGGCACGCAGCACGTCGCGGATGCCGATTGCGCCGACGAAGCGAGAGCTTTCGTCGAAGAGAGCGACGGGTGCCGTCTGCGACTGGTGCATGGCCTGCATGACCGCCTTGAGCGGCGTGCCGGGCTTGGCCCAATAGACCTGGTGGGCGTCGTCGGGCAGCGCCTCGAACGGATCGCACGATGTCCAGATCGCCGGGCGGCCGTTTCGTTCGGCCCCGGTGACGAGACCGTTGGCATCGAGCTGGAAGCGTGTCGTCCTGCGGCGGTCGAGCCACACCCAACCCTCGCCGGCATCGGAAAGATCGCGGCGGTCGCGCATGACGTTCCATGCCGTCAGCACGGAAAGCGGGTTCACGTTGGAGATGAAGTCGCGGACGTAATCGTTGGCGGGCGAGAGCACGATCTCTTCCGGCGCGCCGGTCTGGACGATGTGGCCGCCCTCCATGATGGTGATGCGGTTCCCGATCTTCAGCGCTTCCTCGAGATCGTGGCTGACGAAGATGATGGTCTTGTGGAGGCGCTCCTGCAGTGCAAGCAACTCGTCCTGAAGCTTGGTCCGGATCAGCGGATCAAGCGCCGAGAAGGGTTCGTCCATCAGCAGGATCGGCGCTTCGGTGGCGAAAGCGCGCGCCAGCCCGACGCGCTGCTGCATGCCACCGGAAAGCTCGTGCGCATATTTGTCGGCCCATTGCGACAGGCCGACCAGCTCAAGCTGCGCGGCCACGCGCTCCTTGCGCTGCGCGGCGGGCACGCCTGACAACTCCAGCCCGAAGCCGACATTCTCGCGCACCGTACGCCAGGGTAACAGCGCGAATTGCTGGAACACCATGGCAACACATTCGCGACGGATCTTGCGCAGTTCGGCGGGTGGGCAGGAGACGACGTCGGCCGCCCAGTCGCCGTCATGCACGATCACCTCGCCGCGCGTGACCTTGTTCAAGCCGTTGACCGCGCGCAGCAGCGTAGACTTTCCGGAGCCGGAAAGTCCCATGAGAACGGAAATCTCGCCTTGCTCGACGGCGAGGCTCGCGCCTGCGCAGCCCAGCACCGCGCCGGTTGCGTCGAGGATTTCGGCGCGGGAGGCGCCCGCGTCGATCATCTTCAACGCGGCCTGCTGCTCCTTGCCGAAGACGATGTCGACATTCTTGAACTCGACGGCGACGCTCATTTGCCGGTGCCCTGTTCGATGCGCGTCATGCGGTCGAGAATGATCGCGATGATGACGATGGCGAGCCCTGCCTCGATACCCTGCGGAATATTCAGCGTGTTCAGCGCGCGCACCACCGGCGTGCCGAGGCCGGACGCGCCGATCAGCGCGGCGATCACGACCATGGAGAGCGAAAGCATGATGCACTGGGTGAGGCCCGCCATGATGGTCGGCAGGGCGGCCGGAAGCTCCACCTTCCACAAAAGCTGCCGCTTCGTCGCCCCGAATGCCTCGCCGGCCTCCAGCATCGGCGTCGGCACGGAGGTGATGCCTAGATAGGTGAGGCGGATCGGGGCGGGGCTGGCGAAGATGACAGTGACGATAAGGCCCGGCGCCATGCCGAGACCGAAGAGGATCAGCACCGGAATGAGATACACGAATGTCGGGAGGGTCTGCATCAGGTCGAGGATCGGCTGCAGGACGCGATAGACGCGTTCGTTATGCGCTGCCCAGATGCCGATCGGCACGCCGATCGCCATCGACGCGGAGGCCGCGGCGATGACGAGTACCAGCGTTTCCACGGTGGCTTCCCACAAGCCCTGATTGATGATGAAGAGCAGCCCGAGCGTCACGCCGAGCGCCAGCTTCCAGGATCGTTGCAGGAGATAGGCGAGGCCAGCCATGGCCAGCACGATCGCGACGGGCGGCACCGCCAGAAGCAGGTCGACAAAAAAGTCGAGGACAGTGGTTATGCCCCTCGCCAGAGAATCGAAGAACCAGGCGAAATTGGTGGTCAGGAAGTCGAAGAAATCCCGACCCCATTTACCGATCTCGATCTTGCGATCGCGGTCGGCGATCCAGTCGGAGATAGGATCCATCATGTCCCCCGGTCGATTGCCAAATGGCCGGGGCGGCCCACGTCCTCCGCGCGCCGCCCTCGATCTTTATCGTTGTCGATTACAGGCCGAGATCGGCCTTCACAGCGGCAAGTCCATCTTCGCCATCGAGCGTGGTGACGCCGGCGAGCCATGCGTCGAGGACCTGCGGATTGGCCTTGAGCCAGTCTTCGGCAGCGTCCTCGGCATCTTCGCCGTCATTGAGGATCGCGCCCATGATCTCGTTTTCCATCTGGAGCGAAAAGACCATGTTGGTCAAAAGCTTGCCGACGTTCGGGCATTCTTCGGTGAAGCCCTGTCGGACGTTGGTATGAACCGTCGCGCCGCCATAGTTGGGCCCGAATACGTCATCGCCGCCTTCGAGATAGGCCATCTCGATATTGGCGTTCATCGGATGCGGCTCCCAGCCGAGGAAGACGACGGGCTCCTTGGCGTTCACCGAGCGCTGCACCTGGCTCAGCATGCCGGCTTCCGAGCTTTCGACAACCTCGAAGCCGTCGAGACCGAACTGGCCGGCCTCGATCATGTCGATGATCAGGCGGTTGCCGTCATTGCCGGGCTCGATGCCGTAGATCTTGCCACCGAGCTCGTCCTTGAACTTGGCGATGTCGGCGAAGGATTTGAGGCCGGCATCGTAGGCGTATTTCGGTACGGCCAGCGTGTATTTCGCGCCTTCGAGGTTGGTGACGATGGTTTCGACCGAGCCGTCCTCGCGATAGGGCGCGATGTCGGCTTCCATGGTCGGCATCCAGTTGCCGAGGAAGACGTCGATGTCCTTGTTCTTGAGCGAGGCGTAGGTGACCGGTACCGACAGGACCTGCGTTTCGGCGTCATAGCCCAGCGCATCGAGAACAACCGACGCGGTTGCCGTGGTGGCGGTGATGTCGGTCCAGCCGACGTCGGAGAAGGTGACCGTCTCGCAGCTTTCCGGGTCGGCAGCAAAAGCGCTGCCCGTGCCAAGCGCGGCCGAAAAGGCCAGCGAAATCAGAATAGTCCTGCGATGCGACATGTTACGTCTCCCAATGTTGGATGGCCTGGCGGTTCGCCATGCTTTAGATGATTGTCATGAGCCAAACATCATTTGTTGCCGGTTTCAAGGTTAACGGCGCAACGGTGCGCGTCGCGGGGTTGCCTGAGCACCACAAGGCCGCGTTGTTTCCGGGGTATGCGCAAAAATGGTGGAAGGTGCAAAGCCCTACCTCCCAACCGCTGCTGCGTTGAGGTTAATAGGGCGATGGCAAAGCTCTATTTCCACTACGCAACGATGAATGCCGGTAAGACGACCATGCTGCTGCAGGCTTCGTACAACTACCGCGAACGCGGCATGACGACGATGCTGTTCGTGGTCGGCCACTACCGCCGCGACGACGCTGCCGGCTACATTTCCTCGCGCATCGGCCTCGAAGCGGACGCGGAGATGTTCCGCGACGGCGACGACCTCTACGAGCGCATTCGCGAGCATCACGATCACACGACGACACACTGCGTGTTCGTCGACGAGGCGCAGTTCCTGGAAGAGGAACAGGCGTGGCAGCTTGCGCGGGTGGCGGACCGGCTGGGCATTCCGGTCATGTGCTACGGGCTGCGGACCGATTTCCAGGGCAAGCTGTTTTCCGGCTCGCGGGCGCTGCTGGCCATTGCTGACGAGCTGCGCGAGGTGCGCACGATCTGCCGTTGCGGGCGCAAGGCGACGATGGTGGTGCGGCTCGGCGCCGACGGCAAGGTTGCCAAGCAGGGTGCCCAGGTGGCGATCGGCAAGGACGTCTACGTCTCGCTGTGCCGCCGGCACTGGGAGGAGGAGATGGGCCGCCTGCCGCCGGAGGACCTGATCGGTTTTGCCGGGAGCTGACACGGGCCAAACGTCTCCGGGTGCGTCAAATAGTTGCGAGCTATTGAGCGGGACCGGCGGGAATGGCTATAAGCGCCGATGAATACTTCCCTTTCGCCCTTTGCGACCGGTTCCGACAAGCGGCTATGGACCAAGCTTCTTGCGAAATATCGCACGCCTCACCGTGGTCGCAGCACTTTCGAACTGGCTATCACCGTCATCCCGTTCTGCGCGTTGTGGGCGCTGAGCTGGGTCGCCGTCCTCTACCAGTTCTGGCCGGGCCTGCTTCTCACCGTGCCGGCGGCGGGCTTCCTGCTGCGGCTTTTCATGATCCAGCACGATTGCGGGCACGGTTCGTTCTTCGGCCACCGCAGGGGCGACGACTGGACGGGCCGGGCCATCGGCGTGCTCACGCTGACACCTTATGACTACTGGCGCCGCGCCCATGCGGGGCATCATGCGACGGCCGGCAATCTGGACGAGCGCGGGGTGGGCGACATCACGACGCTGACCGTGGGAGAGTATTCCGCTCTTTCTTTCTGGCCCAGGCTCGGGTACCGGCTTTACCGGCATCCGCTCGTGATGTTCGGCCTCGGGCCGATCTGGCTGTTCGGGCTGAAGCAGCGGCTGCCCTTCGGGATGATGCGGGGCGGCAAGGAGCCGTGGTTGTCCACCATGGCGACGAACCTTGCGATAGCCGCGCTCGCGGCCGGCCTCATCGCGCTCGTCGGGCTGTGGCCATTCCTTCTCGTCCATCTCCCGATCGTTATCCTGGCCGGAAGCGCGGGAATATGGCTGTTCTACGTGCAGCACCAGTTCGAGGAAACGCACTGGTCGAACGGCTCCGACTGGGATTTCAGGGAGGCGGCGCTCCACGGCTCGTCCTATTATGATCTTCCGGGAGTCCTGAGCTGGCTTACCGGCAATATCGGCATCCATCACGTGCATCATCTGTCGAGCAAGGTTCCCTGCTACCGGCTTCCCGAGGTGCTGCGCGATTTTCCGGAGCTAAGGGAGATCGGGCGCATCACAATCGCCGACAGCCTCGCCTGCGTGAAGCTGGCCCTGTGGGACGACGACCGGCGCAGGATGGTCTCCTTCGGCGAGGTACGTGTTCGGGCCTAGAATCCGGATCCGGATACTCTGCGCGGCCGCCTTTGCTTCCTCCGGCTTTGCGTCTTTCAATCGCAATGGCGCCCACATATATTCCGCGAAGTCATTTTTACAAAGTTATCGGTTAGCTGGAGCGGAGCGCATGGCGACATTGCAGAATTTCGACGCCGAGATTGCCAAGACGAAACGGGTGGTCGAGGACATGCGCTCGAAGATCGAGCAGTCCGGTGTCGTGCTGGAGAAGTTTGCGCAGACCGACCAGAAGATCGGCGCCAGCGACTTCGACATCGAGAACGCCCGCATCCAGGACGTGCTCAACCAGCAGAAGGTGATGGAAGGCAACATCGCCGACCTCATCATCGGACTGGAGGACGCCACCAACGTCTTCGGTGCCGAGTTCGAGAGCATGAAGAGCTATACCGGCTGGGAGAGCTTCATCGGCATCTTCTCCAGCCAGCGCAAGCAGCGGATGCGTACGGAGCGCGTGCGCAACATGTCGCTGGCGGGCAACCTGCAGGAACTGCTGGCGAAGTCCGACACGATCGTCGGCATCCTGACCGAGCAGAAAAACATCCTCGACCAGCGCTATGCGACCTCGGAGAAGAGCCTCGGTGAGGTGATCGAGCGCCGCAAGGCGACGATCGACAACCTGACGGCAACCCAGAAGCGCATCGAGGAGCTGAACCCGGCCCTGCTCGACATCGAGAACCGCATCGCTTCTTCGACCAGCCAGACCGAGCGCACCGAGCTCGAGGCCGAGCGCTCGAAGCTGGCGACCGAATACAACCAGGCCCAGGCCAAAGAGCAGGAACTGCTGGCCGAGAGCCAGACGCTCGAGCGCTACACCTCGATGTTCCAGACCTTCGTGGATTCGCTCAACAACCAGATCGCGGCGCAGAACACGCTCATCAACAAGCTGACCATCGACACCGAGCAGCGCATCGTTCTCTACAAGGCGCTGGAGGATTCGCTGAAGACCGCGGCGCAGCAGGAAGTGGCGCACCGCATCAACACGCTGGGCAGCCAGGTCGACAACACTGCCGAGGAGACGATGGCGGGCATCGGCGCCGCCGCACAGCGTCACATCGGCGACCTCTTGGAGTTGCACGAGAAGAACATGGTGACGACCGCCGACATCCAGCGCCGCAAGAAGCTCGCCGACGATGCGTTTGCCCGGCGCTTCGACGAGGTGCTTAAGAAGCACAACTCGGCCGACTACGTGAAGCAGTGACGCTTACCGTCCGTCCTGGTATGTCCGTCTCCCTTGGTGTTGTTTCACACATCTGCCATCTCCGCGTGAGCGGGGGGAGGTGCGATGCAGCCCGCAAACACATCGGCGCCACGTTATGAACGGTTCCACCACCGACGCCGCAGTGCGCTATTTCGACACCATTTCCGCGGCACTCGGCGGGCTGGACGTGTTCCTGCGTGACGAGCGCTCGCCGCTATACCGGCACGACCTCGTCGCCAAGGTGATGGCCGAATATCTTGTGCGGCTGGAAAATTCCTTCGCCTGCTGGAAGAACCGGCTCGGCTTCATGGATTCGTTCCGCATCTCGCGCGCCGAAAGCGGCTATCCCGTTTTCCAGAACGTGCTGGAACTTGAGAACGACCGGCGCAGTGCCGAGAAGCGGCTGGCGGGCATTCCGGAACCCGAGGTGTTGCGCGCCGAGATGGCCGATTTCATCCTGCGGCAACGTGCGATGCCGCACGCGTTGCGCAAGTCGATGGCCGAGCGGCTTTATCTGGAGGAGGTTTCCGAGGGGCTGATCTTTGCGCCCTTCGTCCTGCCGCGTACGGTGAAGGTGTCTGTGAACCCCAAGACGCGACGGCCGATCTATGTCGTTCATTGGGGCGCGTTCGACGGCACAGCCAACCTGCCACTGGTCTACATGGCGACAGTGGAGGATTCCTCCGACAACGTTGTCCGCGAACTGGTTTCCCGGGACGGCAAGCTCGACGAGAACGTCAAGATTCCGCTGCCGGTCGACGGGCTTCTCAACCCGGAGCTGGCACATCGCTTCGACGACTTCGCCGAGAAAAACTCGGCCTATTCGCTGTCGCCCGCCACCATTGCCGGCAATCTCGACAAGGATTTCGACGCGCTGCATCCCAAGCAGCTGCGCCGCGTCGTGCTGGGGCCGTTCTATTCCGCCGGCATCACCGAGCACAATTCGGTGGTTGCGGAAGTTCTGTCGAAGGTGCGCCGCGAGCAGCATGCGTGGCTTTTGACCTGGACGGTGCAGGAGGTGTTCTCCAAGTCCGAGCAGCCGGCACGCAAGGGGCTGTTTTCCAGCCAGCCGGCGCGCGAGGAATTCCACATCAACACCGACGATCTGGAAGCGACGCGGCAGGGCGTTTCGAGCTACGAGCGCCACGCGCTGATCCCGCACGAGGCCTATCAGGCGCTCTACGCCGCCGGGGAGGCGCAGAAGATCTTCGGCGGCTATCAGGTGCACATCATCTCCAACGGGCAGGTGATCAGCGATGTTTAGGGGAGCCTGATTATGGACACCGGCCTGACCGCCATATCCGAAGCCGACATCGAGAAGCATCGCGCCCTGGCGCAGAGCTTCATCACGCGCATTGTGGTGCTGGAGGATTCGTCGGGACGCTCGCAGACGGAGCTGGCAGGCACCGGGCGACGTTTCGTGTCGACGGTTTCGACCGGCTCGGTGAGGCGCACCCGCGAGGTGGAGCTGGCAAAGACTGTGCAGGCGGTGCGGCCCGACGACCAGCTCATGTCGATCCCGCAGCACACGCTGCTCTATCGCGCACGCCGCGGATTGGCGATCGCGATGGCGGTGGCCGACATGTTCGCCAAATCGACCGCGCTGGAGGACCTGCAGGCGAAGAACGCGCGCTCGCCGCTCGAGGGCGAGGACGTGTCGCACTACAAGCGGCTGCTTTCGGCGGCGGCTTACGTCGCGGCCTTCACCTTTGCCTCCTATCTCCTGCAGACCGTCGAGAGCGACGCCGAGGCGCCCAGCGACGTCGGCGAGCCGGACTATGCGTTCGACACGCAGCAGGACGCACTGAAGGCACTGATCGCAGGGCTGGATGGCACGCTTGCCGGCGCCAAGGACGATCACGACCTGCCGGCGCGCACGCGCGCCTATGCGACTGTTGCGATAGAGGGGCTGCTGTCGCGGCGGGGCCGCTTCGATGCGCTCGGCGCGTTCGACGACACGCATATCCGCATCGAGAAGGACGACTTCACTATCGACGGTTTCGACGTCGCGCCCGGCCGCAAGTCCAAGGCGCTCGTGATGACCTTCAAGAAGCCGGACGAAGTGGTCGGCAACCACGTCGCCAAGTACCAGTCGGTCAAGCTCGCCAAGATGCTGATGGCCTACGATCTCGACCGGCAGCTCAACCCGTTCGTGGAACTGGGCGGCTTCATCTTCACCTTCATCGGCGACGGCGCGCCGGGCACCGGCAAGACGACGCTGATCCAGATGATCGCCGGCCTCGTCAACGACTACGCCCAGGTGGCGGGCGTGCCCTTCCACTACGAGAATTTCGGCGTCGACCAGATTTCGTCCTACCAGGGCAAGTCGGGGCAGAACTGCCGCCAGTTCGTCAATAACGTGCTCAATCCGCGCGCCATCGCGTTCGGAACCATCGACGACATCGACCAGGTGGCGGCCAAGCGCTCGGACGATCGCGCTTCCGCCGGCCAGCACGAGATCACGGGCGTACTGATGGACGCCTTCGCCGGCGCCGGTACGGTGGTGCGCGGCAACTGCTCCTTCGGCATGTTCTCGAACTATCCGGAGAACGTCGACGATGCGCTGCGCCAGCGCGCCAGCGCGCGCTGGCTGGTCGACGGGCCGCAGACCCGCGACGACTATATCGACATCTTTGCGCTCCTGGCCGGCAAGAACCACCAGATCCCGCTGGGCGACCACACGCTTTATGCAGCGCAGGAGATCAAGCGCGCCGTGCAGACGGCCTATGACGCGCATTCCAAGCCGCAGGAGGCCGGGCTGCAAAAGGTCTACGACCGCTTCATGGACGAGCGAGGCGAGCCGAAGACGCTGGCCGACGTTGGCGATTATCTCCACCGGATCAAGGAGGCGGAGCCGCGCTTCACCGGCCGAGCAATCAAAAACGTCACCGATGCGATCAAGATGCGCGCCATGGACATCGAACTGCCTGACGAATGGTTCGAGAAGCCCGAGACCTTCATGGGCAAGGGCTACGACGAGAAGAAGGCCATGGTGGAGGACCTGCGGCGTCCGTTCACGATGGACATGGTGATGCAGGAGATCAACCGCTACGCCGATTCCGAATTCCGCTACGCCGACAAGTCAGACGACGCGGCGGTGGAGACGCTTCTGCGCGACGCGCGCCTGCGCGAGCGGGCGGCGCGGGAGATGGCCGAATTGCAGAAGAAGGGCCTTTGGGATGCGTGAGTGGTTCCTGATCTCCGTGAACGGGGAGAAGGGATAGTGGACCTTCTGCGCGACAACGAGCTGATCTACGGCAGGCTGCTTGCCATCGAGGAGCCGCATCTGATCGAGCGCTACAACAAGGCGCTGAAGGCGTTCGGGCTGAAGCCGACGCAGCGCGAGCGGATCGAGATCGATCGTACCGGCTTCTCGCCGCAAGTGGCCGAAGACCTCGGCGACATCCACTATCTCGATCCGAACCAGATCAACCGGCGCTTCATCATCCTGACCCCGCAGCAGGCCGACCTGCCGGTGGTGCACACGGCATTCTCCAACACCTCGCAGCTTCTCTACGAGTTCCTGACCGCCAATGCCCGCGTCATCAACGCGCTGACGATCAAGGACGTGATCTATGGGGAGATCGAGGATTCGGTCGCCAAGGTCGAGGACATCGAGGATCTGCTGTCGATCAACCAGGTCGAGTTTCGCGTGCTGTCGGCGGAGGACGTGACCGGCAAGGCCACCGAACTTGCGACGCTCGTCGACAGGTTGAAACAGGAGCCGGAGGCGTGGCGCGACACGACGATGCTGGAGCATATGGTCGATCTCGCCAAGGTGACGGGCGACATCCGCCAGAACGCACTGGTGCCGGACCAGGTGATTTTCCGCCACAACGCCTACTGGACCAGCCATTTCGGCGGGCTCTATGTTTTTGTCGATCCGGGAATGACGACTGTCATCAGCGACCCCGCGGCGCCGGGCTTCCGGCGCTCGCGTCCTTGGCAGGTAAGCTATCTTTCGCTGCACGACGCCGAGCGCATCTTCGAATTCCTCGTTTCCACGGGACGGATCGAGCTGCCACGGGCCTCTTGGATCGACGAATCCAACTATCTCGAGCATCGCGCCGAGATGATCGTGCGTACGCTGATTCATCAGTCAGACCCCAAGCGGGAATTGTCGAGCGTCGACCGCGTTTGGCTGCAGAGCTGGATCCACGGACATGCGGACCTGATCAACCGGGAGGGTACTTTCCCCTTCCTCAACGCGGCAAAGCGTGAGCTTGCTCAGCTTGGTCAGATGAAGATGGCCGACGTGCGGCCCGAACGCCGTTTCCTGGTCGTGAGGGCAAAGCCCGACCATCCCGACGCCTGGCTCACGAGCCGGTTGATTTCGGATTTCGTGCCGTTCGACTTCGTGTCGCGCTACGTGTTCAACAAGCAGGGCTTCTATCGAGACTACGAAGGTTTCGACGAGGTCTGGCGGCGCCATGTTGTCGAGACGCTGAAAGATACGTATCTGAAAGACAAGGCGGGTTTCCGCGCGCGGCTTTACGGGCTCCACGACTGAGGGGGAACCATGTTCGATCCGATCGTCAATTTCTTCACTCGCGTCTTTCAAGCGATCGGCCGTGGCGTCGGCCTGGTGATCGCGTGGATCTGCTGGCCCTTTGTCGCCGCCAGCCGCTGGTATGCGCGGCGCGGCTGGCTCATCAAAGGCCCCATCGGCATCGGTCTTCTCGTGCTGATCGGCCTCTATGGCTATTTCTTCTGGAATACGCAGCGCTGGACGGGCTTCGATCCCGACTATGTCCAGGCCTATAACCTTGCCAGCCGCAACCTGTCGGCGGGCGAGCAGGTTTCGGCCGCCGATGGGGGCGACACCACGCGCACCTGCGGCCGCTCGGCGATCGCCGACGTGACGGCCGACCTCGTCGAGTTCAACGTCAACGAGAATGCCTGGATCTCGTCGATGATCCTCTACAAGCTGGGCCTGTTCGGCATGGACTGGGACCATACGCCATGGCTCGACAACAAGGCGTCGTTCCAGCGCGGGGTGAATCAGGCGATCCGCCGCACCTCGATCGAGTTGGTCGACACGCTCGGCCGCATCCGCGGTACGTCGCAGATCGATCAGAATCTGCAGGATGCCCGCGGCAACCTGCAGTTCGACGAATACACCTGGTATTTCGGCCTCAATCCGTTTGGCCCGAAAACGCCGACGCCCAGCTTCTACCGTTCGGCGATCCGCGATCTGAATACGTTCAACGACAGGCTCGAGGCCTGCAACGCCGTGTTCGATGCGCGCGCCGACAACCTGATCCAGTTCATCGACCGCATCGCCAACGACATCGGGTCGACCTCGGCGATCCTGCGCGAGCGTTCCGAAGCCTATAATTACGGCTGGTTCGATACGCGGGCGGACGACCGGTTCTGGTTCGCCTACGGGCAGCTCTATGGCTATTACGGCATCCTGCATGCAGCCGGTGCCGATTTCGAGGACGTCATTCGCCAGCGTGCCATCGGCCCCCTGTGGCAACAGACGGAACAGCAGCTCCGCGCCGCGCTGAACATCCGGCCGTTCATCATCTCCAACGGCAACGAGGCGGGCTGGATCATGCCGACGCACCTGGCGACCATGGGCTTCTACGTACTGCGGGTACGGTCCAATCTCGTCGAGGTACGGCAGGTGCTGGATCGCTAGCGGATTGAGGCGATAGGAGAATGGGGCAGTATGGCAGTAGGTGAAACAGTGGAAGGAGTTCGTTCGGGCCACGGTCACGCTGCGCGTCCCTCGATAATCCCTACCGCCGCATTACCCTAATCCCCATACTGCCCTATCCAGACCCTGTCGCATTTCGCGCATTGCGCGGCTGTTTTGAGACGGCGCGAATTGACCCGCTCGGGCTTCTATGCGCCCAACAGCGGCGTGTGTGCCGCGTCGCAAACGAGCCGTCCCAGGGGGAGATCGCATGGCCGAGTTCAAGTCCGACATCGAGATCGCACGCGCAGCCAAGAAGAAGCCGATCATGGACGTGGGCGCGGGGCTGGGCATTCCAGCCGAGCATCTGCTGCCTTACGGCCACGACAAGGCAAAGGTCTCCGCCGAATACATCAAGCAGGTTCAGGGCAACAAGGACGGCAAGCTGATCCTCGTCACGGCGATCAATCCGACGCCGGCGGGTGAGGGCAAGACCACCACCACCGTGGGCCTGGGCGACGGGCTGAACCGCATCGGCAAGAAGGCGATGGTCTGCATCCGCGAGGCGTCGCTCGGACCAAATTTCGGCATGAAGGGGGGTGCTGCCGGCGGTGGATATGCCCAGGTGGTGCCGATGGAGGACATGAACCTCCACTTCACAGGCGACTTCCATGCAATCACCACCGCGCACAATCTACTCTCGGCTCTGATCGACAACCACATCTATTGGGGCAACGAGCAGGGCATCGACGTGCGACGTGTCGCCTGGCGGCGTGTCATGGACATGAACGACCGCGCCCTTCGGCAGATCATCTGCTCGCTCGGCGGGGTCGCCAACGGTTTTCCGCGCGAGGCCGGTTTCGACATCACGGTTGCCTCTGAGGTCATGGCGATCCTGTGCCTGGCTACGGACCTGGCGGACCTCCAGAAGCGCATCGGCGACATCATCGTTGCCTATCGTCGCGACAAGAGCCCGGTCTTCGCACGCGACCTGAAGGCCGACGGCGCCATGGCCGTGCTGCTGAAGGATGCCGTGCAGCCCAATCTGGTGCAGACGCTCGAGAACAATCCTGCCTTCGTGCATGGCGGCCCGTTCGCCAATATCGCGCATGGCTGCAACTCGGTGGTCGCCACTACGACGGCGCTGAAGATCGCCGACTATGTGGTCACAGAGGCCGGCTTCGGCGCCGACCTTGGCGCCGAAAAGTTCTTCGACATCAAGTGCCGCAAGGCCGGCCTCAAGCCGGCGGCTGCCGTGATCGTGGCGACGGTGCGCGCGCTTAAGATGAACGGCGGGATCAAGAAGGACGATCTCGGTGCCGAAAATGTCGATGCCGTGAAGAAGGGTTGCGCCAATCTCGGCCGCCACATCGAGAACGTCAAACAGTTCGGCGTCCCGGCCATCGTGGCGATCAACCATTTCGTGTCCGACACGGATGCCGAAATCGAGGCGGTGAAGGCCTATGTGGCCGCGCAGGGCGCCGAGGCGGTTCTGTGCAAGCACTGGGCGCAGGGGGCGGCAGGCATCGAGGAACTGGCGCACAAGGTGGTTGAGCTCGCCGAATCCGGCAAGTCCCAGTTTGCCCCGCTCTATCCGGACGAGATGAAGCTGTTCGACAAGATCGACACCATCGTGAAGCGCATCTACCGCGGCTCGGAGGCCATCGCCGACAAGTCGGTGCGCGACCAACTCCATCAGTGGGAGGCGCAAGGCTACGGCAACCTGCCGGTCTGCATGGCGAAGACGCAATATTCGTTCTCCACCGATCCCAACCTGCGCGGCGCACCGACGGATCATGTCGTACCGGTGCGCGAGGTGCGGCTTTCCGCTGGCGCGGGCTTCGTCGTGGCGATCTGCGGTGAGATCATGACCATGCCCGGCCTGCCGAAGTCGCCCTCGTCGGAGCGTATCTTCCTCAACGACAAAGGGCAGATCGAAGGGCTGTTCTGAGGCGCCCGGCGCGCGGAAGCGCAGCCGCATCGACCTGAGCCGCCTTGCCGCAGCCCCGGCGCGGCGGCTTGCCATGGGGCTGCCGAGCCGCCATATCTGGCTTCCATCCGGAGAGGCGGGCCCATGGTATCGAAGTGGAAATGGCTGTTCAGCCTGCTGACAAGGCGCCTGTGGTTTCGCGCTTCGGTGATCTCGCTGCTGGCCATCTTCGCCGCCCTCGTCTCGCTGCTGATCTCGCCTTTCATTCCAACCGGGCTTGCCGACAAGCTCGGCGCAAACTCGGTCGACCGCATCCTCGAGATCATTGCCTCGAGTATGCTGGCCGTGACTACATTCTCGTTGTCGACCATGGTTGCCGCATATTCGGCCGCCACCAGCAATGTCACGCCGCGCGCGACCAAGCTGCTAATCGAGGATAAGACAACTCAGAACGTGCTGGCGGCATTCGTCGGCTCGTTCCTCTACAGCCTCGTCGCGATCATCACCCTGTCGATGGGCGCTTATGGCGAGCGCGGCCGGGTAGTTCTGTTCTTCATGACGCTGGCGGTCGTGATGCTGATCGTCATCACGCTGCTGCGCTGGATCGACTACCTGCTGCGGCTCGGTCGTGTGGGCGAGACCACGGATGTGGTGGAAGAGGCGACGGCAAAGGCCATGCGCGCGCGGCGCAGTACGCCCTATCTCGGCGGCAGGCGACTGGAGCCCGGCCGCGACGTCGTCGATGACGGCGCGCATCCCGTCTATAGCGATCGCATCGGCTATATCCAGCATGTGGATACGGCGGCCATATCGAGAGCTGCCAAAGCAGCCGGCGGGCGGGTGTATCTTGCAAGCCTGCCGGGCACGTTCATCGACCCCGGCCGGCCAATCGCATGGTGCAGCGGCTTCGATACGGCCACCGATTTCGACGCGATCCTCGATGCTGTGACCATCGCCGACGAGCGCAGCTTCGACCAGGATCCGCGCTTCGGCCTTTGCGTTCTGGCGGAGATTGCGTCGCGTGCACTGTCGCCGGGCATCAACGATCCGGGTACGGCGATCGACGTAATCGGTCGAGCGGTGCGTGTGCTGGCGATATGGGCGGGAGAAGACGATGAGATCGAGCCGCTGTTTCCGGAGGTCTGGGTGCCGGATCTCGACATAGCCGAACTGTTCGACGACATCTTCGTGCCAATCGCGCGGGATGGCGCCGGTGTGGTGGAGGTGCAGGTCCGGTTGCAGAAGGCGCTCGCAGCACTTGCGCGCACGGGCGACCAGCGTTTTGTCGAGAATGCGCGGCGCCAGTCCGAGCAGGCGCTGGAGCGCGCGGCCCTGGCCATGGATTTCCCGAACGATATCGGCCGCGCCAGGGCGGCGGCTGCGATGGTGGGTGCATGAACAGACTTTTCCAACTTGTGCGCGGCATGCGCGAAATGCGTTTCGCGACCGTACCGGTGCTTCTGGTCGCGGTGGTGACAAGCGGCGTCTACGTATTCCTCGCGATCGCCGACGAGGTGAGCGAAAACGAGATCGCGCGGATCGACAGTGCGCTGCTGCTGATGTTTCGCGACCCAACAGACAGTGCGAGGCCGCTCGGGCCCGGCTGGCTGGTGGAGACGATCACCGAGATTACGGCGCTGGGCGGCTATCCGGTACTGGTTGTTCTGGTGGCGTCGGTGCTGGGGTTCCTGATGGTCGTCGGCCGCTATGGGCCGGCGCTGTTCGTCTTTCTGTCGATCGTTTCGGGAACCGCGCTGAGCCAGCTTCTCAAGATGCTCTACGACCGGCCGCGGCCCGATATCGTCGATCATCTCGTGCAGACGCATACGGCGAGCTTCCCGAGCGGCCATGCGACGATGAGCGCGCTGGTCTATCTCACGCTTGCCACGCTGATCGTCCGTCTCGTCGACAGTCTTGCGGCGCGCATCTACGTCATCTGTGTGGCCGTGCTCCTGACCATCATGGTGGGCTTCAGCCGCGTCTATCTCGGCGTCCACTGGCCGAGCGACGTTGCCGCCGGCTGGGCGCTGGGCGCGGCCTGGGCGAGCTTGACCTGGCTGGTGGTCAGCGGTCTGCGGGCGTTCAACCGATCTCGCGAAGCGGCCTGAACTCCTCCATATCGTCGAACACGCAGAAGGCGGGCACGTCGAGCTCGATGCCTTCAGGCAAGACGTCGAGCAGCGTCTTCATCTCGGCAAGTGCCGGCAGATAGATCGCTTCGGCCTCCAGCGGCAGCCAGTCGAGCTGATAGGCGAGCGTGATGTGGAAGGTGTAGTCGTCGTGGTCCGGGTGGCGATAGCCGAGGCGCTCCGCAAGCGCGTCGCGCGCCTCGCGCATGACCTTTTCGTCGGCATCGGTCAGGCCTGAGACGACGACACCGAGCGGCGTGACCATGTCCGCCTTGATGCGAAATGGTGCCTTGACCGAGAAGCCGTCGAGGCGCTCGTCGATCCATCTTGTCGTTTCGGGAATTGCGGCATCGGCAGGCAGCGCCGCCGGCCAGTATTCGCGCCCGCGGCGGCCTTCGATCACCCCCTGGAAAAGCGTCTTGTGCAGGCTCGATACCGGCGTGAATGTGAAGTGGTCGGCATGGGGCAGGGCACGCAGGCGCTCGCGAACCTCTACCAGTGCTTTCTGGCTCTGCGAACCGTCGACGACGTGCGAGACGAAGGTGTTGCCCGGCTCGTAGAGAAAGTTGCCGGCGCTGTCGTAACGGGTGCCTAGGTGGCGCGGTGGCGTGTCTTTCCCGGTCGAGATGAAGTTGGGGCCGAATTCGTCGTTCGTCGCGTATGCCAAGGCACGTTCCTTTCCTGCGGCGCGGACCGTCCGCGTAAGCGACACGCGTGACATGAGGGTGACAGCGGGTTGTGCGAGGGCGCGGAAATCAGGTTGCGCAGGCGGGCGTTCGCCGCTAAGGATTTCGCCATGACGGTTCGTTCGATCAAGACCCTGTGGTGGTGGGCCTGCTGACAAGCGGCCGGGCGAACGCGTGCGCGTGAAATGTGATGGCCGCAACGGATTTCCGGGCGGCCATTTTGTTTTCAGTCGTCCCGGGTCCGCCAGGCGGAAACGGATGGAGACAGGGAATGACAGTCGAACTGCTTGAAGACGGCGCCGAACGGTTCATCACCGCCGGAGGCGTGACGGTGACGCGGCAACGCCACGACACACCTTATGAGGGGGCGATCGAAACCTATATCGACGCGCTCGATTCGCGGCGCGGCTGCGTATTCTCCTCGAATTACGAGTATCCGGGCCGCTATACGCGCTGGGATACGGCGATGATCGACCCGCCGGTCGTCATCAGCGCCAAAGGCCGTGCGATGCGCATCGAAGCGCTGAACGCGCGCGGCGAGGTGCTGCTGCCGGCAATTCGCCGCGCGGTGGAGACGCTCTCCGCCGTGACGATGGGCGAGGTCTCGTCGCGTCTCATGACTTTGCAGGTGACCGAGCCCGGCCGTGTCTTTGCCGAGGAGGAGCGAAGCAAGGCACCGACGGTGTTCACCGTTCTGCGGGCGCTGGTCGATCTCTTCCGCTCGCCGGAGGATGGCAATCTCGGTCTCTACGGCGCCTTTGGCTACGACATCGCCTTTCAGTTCGACCATGTCGAACAGAAGCTCGAACGTCCCGGCGACCAGCGCGACGTCGTGCTTTACCTGCCCGACGAGATTCTTGTGGTCGATCACCACCAGGCGAAAGCCTGGCACGACCGCTATGACTATTCCGGCGTGGGGTTTTCGACCGCAGGTCTGCCACGCGACAACGAACAGGAGCCTTTCCGGCCGAGCAGCCGCATCCCGCCGCGCGGCGACCATGAGCCTGGCGAATATGCGAAGCTGGTGGAAACGGCCAAGGAGAGCTTCCGGCGCGGCGACCTCTTCGAGGTGGTGCCGGGGCAGATGTTCTTCGAGCGCTGCGATTCCAGGCCTTCGGAGATCACGCGACGACTGAAGAAGATCAATCCGTCGCCCTATTCGTTCTTCATCAATCTCGGTGGCGGCGAATACCTGATTGGCGCCTCGCCGGAAATGTTCGTGCGGGTCAACGGCCGGCGCGTGGAGACCTGCCCAATTTCCGGCACGATCCGCCGCGGCGACGATGCGATCTCGGACTCCGAGCAGATCCTCAAGCTGCTGAACTCGAAGAAGGACGAGAGCGAACTGACCATGTGTTCCGATGTCGACCGCAACGACAAGAGCCGGGTTTGCGAACCGGGTTCCGTGCGTGTCATCGGGCGGCGGCAGATCGAGATGTATTCGCGCCTGATCCACACGGTCGACCACATCGAAGGTCGACTGCGAGAGGGCATGGACGCGTTCGACGCATTCCTGTCGCATGCTTGGGCAGTGACGGTGACCGGCGCGCCGAAACTGTGGGCGATGCGCTTCATCGAAAACCATGAGAAGAGCCCGCGCGCCTGGTATGGCGGCGCCATCGGCATGGTGCATTTCAACGGCGACATGAACACCGGTCTGACGCTGCGCACCATCCGGATCAAGGACGGGATCGCCGAGGTCCGTGCCGGCGCGACGCTGCTTTACGATTCTGACCCTGCCGAGGAAGAAGCAGAGACGGAGTTGAAGGCTTCCGCGATGCTGACGGCGATCCGCGAGGCGTCGGCCGGCAATGCGGCAGCGAGCGAGCGCGAGGGCGCGAAGGTGGGCGAGGGCGTCTCGATCCTGCTGGTCGACCATGAGGACTCGTTCGTGCACACGCTGGCGAACTATTTCCGCCAGACCGGCGCGAGTGTCTCCACCGTGCGCTCCCCGGTGCCGGAAGAGGTGTTCGACCGGGTCAATCCCGACCTCGTCGTGCTTTCCCCCGGCCCCGGCAGCCCGAAGGATTTCGATACCAAGGCCACTATCGAGAAGGCGCGCAAGCGCGACCTGCCGATCTTCGGCGTCTGCCTCGGCCTGCAGGCGCTGGCGGAGGCCTATGGGGGCGAACTGCGCCAGCTTCATGTGCCCATGCACGGCAAGCCGTCGCGCATCCGG
Source organism: Mesorhizobium sp. DxT (assembly GCF_058448885.1). Taxonomy (NCBI): domain Bacteria; kingdom Pseudomonadati; phylum Pseudomonadota; class Alphaproteobacteria; order Hyphomicrobiales; family Phyllobacteriaceae; genus Mesorhizobium; species Mesorhizobium sp. DxT. Next base: position 358,785 of record NZ_JBZFLJ010000001.1, on the reverse strand, counting down.
GTTTCGAGGCCCGGCGTCATCTTTTCCGGCCTGCCCAAGGAAGTGACTGTCGGTCGCTATCACTCGATATTCGCCGACCCGGTGCGGTTGCCGGATGCGTTCATCGTCACGGCGGAGACCGATGATGGCGTGGTGATGGCGTTCGAGCACAAGCACGAGCCGGTGGCTGCCGTGCAGTTTCACCCCGAATCGATCATGACGCTCGGCCAGAATGCCGGCATGCGGATGATCGAGAACGTTGTCGCGCATCTGCCGCGCAAGGCGAAGGTCAAGGCGGCGTGAGGAACGACGTTGTGAGGCTTGCGATCCTTCACGCGCGGAAGCGCCACGAGCGGTCATGACTGCCAAGCAGCGCATACGACGCCTGGCGGCGTGGTCCATCGTCGTCGCATTCGGCGTGATGGGTTTGAAGTTCGTCGCCTGGTGGATGACCGGGTCGGTCGCGCTTTATTCGGACGCGCTGGAATCCATCGTCAACGTCATCGCCGGTTTCGCGGCCTTCTGGGCGATCTCCGTCAGCCACAAGCCGGCCGATCGCGACCATCAGTATGGGCACCACAAGGCCGAATATTTCTCCGCCGTTCTGGAGGGCGTGCTTATCGTCGTCGCCGCGCTGCTCATCATGGGCGAGGTGTGGCGAAGCTGGCAGAATCCGGCGCCGCTGGAGCAGGCCTGGGGAGGCCTTGCGGTCAACGGCGTCGCGGCGGCGATCAACTGCGTGTGGGCGCTGATGCTGATACGCGTCGGACGCAAGGATAAGTCGCCGGCACTCGAGGCCGACGGTCATCACGTCATGACGGATGTGGTCACGTCGGTCGGTGTCATTGCCGGTCTTGTCGGGGCCGTCCTGACCGGCTGGTATTTTCTCGATCCGCTTCTGGCGCTGGTCGTTGCGCTCAACATTCTCTGGCAGGGGTGGAAGGTCATCACCTCGTCACTGGACGGCCTGATGGATCGCGCCGTGCCGGTCGAGGAGCATGTGCGTATCCGCGACATCATCTCGGCCAATTCCAAGGGCGCGCTGGAAGTTCACGACCTCAAGACGCGGATCGCCGGCCGCGCGACCTTCATCGAGTTCCATATGGTCGTCGACGCTCACATGACCGTCGGCGAGAGCCATGCGATCTGCGACCGGATCGAGGAGGCACTGGAGGCGGAAATTCCGTCGGTGCGGATCGTCATCCATGTCGAGCCGGAAGACGAGGCGAAGCTGCCGCCCGGAACTCCGGCAGTTCCATTCGCCTAGACGGTTCGGGCGCCGTTGACCTTCAAATAGACGGCGTAGAGCGACGTCGTGGCGGTGATGAAAAGACGATTGAGCTTTTGGCCACCGAAACAGCAGTTTGAGACGATTTCCGGCACCAGAACCTTGCCGATCAGGGTTCCGTCGGGATCGTAGCAATGAATGCCGTCGGCCGCGCTTGTCCAGATGCGGCCGGCCGTGTCGAGCCGGAAGCCATCGAACAGGCCCGCGGTGCAATCGGCGAAGACCGATCCGCCGCTGAGACGCCCATCGTCGCCGACATCGAAGACGCGCATATGGGCCGGATGATGGTCGCCATGGGTGCGGCCGGTATCGACCACGTAGAGCTTCGTCTCGTCGGGCGAGAAAGCGAGGCCGTTCGGCTTTATCATGTCGGTGACGACCGCTTCGACCGTGCCGGTCGCCGGGTCGATGCGGTAGACATGCGAAGCCCCGATTTCGCTGTCGGCCCTGTCGCCCTCATAGTCGGAATCGATGCCGTAGGTGGGGTCCGTGAACCAGATCGAGCCGTCGGATTTGACGACAAGATCATTGGGCGAGTTCAGCCGCTTGCCCTGCCAGCGGTCGGCAATCGTGACGACGCTGCCGTCATGCTCGGTGCGGCTGATGCGGCGGGCCTTGTGCTCGCAGGAAACCAGCCTGCCCTGCCTGTCCACCGTGTGACCGTTGGTGTTGCCGGCGGGCTGGCGGAAGGCGCTGACATGGCCGTCGGCATCGTCATAACGCAGCATGCGATCGTTGGGGATGTCCGACCAGACGAGATAGCGGCCGGCGGCAAACCATGCCGGCCCCTCGGTCCAGCGGCTGCCGGTGTGGAGCTGTTCCAGCTTGGCCGTGCCATTGATCAGCTTTGCGAAGCGCGGATCGATGATTTCGTACGGGCTTTCGGACATGTCTTCTCCTCCTCGGCGTCGTGGCCGGCGATCTGCCGTCAACGTGTTTATGTGCTCGCCCGGCCACTCAGGAATGCAGCCGCCTGTTCGACCAGAGTGTCGACAGGCAGCAGCGCATCGAGGCGCAGAGCCGCCTCGTCAGCCGATGGTGGTTCGAGATCGGCGAACTGGCTGTCCACAAGGCTCGATGGCATGAAGTGTCCACCGCGGCCCTGTACGCGCTCCCACGAAGCCTGCCGGTCGAGCGCCAGATGCAGAAAGACCAGGTTCGGGTTAAGGCTGCGCAACCGGTCCCTGTAGCGCCGCTTTAGCGCCGAGCAGGTGGCGACCACCGTCGCGCCGCGCGCGGTACGGGCTGCGATCTCGGCGGCGATCGTATCGAGCCAGCCGGCCCGGTGCTCGTCGTCGAGCGGAATGCCACTGGCCATGCGGGCTATGTTCTCCGCCGGATGGAAGGCATCACCCTCGACGAATTCGGCACCCAGCTTGCGAGCGAGCGCGGAGCCGACCTCGGTCTTGCCGCAACCGGCGACGCCCATCACGATCACGGGCGGAAAGCCGCCCGTTTCCGCTGGCTTGCCTGTTGCCTCCGTCATCGTCACCTCCGTCCGATGTGATGCCCGACAGGCATCAGGCGAGTTCATGCCGCCAAGGCGGGTTCGCTCCTGGCCGCGACACGGTCACGGCAGCCGCCGATATGGCGAAATCGAGCGTGGCGCGCAGCTCGCCAGCGCTGAGCGTCGCCAGCCTTTCCTTGTCGAGCAAGTCTGCTTCGTCAAGCGAGGCGAGGATGCCGGCATTGAACGTGTCGCCTGCGCCAACCGTATCGGCAACGGTCACCCGCCGCGCCGGCACATCGATCCGTTCGCCCGCGATATAGCCGACGGCGCCCTTGCCGCCGCGGGTGATGACGACCACCTTGGGGCCCGCCTGCAGCCAGCGCGCGGCGATTTCGTCGTGGCTGCCGGTCTCGCCGAACCAGGCAAGGTCCTCGTCGGACAGCTTGACGATGTCGGCCATGGCTATCATGCGCCGCATGCGCAGCAGATGGCGTTCCTTGTCGGCGATGAAACCGGCGCGGATATTGGGATCCAGCATCATGACGCGGTGTGGATGTTCGCGGCGCATGAGTGCCTCGTAAGTCGATCCGCAGGGTTCCGGTATCAGGCTGATGCAGGAGAAATGCAGTGCCTTGACATTGTCGTCGAGCACCGGAAGGTCGGCTTCTTCCAGCATGCGGCCGGCTGTGTTCTCGTCGTAGAACGTGTATGTCGCGTGCCCGTCTGTCAGGTGCACAAAGGCCAGCGTGGTCGGCCGGTCGGAGAAACGGACATAGCGCATATCGACTTTGCTCGCCTCAAGAGCCTGGCTGAGGCGTCTGCCGAAGAGGTCTTTGGAAATACCTGAAAAGAAAGCTGTTTCCCTGCCGAGGCGGCCGAGAGCGATGGCCGTGTTGAACACGGCGCCGCCGACATAGGGCGCAAATGCTGCTTCGCCCGCTGACGTCTCGCGCGGAAGCATGTCGATCAGCGCTTCGCCACAACACAGGATCATGCAGTTCCTCCCCTTCGTCCTTCGGACGGGGTTGCTTTAATCGATTGAATGCGGCTCTTCAATCCGCTAGCATTTGAAACTGGGAGGAAGTCTGGATAATCGCTCGCGTGCAGTCGCTTCGCGATTGCGCCAAGCCGGGGGCATTATGACATTGACCAGAACTTCCGCATCCGATCACGCCGCCGCGAGACAGGTTGATGTGCTCAAGCTGGCGGCGGAAATCATCGAATGCCTGAAATACCGCGTCGGCAAGGAGCCGTCGGTCGCTACGCGTCACGACTGGCTCGCCGCCTCCATCAAGGTGGTGCGCGACCGCGTGGTCGATCGCTGGATCGACTCGACCCGACGCGCCTACGAGCAGGGCGACAAGCGGGTCTATTACCTGTCCATGGAGTTCCTGATCGGCCGGCTGATGCGCGACGCCTTCTCCAATCTCGGCCAGATGGACGCGATGCGCGAGGCGCTGGCGATCCATGGCGTCGACATCGATGTGATCGCCGGGCTGGAGCCGGACGCGGCACTGGGCAATGGTGGCCTCGGGCGGCTGGCGGCCTGCTTTATGGAATCGATGGCAAGCGTGGACATACCCGCGCATGGCTACGGCATCCGCTATGTGCATGGGCTGTTTCGGCAGGAAATTCACGATGGCTGGCAGGTTGAGCTGCCGGAAACGTGGCTGGAACACGGCAATCCGTGGGAGTTCGAACGGCGCGAGGGCGCTTACGAGATCGGCTTCGGCGGTACAGTCAGCTCCGTGACGTCCAAGGACGGCCGGCTGGAGCGTCACGTCTGGAAACCGACGGAGCGGTTTCTCGCGGTTGCCGTCGATACACCGGTGGTTGGATGGCGGGCCAAGCGCGTCAATACGCTGCGGCTATGGTCGGCGATGCCGATCGATCCGATCCTGCTCGACGCTTTCAACGCCGGCGACCATATCGGCGCGCTGCGCGAGAGCAACAAGGCGGAGGCGCTGACGCGGGTGCTTTACCCTGCCGACAGCCATCAGGCGGGTCAGGAACTGCGGCTGCGCCAGGAATATTTCTTCTCGGCGGCTTCGGTGCAGGACATCGTTCGCCGCCATCTGAGCCAGTATCCCGACCTGACATCGCTGCCGGACAAGGCCGCGATCCACCTCAACGATACGCATCCGGCGATAGCCGTTGCCGAGTTGATGCGGCTCCTGATGGACGTGCACGGCCACGATTTCGACGTGGCGTGGGACATCACCAACCGCACCTTTGCCTACACAAACCACACGCTGCTGCCGGAGGCGTTGGAAAGCTGGCCGGTGCCGCTGTTCGAGCGGCTTTTGCCGCGCCACATGCAGATCATCTATGCGATCAACGCCGAGGTGCTGCTGAGGGTGCGCTCGGCCGGCAAGTTCTCCGACGAACAGGTGCGGGCGATCTCGCTGATCCACGAGGATGGCGAGCGCCGCGTGCGCATGGGCAATCTCGCCTTTGTCGGCGCATTCTCGGTCAACGGTGTTTCGGCCCTGCATACCGAGCTGATGAAGGAGACGGTGTTCGCCGATCTCCATCGGCTCTATCCCAAACGCATCAACAACAAGACAAACGGCATCACGCCGCGCCGTTGGCTGATGCAATGCAATCCGGGCCTGACGAACCTGATCCGCGAGGCTATCGGTGACAGGTTCCTGGACGATATCGATGCGCTCAAGGGCCTGGACGCCTTCGCCGACGATGCGGCTTTCCAGGAACGGTTCGCGGCGGTGAAGCGCGCCAACAAGGAACGGCTGGTTTCGCTGATCGGTGACAGGATGGGGCTGCGTCTCGATCCGTCGGCACTGTTCGACATCCAGATCAAGCGCATCCACGAATACAAGCGCCAGCTTCTCAACATCATCGAGGCGGTGGCGCTTTACGACCAGATCCGCTCTCATCCGGAAAAGGACTGGCTGCCGCGCGTAAAATTCTTCGGCGGCAAGGCGGCACCGAGCTACCATAATGCCAAGCTGATCATAAAGCTCGCCAACGACGTCGCGCGCGTGATCAACAGCGACCCGTCGGTGCGGGGCCTGCTGAAGGTCGTGTTCGTACCGAACTACAACGTCTCGACCGCCGAGGTGATGATCCCGGCGGCTGACCTTTCCGAGCAGATCTCCACCGCGGGGCTGGAGGCTTCCGGCACCGGGAACATGAAGTTCGCGCTCAACGGTGCGCTGACGATCGGCACGCTCGACGGCGCGAATGTCGAGATCAGCGAGTGCGTCGGCGCGGAAAACATCGTGATCTTCGGGCTGAAGGCCGACGAGGTGGCCGAGCGCCGGGCCGGCGGCTACGAGCCGCGCGCGATCATAGAGAAATCGCCCGAGCTGAGGCAGGCGCTGGAGGCGATCGCGTCCGGTGTATTCTCGCCCGACGATCCGGAGCGCTACCGCGATCTCATCGGCGTGCTCTACGATCATGACTGGTTCATGGTCGCGGCGGATTTCGACGCCTATGCGGGCGCGCAGCGCCACGTCGACGAGCTCTGGCGCGACAGCCCGCGCTGGTACGGCATGACGATCCGCAATACGGCGCGCGTCGGCTGGTTCTCGTCCGACCGCACTATAAGGCAATATGCGAAGGAGATTTGGAACGTGCCGGCGTGATAGGGTGAGGAAAACGCTGGGGCTTGTGAGTTCGGTGGAGGAGAAGGCCGCGTCCAGATGACAGCATCCGGGAGGAGGGAACCCGAAGGGAAGATGGCGCTGACGCCGCAGGGCGACATCGATGCCGTCGTTTCCGGCTCCCATGGCAACCCCTTCGCGGTGCTGGGCGTGCATGAGGGCGAGAAAGGGCTTCTCGCGCGCTGCTTCATTCCTCACGCGGAAAGCGTCACCGCCTTCACGCTCGCCGGCAAACCGGCAGGCGAACTCCTGCGCCGTCATGATGCGGGCTTCTTTGAAGGCAGGCTGACGATCCGCAAGCGCAAGCCGCTGAAATACCTGGCGCGCAATGCCGGCGGCGAGTGGTGGGTGACCGACGCATATTCGTTCGGGCCGGTGCTCGGGCCGATGGACGACTACTACATCGGCGAAGGCTCGCATCTGCGGCTGTTCGACAAGCTCGGCGCGCATGTCATCCACCATGAGGGCGCGCATGGCGTGCACTTTGCTGTATGGGCGCCGAATGCGCAGCGCGTCTCGGTGGTGGGCGACTTCAACGAGTGGGACGGGCGGCGGCATGCGATGCGCAGGCGTGTCGACACCGGCATCTGGGAGGTGTTCGCGCCCGACATCGAGGCCGGGCGTGTCTACAAATACGAGATCGTCGGGCCGGACGGAAAGCGCGTGCCGCTGAAGGCAGACCCGTTTGCGTTCCGCGCCGAGCTGCGCCCGGCGACGGGTTCGATAACCGACCATTCGCCTGCCCACGACTGGGGTGACGCGGCGCATCGCCGTTTCTGGCGCGATGCAGATGCGCGCCGGCAGCCGGTTTCGACCTACGAGGTGCATGCCGGCTCCTGGCAGCGCCACGACGACGAGTCCTTCCTCACCTGGGACGAACTGGCCGAAAGGCTGATCCCCTATGTCGTCGACATGGGGTTCACCCATATCGAGTTCCTGCCGATCACCGAGCATCCCTACGATCCGTCATGGGGCTACCAGACGACTGGTCTCTACGCGCCGACGGCGCGTTTCGGCGAGCCGGAGGGGTTCGCGCGCTTCGTCGACGGGGCGCACAGGGCCGGCATCGGCGTGATCCTCGACTGGGTGCCGGCGCATTTCCCGACCGATGCGCACGGGCTGGCGATGTTCGACGGCACGGCGCTCTATGAACATGCAGACCCGCGCAAGGGATTCCACCCCGATTGGAACACGGCGATCTACAATTTCGGCCGGCGCGAGGTGCTGGCCTATCTCGTCAACAACGCCCTGTTCTGGGCCGAGAAATACCATCTCGACGGGCTGCGGGTCGATGCGGTCGCCTCGATGCTCTACCTCGACTATTCGCGCAAGGCGGGCGAGTGGATACCCAACGAGCTGGGCGGCCGCGAGAACCTCGAGGCCGTCGACTTCCTTCAGAAGATGAACGCGGCCGTCTATGGCTCCCACCCCGGCATCATGACGATCGCCGAGGAATCCACCTCATGGCCCAAGGTTTCACATCCCGTGCACGAAGGGGGGCTGGGCTTCGGCTTCAAGTGGAACATGGGCTTCATGCACGACACGCTGCAATATATGGCGCGCGAGCCGGTGCACCGGAAGCACCATCACAACGACATCACCTTCGGCCTTCTCTACGCGTTCTCGGAGAATTTCGTCCTGCCGCTCTCCCATGACGAGGTCGTGCATAGGAAAGGCACGCTGCTGTCGAAGATGGCGGGCGACGACTGGCAGCAATTCGCGACCCTGCGCGCCTATTTCGCCTTCATGTGGGGCTATCCCGGTAAGAAACTCCTGTTCATGGGGCAGGAATTCGCCCAGCGCCGCGAATGGAGCGAGGCGCGCGCGCTCGACTGGGATCTGCTGGAAGCGCCGGCACATGAGGGTGTGCGGCGCCTGCTGCGGGATCTCAACCACGCCTATCGCGAAACGCCGGCGCTGCATGCGCGCGACTGCGAGCCGGAAGGCTTTCGCTGGCTGATCGCCGACGATGCGCAGAACTCGGTTTTCGCCTGGCTGCGCATGGCGCCCGATGCGCCGCCGGTGGCGGTCATCTCCAATTTCACCCCGGTCGCCCGCCAGGACTATCGCGTGCCGTTGCCGAACGCCGGAACATGGCGTGAGATCGTCAACACCGATGCTGGCGACTATGGCGGCAGCGGGCAGGGCAATGGCGGCGCGGTCGAGGCGGTTGCGGAGGATGGGGGCGGTATCGTCGCACGGATGACCTTGCCGCCGCTGGCGACGATCATGCTTGAATACGAACCGTAAAGGTCGGGAGGAGAGGGAACGATGGAACAGAAACGACCACAGCCGCTGGCCCGCGACGCGATGGCCTATGTGCTCGCTGGTGGAAGAGGGAGCCGGCTCGCCGAACTCACCGACGTGCGCGCCAAGCCGGCGGTCTATTTCGGCGGCAAGACGCGCATCATCGATTTCGCCCTCTCCAACGCGCTCAATTCCGGCATTCGGCGCATCGGCGTGGCGACCCAGTACAAGGCGCATTCGTTGATCCGGCACCTGCAGCGCGGCTGGAACTTCTTCCGGCCTGAGCGTAACGAGAGCTTCGACATATTGCCGGCAAGCCAGCGCGTCTCTGAAACGCAGTGGTACGAGGGCACCGCCGATGCGGTCTTCCAGAACGCCGACATCATCGAGGATTACGGCGTCGAATACATGGTCATCCTGGCCGGCGACCACATCTACAAGATGGATTACGAGCTGATGCTGCGTCAGCACGTCGACCAGGGTGCCGACGTCACCATCGGCTGTCTGGAAGTGCCGCGCATGGAGGCGACCGGCTTCGGCGTGATGCATGTCGACGAGAAGGACCGCGTCATCGCCTTCGTCGAAAAACCCGCGGATCCGCCCGGCATTCCCGACAAGCCGGACTTCGCGCTCGCCTCGATGGGTATCTACGTGTTCCGCACCGCTTTCCTGATGGACCAGCTTCGCCGCGACGCGGAACTGAAGGACTCCAGCCGCGATTTCGGCAAGGACATCATCCCCTACATCGTCAAGAACGGGAAGGCCGTGGCCCATCGCTTCGCCACTTCCTGCGTGCGCTCCAGCTTCGAACGCGAAGCCTACTGGCGCGACGTCGGCACGGTGGACGCCTATTGGGAAGCCAATATCGACCTGACCGACATCACGCCCGAACTCGACATCTACGACCGGGACTGGCCGATCTGGACCTATGCCGAGATCAAGCCGCCGGCGAAGTTCGTCCACGACGAGGAAGGGCGGCGCGGCTCTGCCATCTCCTCGCTTGTGGCGGGCGACTGCATCATCTCGGGCGCTGCGCTGCGGCGCAGCCTGATCTTCACCGGCGCACGGGTGAACTCGTTCTCCTCGCTCGACGAAGCGGTGGTGCTGCCCAATTGCCATGTCGGCCGCAACGCGCAGCTTTCCCGCGTGGTGATCGACCGTGGCGTGAAGATTCCCGAGGGGCTGGTGGTGGGCGAGGATCCAAAGCTCGACGCGAAGCGTTTCAGGCGCACGGAAAAGGGCGTATGCCTGATCACGCAGAAGATGATCGACCGACTGAACGACTGAAGCATGAAAATCCTCTCCGTCGCATCCGAGGTGTTTCCGCTCATCAAGACGGGCGGGCTGGCCGACGTGACCGGCGCGTTGCCGGGGGCGTTGGCAGAACTAGGCGTCTCGGTGCGGACGATGCTGCCCGGCTATCCTTCGGTACTTGCGCGGCTGCCGAAGAAGACGAAGGCGCTGCACAGCTATGCCGACCTCTTCGGCGGCAAGGCGCGGATTGTCGCCGGCACGCTCGACGGGCTCGACCTGATCGTGCTCGAAGCGCCGCATCTGTTCGACCGGCCGGGTGGAGCCTACGGCGATGGCAGCGGTGTCGACTGGCCGGACAATTGGCGCCGCTTTGCCGCGTTCGCGCGCGCTGCGGCCGATATTGCGAGCGGGGCGGTCGGAGACCTCCGGCCCGACATCGTTCATGCGCATGACTGGCAGGCGGCGTTGACGCTGGCCTATCTGCGCTATGACGAGCGGCCATCTCCGCCCTCGGTGATGACGGTGCACAACCTGGCCTTTCAGGGGCAGTTTCCCGCCTCGATCTTCCCCGAGCTCGGCCTGCCGCCACAGGCGATGGCGCTCGACGGCGTGGAATATTTCGGCGGCGTCGGCTTCCTCAAGGCCGGCTTGCAGGCGGCGCAGGCGATCACGACCGTCAGCCCGACCTATGCGCAGGAAATCCGTACGCCCGAATTCGGCATGGGGCTCGACGGGCTGATAAATCTGAGGGCCGGACATCTGCACGGCATCCTGAACGGCATCGACACGGGACAATGGGACCCGCAGACCGACCCACATCTGGCGGAGACCTTTTCGGAGAAATCGCTCAAGGCGCGGGGCAAGAACCGGCGCGCAGTGGAGCATCGTTTTGGCCTCGATCCCGATGCAAGCCCGCTTCTGTGCGTCGTCAGCCGCCTGACGTGGCAGAAGGGCATGGATATTCTCGCAGCCGAGCTCGACGCGGTCGCCGGCCTCGGTGTGCGGCTCGCGGTGCTGGGCTCCGGCGACCAGGGGCTCGAGGGCGCGCTGCTGGCAGGGGCTGCACGCCATCGCGGGCGCATCGGCGTGGTGGTCGGCTATGACGAGGGGCTGTCGCACCTCCTGCAGGGCGGCGCAGATGCGATCCTGATCCCGTCGCGGTTCGAGCCGTGCGGGCTGACACAGCTTTACGGGCTGCGCTACGGCTGCGTGCCGGTGGTGGCGCGCACCGGGGGGCTTGCCGACACGGTGATCGACGCCAACCACGCGGCACTTTCCGCGGGTGTTGCAACCGGCTTCCAGTTCGCCCCCGGATCGGGAGACGCGCTTGTCGGTGCGGTGCAACGCCTGTGCGGCGTTTTCGCCGATCGCGGGGCTTGGACAGCAATGCAGAAGCAGGGCATGAAGGCGGACGTATCCTGGCAGGCGAGCGCGCGGGATTATGTCGCGCTGTTCCGCTCGCTGGCCGCATGACAGAGGAATTTTGCATATGATCTCGATCGTCGAGACCACGCCTTATGACGACCAGAAACCGGGCACGTCCGGGCTGCGCAAGAAGGTGCCGGTCTTCCAGCAGAAGAACTATGTCGAGAACTTCATCCAGTCGATCTTCGATTCGGTGGCGGGCTATCGCGGCGAGACGCTGGTGATCGGCGGCGATGGCCGCTACTTCAACCGCGAGGCGATCCAGATCGCGATCAAGATGGCCTCGGCCAACGGCTTCGGCCGGGTGATCGTCGGGCGCGGCGGCATTTTGTCGACACCGGCCGCATCCCATCTCATCCGCAAGAACGAAGCCTTTGGTGGCATCGTGCTTTCGGCCAGCCACAATCCGGGCGGGCCGAACGAGGATTTCGGCATCAAGTACAATGTCGGCAATGGCGGCCCCGCGCCGGAAAAGGTTACCGAAGCGATCTATGCCCGCAGTCGCGAGATCGACCGTTACGCGATCGCGGATGTGCCTGACATCGATCTCGACACGGTGGGCAGCTTTTCGGCCGGCGACATGACTGTCGAGGTCGTCGACCCGGTAGCCGACTATGCCGAGCTGATGGAAAGCCTGTTCGACTTCGACGCGATTAGGGCGATGTTCGCGTCCGGTTTCCGGATGGTGTTCGACGCTATGCACGCCGTGACCGGGCCTTATGCGGTGGAGATTCTCGAGCGTCGGTTAGGCGCGGCACCGGGAACGGCACGCAATGCCGTGCCGCTGCCGGATTTCGGCGGCCACCATCCCGACCCGAACCTCGTTCATGCGCGCGAGCTCTTCGACCTGATGATGTCGGACGACGCGCCCGATTTCGGCGCCGCTTCGGATGGCGATGGCGACCGCAACCTGGTGATCGGCCGAGGCATGTTCGTCACGCCTTCAGACTCGCTCGCGATGCTTGCCGCAAACGCCCATCTGGCGCCGGGCTACAGCGACGGGCTGAAGGGCATCGCGCGGTCGATGCCGACTAGTGCGGCGGCCGACAGGGTGGCCGAGAAGCTGGGCATCGGCATCTATGAAACGCCGACGGGCTGGAAATTCTTCGGCAATCTGCTCGATGCGGGGCTCGCCACGATCTGCGGCGAGGAGAGCGCGGGCACCGGCTCGGACCATGTGCGGGAGAAGGATGGGCTTTGGGCCGTCCTGCTCTGGCTGAACATCCTCGCCGTGCGCAAGGAGAGTGTCGCCGAGATCGTGCGCGGTCACTGGAAGACTTTCGGCCGAAACTACTATTCGCGGCATGATTACGAGGGCGTCGAAACAGATGCCGCGAACCGGCTGATGAATGCCCTGCGCGCGGCGCTGCCGAACCTGCCCGGCCGCAAGGTCGCCGGGCTCACGGTCGAGGCCGCCGACGATTTCGCCTATCACGATCCGGTCGACGGGTCGGTGAGCGAAAAGCAGGGCGTTCGGGTGCTGTTTGCCGGCGGCTCGCGCGTCGTCTTCCGCCTCTCCGGCACTGGCACGTCGGGCGCGACGCTGCGCGTCTATATCGAGCGCTACGAGCCGGACGCAGACAGGCACGACATCGAGACGCAGGAAGCGCTTGCCGACCTGATCGCGGCGGCCGACGAGATCGCCGGCATCACGAAGCATACCGGCCGGTCGGCGCCGAGCGTGATTACGTGATGCGGTCGATGCAGGCTGATCTCCCCCCTTGTGGGGGAGATGTCCGGCAGGACAGAGGGGGGCAACGTAGAGTGCTGGCAGCAATCTTTCGCTCTGCGTCTTCAATTCGGCGTCTCATTCCTTCACGCCCCCCTCTGTCCTGCCGGACATCTCCCCCACAAGGGGGGAGATCGGCTATCACCGCCGCCTCATGAGCCTTCAGCTCGGAGCATTTGCCACTCCCGACGGCGTCCGCTTCTCCGTCTGGTCCGGTGCTGCCGAGCGCATCTGGGTGTCGATTTTCAATAACAGTGACCGCGAGACCGACCGGGTCGAACTGGCGCGTGGGGCTGAAGGCATATTCTCAGCGGAGATCGCCGGCCTCGGGGCTGGCGCCCGCTACGGCCTGCGCGCCGACGGGCCTTACAACCCCCAGCACGGCCTGTGGTTCGATCCCGACAAGCTGCTGGTCGATCCATACGCTTTGGAGATCGACCGGCCATTTGCCTACGATGCCAGGCTTGCAGCGCGGCGCGGGGAGGACGGCGATACCGCGCCGCTGATGCCCAAGGCACTGGTTCGCAAGCTGCCGCGGGTGGATGTCGAGCCGCCGCGTTTCAGGCCTGGCGGGTTGATCTACGAACTCAACGTACGTGGTTTCACAATGCGGCATCCGGCTGTGCCCGAGCATCTGCGGGGGACGATCGGTGCGCTCGCGCATCCTGCGGTCATCGAGCATCTCGTCGGGCTGGGTGTCGATGCCGTGGAGCTGATGCCGATCACCGCCTGGATGGACGAGCGCCATCTGCCGCCGCTCGGCCTGCGCAACGCATGGGGCTACAATCCCGTCAGCTTCATAGCGCTCGACCCCCGGCTTGCGCCCGGCGGCTGGGCGGAATTGCGGGAGACGGTGACGGCGTTGCACGAGGCCGGCATAGGCATGATCCTCGACCTCGTCTTCAATCACACGGCGGAGAGCGATGCGTTTGGCCCGACGCTTTCGCTGCGCGGCCTCGACGCGCGGGCCTATTACCGCCACGATCGCGACGGCCGGCTGGTCAACGACACCGGCACCGGCCATACGGTTGCCTGCGATCATCCGGCGGTGCAGCGCCTCGTGCTGGATTCGCTACGCGCCTTCGTGCACCACGCCGGGGTCGATGGCTTCCGGTTCGATCTGGCGCCGATCCTCGGCCGCGATGCGAACGGTTTTCGGGCCGATGCGCCGCTGCTGCGCGCGATGGTCGAAGACGAAATCCTCAAGGATCGCATCCTGATAGCCGAGCCGTGGGACATCGGACCGGGCGGTTATCAGCTCGGCAATTTTCAGCCGCCGTTTCTTGAGTGGAACGACCGTTTCCGCGACGATATGCGCCGCTTCTGGCGTGGCGATGCGGGCATGGTCGGCACGCTTGCGACGCGGCTTGCGGGATCGTTCGACGTGTTTTCGGGCAATGCGACACGCAGCGTCAACTTTCTGGCCGCCCATGACGGGATGACGCTGCGCGACCTCGTCTCCTACGAGCGCAAGCACAACCTCGCCAATGGGGAGGACAATCGCGACGGGCACGACGACAATCTGTCTTGGAACCACGGCGTCGAAGGCGAAACCGACGACGAGCAGGTTCTGGCGGCGCGCCGGCGCAACATGAAGGCGCTGCTTGCGAGTTTGTTCGTTTCGCGCGGGACGATCATGCTGACGGCAGGCGACGAGTTCGGGCGCACCCAGGGTGGCAACAACAATGCCTATGCACAGGACAACGCCATCACCTGGCTCGACTGGGAGGGGCGCGACGAAGAACTGGAGGCTTTCGTACGCGGGCTATCCGGCGTTCGCCGAAGGATTGCAGCCTTGCACGAGACGACGCGGCTGGATGATGGCGAGGTTCGCTGGCTGCGCGAAGACGGTGCGCCGATGACCGTCACGGACTGGGAAGATCCGGCGCGGCAGCACCTGACGATGGTGCTCGGCGGTCTGCGGGTCGAGATCGGCCCCGACGAGGTGAAATGGCATGAGATGGAGAGCGACGATGGCCGAGACTGACCGGGACTGGTGGCGCGGATGCTCGATCTACCAGATCTATCCGCGCTCGTTTCAGGATACGACGGGCGACGGCATCGGCGACCTGAAAGGCGTGGTGCGGCGATTGCATCATGCGGCCTCGCTCGGCGTCGACGCGGTCTGGCTATCGCCGTTCTTCAAGTCGCCGATGGCCGACATGGGCTACGACGTTTCAGATTATTGCGATGTGGACCCGCTGTTCGGCACGCTTGCCGACTTCGACGCGGTGGTCGAGGAAGCGCACCGGCTGGGGCTGAAGGTCATCATCGACCAGGTGCTGTCGCATTCGTCCGACCAGCACCCTTGGTTCGTCGAGAGCCGGTCGAGCCGCACGAACCCGAAATCCGACTGGTATGTCTGGGCGGACGCCAAGCCCGATGGCACGGCGCCGAACAACTGGCTTTCGGTTTTCGGCGGGCCGGCCTGGGAATGGGACGCGGTGCGACGGCAATATTACATGCACAATTTCCTTGCCTCCCAGCCGGACCTGAACTTCCACAATCCCGACGTCCAGGACGCGTTGCTGGATTCCGTGCGTTTCTGGCTGGATCGCGGCGTCGACGGTTTCCGCCTCGATACCGTCAATCACTATGTGCACGACGCGCTGCTGCGGGATAATCCGCCGTTGCCAGGGGCCAAGGGCAGCGACGTGCCGGAGGCCAACCCATACGGCTTTCAGGATCACCTCTACGACAAAACGCAGCCTGAAAACCTAGTGTTTCTGGCGCGGCTGCGGGCGCTCCTGGAAACCTACGACGCGCGCGCGTCAGTGGGCGAAGTTGGCGACGGGCATCGGTCGCTGCAGACGGTTGCCAGCTACACAAGCGGCCCCGAGCGGCTGCATATGTGCTACACGTTCGACCTGCTCAGCCCGGAATTCTCGGCCGCCTATGTTCGCGGCCATATCGAGGCGTTCGAGGAGGCGGCGCCCAAGGGCTGGGTGTGCTGGGCCTTTTCCAATCACGACGTGCCACGCCATGTCTCGCGCTGGCTGCGGCCGGGCGACGATGTCGACGCGATGGCGCGTTTCTCGATCGCGCTTCTTTGCTGCCTGCGCGGTTCGATCTGTATCTATCAGGGCGAGGAGCTGGGACTGACGGAAGCCGACCTTGCCTTCGAGGATTTGCGGGATCCCTACGGTATAAGGTTCTGGCCGGGCTACAAGGGCCGCGACGGATGCCGCACGCCGATGGTGTGGGAAGAGGAAGAAGCCAATGGCGGCTTTTCGAGCGGCAAGCCGTGGCTTCCGGTCCCGCAAGAGCATATCGCACGAGCCGTGGACATTCAGGACAAGACCGCCGGTTCGACCCTCAACCACTACCGGGCGATGCTGGGGATGCGGCGGGAAAGCGCAGCGCTGCGGCAAGGCAGCATCAGATTTGTCGACGGCCACGACAAGGACGTGCTTGCCTTCGAGCGCGAGGCGGAAGGCGAGCGGCTGCTCTGCGCCTTCAATTTCGGCACGGAGACGGTGCGGCTTGCCGATCCGGATGGCACCGAACTGGCTCCGCTTGGCTGGCAGGTGAAGCCTTTCTGACTACTGCACCAGGACGGCCCGGCCGCAATTCGCCCCATGGACGCGCACGTCCGCCTGGCCAAGCGCCAGGCCGAGCGTCGACAGGAGGTTGGCCAGAACAGCGTCGAGCGCAGGCGCGGCAGCGCCGATAGTCTGCCCGAGAAGGCCGGTGAGATTCGACGGCAGGCCGATGCCGAGACCGATGACATTGACGTCGAGCTGCAGGCTCGAAAAAAGCGACTTCGTCAGCGAACCGACGATCGCGTGCGTCGAAACCTGTTTGATCTTGCCGGACGCAATGTCCGACGCGGAGAATGCGAGCGTCTTGTAATCCATCTCGGCGATTTCTGCGTGAGCCTGTGCAGTGACATTCACCAGCGGCATCTGAACGAGACGCGCCGGGGAGCGCGGTGCCGGATTGGCGAAGTTCACGATCTTCGCCGGATCCACTTCCGCCAGATAGAGATTGGCGATCCCTGGGCGCGCTTCCACGGAGACCTTGACGCCAGCGGGTGAGCCGGACGGGCAGGTGACGCCTTTCAGCCGTGCCTCCGCGAACGCCAGTTCCAGGTAGAGCGGTATGCGGATCTTAGTCCCGAGCAAACCGCCCAGTCCGCCGATTTCGGCTACCAGCGACAGCCTGGTCTGCACGGTGCGCACGACGTCTCCGTTGCTGCCGATCCGCAGCCAGGGCGACTGTTGCGGCGGCTCGCCGATGGCAAGATCGACGGTGACGGCCAGCAGGCCGGGTACGTTTGCGCCGAGGTCGAGTGCGACCTGCTTGCCCTTGCCGGCTACGACGGTGCTGAGTGCCAGAAGCTCAAGTACCCCGACATCGGCGGCGATCTGCTCGATATTGGAGGCGAGGAGGTTGGCGTGGGACTGCCCGAGGTCGATAAGCCGCGAAAGCTGCAAGGTCGGTGCGCGGCCGCCAGATGCCTGGAACGCCAGCTTGCCGGCCGCCGATTTCGCACTGCCGCCCAGACCGGGTGTTTTTGAGAGAGACTTTGCAATCTGGCCAACTGTGACGGCCGCCTCAAGGGCTTGTTTGTAGCTGCCCGCACCAAGGTCGAGGTCTATCGCGAGCTGGTCGAGAAAGGATAGCAGGCTGACATCCGCATCCAGCAGCGCATTATAGTCCATCACCGATAGCGAGATGCTAGAGCCGGTCAGGCCACTCAGCAGCGCATTGACGATGCCGCCGTCGAGCGCGGCCAGGCGCGACCCGACGGAGAACGCGGCTTCTGCCTCGGTGCCCGCGGTAGCGGTAACCACGATCTCCGGCGGCGGAATGATCGCGCCGGCGAAATATCGCGAACCCGTCGTCCGATAGACGACCCTTGCTGCGTTGACCGGGCCGGCGCCGGCTGTGAAACGCTCCTGGGGTATGGGGCCGGTAGCGTTGTAATGGCCCGTTACCACCGAGACGTTTTCACCGGACGCTGCGTCCGTTGCGCCATTGTCTGCGAAGGTGACCATCGCGGCCTGCTCGGCCTTGCCCAGATTGGCGGCCGCGGTGATCGCGGCCAAGTCAACGAGTGCCTGGGCCTGACGCTTTTCGACATAAAGCGAGCCAGCGTCGACGGCAAATGCCGCAAGGGTGATCGCGACGGGCGCAAGGATGGCGGTCATCAACGCGAACTGGCCCGACGTGTCGCGCAGGACCCTCATTCCGCGGCGCAACCTGGATGACAACGAGCCCATCATATGCCTCCGATGCGAATGGTGGATCGACGCAGGATCGTGCGATGCGGCATTGCGAGGCGGTCGAACAGGCCCCAGATCGGCAGATTGCTGGCGTCGTAGCTTATGGTGACGTTGAACTGGCCGGGCACTGCGGGATTGTCGCCGACGGAGACCGACAGCTTGTCACCATCGATAAAGAGATAGCCGCTGGCGTTGCGCCCAATGAAGTCGGACGCCAGCGTCTGGCGCTCCGTGGCATCGATGCCGGCAATGGCCGCTCGTGCTGCGTCGGCAGACAATTGCTGCACGGAATGGCTGGCACCGAAATAGATGCCGTAAGCCGTCATGCCCATGATGAGAAAAATGTAGAGCGGGCTGAGGATCGCAAACTCGACCGCCGCCGTGGCCGACCGGTCGGTGCCGAACATGCGAAGTCGAGATGTGCGATATTGCCTGCTCATATCGGAAGAAGAGCACGCACGCGGTAGGGAAATGGTACAGCGCAGATGCAACCACTGGTAGATTTGAATTGCGTTATGCTTCCATAGAGCACCTGCCTCGCGCTGTTGATCCACTATATGGATCGCTGTCTCTGCGCACTATGCTTGCCGTAAAAGGCGTTCTGTGCAAATAAGCAGGATGTAGAGAATCTGTGGTCCATAATGTGGATCATAGATCGGATTTCGCCAGGATCGGTCGGGAGGAGCGATTACCGCGCAGAGGTAGTTGCCGGCTTTAGATCCAGGGTGTGTTTCGCGACCTGTGTTCGCGGATTCGACGGGGAGGAGGAGCCTGCATGGCGTCTGCCAACGAGGAAGCGCTAACGATAGAAACCCAGGCCGAGGTCGTGGGGGCAAGGCCTGGCTCGGCGCTCATGCGCCCGGTCGAAGCCGTGGCTGCGGTTCTTCTCGTCGTCATTGTCGGCTTGCTCCTGACGGGCGTCGTCGCGCGCTACGTGCTGCATACCCCGATCATCTGGGTCGACGAGGCCGCCTCGATCTCCTTCCTGTGGCTCGCGATGATGGGCGCGGCGATCGCGATCGACCGCAACGAGCATCTGCGACTCACCGTTTTCATCGGCATGTTCCCCGAACGACTGCGCGGCTTTGTCGACGCGCTGGCGCTGTTGATCGTGGTGGTAGTGCTCGGTGCGCTGATCCTGCCGGCGATCGAATATGTGCGCGAGGAATCGTTCATCACCTCCGCCGCGCTCAACATATCCGTCAGCTACCGCGTGTCGGCCATCGTGCTTGGCATCGTGCTCATGCTGATCGTGGCGATTGGCCATCTGCTGCGCGAATCGAGGCCAGTCGACATCGCGATGGCTGTGGTGACGCTTGCGGTGCTCGGCGGGCTTTTCTGGCTGGCGAAACCGGTCTTCCTGGGGCTCGGCCACGGCAACATTCTGATCTTCCTTGTCGGCGTGGCCGCGCTGTGCCTGGTGATGGGCGTGCCGATCGCCTTCTGCTTCGGCCTCGGCACCATCTCCTTCCTGACATTTTCCACGCATGTGCCGATGATCGTCATGATCGGCCGCATGGACGAGGGCATGTCGAGCCTGATCCTGCTTTCGGTGCCGATCTTCGTGCTGCTCGGCTGCATTCTCGACGCCACCGGCATGGGCAAGGCGATCGTGGAATTCATGGGCTCGCTGCTCGGGCACGTGAAGGCCGGCATGTCCTATGTGCTGCTGGGCTCGTTGTTCCTCGTCTCGGGTATCTCCGGCTCCAAGGTCTCTGACATGGCGACCGTGGCGCCGGCCCTGTTTCCCGAGATGAAGCGGCGTGGCCACAAGCCGAAGGAGATGATCGCGCTGCTGGCAACGGGTGCTGCCATGGCAGACACCGTGCCGCCGTCCATCGTGCTGATCGTGCTCGGTTCGGTGGCGGGCGTCTCCATCGCTGCGCTGTTTACCAGCGGTTTCGTCATCGCCATGGTGCTGCTGCTGGCGCTCGCCGTGCTGGCGCGCTGGAAGGCGCGCCATGAAAACATGGAGGGCGTAAAACGCGCGTCCTTCAAGGTGATACGCACCACCCTGTTGATCGCAGCACCCGCACTGCTTCTGCCCTTCATCATCCGTGGCGCGGTCGGCGGCGGTATCGCCACCGCCACCGAAGTCTCGACCATCGCAGTGCTCTATGCCTTCGTCATCGGCATCGTGCTCTATGGCGGCATCAAGCCTGCCAAGATCTATGCGATGCTGGTCGAAACTGCCGCAATGTCGGGGGCGATCCTGCTGATCCTCGGCACTGCCTCGGCGATGGCCTGGGCGCTGACGCAGACCGGATTCGCGTTCCAGCTCGCAACCGCGATGCAGGAACTGCCGGGGGGCTGGTTCTCGTTCATGCTGGTCACCATTGCCGTCTTCATGGTGCTTGGCTGTGTGCTGGAGGGACTGCCGGCGATCGTGCTTATGGCGCCGTTGATGTTCCCCATCGCCAAGCAGCTCGGCATTCACGACGTGCACTACGCGATGGTCGTCGTCACGGCGATGAACATCGGCCTGATGGCGCCGCCCATCGGCATCGGCTTCTACATCGCCTGCAAGATCGGCGACGTCTCGCCGGACGAGGCGATGGGCGCGATCTGGCCTTATCTGGGCGCCCTGCTCATCGGCCTGCTTCTCATCGCAGCCGTTCCGGCGCTGTCGATTTCGTATCTGTGATGCCCATCAAACATGCAACCAAGGAGGAAACCCGCATGAACGTCACCCGCAGAACACTGGTGCTGGGGGCGGCCGCGCTGCCGCTGGTCAGCACGATCCGCTACGCCGGCGCCCAGTCGGCCGAATTCAACTACAAATACGCCAACAACCTGCCGCTCTCGCACCCGATGAACGTGCGCGCGCAGGAGGCCATGGACAAGATCCGTGAGGAGACCAGCGGCCGCGTTGCGATCCAGATTTTCCCGAACAACCAGCTCGGCGCCGACACCGACATGCTCAGCCAGGTACGTTCGGGCGGCGTCGAGTTCTTCACGCTGTCGCCGCTTATCCTGTCGACACTCGTCGCCAATGCCTCGATCAGCGGCATCGGATTTGCCTTCCCGAGCTACGATGAGGTGTGGCCGGCGATGGACGGCGAGCTCGGCGCCTATGTACGCGGCGAGATCGAGAAGTCCAATCTCGTCGTTATGGACAAGATCTGGGACAACGGCTTCCGCCAGATCACTTCGTCGGTGGGGCCGGTTGCCACGGCCGAAGACCTCAAGGGCTTCAAGATCCGCGTGCCGGTCAGCCCGCTGTGGACCTCGATGTTTACCGCCTTCGAATCCGCACCCGCCAGCATCAACTTCGCCGAGGTCTATTCGGCGCTGCAGACCGGCATCGTCGACGGGCAGGAGAACCCGCTGGCGATCATTTCGACGGCCAAGCTCTACGAGGTGCAGAAGTATCTCTCCGTCACCAATCACATGTGGGACGGCTTCTGGTTCCTGGCCAACAAGCGCGCCTGGGAAGCGATGCCCGAGGACGTGCGCGAGATCGTGGCCCGCAACATCAACGAGGCAGCCGTCAAGGAGCGCGAGGATGTGGCCGCGCTCAATGCGACGCTGCGAGGCGAGCTGGAATCGAACGGCATGGCCATCAACGACGCCGAAGCTGCTTCCTTCCGCGAGAAGCTGAAGGAAGCCGGCTTCTACGCCGAGTGGAAGGGCAAATACGGCGACGATGCCTGGGCAATCCTTGAAAAGGCCGTGGGCGCCGATCTCGGCTAACGGCCTGAAACACGAATCTGCGGGCGGCCTCCGGGCCGCTCGCTAATGAAACTCCTATGCCTCCGGGGAAAGATCGGCGTGAGCCAGCGTCTCAAGGAAAAATGCGCAATCGTCTTCGGTGCCGGCTCGTCGGGCCCCGGCTGGGGCAACGGCAAGGCCGCGGCCGTCGCCTATGCGCGCGCCGGCGCTCGCGTCGCCTGTATCGACCTGAACGCGGACGCTGCTGAGGAGACGGCTGCGATCATCCGCGAAGAGGGCAACGAGGCGATCGCGATTGCGGCGGACGTGACGCAACTTGCCTCGGTCGAGGCCGCAGCCTCGGCGACCGTCGATGCGCTCGGCAGCATCGACATCCTGCACAACAATGTCGGCGTCACGCATATGGGCGGACCGGTCGAACTGGACGAAGCGGCGTTCCAGGCCGCGCTCGACCTCAATATCGGCCCCGTCTACCGAACCGCAAAAGCGGTGCTGCCGCACATGCTCGAACGCGGCGGCGGGGCGATCGTCAACATCTCGTCGCTCGCGGCGATCCGCTATGTCGGCTACCCTTATTTCGCCTATTACGCCACAAAGGCGGCGGTAAACCAGGCGACCGTGGCGCTGGCAATGCAATATGCGCGGCAAGGCATTCGCGCCAACTGCATCATGCCCGGCCTGATCGACACGCCGCTGATCTACAAACAGATCTCCAGCCAATACGAAACCACCAACGATATGGTGGCGGCGCGCAACGCCATGGTGCCGCTCGGCCATATGGGCACGGCCTGGGACGTTGCCGCAGCGGCTGTCTTCCTGGCCTCGGACGAAGCACGGTTCATCACCGGCGTCTGCCTGCCGGTGGATGGCGGGCAGAGCTGCGCGGCCGGCGGGGCGGTGTGACATGACGGTTGTGGTTTCGCCGATGGATCGCGACGCGACCGGTTCGCAAAGCGTCGATCGCGCGCTCGGCCTTCTGTCGACTGTCGGCAGGCACGCCGACCGTGGTGTTACGCTCACGGACCTCGTCGCAGAAACCGGTCTCAACAAACCGACCTGCCGCCGGCTGCTGCTAGCGCTGATGCGGGCGGGTTTCGTGGATCAGGATGCCGAGAGCCGCCGCTATTTTCCGGGCGAAGAGTCCTACGTGCTCGGCAGCCTCGCATCGCGCCGCTTCGGCCTTTTGCAGCTCTCCATGGAGAGCCTCCTGCGGCTTTCCCGGAAGACCGAGGATTCGTCTTTCCTGTCGGTGCGGCGCGACACCTATTCGGTATGCCTTTATCGCGAGGAGGGGACATATCCGGTGCGCACGCATGCGCTGCAGGCGGGTTTCGAACATCCGCTCGGCGTAGGTGCCGGTTCCCTGGCGATGCTTTCGGCGCTTCCCGACGACGAGGTCGAGGCCATGCTTGCGGCCAATTCCGACGTGCTCGCGCAGAAATATCCCATGCTGTCACAGGACCGCATTCGCGAAGACGTGGCGGCCACGCGGCGCAAGGGCTACGCGCTCAATCCGGGGCTGATCTTCGCAAACTCCTGGGGCATCGGCGTCGTGCTGCGAACGCCAGAGGGGCGGATTGCCGGCGCGCTGAGCGTGGCGGCAATCGACAGCCGCATGCAGGAGGCGCGCCAGGCGGAACTGGCCGGCTATCTGCTGCAGGAGGCGCGGCTGGTCGAAGGCAAATTGGCGCAGATGTTCGCAGCCAGGCACGCGAGCCGCGACAACGGCAGCATGAAGCCTCCCGAAAAAAGACTTTCAAGATGAATGCGGTTCTGACAGCGGAGCGAAAGACGTGACAGTGGACACGGGTGCGCGGATGACTCCGAGCTCGACGCGGGTGATGAACCTGTCACACTTCCTGACGCAGGCGGCGCGGCGGGACCCCGAGGGTATCGGCTTTGTCTGGGGAGAGCGAAGCTGGAGCTGGGCGCAGATGGAGGCGCGGGTCGATGCCATGGCCGCAGCGCTCGTCTCCGAATTCGGTGTGACCAAGGGCGACCGCATTCTGGTTCAATCCTCCAACTGCAACCAGATGTTCGAATCCATGTTCGCCTGCTTCCGCATCGGTGCGGTTTGGGTGCCGACCAACTATCGCCAGACGCCGGAGGATGTCGCCTATCTCGCTCAGGCGAGCGGCGCGCGCGGCATGATCTGCGGCGCGGCCTTTGCGGATCATGCGGCGGCCTGCCGGCAGGCTTCGCCGCATATCGGCTTCGTCATCTCGATCGGCGGCTCCACGTTCGGCGAGGACTACGACGCGATCGTCGCCCGGCATGAGGGCGCCAAGGTGCGTGGTGCTGCGGTCGACCGCGACGATCCATGCTGGTTCTTCTTCACGTCCGGCACGACCGGCCGGCCCAAGGCCGCTGTGCTGACGCATGGCCAGATGGCGTTCGTCATCACCAACCATCTGTGCGACCTGATGCCGGGCACCGGGCCGGACGACGCCTCCATCGTGGTTGCGCCGCTGTCGCATGGCGCGGGAGTGCACCAGCTCGTTCAGGTCGCACATGGCGTCAAGACGATCCTGCCTGCCTCGGAGAAGCTGGAAGTGGGCGCCGTCTGGTCTCTGATCGAGAAGTGGCGCGTGACCAATCTCTTCACTGTGCCGACGATCCTCAAGATGCTGATCGAGGACCCAGCCGTCGAAAAGGTTGACCATTCCTCGCTGCGCTACGTGATCTATGCGGGCGCGCCGATGTATCGTGAGGACCAGAAGCGGGCACTCGCCACGCTCGGGCCGGTGCTCGTGCAGTATTTCGGGCTGGGCGAAGTGACGGGCAATATCACCGTGCTGCCCCCGACGTTCCACACGCCGGATGATGGTCCGCATGCGCGCATCGGCACTTGCGGCTTCGAGCGCACTGGCATGCAGGTCGAAATCCAGAACGACGACGGAGACGATGTCGCGCCCGGCGAGACCGGCGAGATCTGCGTCGTCGGTCCGGCTGTCTTTGCCGGCTATTACGACAACCCCGAAGCCAACGCGAAGTCGTTCCGCAACGGATGGTTCCGCACCGGCGACCTTGGCCACATGGACCAGAACGGCTTCGTCTACATCACCGGCCGGGCGTCCGACATGTACATTTCCGGCGGCTCGAACATCTATCCGCGCGAGATCGAGGAAAAGATCCTGCAGCACCCTGCCATCAGCGAGGTGGCGGTGCTTGGCGTGCCGGACCCCGTCTGGGGCGAGGTCGGCGTCGCGGTCTGCGTGGCGCGGGAGGGGGTGGCCGCGGCCGACATCGACGTCAGGTCCTGGCTGGAAACGAAGATCGCGCGCTACAAGATGCCGAAGCGCTTCGTGTTCTGGTCGGAGATGCCGAAATCCGCCTACGGCAAGATCGCCAAGAAACTGATCCGCGAGGAGCTGGAACGGCGCGGCGAGCTCGGCGAGCGCGCGCAGGAGCCGGCGGCGTGAGCGGGGCCGTCGTCGTTACCGGCGGGGCGTCCGGCATCGGGCTCGCGACTGCCCGCCTGTTGAACGAACGCGGCTGGCACCCATGGCTGCTCGACCTGAACCGCGAGGCGCTCGATACGGCCTGCGACGCACTCGCCCTGCCACGCGAGCACGGTGTGGCGCTGAGCGTGACCGACGAGGACGCCGTCGAGGCAGCCATGGCGCGCATCGCCGCCGACGGGCCGCTGGCCGGCGTCGTGAACTGCGCGGGCATCGGCATGGACAAGCCGGCCGTCGAGACCAGCGTCGAGGACTTCCGGCGCATCGTCGACGTCAACCTGACCGGCACCTTCATCGTCTCGCGGGCGGCTGCCCGTATCTGGCTGGCCGGCGGGCAGGGCGGCTCGATCGTCAACATCACCTCGATCTCCGGCCTGATGGGCAACAAGGGGCGCAGCGCCTACGGATCGTCGAAGGGCGGGCAGAACCTTCTGACGCTGGTGATGGCGAACGAACTCGGGCCGAGCGGCATCCGGGTCAACGCTGTCGCGCCTGGGCCAATCGATACGCCGCTGGCGCGTGCCGTCCACACCGACGATGTTCGCCGCCAGTGGCACGAGCGGGTGCCGCTGCGCCGCTACGGTCAACCCGACGAGATCGCAACGGCGGTGGCGTTCCTGATTTCCGACGATGCGGCCTACGTCAACGGCCAGGTGCTGGCTGTCGACGGCGGCTTCGTCACCGCGGGGCTGGCCGGCTGATGGCCATGCGTTCGATCCGCCATCCCGGCCCGGTCGCGCCAGTACGGGAAAGGGTCGCTGCCGGCCGCGCCGTGCCGCTGGTCCTGCGCCTGCGGGCAGGGCAGAGTGTCAATATGGCGGTGACCGGCGCGCTGGCGCAGGCCGGCTACGCATCCGGCTATGCCGATCTCGATGAACTTGCGATCGAGCCGATGCACTACGTCATCCCGGCTGCTGCACCCGATACGTCGCATGCCGCCTGGTACAGCGACACACGTTCGCCGGCAGGCGTGGTCACCGTGGAGCGGGCGGGGGTGATCGCCGGCATCCGCGATGGCGACCCGTTCATCCACTGTCATGGTATCTGGCGAGACAGCGACCGCACTCGTTGGGCGGGGCATCTGCTGCCACATGAAGCGATCGTCGCAAGGGACACCGACGTGCGGGCCTGGGGCCTCGACGGCGCCGCCTTCGTGGCGAAAGACGACGCCGAAACCAACTTCAAGCTTTTCTCCGCCGAGGCGGCAGCCGACGATGGAGAATTATCTTCCAGGCAGCGAGCGCTGGCATGCACCATGCGACCCAATGGCGATATTTCGGCGGCTATCGAACGCGTCTGCCAAAGCCACGGCTTCATGAATGCGTCGGTTGTCGGTGTTGGCAGTCTCGTAGGCGTCGACTTTGCCGACGGTTCCCATGTCCCGTCCTACGCGACCGAAGTGATGGTGCGGCACGGGACGGTTGTCGAGGGGCGCTGCGAACTGGACGTCGCGCTGGTCGACATGAACGGCGACATCCACGAGGGATTGCTCGCGCACGGCAGCAATCCGATCTGCGTCACGTTCGAGCTGGTCATCGTCGAAGAATAGCACCGTGACCGGCACGCGGCCGGCCACGAGCAAATGCGACGCCTACATCTCCGGCGTGTGCTTGGTGATGAGCTCCTGGGCTTCCGTCACCATTGCTTCAGCGTCCAGCCCCTTGGCGCTCATCTCTGCGATCCAGGCGTCGATCAGCGGTGCGGCGGCATCCTTCCAGCGCTGGGTCTCGGCTTCATCGAGCGTGATGATGTTGTTGCCGAGGTCCTGGGCGATCTTGAGACCGCCGGCATCGCCCTCGTCCATCACGCGGCCGAACATCGCGGCCGTCTCGATGCCGGAGTTGGCGTCGATCACCGCCTTCAGGTCGTCGGGCAGCTTGTCGTAGGAAGCCTGGCTCATGGCGAAGACGAAGGTCTGCGTGTAGAGGCCATGCGAGCCGGAGAAGCCGGTGTGATTCTTGACCAGTTCCGAGACGCGTAGCGACGGTGTCACCTCCCAGGGGATTGTCGTCGCGTCGATGACGCCTTTCGACAATGCTTCGGACACCGCCGGAACGGGCATGCCCACCGGAGTGGCGCCCAACGCCTCGAGCATCTGGTTGATGACGCGCGAGCCGCCGCGAATCTTCAAGCCCTTCATGTCCTCGAGCTTGTTGACCGGGTTCTTGGAGTGAATGAGGCCCGGCCCGTGCGCGTGCCACGCAATCACCTTCATGCCGGCAAACTCGTCGACGCAGCGTTTTTCGCAATATTCATGAAACGCCTTGGATGTCGCCTCGCCGGTGGTCATGAAAAACGGCAGTTCGAACGTTTCCGTGGATGGGAAACGGCCAGGCGTATAACCGATGACGGTCCAGATCAGATCGACGACATTGTCGTTCACCTGGTCGACGAGCTGAGGCGGCGTGCCGCCGAGCGCCATCGCGTCGAACTGGTCGATCTGGATGCGACCGCCGGAATCGGCCATCACTTTCTCGCGCCAGGGCGTGAGCGCCTTGGCGGGAATCGTCGCCTGTGGCGGCAACATCTGGTGGAGGCGCAGCGTCACCTCCTGCGCATAGGATGCCGCGGTCATCGCCCCAAGGGCGGCTGCGGCTAGAAGCAGCGATTTCAGCTTACGCATGTCAGGTATCCTCCCAAAAGAACCGCTGATTGTTATATAATAGAACTTTTCGCGAGGAAAGCCCGCACCTGTTTCAATGCCTGGATCAGCCCGCAACCAGAACGAGGCCCGGCACCCGCTCGATCAGGTCCTTGTCCTTCATCACGAAATCGAGGTTGATCCGCGCCAGCCGCGCATGTTCGCGGGTCACCGCTTCAGCGCGCGAGCCCTCGCGCATCTCGATTGCCAGTGTGATCGCGCGGTGCTGCGCCTGGCCGACGCCGAGCGAGGCGCGGAAGGCTGGCACGCTGGTCTGGGCGTTGAGAAATGCGCTTGGGCCAGCAAAAGGCAGGTGCATGACCCGCTCGATCTCGCGCTGGACGATCCGGCTGCCCGACAGTGTGCCCAGCATCTCGTGAAACTCGGCATTGAGGGCAATATAGGCGTCGAGGTCCATCGTTTCGGGCGGCACGGCGACGACATCGTCAAGTTGCCGCACGAGGGCTTTGAAAATGGCGAGCTTTGCCGGCGATACGCCCCGCTCTGCGGCAAGGCGGGCGGCGGTGCCTTCCAGCACGCCCCGCAGTTCGATCGCGTCTATCACGTCGGCTTCGGTAAAGAGCCGCACGGAGTAGCCTCCCGATGGAATCGCATCGAGGATGCCTTCCTGCTCGAGGCGGGCGAGCGCGGCGCGCACGGGTGTCCGCGACAGGCCAAGCCGCTCGCTGACGCTGACTTCGGACATACGTTCGCCCGGCGGTATTGCCCCGGAGAAGACAAGATCGCGTACACCCAGAACCGCCTTGAGCGTCTGGGAAGAACCCTTTTCCTGGCGCGCTTCGCGGGCCATGGCATCATCCTTTCGTGTCGTATCGGCGTGTCCTTAGCACATCGCCGTGGGCTCCGTCGCGCCAGTACGTTCTGTATACAACAAGCTGTCAAGTGGATGGTGCTTGCGCCTGCTCCGTGCTAGCGAGCCTGCGTCCGAGTCGCACTTGCCGTTTTTTCGGAGGAGACGCCATGAACACTGTATCCAACGCCCCGTCGACCACGCTCAGGCCGCCTTTCCGCGCCGACCATGTCGGAAGCCTGCTCCGGCCACAATCGGTGAAGGATGCGCGCCGGCGTCATTACGACGAAAAGGCGATCGACGCCGAAGAACTCAAGGCGGTTGAAGACGAGGCGATCCGCGCCGTGGTGCGCATGCAGCAGAACGCCGGGCTGCCGGTCGTGACCGACGGCGAGATCAGGCGCTCCTTCTGGCATTACGATTTCATGGGCGAATTACAGGGGCTAGACCTCGAGGAACGCGACGAGGGCGTGCAGTTCCATGGTGTGAAGCTGCGTCCGATCTTCCCGACCATCACGGGAAAGCTCGACTTCCCCGACGATCACCCGATGCTGGAGCATTACCGCTTTCTGGCTGGCGCCACTGACGTGATGCCGAAGATCTCGATACCCGGTCCAAGCTGCTGCCATTTCCGGGTTGCCAAGTCCGACATCCATCCCAAGGAATATCAGGACGCCGAAGCGCTGTTCGCCGATCTTGCCGCCACCTATGCCAAGGCGGTGCGCGCCTTCTACGACGCCGGCTGCCGATACCTGCAGATGGACGACATCTTCTTCGCCTATCTGTGCGATCCCAAGCACCGCGCTGCGAAAGCAGAAGAAGGACAGGACCCGGACTGGCTGATCGACCGCTATGCATGGATGATGCACGAGGCGATCAAGGACCGGCCGGACGACATGGTGATCGGCATGCATATGTGCCGCGGCAACTTCGTGTCGACCTATGCGGCGGAGGGCGCCTACGACCCGGCCGCCGACGCGATTTTCAACAAGACGGGCGTCGACATCTACTTCATGGAGTATGACAGCGAGCGGGCCGGTGGGCTGGAGCCGCTGCGCCTGCTGCCCAAGGGCAAGAAGCGTGTGCTGCCGGGATTTATCACTACCAAGGTGGGCGATCTGGAGAACCTGGAAGACCTGAAGCGCAAGTTCGACGCGGCTTCGAAGTTCGCCGACATCGACCAGCTCGGCATCGCGCCGCAATGCGGTTTCGCTTCCACCGAGGAAGGTAACAAGATCACCGAGGACGACCAGAAGCGGAAGCTCGACCTGGTGGTGAAAACAGCCGAGACGATCTGGGGCGGCGTCGACCAGTAGAGGCGATCGCCGCGGCGTGATGCGCCGCGGCGGCCAGCCTACCAGCGCAGCGCGTAGCGACCGGCAAGTGCGCCCACACCCGCAAGGATGCCGATGGCGATGCTGTACCAGGCGGCCACGAAAAGCGGTGAATCGTCGGTGCAGTGCGCGGCGTAGAACATCGCCGCCACGCCGCCCGCTACCACGCCCGCCATGGCGCCGGTCAGAACGGGTCGCGTAGGCGCCCCCTTGCGCAGGGCCACGATCATGATCGCCAAGGGCCCCAGCCCGATCAGCGGGATGTAGGTGAGGCAAACCCAGAGATTGGTGCCGATCCATGACGAAACCCACGCCTCTCTCGGCAGCACCGACAGCTCGACCAGAACCGCGATCACCACGCCGATGGGGGCAGCAAGTGCTGCCCCCATCGGCGGCCGCGCGCCGGGGCGCGCCAGCGCCTGAACGAGCGGGATCGTGCTCGCGAGCAGGATCGCAACCAGCAGGAACTTGAGCGGGAAGCGGATCGTGGACAGCACCGCCTGAAAATCCGGCCGGGGGCCCAGCAGGACGCTGAAGACCAGCGCGGCGAGCATGAAGCCCGCCGTCACGCAAAGCAGCCATGTCCGGCCGATCGGCGCTTCCTTGCGTCCGGTGTCGGCGGCAATCGCCTTTATCAGATCGTCGGTGCGCATCAGCCGCCACCTCCAAATCTTTGCGCGATTGCGGCAAGGCCGCGGTGAAGCGCGACGCGCACGGCCGTTTCCTTCATGCCCAGGCGCGTAGCCGTCTCGGTGATCGACTTGCCTTCGAGGCTTATCGCGGAAACCACATCCCGCTGCCCGGAGGTCAGGCATTCCAGCGCGCGCTCGAGATCGCGTTCGCTGACCGTCCGTTGCTCCTCGCTGGCGAGCTGGTCGGAAAAGTCATCGATGTCGACGGAAACAGCGCGGCCGTGCCGGCGGAAGGCGTCCACTATCTTGTAGCGCGCAATTGCGTGCACCCACGGCCCCAGCGGGCTGTCGGCGCGCCATGTGTGGCGCTTGAGATGAATGGCCAGCAATGTTTCCTGCACGATATCCTCCGGGTCCAATCCCGACGATGATCCGACTCTTCTGCCGACAGTCGCTCTGACCAATCCAGCGATCTCGCGCAGGAAATTGGCGTAAGCCGCTTCGTCGCCATCCAGCGCGGCCCGCAACAATTCGGAAAGCCGTGCATCCATCTGAGGCGTCAATACGTGTCTCCAATTCGTGCGACGATGCCAACTTGTTACAGAGTACCGGGTCGAATTGTCGAATCCACTCTCTCAGTGCGGAAGACAAGCGTGTGTAGCGCACGCGAATTCACGAAGCGATCACGAAGCCGTGTCCCGGACAGTCGACTGTAACATGCTCGCTTCTCCATCGAATTGGTCTGCATGAAGCCACTCCCGGCTTCTGTCACGAAGCCAAGCAGGCTTCAGCCAACATGGAGGTATCCAGGACATGAACCGTCAGATTCTCTCGCTCGCACTTGCCAGCTCGCTTGCAACCGCTATGGGCGCCGCCGCTGTCTCGTCCGCTTCGGCCCAAGACAAGGAAAACATGGAGAAGTGCTACGGCGTCGCCATGGCCGGCCAGAACGACTGCGCTGCCGGGCCGGGCACGACGTGCGCCGGCACGTCCAAGGTCGACTACCAGGGCAATGCCTGGAAGCTGGTTCCGGCTGGCACGTGCGAAACGATGGAACTGCCCGAGAACCGCATGGGCAGCCTCGAAGCGCTTACCCGCGACATTCCCTCCTGAGACTGACAGCCGCCGGGGCGCCGATTTAGGCGCCCCGGCAATTTCCCGAAATGCATGACGAAGGAAGCCAGGATGACGCGCTTCAACACCTTGCCCCAACGTGCCGGTCTCGGGCTCAAACCCGAACACTATGGAGACATACTTTCCGGCAATCCGAACATCGGCTTCTTCGAAGTGCATGCGGAAAACTACATGGGCGAGGGCGGTCCGCCGCATCGCTACCTTTCGGCCATTGCGGAGCGCTATCCGCTGTCCCTGCATGGCGTCGGACTGTCGATCGGCGGTAGCCGCGAACTCGATAAGGCGCATCTCGGTCGCCTGAAAAAATTGATCGAGCGCTATCGCCCGGCATCCTTCTCCGAACATCTTGCGTGGTCGACACACGAAAGCGGTTATTTCAACGACCTGCTGCCCTTGCCCTACACCGACGAAACGCGGGATCGCATCTGCGCGCACATCGACCAGGTACAGGAAACGCTCGGCACGCGCATGCTGCTGGAAAACCCGTCGACCTACCTGCTTTTCGAGGAAAGCACGATCGATGAGATCGACTTTCTGCGAACGATTTCTGAGCGCACCGGCTGCGGGCTGCTGCTCGACGTCAACAATGTGATGGTCTCGGCGATCAACCACAGGCTGGATCCGTACGACTACATCCGCCGCTTTCCCGTCGAGCATGTCGGCGAGATTCATCTTGCCGGATACGATGAGACCGCTGACGAAGCGGGCGAGCGACTGGCAATCGACGCGCACGCTTCGACCGTGCATGACGACGTGTTCGCGCTCTATGAATTCGCGCTCGGCCGCACGGGACCAATACCGACGCTGGTGGAGTGGGACAATGACGTTCCTGACTTTCCGACACTGAGCGCGGAAGCCGAACGGGTCGACGATGCACTTGCGCGTCTGCCGGACATCGGCCGTCGGGTGGCATGATGCAACACGCCACTCTCGAGGCCCGCTTTGCGGCTGCACTTGCGGACCCGGAACTTCCGCTGCCGGAAGGCCTGACGAGTGCACGCGGGCAGCCAGACAGGCTGCGCTTCGCCGTTTATCGCAACAATGTGCATGTCAGCCTGGTCGAGGCGTTGGTGCGGGCCTTTCCCGTTGTTTACCGGATTGTCGGCGACACGTTTTTCCGCGCCATGGCGCGTGCTTATGTGGCGATCCACAAGCCGGAAGACGCAGTCTTGATCCGCTACGGCGCCAGCTTCTCGGACTTCATAGCCAGCTTCACCCCGGCAGGTTCGCTTGCCTATCTCGCCGATGTTGCGCGCCTCGAATATGCGTGGAGCGAAGCCTACCATGCCGCTGACGCCGACCCGATCGGGTTGCAGAGCCTCGCGGCCGTTGCTTCCGAGATGCTTTCCGACACACGGTTGATCGCGCACCCGGCGACACGTCTGCTCGCGTCCAGCCATGCCATCGGTTCGATCTGGGCCGCGCATCAGCAAGAGCACGTCCCGCCGGTGCAAACGGCGCTGGCTCAAACCGTTCTTGTGACGCGCCCCGAAGCTGAGGTTAAGGCATCGATCCTGCCCGCGGTCGACGCGCCCTTCATTACCGCGCTGCTTGCCGGCGATACAATCGGCGAGGCCGCCGTAAAGGCAGGCAGGCACAGCCGCGATTTCAATCCCGGAGCGGCGTTGGCGGGCCTGATCTCGCTGGGTGCGATTTCGGGACTGCAAGTCAACAGCCAGGAGACGTTCTAATGAATACCGTGGTGGAACGCGGCACCGGTCTGCTGCACCGTTTTGATGCGTTGCTCGCGTCGATACCGCCGTCGCTGGCGCTACTGGTCCTGCGTATCGCGCTGGCAGTTCCCTTCTTCCGGTCAGGTCTCACCAAATGGGACGGCTTTCTGAGCCTGGCGCCGTCGGTGAACTACCTTTTCGCGAACGAATTCAAGCTGCATGTGTTCGGGCAGGCTTTGGATTTTCCGTTTCCGACGCTTGCGGCATGGGGCTCGTCTCTTGGCGAGATCGTCTTTCCTGTGTTGCTCGTGGCCGGCCTGTTCACACGCTTTGCCGCGTTCGGGGTGTTGCTGATGACCGCCGTCATACAACTCACGATTCCCGATGGCTGGGCCAACTTCCATCTGCCATGGGCGGCCATGGCGCTGGCGCTTGTCGTTTACGGCGGCGGACGTATTTCAGCCGACGCTTTGCTGCCTGCTGGCCGGTAGGCCAGCTAACGGATACGCCGGGCCGGCGGCGGGGCGGTCGACTTGCGGACAGCGAGTTCAATGTCCAGCGTTTCGCGCCAGACTTCGTGTCCGTGATCGAGAATGGCCTTTACCGCGCGGCGGCCGATCTCGGCGATAGGCTGCTGGATGGTGGTGAGGGGAGGGGTCGACCGCTCGCATTCGGGGACGCCATCGAACCCGATGACAGAGACCTCCCCCGGCACGGAGATCCCCCGCGCGCGCAGCCAGTCCATCGCAATGAAGGCGATGCGGTCGGATTGTGCGAGCAGGGCCGTCGGCGGTGTGGGTGAGGAAAACAGGTCCTCCAGTGCCGGATGAACGGTCGCCTCGTCTGCAAGCGTCTCGAAGACCGGGATCGACGATGTGTCGATGTTCCAACCTGCGAGCTCGTCGAGATAGCCCTTCACCCGGTCGCCCGAGGCGGAGAATGTTGACCTCGCGATGCGCTCGGCCGTTGCGCGGCCATAGCCGCCTTCCTGAAACTCCATGGCCATAATGGCGAAGTCGCGATGGCCGAGTTCTGCCATGTGCCGGGCAGCGACCCGGGCGCCCGCGACATTGTCGACGGCAACCACCGAAATGGTCTCGTCGCGATGTCCGAAGGCAAGCGCCACGAACGGCAATTGCCGTTCGCGCGACAGGTCGATGAGGCGCTCTGCGCCTTCCAGGCAAAACAGGATGAAGCCGTCCACCAGCGCGTTGCGGACGTTCCAGATCAGTTCGTCCTCGTTCGCGGCCGAAACCAGCGAGATGCCGGTGCCGCTGGCATCGCACGCCTCGGTGATGCCGGTCATGAGCACGCGGGCGAACGGGTCGGTGAAGAAATAGCCGAGCGGCTCGACGGTCGCGACGCCGATCGCGTTGACCTTGCCGGCGCTCAGCAGGCGGCCCTTCGGATCGGGTCCGCTATAGCCGATGGAAGCGGCCGCCGCGAGGACGCGTTCGCGAACCTCCTTGCTGACGATGTCCGGCCGATTGAAGACATTTGAAGCCGTTCCCTTGGAAACGCCCGCCGCCCTCGCGACGTCGGCCAGTTTGGGGCTTTTGTCGAGTATCAGTTTTCCCATCAGGGCAATCGTCTCACAAATTCGGTCTCAAGTCCTTGATTTCCGCGCAGACTTGAACCGGTTCAAAATAATTCTTGACCAGACGAATGCAAGGCCTATCTTTGAACCGGTTCAAGCCACAAATCTGCATGGCCGGTGAACCGGTTCAATTTGCGCGCTCATTCGATGGAGTGTTGAGATGTCTGTGATGGAACTTCGGGGACCCGTACCTTTTCGTGGAGCGCGGTACGACTTTCTCGGGACATTGCGGGCGGGCTGGCAAGCGATGCTGGCTCACCGTGAGGAACGGCGGACGATCGTGAAACTGTCGCGGCTTCCCGTTCATGTCATTCGCGACATGGGTTTCGATCCCGAGAGCGTTTACGCGGCCCTCGATGGCTCGTGGGACGAGGTCGACCCGGCCAGGCCCTATCGAAATCACCTGCCCAGAAACGGTCGGGTGTGAGCGCGGGCAGACGCTGCTCGCGTACACTTGCCAGCCGGCACGGCATCGTCTATTGAACCGCTCATGACCAAGCGCAGCGCCTCTCACACGACACGTTCGACCGCTTTTGCGGGCGAGACCGTGCGCGCGCTCTTCTCCACGCTTCTCCTTCTCGGCCTTAGCGGCGATCGCCGGGCTCGCTGAAGGAGCACCCGGCGGTCGATTTGCCGACGCCGGCGCCAGCTCCTTGCCGAACCAGTTGCGAAACAAAGATGGAAGCGCGCCCGCGCCGTGGCAATGAAAGCCCGGCTGGCGCTGGAGACAAGACGATGAACGAGCAAAGCCGCATCGCGCCCAATGCCTCGCGAAAGGGCATGGGCGACGCCCCGGTAAAGTACCAGCCCTATCCCGTGATCGACCTAAAGGACCGCACCTGGCCGGCCAGGCGCATCGAGAAGGCGCCGATCTGGTGTTCCGTCGACCTGCGTGACGGCAATCAGGCTCTGGTCGACCCGATGGGACACGACCGCAAGGCGCGCATGTTCCAACTCCTGCTCGACATGGGCTTCAAGGAGATCGAAATCGGTTTCCCGTCTGCATCACAGACCGATTTCGACTTCGCCCGCTGGTGCATCGAGGAAGGCAACGTGCCCGCCGATGTCGACCTGCAGGTACTGGTGCAGTGCCGGCCGGAACTGATCTCCCGCACCTTCGAGGCGCTCGAGGGGGCGAAGACGCCGATCGTGCATTTCTACAACTCGACCAGTGAGTTGCAGCGGCGCGTTGTGTTTGCAAAGGATGTTGCCGGCATCAAGCAGATTGCCACCGACGCAGCCAAGATGATCACTGACATGGCTGCCAAGGCCGGCGGTGGATACCGCTTCGAATATTCGCCCGAAAGCTTCACCGGGACCGAGCTCGAGGTGGCGCTGGAAATCTGCAACGCGGTCGCCGAGATCGTGAAGCCGACGCCGGACAACAAGCTGATCATCAATCTGCCGGCAACCGTGGAGATGGCGACACCCAACATCTACGCCGACCAGATCGAATGGATGTGCCGCAACCTCGACAATCGCGACAGCCTGATCGTCTCGCTACATCCGCACAACGATCGCGGCACCGGCATCGCGGCGACGGAGCTCGGCCTGATGGCAGGCGCCGACCGCGTGGAAGGCACGCTCTTCGGCAATGGCGAGCGCACCGGCAATGTCGATATCGTGACGCTGGCGCTGAATATGTACACGCAGGGCGTCGATCCGGAACTGGACTGCACCGACATCAACCGGATGAAGGACGTGTTCGAGTATTCGAACCAGATGAAGATCCCCGAGCGTCACCCTTACGTCGGCGAGCTCGTCTACACCGCCTTCTCGGGATCGCACCAGGACGCGATCAACAAGGGCATGAAGGCGATCAAGACCGCCAACAAACCCCAATGGGAAGTGCCTTATCTGCCGATCGACCCGCAGGACGTGGGCCGTAGCTACGAGGCGATCATCCGCATCAACTCGCAATCGGGCAAAGGCGGCATTGCTTATGTGCTACAGGCTGATTACGGCCTCAATCTGCCGCGCGGCCTGCAGGTGGAGTTCAGCCAGGACATCCAGCAGATCAGCGACGCCGAGGGCAAGGAAGTGCCTGCCAAGCGCATCCACGAACGGTTCCTCGAGGTCTATGTCGACCAGCCCGGCGCGCGGCTGAAATTCGTCGACCACCAGACCTTCCCGGCCACGGAGCGCAAGGGGCAGCGCGTTGTCGAGGCGGTGATTGTCGATGACGGCAAGGAGGTCACCATAACCGGAACCGGCACGGGGCCGATCGACGGTTTCGTCGATGCGCTCTCGCGCCATCTCGGCGTAGACCTCTCGGTCCTCGACTACTCGGAGCATTCCATGCAACGCGGCTCGAACGCGGCCGCGATCAGCTACATGGAGGTCGAGCACCCCGGCGGACGCATCTTCGGTGCGGGAATCAACACCAACATCGTCGCGGCTTCGCTCGAGGCGGTGGTGTCGGCGGCTAACCGGATCGTGGGCTGACGTTACGGCGGCTCATGCGGCTGCAAAAGTTTTTCGTCGGCGCGACAAGCAGTTGCGCCGACATGGGACTTTATCAACTGCTTATGGTTTTGTTCGGGACAAAATCGCGCGTATGATACGGCTTCCTTAGCTTTTTCTGCCAGGGAAAGGGCCGAAGCTTGCGGCGTATCATGCCCCCCGCCGATCAGGTTCTCGACGCGCTGGAGCGTATTCTTGCGAGCGACGTGTTCGCCAGGTCGGAGCGCGCGCGCGATCTCCTGCGTTATTTGGTCGAACAGGATGTCGCCGGCAACGCGGATCGCCTCAAGGGGTTCTCGATCGGGGTCGACGTCTTCCACAAGGACGACCAGTTCGATCCGGCGACGGACACCGTGGTTCGGGTGCAGGCGGGGCGACTGCGGGATCTACTGCAACAGTATTACGAAGTCGACGGGGCTGCAGACCCGCTGCGTATATCGGTGCCGCGTGGCAGCTACGTGCCGGAATATCATGTAGCGGACCCCACCGTAGCCTGCGTGGCAAGTGCGGCGACACCCGAACAGAACGATGTCGGCAAGACGGCCAACCGGCGAGCCTTGCCGTTTCTCGCGATCGGTCTTCTTCTGCTCGCGGTTCTGGGCGGCGTGGTTGGCTACCGCAGTTTCGCACCTCCATCGCCAGGGAGTGCGGACGTTCAAGGCGTCCAGCGCGCCGCCGCACCGTTCGGGTTTAGCGATACGACGGGTTCCGTGCCAGGCGACCTTTTGCCGTCGGTCTACATGAGCGTTGAAGCGGGCGACTACGGCGGGGAGAGGATTGCCGCGGCGGTGCGGCGGGGTCTCAGTGGTTTCGATACGGTGCATGTCATCGCGCCGCCGATGCAGCCGGGTGAGAGCGGCAAGGTCCGCCGGACCGACTTCCTGTTTCTGATCGGGCACGCCTCGACGCCGGGTGAGGTGCATGTCGAACTGCAAAACGTCTCCAACGGCAAGGTGGTCTTGTCGCGCAATCTTGCAATTGCCGATCGCGATCAGCGGGCAATCGAGGATATCGTCGCCGACCTGCTGACGACGGTCGCCTCCGTATCCGGTGTGTTGTATGCCGATCTGGCGGAGAACCGGGCCGAAACACCGCTGGCGCGATGCCTGGCGCTCAACGAGGCCTTCTACCGCGACCAGCAGGCCGATGCCCATCGCACCGCCTACGAGTGTTTCGAAGATCTCAGGAACGCGCGGGTTTCGTCCGCCCTGATCTATGCGGAACTGGCGGCGTTGCACATGCAGAGCATCGTCAATCGATATGACTATCCCGAACAGGCATCGGAGCAGCAGGCGCTCGACTACGCGCGCCGCGCCGTACAGCTCGCGCCCAGCAGCCCGTCGGCCCACAGGGCGATGGGCTATGTGCTGTCACGTACCGCCAACCTGTCCGAGGCAATGCGTTGGGTTCACAAAGCCTACGCACTGAACGAGTTCGATCTCAGCATGGCCGCATCCTACGGCTACGCCCAGATCTTCGCGGGCGATTATGCCGCCGGCACGCCCATCCTGCATCGCGCGGTGATGGCAGCCAGCGCGCATCCGACCTGGTGGGATTATGGTCTGTTCCTGGGGCGCTTCATGCTTGGCGAGATGGAAGCCGCCTCCAGCGCGGTCAGCCCGCTGGCGTCGAGCGACCGAGCCCACTACCTCGCGGCGCGGCTCGTGGTTGCCTACGAACTCGGCGACAGGGAGAAAGTGGACGCACTCCTGGGCCGGCTTCGCGCCGGCAATTCCGCATTCGCGGCCAATCCCGAGGCATTTTTCCGCAAGGGCAACTATCCGGAAAGCCTGACAAACCGGTTGGTCGAGACGCTCAGGGCAGCCGGTTTGATGGGCGCAAGCTAAGCTGGCCTACGATACCTTTACCCGAACCCGCGTTCATGGAAACGTCCGCTTCCTTTAATTGTTGATTCCGGGAGGTGGAGCATGGCGCTTTTCGCGCGGGAACTGGGCAGCGGCAGTGAAACGATCGCGTTGCTGCACGGCTTCGGCGGCAGCCACGCGGCGTGGACGCCTGTTCAGGAGCGTCTTGCGGACGGTGCGGCCACCCTTGCCTATGACCTGCCGGGCCATGGTGCTTCGCTTGCCTATCCCGAAGCCGGATCGGCAAAAGTCGCGGCGCAGGCGCTGCTCGAGGATTTTGCCACACGCGGACTGGAGCGGGTTCATCTCGTCGGCCACTCGATGGGCGGTGCGGTTGCAGCACTGACGGGCATCCTGGAGCCTGCGCGGGTCGCCTCGCTGACATTGCTATCGCCGGGCGGTTTCGGACCTGAGATCAATCACCGCCTGCTGACTCGTTATGCGGCCGCACGAGACGAAGCTGAGCTGCGCCCCTGCATGGAGGCGATGTACGGTTGGATGTCGCCCGTTTCCGATACGGTTATCGCCGACACGCTCGCCGCACGCGCAGCACCCGGTGCCGGCGAGAAGCTGATCGCCATCGCGGCCGGACTGGTGCGGGACGGCCGGCAGGGATTGCTTCCGAAGGAACGGCTGGAAGCGCTTCGCATGCCGGTCAGCGTCGTCTGGGGCGGGCTCGACAACGTGCTGCCTGCGCGCCATGCGCAGGGCCTGCCATGGCGGTTCGCGGTTCATATATTCCCGGATATCGGCCATATGCTGCCCGACGAAGCACCCGACGAGATGCTGGCAATAATCCGTCGTACGGCCGGGCTCCGCGACTGAGGCCACTTAAGCCTGCGATAGCGGTGCGCAAAATCGGTTGCGCCGTGATTTCGCCGACTGTCTGTGTTAACGATTGCTTAACCAAGCATTGGAGGCCGGCCGATGAGCGAGCCAGTCGAGGACATGAATGCCGATCGGCAGTCGGGCAGCCGCCTTGCCGAGGCGATCCGCGACGTGAAGAACGCGGTCGCCGACCGTGACGATGTCGTCGTCGACATTCGTGAGGCGCAGCGCACGCGGCTGGAACTGCTGGCCGACGATTTGAAACCCGTTTTCGCCGATGTGGACGAGGATGACGAACGCTTCGACTTCGCCATCTCCGCCGGCGCACAGCCGCGCCTGTGGATCGATTCCGTCGCCCATGTGACGATGGGGCGTGACCGTCGCACTTACCGGTTCCTGCGCGATACGCGGCTGGGCCGTGTGGTGCTTGCCGAGTCAAGCGATATCAAGAAGGTCGCGGACCAGGTTACGCGCTACATCGCCGAACGTGTCATCGAGCGACGGCGGATGCTGGAAGGCGAGGTGACCCTGCTCGACCCGCGCCTCTATGTGTCTCAGGACAATGACAAGGAAAAGAAGGGCTCGTCCGTCCTGCGCGGCCTCGGTATCATCCTGCTCGGCGGGCTGGTCGGCGTGGCGGTGATCCTGATGCTGTCGTGGCCACAGGTTGCGGATATGCTGGGGCGATCTTTCTGACTTTGGATGCGGGGAGCGCGCTACTCCGCCAGCAACTCGGTCTTGATTGTCTGAACCTTCGTACCGTCCTCCGAAAGGCCCCTGCGCGTCAGTGCTATGCGCCACGCTCCGGCATCGCCTCCGATCTCGAACAGATTGTACTGTCCGGGCGGACGCTTGCCCTTGGGTGCCTGGCCGGCGGCGGCAACGCCCACGACAGGAATGTCGCGCTTGTGCCCCTCGATGCGGTGCGTGGTTGGCAGGTGCGTATGGCCGTGCAGCACGAGCTCCGCCCCATGCTTGCGCATCACCTTCTGGAAGCGGCCGATGCCGAGCAGGCGTTTGTGAGCGGGGTCTGCGCCGCGCACCGGCGGATGATGGATGATGATGACACGGCACAAGCCTTGGGCGTCGGCCTCGTCGAGCAGTCGCGCCAGCCGTTCCGCCTGGCCGTCGCCGAAGAAGCCGCTTGCCATGAACGGCGCGGTCGCGCGTGCCGACGAGACGCCGATCACGGCGACAGTTCCACGTACGCGCATGAAAGGGAACGCGCCGCGCCGGGCCGGCTCCTCCATGCCATCGCCATGCATCCACGGACCCCAGGCAGCGCAGGCCTTGTCGAGCGCGCCGGGCACGTAGGCGTCGTGGTTGCCGGGCACAACCGACACCTTGTCAGGCGCGCCCAGCGCCTCGAGCCAGAGGCGGGAGAGCTCGACCTCGCCACTCAGGGCGAGGTTCATAAGGTCTCCCGAGACGGCGATGTGGTCGGGTTCCGCAGCCTTGAGGTCGGCGACAATGGCGTCGATGATGCCTTCGTGCAGGTTGGAGCGCCGATGGCGGCGCCAGTTGATGTAGCCCGTTATCCGCTTGGAGACGAGGTCGCGATAGGCTAGGTCGGGCAGGGGGCCGAGATGGATGTCGGAAAGATGTGCAAGCCTGAACATCTTTATTCTTTAGAGCATGAGCGCGAAGGGTGGGAACCGCATTTCGGCGAAAAGCGGATCTGCCGCGCCGGGATGCCGCACCTGTCTCCAAATATCTCGGAGGCTTGCCGGTGAGTGACGCCGAACCTCCATTCATGCGCCAGCGTTTTTGGGCACGCTTGCGTGGGCGGCTTTTTCACACCTGGTTCCTGCTGCGCCGACCGATGACGTTCGGGGTACGCGGGGTCATCCATGACGCTGGCAACAATGCCGTTTTTCTCGTGCGCCACACCTATGTACCGGGCTGGCATTTTCCCGGCGGGGGCGTGGAGGCCGGAGAGACGGCGCTTGAATCGCTGGGGCGCGAACTGGTGGAAGAAGCCAATATCGAGCTGCTCTCGATGCCCGTTCTGAAGTCTCTTCACTTCAACAGACAATCGAGCCGGCGCGATCATGTCGCGGTGTATCTCATTACGGATTATCGGCAGACGGCGCCGAAAAAGCCGGATGCCGAAGTCGCCGAAGCGGGCTTCTTCCCGATCGATGCTCTACCGGAGGAAACGACGCCGGCGACACGTCGGCGCATTGCGGAGCTGTTCGCAGGCGAACCAACGGCGGCTTACTGGTAGCCGCCGGCAGGCTCCTCAGGCTGCTTTCCTGAACCGGTTGCGGTCGTGCGGCGCGGTGAAGTCGAGTTCCGGGCCCTTTGGCACGATGCGCGTCGGGTTCACGGTTTCATGGCTCGCATAATAATGCGCCTTGATGTGCAGCATGTTGACCGTGCTGGCGATACCCGGCACCTGATAGAGATCGCGCAGATAGTTCGACAGGTTCGGATAGTCGCGGATCTGCCGGAGGTTGCACTTGAAGTGCGAATAATAGACCGCGTCGAAGCGGATCAGGGTCGTGAAAAGCCGCCAGTCCGCTTCCGTTGTCTTGTCGCCGACCAGATAGCGGCTGCGGGCGAGACGCTGCTCCATATCGTCGAGCGCGTCGAAGAGTTCGTCGAAAGCTTCTTCGTAAGCGCCCTGCGTGGTGGCGAAGCCCGCGCGGTAGACGCCGTTGTTGATCGCCGGATAGACGCGGTCGTTGACTGCGTCGATCTCCCGCCGCAGATGTGCCGGCGAGAGATCGACCGACGCGTCGCCCCACGCGTCGAAGGCTGAATTGAGCATACGGATGATTTCGGACGACTCGTTGGAAACGATCGTCTGTTCTTTCTTGTCCCACAGCACCGGCACCGTCACGCGGCCGGAATATGTCGGGTCGGCGCGAGTGTAGATCTGATGCAGGAATTCGCTGCCGTAGAGCGTGTCGCCTGTGGCACCGTCTTCCTCCACGAAGGTCCAGCCGTTTTCACCCATGAAATGATGCACGACGTCGACGGAGATGACGTCCTCGAGCTTCTTCAGCTTGCGGTAGACAAGTGTGCGGTGGGCCCATGGGCAGGCATAGGAAACGTAGAGGTGATAGCGACCGGGCTCGGCCTTGAAGCCTCGTTCGCGACCTTCCGCCGGCTTGCCGTCGACCGTAATCCAGTCACGGAACTGGGACTCGGAGCGCTTGAACTTGCCGTCGCTGCCGGTGTCGTACCATTCGTCTTTCCAGATACCGTCGACGAGACGTCCCATTGCATTGCTCCTTGCTGTGTTCCTTTCAATCTAGGCACGTGCCCACCTCCGGGAAATGCGCCGGGCGATGAACAGTTCGTCACCACGCGTGAGAATCTGCGATTG
Source organism: Mesorhizobium sp. DxT (assembly GCF_058448885.1). NCBI lineage: Bacteria > Pseudomonadati > Pseudomonadota > Alphaproteobacteria > Hyphomicrobiales > Phyllobacteriaceae > Mesorhizobium > Mesorhizobium sp. DxT. The sequence continues at coordinate 315,114 of NZ_JBZFLJ010000001.1, read as the reverse complement.
CGGACCGCCGGTTTTGGTGCTAGCGGAAATTTCGTCCGGACTATCCGGGCGGAGGAGACTGCCGTGACCACGATCCGTTTCGAGCGACGACGAATTGGCTGAACGCCCCCAGGGGCGTTGGCGGCGCTTGCCGCATCAACCGTTCTCACGCTTGCAAACCGGATACGACCATGAGCCTTGACGTCGCCTACGCGCAGGAACTTGCCGCGCACGACCCCGAAATCGAAGACATCAACGCGGAAGCCTTCGGGCCGGGTCGCTTCGCGCGCGCTGCCTACAAGATCCGCGAGGGCGGGCCGCACCGGCGCGACCTGTCCTTCGTCGGGCTCGTGGACGGCAAGGTCGTCGCATCGGTGCGCATGACGCCGATCGCGGCCGGTGGCGCCACGGCGCTGTTGCTGGGGCCGCTGGCCGTGCGGCCGACCTACAAGAATCTGGGCATCGGCAAGAAGCTTGTCGCGATCGCGCTGGAGGCGGCAGGCAAGGATGGCTGGGGTCTCGTGATCCTCGTCGGCGACGCGCCGTATTATGCGCCTCTCGGCTTCGATGTGGTGGTGCCGAACGGCCAGCTCATCATGCCGCGCCCGGTCGATCCGAGGCGGCTGCTGGCGGCGCAACTGAAGCCGGGTGCGCTGGCAGGGTTTGCTGGGGAGGTGGGGCATGCGGGCGCTGCCGCTGCCAGCGGGCCCGTCGAGCGTAAGAGGCTGAAGGCGGCGGAGTAGTGGAATAAGGGAATAGGGCAGTAGGGCAATATGTCCGGCTGCGTACTGCCTTAATGCCCTACTCACCTGATTACTTACCTTCCTTCCCGATACCACATCGCGCCCAGCGCCATCAGCAGCAGGGCGAGGCCGAAGAAGCCCGCGAACAGCGGCACGCGGCTGACCGAGCGCAACACGCTGTCATTGGTGGTGCGCAGGCCGATCCAGTCGCGGCCGGAAGCCTCGCCGCCTGCACGAACCGGCACGACATTGGGCACGGAAACGCCGCCGGCAAGCGTTGCCGCCAGACGCCGCACACTGCCGCCCGATGCTTCCGCAGCAGGCCGCAGCACATCGGTCGTCGACACCGTATCCTGGAATTCGGGCGCGTTGACCGGGCCGACATGGGCAAGCGTCGTCAGATCGCCATTGCCGATCTGGTAGAGGCCGATCTCGTCGGTCTCGACGCTGCCGGTGAACTGGCCCGGCGTCGACGGTTCAAGCGTAACGTCGATCGACTGGCCGGACGGAGAGACGACCGTCGCGGGTCCCGGATCGTCGCTCATGGTCTGGCGGGTGATGTCGAGCGTCATGCCGCGGCCGGAGGCGGTGAGGCGCTCTTCCTCCAGCTCGGGCTCCTTCATGAGCCAGTGCGCCATGCGCCGGTAGAGCGATACGTGCGGGCCGCCGCCCTCGAAGCCGCGCGCCCATAGCCAGCCCTGGTCGGACAACAGCATGCCCACGCGCCCTTCGCCGCGCCGGTTGAGCACCAGCAGCGGCCGGTCGTCGGCGCCGTTCATGACGACCTCGCCCTCGGGGGACTGGATGTCGATCTGCCGGAACCAGCGGCTCCATTGCGGCGGCTCGGCAGCCGAACCCTCGAGCCCGCGCGTAACCGGATGGCGCTCGCCAGTGTCGGTGAGGCGCGGGTAGAAACCCTGCTCGAAGACGCTGCCGGTGGGCATTGCAGGCAAGGCCGACATCAGGGGCGTGCGGGCGATGGACTGGTTGCCGGCATATTCGGGGCCGGCTGCGATCAGCAGCGCGCCGCCATTTTCCACATATTCGGCGATGTAGTCGTAATAGAGGATCGGCAGCACGTCGCGGTGCTGGTAGCGGTCGAAGATGATCAGGTCGAAATCGTTGATGCGCTCGACGAACAGCTCGCGCGTCGGGAAGGCGATCAGCGAGAGCTCATTGATCGGGGTGCCATCCTGCTTCTCCGGCGGGCGCAGGATGGTGAAGTGGATCAGGTCGACTGAGGTGTCGGACTTGAGCAGGTTCCGCCAGGTGCGCTCGCCGGCATGCGGTTCGCCGGAAACGAGCAGCACGCGCAGGTTCTCGCGGATGCCGTCAAGCATGGCGATGGCGCGGTTGTTGGTGTCGGTGAGCTCGCCCGGTGCCGTGTCGATGACCAGTTCGACAATGTTCTTGCCGGCATTCGGGATGATCAGCTCCAGCGGCATTTCCTGGCCGACGACTGCCTGTTCGACAGAAACCAGCTCTCCGTTGACCAGCACGCGCACGTCGACCAGCCCACCTTCGTCGCCGGTGGTCACGACGCGGTAAGTCAGGTCCACCGGGCGCCCCACGATGCCGAAGCGCGGTGCGCGCTCGAAACGGATGCGGCGGTCGAATTCATCCTCGTCGCCGGTGACGAGCACGTGCAGCGGCGCACCCGATTCATCGACCTGTGCAGGAACGTCGTGGACCTGCCCGTCGGTGACCATGATCGCGCCGGCCACCCGCGATGGCGGCACGTCGCGGAAAGCGTTGTCTAGCGCGCCGAAAAGCCGGGTTTGCGTGCGGTCGTCGGCGGCACTCGCGCGCCCCGCCTCGACCACGCGAACGTCGAATTGCGGGAAACGTGCAAGGCGCGTCCGCAACGTTTCGACGGCGGCCTCCGTTGTCTCCGCGCGGTCGCCGATGTCCTGGCTCTGGCTGCGGTCGACCACGAGGGCGACGACGCTTTGCAGTGGATCGCGTTCCTCGTCCAGCAGCACCGGGTTGAGCAGCGCGACGGCCAGCGCCGCAAACGCAGCAAGCCGCAGCAACGCCCCACGCTGGCGCAGCGCAAGGCCGACAGCGGCAAGCACGGCGACCGGCAGCAGGATGGCGGCCATCCAGCTCCAGGCAACCAGGGGTTCGAAGGAGAGCGACCAGTTCATGCGGTGCCCGCCTGTGCATCACCGGCTGGCGCGAAAGAGCAGGGCGCGGAAAGGGTCATCGTTACTGCCCCAGCCGTTCGAGAAGGATCGGCACGTGCACCTGATCGGATTTGTAGTTGCCGGTGAGCATGTACATCATGATGTTGACGCCGGCCCGGTAGGCATAGACCCGTTGCATCGGGTCGGCCGGTACGGTCGGGAACATGGGTGCGCCGGAGGAGTCGATCGCCCAGGCGCCAGCGAAATCGTTGGCAGTGATCATGATCGGCGAGACGCCATCGCCGGTGCGCACCGGCCTGTTGTCGGGGTTCGCCGCATCAAACGAGGCTTCGACCCAGAGCGGGCCACCGGCGAAGCGTCCGGGGAAATCCGGCATGATAAAGAAGGTCTTGGTCAGCACGTGGTCCTGCGGCACCGGCTCCAGCGGTGGCACGTTCATGTTTGCGAGGATGTCACGCAGCCGCCGCGTGGAAGGGCTCGCGGCGTTTGCACCGAATCCGTTCGAATACTGGTCGCGTGTGTCGAAAAGCACCGTGCCGCCTTCGCGCATATAGGCGTCGACGCGCGCCAGCGCGGTCTCCGACGGCATTGCCGCAGCTTCGTCGATCGGCCAGTAGATCAGCGGGTAGAAGGCGAGTTCGTCGGTCTCGATGTCGACGCCGGCGGGTTCGGCCGGTTCGAGCGCCGTCTTCTCGACCAGATAGCGCGTCAGGCCTTGCAGGCCAGCGCGGCTGACCGCGTCCACCGACCCGTTGCCGGTGACGACATAGGCGATGCGCGTCTGCGAGATCGCGGCGATTGCTGCCTCGTCGTCGGGCTGGGCATCCTGCGCGTCGGCAATGGTCGGGAGGAATATGAGGCCGCCTGCGAGCGCTGCTACGACAAGGCTAGCCGTCTGGGCCGGACCCGACCGCAGACCTGACCGGCGCGCGAACATTCCGCCCATCCAGAAGACGGCCAGCGTGTCGAGCAGCATCAGGGCGAGCGCGGCGGCGATCAGCGGCCCCTTGAGGTCGACCGCCTCATCGAACGCATAGGCGGCTGTGGTGACGGGCAGGCCGGTCTCAGGGCGCTCGATGGGGCTGAAGGTAGCATCGGGCGCCAGCAGGTTGTGCGCGACCACGCCTTCTTCGGTGCCGTAGAAGCCGGGCGGATTCTCGATGGTGACGGCAGGCCGTTGACCGGGCTCCAGCGGACGTGCCTCGGGTCCCGGCGGCATAAGCTGGCCGTCGGCGGCGATCATGCGGTAGGGCGCGAGCGAGCCGGCTGCACCCTCGCCGGATGCGTCGATGCGGCCCTGGTTTCGCGAAAGCTGCACGATGCGGCGCAAAATCTCGACAAAGGAACCGGAGATCGGCAGGCTCGACCACGTCGCCTCGGGCGTGACGTGGAACAGAACCAGCGTGCCTTCGCCGCGCGGCCCGCCCGTTATCAGCGGCGTGCCGTCGGCAAGGTTCGCCCAAGTGCGCTCAACGATGTCGGCGGTCGGCTCGGCCAACACCTGCCGCGAGACGGTCACTTCGGTCGGTGGCGCGAGATCCGCGAACGGCCCGGTGGACGGAAACTCTGTCACCGGCTGCGGCTCGGTCCATGAGAGGGCGCCGCCCAGCGCGCGCTCACCGGTGCGCAGCCTGACCGGCAGCAGTTCCTCGTCATTGCCGGCAGCAGCGAGGCGAGAGCCCGCGAAGCGGACGAGCGTGCCGCCTTCGTTCATCCACTCGACGAGGCGCTCGCGGGCCGTATCGGGCAGCGTGCCGACATCGGCCATGACGATCATGGCCGGGCGTTGCTCGAGGATTTCCGGGATCGCCTCATTCAGGTCGGTGCTCGATGGCTCAACCAGATCGGAAAACGGCTCCAGCGCACGGCGGATGTAGTAGAGCGGCGACAGAAGCGGCTGCGCGGCGTCGGCTTCGGCCTGCGAAATCAGGCCGACGCGGCGCCGGCGGGAATTTTCATCGAGCAGATAGACCGACGCGGCCTGGTTCTGCCCGTCGACGGCAATCGAAACGAAGTCGTTGCGCAGTTCGAACGGCACGCGGAACTGTCCCTGTGCCTCGGTTTCTCCAGCGCCGAAGGACAGTGTCGTCTCGGCGATGCGGCGGCCGCGATCGTCGAACGCGGCTGCCGTCGCCTGGCGCGGCAACGCGTCGGTTGTGCTGCGCACGGCGCTGAACGTGAAGGCGTCGGCGAGGTTGTCGCTTTCGCGTACGCCGATCATGGCCAGTTCGTTCGGTTCGATCCAGACGAGTTGGCCCGCGCTGCCTGCAAGCAGCGCTTCGAATGCGGCTTCGTCGCCGTCGGTCGCGAGCCCATCCGAAAGCATGGCTACGGTCGCGTCCGGGACGGCCTCCAGCGCCTGCGCCACGCGCGTGAACATTGCGGGCCGGTCGACCGGAACCGGGCGGGGCTCGGCAGCCGCGAGCCGCTCACGCGCCGTGGCGGCATCGAACGGGCCGATCTCCGTGTTGGTCTGCTCGGCGGTGAAGGCGAGGACGACCGGCTGCCCGGCATCGTTGGCATCCTCGATCAGGCGCTCGGCGGTGGCGACGCGAACCTCCCAGTCGGGCGCGCTCGCCCAGCCATTGTCGATCACGATCGCTGTCGCGCCACCGCTTGCCGGCGTTGCCTCGCGGGCGTTGAATATCGGGTCTGCGAGCGCGAAGATCACAAGCGCCGCCATCAGAAGCCGCAGCAGCGTCAGCCACCACGGGCTCTGGTGCGGCGTTTCCTCCTTGCGCATCACGCGCGCGAGGATGCGCAGAGGCGGGAAGGTCTCGGTCTGCGGCTTCGGCGGCGTCAGGCGCAGCAGCCACCAGATCACGGGCAGGGCGAGAAGCCCGAACAGAATCGCGGGAAAGCCGAACGAAATCGGGAGCCAACCCATCAGCGGCCTCCATGCCCGACATCGGCGGTCATCGCCATGTGAACCTTGACCAGCGCGTCCGAGGCGAGCCGATCCGTATGATTGACCGTGTAGCTCCAGCCGAGCTTGGCGCAGCGGCTTGCGAGTTCCTGCCGGCGCGCCGTGTAGAGCCGGCGGTAGTCCTCCGCGAGCGTTTCGGCGCGGCCGGCCGTCAGCTTCTGGCCGGTTTCAGGATCGGTGAATTCGGTGCGGCCGGAATAGGGAAAGCTTTCTTCGGCCGGATCGCTGATCTCGATCAGATGCGCGCGCACGCCACGCTGGGCCAGCGGATCGAGCCATTTAAACGTTTCTTCGACCGGATCGAGAAAATCGCCGGCAACGACGATGTCGCTGAACCGGCGCAACTGCGAAAGATTGGGCCGCGCAGGCAACTCGCCGGCGTGAAGCAGGTAGGAGGCCAGCCGTTCGGCGCCGTTGCGCGCCGTGAACGGATCGCTGAGTCCCGGCCATGCGATGCGCTCGCCGCTGCGCGAGAGCAGCTCCGCCAAGGCAAGAATCAGGACGAGCGCACGCGATTCCTTGGACACCGAAGCACCGCGCGACTGGTAGAGCATGGACGGCGAGGGGTCGGCCCACAGCCACACGGTGTGAGCAGCCTCCCATTCCTTGTCGCGGACGTAGACATGGTCGTCGCGGGCGGAACGCCGCCAGTCGATGCGCGACATCGTCTCGCCTTCGACATAGGGGCGGAACTGCCAGAAATTCTCGCCGATGCCGCGCTTGCGGCGGCCGTGCCAGCCGGCGATCACAGTGTTGACGACGCGGCGGGCCTCGACCAGCAGGTCGGGCACCAGCGAAGCGCGCAGCCGGGCGCGGGCGAGGGCGTCGCGAGCCGCGACCGGGGGTGCGGCCTCGCCGACGCGTGCCATCAGCCGGCCGCTTTCGCCAGCTTGGCCACGACGTCGCGCACGCTCATGCCTTCGGCGCGGGCCGCGAAGGTAAGCGCCATGCGGTGCTGGAGCACGGGTTCAGCCAGCGCGCGCACGTCGTCGATGGACGGTGCAAGCCGCCCGTCGAAGAGGGCGCGAGCGCGAGCGCACAATGTGAGGGCCTGGCTGGCACGTGGGCCAGGGCCCCAGGAAACGTGCTTGTCGGTCTCGGCATTGCCCTGTCCCGGCCGCGCGGAGCGCACCAGCGAGAGGATCGCCTCCACCACGCTTTCAGGAACCGGCATGCGCCGGATCAACGTCTGGATTTCCCGGAGACGCGTCGCCGAAAGAACGTTTTCGGCAGTCGCATCCTCGACGCCTGTCGTTTCCAGCAGGATGCGCCGCTCGGCCGCCAGCTCGGGGTAGAGGATGTCGACCTGCATCAGGAACCGGTCGAGCTGCGCTTCCGGCAGCGGGTAGGTGCCTTCCTGCTCGAGCGGGTTCTGTGTCGCGAGCACGTGGAAAGGAGCCGGCAGGTCGTGACGTTGGCCTGCCACGGTCACGTGGTATTCCTGCATCGACTGGAGCAGGGCCGACTGCGTGCGCGGCGAGGCGCGGTTGATCTCGTCGGCCATCAGAAGCTGGGCAAAGATCGGTCCGCGGATGAAACGGAAGGACCGGGTGCCCTTGTCGTCCTGGTCCATCACTTCCGAGCCGATGATGTCGGACGGCATCAGGTCCGGGGTGAACTGGATGCGGCGGCCGTCCAGGCCAAGCACCACGCCCAGCGTCTCGACCAGCTTGGTCTTCGCCAGGCCGGGCACGCCAACGAGCAACGCGTGGCCGCCTGCGAGCAGGGCCACCATCGTGCGCTCAACCACGCTTTCCTGGCCGAAAATTACCTTGCCGACCGCGTCGCGCACCTTGGAAATGTCTGCGAGCGCTGCCTCCGCCTGGGCAACCATCTGGGTCTCGCTGAGGGCGGGTTCCTTGATCGTCACGCTCATAAGCGTCCGGTTCCTTGTCAGTTGCGACTCGGCATCGCCCTTGGCGGTGCGGCTTGGTTGAACTTAAAACACGCAACAAGGCTGACAAGCGGAACAACAGTGACTATTTCGTGACGATGGCTATACGCACAGATAATGACGCTCCGGGCCTCGGCGAGGCCACCGACACCGCCGGACTGGAGGCGCTGATCGGGCGCGCAGCGCGGGCCGGAAAGGGTCTTCCGCCGGTCGAGCGCTGGAATCCGCCTTTCTGCGGCGATCTCGACATGGAGATCAAGCGCGACGGCACCTGGTTCTACCTCGGCACGCCGATCGGCCGGATGCCGCTGGTGCAGCTCTTTTCGACCGTGCTGCGCAAGGATGACGACGGCAAAACCTATCTCGTCACGCCCGTCGAGAAAGTCGGTATCCGCGTCGAGGATGCGCCCTTCGTGGCGGTGGAGGTCGATGCCAGCGGGGAGGGGAGCGATCAGGTGCTGACCTTCCGCACCAATGTCGGCGACGTGGTCGAGGCTGGCCCCGACAACCCGCTCCGCTTCGTCGACGAAGAGGGAACCGACGGGCTGAAGCCCTACCTTTTGGTGCGCGGGCGGCTGGAAGCGCTGGTCGCGCGGCCGGTGATGTACGAGCTGGCGGAACTCGGTGAGGAAATCGACGTAGATGGACGGACGATGTTCGCCGTACGCTCAAAGGGTGCGGTGTTCCCCATCATGCCGGCCGACACGCTGAAAAGGCTCAGCGCGTGACGATGGACGCCTCGACGATCGGGACATTCTCGGCGGACGATTTCCGCCGCCGTGCCGCTGGCGAGCAGGCGCCGCACCACGACACCGATTATGGCGACCACAGCCTGAATCCGGATCTCAAGGCGCTTTTCGCGAATGCCAAGCTTCGCGATGCGGCGGTGCTCATTCCGGTGGTCGACCGGGGCGACGAGGCAAGCGTCATCCTGACCAAACGCACCGAGAAGCTGCGCAGCCATTCCGGCCAAGTGGCCTTTCCGGGCGGCCGCATCGACCCGACCGACCCGACACCCGAATTTGCCGCATTGCGCGAAACCGAGGAGGAAATCGGCCTCGGCACGGATTTCATCGATGTCGTCGGGCGCATGCCGGATTATGTGTCGGGCAGCGGTTTCCGCATCGCGCCGGTACTTTCGGTCGTGAAGCCGGGCTTCCTGCTCACGCTCAACGAAGACGAGGTGGACGACGCCTTCGAGGTGCCGCTGTCATTCCTGATGAACCCCGCCAATCACAACCGCGAGAGCCGTATGTGGCAGGACAAGGAACGCTTCTTCTACACGATGCCCTTCGGCGAGCGGTATATCTGGGGCGTGACCGCGGGCATCATCCGCACGCTCTACGAAAGGCTCTACACGTGAGCGGTGCATCGATCGCAGACCGGGCTGGCTGGCTGCGGGACGAAAGCCTGCAACGGTTGCTTTCCGTGCTGTCGGAAGATGGCGAGGAGGGGCGCGTGGCCGGCGGCGCGATCCGCAATACGCTGCTGGGGCAACCTGCAACGGACATCGACATCGCCACGACGAATGTGCCGGACGAAACGGAGCGTCGTGCCGCGGCGGCCGGATTCAAGACCGTGCCCACCGGCAAGGAGCATGGCACGATCACCGTCATCGCCGACGGACGCGCCTATGAAGTGACGACGCTGCGCGACGATGTGGAGACCGATGGCCGGCGCGCCCGGGTCGTCTTCGGCCGCGACTGGAAACGCGATGCCGAAAGGCGCGATTTCACCATCAACGCGCTTTACGCGACCGCGCAGGGCGATGTGGTGGATCTGGTCGGAGGTCTTGGCGATCTGGAGACGCGAACGCTGCGTTTCATCGGAGACGCGGAGACGCGGATTCGCGAGGACTACCTTCGCATCCTGCGCTTCTTCCGTTTCTTCGCCTGGTATGGCGCGGGGCGGCCGGATGCCGACGGCATTCGCGCCTGCGCGCGGCTCAAGGAGGGCCTCACGCGGCTTTCGGCGGAGCGGGTGTGGAGCGAGCTCAGGAAGCTTCTCGCCGCGCCTGATCCATCGCGCGCGCTGTTGTGGATGCGTCAATCGGGCGTTCTGACCGCGATCCTGCCGGAAAGCGAGAAATGGGGCATCGACGCCATCCACGGCCTCGTCGCTGCCGAACGCGATCTTGGTTGGCAGGCCGATCCCATGCTGCGGCTGGCGGCGATCATACCGCCAGACGAAGCGCGTGTGTCGGCGATGGCCGAACGCCTGAAGATGTCGAACGCCGAGGTGCAGCGGCTCGGCGCCTGGGCAGGGACCAGCCCTGTGCATCACGCCACCAGTGAAGCGGCGATGGCGAAGGTCGCCTATCGCGGCGATGTGGCCGGGTTGCGCGACCGGCTCTTGCTAGCGCTGGCCTCGGCCCGTGCAAGGGCTGCTCAGGATGACGGCGCGCTGATAGAGGCGGGCGGGAACGCGAGGCTCCTGCGTTTTCTCGAAACCTGGCAAAAGCCGGCTTTCCCGGTGAAGGGCAGCGACCTGACCGCGCTCGGCATACAGCCGGGCCCTGGTGTCGGCGAGACGCTGCGCACACTCGAGGAGGCTTGGATCGACTCCGGGTTCTCGTTGGATCGCGAAAAGCTCATCGATCTGGCGCGTGCTGGGCAGCCTTAAGCCCACAGTGCAGCACTTAACTTATCGAATCCCGGGTGCGACGCACGAGAAGTGCGTCGCAAAGTCTTGAAATGCTGATGAATAGTCAGGCGGCGTCGCGCTTCGTCTCGATGCGCGAGCGGATTGCCTCGACCATCGTTTCGCGAATGGTCGATTCGCCGTGGGTTTCACGCATGTGCTCGATCGCGCGGCGCATGACCTCGGCTTCTTCCGGGTGTCGCGTGTGCCAGTCGCAACCGGGGACGAGCGAGCCGCAATGAAATTCCTTCATCGTTCTTCTCCTTCTTGTCCGTCTGCTCACGGTACCAAAGGATAACACGGAAGGCCGGTATCCGGTTGCTGAAATGTTCGCCTATTTCGAGGCGCTGCCCAGCCATTCGGCAGCGATCTTCGCATCTTCTTCGCCGATCGCGTGACCCGAATGGATCATGCGAGCGTCGACGCTTGCGCCGCAATTCAGCAATTGGCTTTCGAGCGCCTGCGCGAAAGGGGAATACAGCTTGTCATCCGCGCCGGCGATCGTCAGGAAGCGTGAATCCGACAGGTCGACCTTTGGCGTCTCGCCCAATACCGGCATCGGGCGCAACAGAACCGCGCTTCGGACGATGCCCGGATAAAGCTGTGTCAGGGCAGCGATCAGGTTCGCGCCATTGGAATAGCCGAGGAATGTGACCTTCGACAGGTCGAGCTTCTGCTCGGCGGCCATGTCCTTCAGGAATTCGACAAAGGCCGCCGCTTCCTTGCGCACGTCCTCCTGGTCGAACTGCGTCGGCGAGATGCGCTTGTACCAGCGCTTGACGCCATCCTGCACTACCCTCCCGCGAACGCCGATCAACGTCGCGTCAGGCGCGATGGTCGAGGCGAGCGAGGCAAGCGTCGTCTCGTCGCCGCCCGAGCCGTGCAGCATGATAATGGTGCGGTCGCTCGGCTTCTCCGGACGGAACATGCGATGCACGAAAGCGGGAAGCCGGGTGACCTCGTCGACCGATACGGCTGCCTGTTGCAGCATGGCGGTTGTCACTACCCCGTCCGTTGCGTGGAGGGGGAGTGTAGTCGCCGCAAGGGTCAGAATCGAGGCGAGCGTGAGGGTGCGTGCAGGAGCCATGACGCGATCCTGATCTTTAAAGTTTTACAGAAACTTTACCGTAAACAGAGGATTTGGCGGGGTCCGGCCGCTGCCGGCCGGCCCGCGCCCGAAAGGCGGCCGCCCCCCAGCGGTCCGCCTCTCCCCAAGCCGGTATGATGTCTAACGTATTTGTTTCAGCCTGTCATCTGGCGTGAGATGCTGGCCTCGCCGCGGATCGGGCGAAAACAGCCTTGAAAGGGACGTTTGGGCCCATTCGGGCTTTTCAAAAACAGAGTCGTTTCAAATGCTTGGATGGTCGCTGTTGCGCCGATGCATCAGCGGGGCGTTTTCGTTTTTCCGGCCAGTTCGGCGGGCTTTGTTTCGAAGTCTTTGGCGATCTCGGACTTAATCCAGCGGCGGAACCGGGTCACCTTGGACGGCTCGCTGCGAGTCGCGGACGAAACGAGATAATAGCCGAGGCCGGTCGTTGCGCGCTCGGGGAAGGGGGCAACGACCTGCCCGACCGACAGCGCATAGTGGGCGAGCGTCTGCCAGGCGAGCATGACGCCCTGTCCGGCTATGCAGGCATCGAGACACAGGGCCGCATCGGTGAAGGAATGGCCGTCGCCAAGCTGGCTTTCGTCCATTCCGAATCTGGACAGCCACACGTTCCAGCTCAGGGTCGAATGCGCATCGCGTACGATCGGGGCATGCAGCAGGTCGCGGGGTTCGCGTAGCGTCCTGGCGAGTTCCGGCGCGCATACGGGGAACACTTCCTGCGGCAGCAGATAGTCCGTCTTCACGCCGGGCCAGGTTCCGTCCCCGACACGAATGGCGATGTCGACATCGGACGTGTCCGGATTGATGAGTGTCGTCGATGCATCGATGCGCACGATGATGTCGGGGACGAGCCTCGAAAAGGCGTTGAGCCGGGGTACGAGCCATTTCGACGCGAAGACCGGGGCAACCGAGATTGTGAGGATCGATTCGGCATGACTGCGGGACGACGCAACGGCCTCATCGAGGGCAAGAAAGCCGGTGGTCAGCCGTGCGAGGAACGCGGCGCCGAATTCCGTCGGCGCAAGGCCGCGTCCGGACCGGTCGAATACCGTTCGGCCAAGCTGGGCTTCCGACTTCAGCACCTGCTGGCTGACGGCGCCGACTGAAACGCCGAGTTCCTCGGCGGCCTTCTGGAGCGTCCCCAGCCGCCCCACCGCCTCCAGCGCGCGCAGTCCGTTGAGATGAACCCGGTTCAGTTCCTTCATATAGATTATCTATACCAAGCTGCACGCAAACTCCATAGAAGGCATTGGCTATCCATGCGACGGTGACGCCAGATCAGGTTCACAGGAGGCTCAAATGCTCCAGTTTCTCTTTAACGTTGCCAGTCGGGTCCTGCATCGCTGCGACCTCTCCGAGACCGAACAGTGGCGGATGGACCCTCTTGCTCATCCCGCGCTCAGGGGCATGAGCCAGGCCGAACTCGGCGACCTGCCGATCGGACACGCAGCGCTGCCACGGAGGCTGGTTGAAGGCGGTTGCGCCTGAAGAGCCTTACGGCCACTTCACTTCCGGCGGCAGGCTCGACAGGATCGAGTCGACATTGCCGCCGGTCTTGAGGCCGAAGATTGTGCCGCGATCATAGAGCAGGTTGAACTCGACATAGCGGCCGCGCCGTATGAGTTGCTCCTCGCGGTCGGCCTCGGTCCAGTTGTCGTTGAAATTGCGCCGGACGATGTGGTTGTAGACGATCTGGAAGGTGCGGCCGACATCCTGCGTGAAGCGGAAATCGGCATCCCAGCCGCCCTTGTCTTCCGGGCTTTTCAGCCAATCGTAGAAGATGCCGCCAACGCCGCGCGCCTCGTTTCGATGAGGCAGAAAGAAATACTCGTCGCACCATGCCTTGAATTTCTGATGGTCCGCGACTGCGGCATGCTTGTCGCAGATGAATTTCATCGACTTGTGAAAGGCCACCGTATCCGGGTCTTCCTGGACGCGCCGCCGGTCGAGCACGGGGGTCAGGTCGGCGCCGCCGCCGAACCACTGGCGGGTTGTGACCACCATGCGCGTGTTCATATGAACCGCCGGCACGTTGGGGTTCTGCGGGTGCGCGATCAGCGAAATGCCCGAAGCCCAGAAGCGCGGGTCTTCCTCTGCCCCCGGGATCTGGCTGCGGAACTCGGGCGAGAATTCGCCGTGGACCGTGGAGACATGCACGCCGACCTTCTCGAAGACGCGGCCATACATCATCGACATCACGCCGCCGCCACCCTTGCCGCCGTCGCGCTCCCACGGCGTGCGCTCGAAGCGGCCGGGGGACCAGCCCGACTGAGGCCCGGTAAGGTCGTCCTCGATCTTTTCGAAGGTGTCGCAGATGCGGTCGCGCAGTTCCTCGAACCAGGCCTTCGCGGCTGCCTTCTTCTCCTCGATTCCGTCCGGCAGGCCTGCCGGCAACTCTGGACGCTGCATTCATGTCTCCATAGGGCCCCGGCCGGTGCGGCAAAGCGGAGCCAATCAAAAGGACTCGTAAAGTCTCGCGGCGATCCCTAATCTGTTGCCGGTGAGGGTCAAGGAATTTCCGGGAGATACCGGTGCGCGTTCCCGCAAGACCGCCGCTCGACAGTCTCAAGCGCAGCCTCGACAGGCGCCGCGCCGAGACCGGCCGCAAGGTGCGGGACGGATTTATCCGCGAGACCTTCATGCTGCCGCGCCAGGCCGCGCGCGACAAGGCGCGCGAATGGTTCGACCGCTGGCCGAAGCAGGCCTACTGGACTGAAATCGAGAGCTGGTGCGAGCGCCCCGACGACGTGATCGAATTCACTATCCGCAGGCTGCCGACGGCCGACTGACCGGCCCTAATTAGTCTTCGAGCATCTTTTCCAGCGAGGTGATGACCTTGCCGAGCAGCTCCAGAAACTGCTCGCGCTCGGCCTCTGTCAGGTCGGCAAGCGCGACCGCGTTGACCGACATTCCCGCCTCCTTGACCTTAAGCGCCTTTTCCATCGCCTCCGGCGTCAACGCCACCAACTGGCTGCGTCCGTCCCTTGGGTCGGGCCGGCGCTCGATCATCCCGTCGCGCTCCATGCGGGAGAGCGTGGCCGCCATCGTCGGTTGCTCAATGGATGCAATGGCGGCGAGCGCCTTCTGGCTGAGCGCTGCGCCGTCGCCCAGCGCAAAGAAGACCGGCATCTGGCCCGAGGAGACGCCGAACTCTTTCACCCTGCGGTCTATGGCCCGGGCAAAGAGGCGTGCCGCCCAGTTGGTCATGTAGCCGGATGATCTGGTTCTCTCGAATCGTTTTTGCATAGCTTGCTATCTATATACATTGCATGCTATATAATCAGCGGACAGGCGAGCTGGCAAGGAGACAGGTCATGCGCTGGAAAAGCAGCACTTACCGCTATGGTGCCGTTGCGGTGGCTATGCACTGGGTCACGGCCGTGGCCTTGATCGGCATGCTGGTGTCGGGCCTGCGGGCCGCGGATATGAGCGATCCGGCGGCGAAGCTGGCGCTCTTGCGTATCCATGCGGTGATGGGGGTCTCGGTGCTGGCGCTCACATTGCTCAGGCTGTTCTGGTGGTGGCTTGCGGACAGGAAGCCGTCGGATCCGATTGGCGCGCCGCTTTGGCAGGCGCGGGCAGCTCATATCGTCCACGGGCTCTTCTATGTCGTCATCATCGGCATGGGCGCGAGCGGTATCGGCATGGTGCTGCTTTCCGGCGCCGGCGACATTCTGGCAGGCGCATCTCAGGCACCGTTGCCGGATTTCCATGCCTATCCGCCGCGCGCGCCGCACGGTATCGGCGGCACATTGCTGATCGCGTTGGTCCTGCTGCATGTGGCTGCAGCGTTCTATCACCAGTTCGTAAAGCGCGACCGGTTGCTCGCCCGGATGGGACTTGGCCGCTGAGCAAAAAATGCCGGGACGCGCTTGACCTAAACTATTGTTGAGGTTGTATGAAGTCATCCTTCGATGGATGGAGAAGGATGAATCGATGACCCGAACTGCTTCTGACAATGCACCCTTGCCGACGCGGTCAGCGCGTCTGGCGGATCGCTTCGCCGGCAGCCATGGCCACCGAAAGCGCGAGGTTGAGGCTACGGGCGCCGGTACGCATCGGGATCGTCAGCCGCGTGTCGGCAGCATCGTGCACTTGGTCTGGCACCCCGGCCGATTCGCGCCCGAAGAGCAGAATGTCGCGGGGTGCGAAGGCAAAGCCGGTGTAGGGGGCGGCAGCCTTCGTGCTGAAAAGCACCAGCCGGCGGCTTTGCCCGGTCCGCCACGCCGAGAAACTTTCCCAGGAAACGTGACGGGTCAGGGCGGCCATCTCCAGATAGTCCATGCCGGCCCGTTTCAGCGCCCTGTCCGACATGTCGAAGCCGGCCGGCTCGATGATGTCGACGGCGAGGTCCAGGCATGCGGCCATCCGCAGGATGGCGCCGGCATTGCCGGGAATGTCGGGCTGATAGAGCGCGATGTGCAGGTCGTGCTGGGCAGGGGAAGGCAATATCGTGGTCTTCTAAATAGTAGCTGGAATGCAACAGTCGCTCCGGCGCGGCTCCGTAGCGTCAGCTTCGAACTAGCCAGTCGCGAGGAACGGGTCTATAGGGCTGTCATCGTCAACTCGAACCGAGGGGGGAGTCAAATGGATTGCATGATGCTCATAGACGCCATTCGCCCCATCCGTGGGCTTATCGCCTGACGGCGGATTCGGTTCGACGCTTTTTCCCTGATTAGCCAGCATCGACGCGACTTCCGCCGGATCGCCAGTTCCGATCCTTGAGGATTTTCGCCATGCGTACCCTGTATCCGCGCGCCCGTTCGGGGCCGCACTCCATCCATGATGCCCGGCAATATGCCTGGGCGCTGCTCGTGCTGGGGCCGGGGGCTCCGGCGCCGCGTCAGCGGCCGCATCGCGGCCTGCTGCCCGATGTGCCGGAGTTCCGCGCGCCTTCGCGCCCGTCGCTGCTCGCGCGGCTGTTCGCCCGCTTCCGCCGCTCCGACCCGGCCGGTGATCCAGCAGCGGAAAATGCCTCCGACCAGCTTGGAAGCGACTGGGCGCCGGCACAGCAAAAAGACCACGAGAGGCTGGCGGCCTAGCGCCGTCAGCCTGTCAGTCCCATAAGAGGAAACGCACCATGAACGCCGGAAAACACGGTGATCCGAAACACTCCGCGATAGCGCTCCCATCGATAAGGACGGACCCGTTGCCCGTTGCTGACACCCGGTTGTCAGCAGCTTTCGAGCGCGCGCTTGGCGGCGGGGCTGTCGGGGGCCATCTTCCTGCTTCGCACACAGGAGAGAGCGGGAGCCTGCGCCGAACGCGAAAGCCGGGAAACCGGCATTTTCGAACAAGGGCACGCCACGCGCAGCACATATTGGCCCGCGCAGCGGGCACAAATAGAATTGAGCACAGAGAAGATTTCATCATGTACCGCTTTTTCGAATCCCTCCTGAACCCGTTCCCGCCGGAAGAGCCGGTGGAACCGCCGAAGACGCTCGTCGCCTTCTGCGTCCACTACACCAAGGGTTCCTGGCCGCTGATCGTCATCTCGGCGATCCTCACCTCGATCATCGCGCTGACCGAGGTGTGGATGTTCGGCTTCCTCGGCAACATCGTCGACTGGCTTTCTGCGCAGAACCGCGAAACCTTCCTGCAGACGGAGGGCTGGAAGCTCGCCGGCATGGCCTTCGTCGTGCTGGTGGCGCTGCCGTTCACGGTGCTGGTCAACTCGTGGCTCAACCACCAGTCGCTGTTCGGCAATTTCCCGATGCGGATTCGCTGGCAGGTGCACCGCTATCTGCTGAAGCAGTCGATGACGTTCTATCAGGACGAGTTTGCCGGGCGCATCGCCACCAAGCTGATGCAGACGGCGCTTGCCGTGCGCGAATGCGTGATCAAGCTGATCGACGTTCTGAATTACGTCATCGTCTATTTCATCGGCGTGTTGTTCCTGGTTGGCTCCGCCGACTGGCGGCTCGCATTGCCGCTGGCCGTCTGGCTCGTCGCCTATGTCGGGCTCTTGCGCTACTACGTGCCCCGCCTCGGCAAGGTGTCCGAGGAGCAGGCGGATGCCCGCGCGATCATGACCGGCCGCGTGGTCGACAGCTATGCCAACATCCAGACGGTGAAGCTCTTCAGCCATGCAAGGCGCGAGGCGGCGTTCGCACGTGAAGGCATGAGCGACTTCCTCGAAACCGTCCATCGGATGATGCGGCTGGTGACGAGCCTCTACGGCATCCTCTATTTCCTCAACTCGCTGCTTCTGGCGGCCGTGGCCGCGATTTCGATCTGGCTGTGGCTGGGGCAGGCGGTGTCGATCGGCGCGGTCGCCGTGGCGCTCGGCCTCGTGCTGCGCTTGTGGGGCATGTCGCAGTGGATCATGTGGGAGGTTTCGGGCCTGTTCGAGAACATCGGTGCGGTTCAGGACGGCATCCGTTCGATCTCGCTGCCGCGCCTGGTCGACGACCGGCCCGGCGCCAACGAGATCGTCGTCCAGAAGGGCGAGATCGGGTTCGATCATGTCCGCTTCCACTACGGCAAGCAGAAGGGCGTGATCGAGGATCTTTCGCTTAACATTCGGCCTGGCGAGAAGGTCGGCATCGTTGGCCGTTCGGGCGCCGGCAAGTCGACGCTGGTCAACATCCTGCTGCGTTTCTACGACATCGAGGGCGGCAAGGTGACGATCGACGGCCAGAACATCGCCGCAGTCCAGCAGGACAGCCTGCGCGCCCATATCGGCGTCGTCACGCAGGATACGTCACTGCTGCACCGCTCGGTTCGCGACAACATCCTCTACGGTCGTCCCGATGCGACCGAGGAGATGGTGGTCGAGGCCGCGCGCCGCGCCGAGGCTCTGGAGTTCATCGGCGGGCTCAGCGATCCGAAGGGCCGCACGGGCCTCGACGCCCATGTCGGCGAACGCGGCGTCAAGCTGTCGGGCGGCCAGCGGCAGCGCATCGCGATCGCACGCGTGATGCTCAAGGACGCGCCGATCCTGATCCTCGATGAGGCGACCTCCGCGCTCGATTCGGAAGTCGAAGCCGCGATCCAGGAGAATCTCTATCGCCTGATGGAGGGCAAGACGGTGATCGCCATCGCTCACCGGCTCTCCACCATCGCGGCGATGGACAGGCTGGTCGTGATGGACCGGGGCCGCATCATAGAGGAAGGAACGCACGAGGAGCTGATTGCCAAGGAGGGGCTTTATGCCCAGTTATGGCAGAGGCAGTCGGGCGGATTCCTGCTGCATGACGAACCGGCCACGGGGCCGGAGAAGGAAATCGCGGCCGAATGAGCCAGGTGGACGAACGCAAGGATGACGGCTTCGCCGAGCGCATCTGGCGCAAGGCGGAGGGCGTCATCGAGCCCTTCGCGGATACGGAACGGGACGTGCTGCCGCGCGATGCGTGGCAGTTCATCCTGTTCTTCGCGCGCCAGGCGAAGGGGCCGTTCGTCCTTCTACTCATCGTGGGCGGTCTGTCGGGCGCGGTGGATGCCGCACTCTACTGGTCGCTGGGATGGCTGATCGATCTGCTGGAAACCTCCTCGCCGGCGCGGCTTCTCGCCGACCACTGGTGGGAGATCGCGGCTTTTCTGGTGCTGGTGCTGGTCGTGCGTGCGGCGGTGATGGTCGCCAATGCGATCGTCGAGCAGCAGGTAATCGTGCCGTCGTTCTACCAGCTCGTGCGCTGGCAGTCGTTCCGCCGCGTGATCGAGCAGCCCTATTCCTTCTACCAGAACGATTTCGCCGGCCGCATCGCCACAAAGATATTGCAGGGCGGTGAGGCGACCGGCGATTTCATCGTCTCCTCGTTGCAGACGATGTGGAGCTTCCTGTCGTTCCTCGTGCTGGCGGGCACCATTCTAGTGCTGCTCGATCCGGCGATGGGGCTGGTGCTTGCCGTCTGGCTCGTCGCCTATTGCGCAACTGCGTGGTGGCTGCTGCCGCCGCTGCGGGCGGCCGGCCGCAGGACCGCCGACGAGCGCTCCATCCTGAACGGGCGCCTTGTCGATGCTTTCACCAACATCATGGCGGTCAAGCTGTTCGACAGCGGCCATCGCGAGAACGACTACGTGCGCGACGGCATGGACCGCTATCTGGGAGCGGTGAAACGCCTGACCCGCGCCATCACCAGTGTGCGCTCGGCGGTTGCGATCCTCAACGGGTTCATGATGGCGGCCGTGTTCATTCTCGCGCTGCGCGGCTGGATGGCGGGCAGCGCCACAACGGGCGAGATTGCCGCCGCGATGGGGCTGGTCTTCCGGCTCAACCAGATGTCCGGCTACATGATGTTCAACATCAACGGGCTGATCCGCTCGTTCGCCACCGTGCAGGACGCCACCGGCACGATCTCGGTGCGGCCCGAGCTGCGCGACGCACCCGATGCTGCGGTGATGTCGCGCGTTGGCGGTGACCTCAAATTCGAAGACGTCACCTTCAACTACGGCAAGGATAGTAAGGGAAAAGATGCCGGTGTCATCGAACATCTCGACCTGCATGTGAAGCCGGGTGAGCGGGTGGCGCTGGTGGGTCCGTCCGGCGCCGGAAAGACGACGATCGTCAACCTTGCGCTCCGCCTGTTCGACGTGGAAGGTGGGCGCATCCTGCTCGACGGTACGGACATCCGCTCGGTGACGCAGGCTTCGCTGCGTGCGCAGTTCGGCGTGGTGGCGCAGGATCCGCTGCTGATGCACCGCTCCATCCGCGACAACATCGCCTACGGCAAGCCCGGCGCGAGCGATGCCGAGATCGTCGAGGCTGCGAAGCGTGCCGCGGCGCACGACTTCATCGTCGGCGTCAGCGATCCGAAGGGCCGCACGGGCTACGACGCCCATGTCGGCGAACGCGGCGTCAAGCTGTCCGGTGGCCAGCGGCAGCGAATCGCGATTGCCCGGATGATGCTCAAAGACGCGCCGATCCTGATCCTGGACGAGGCGACCTCGGCTCTCGATTCGGAAATCGAGGCTGCGATCCAGGAGAATCTTTATCGGTTGATGGAAGGCAAGACTGTGGTCGCGGTCGCACATCGGCTTTCGACCATTGCGGCGCTCGACCGGCTCGTGGTCATCGACGAGGGCAGGATCGTGGAGCAGGGCACACATGACGAGCTGATCGCCCGCGACGGGCTCTACGCCCAGCTCTGGAAACGCCAGTCCGGCGGTTTCCTCGCTTCAAGCCTTGCCGCGGAGTGATCGTTTGTCGCTGCGACCGCCATCGCGCTATACGGCCTCCGCGCTTTCCGGCGGGGGTGGGCAGGTTGGCGATGGCGCCAATCCGCTGGATCACGAGATCGCGGCGGAGAAGGCGGCTTCGCTCGGGCGCGCCGGAGACAGGGTCAAGCGCGCTCTGCACCAGCTCGCAGAAGCGGAGCAGGCATCGCCCACGCGCATTGCTTTGCTGAAGGATGCGGCCGAGGCGGTCTACGCCTACTTCATCCAGCGTGAGCTGTGCGGATTGCGGCGGCACCACGACGCGATCCGCGAGTACCAGATTCCGCGCGAGGTGCTTGCAAGGCTGGGCGCGTCCTGAGCGCTGTTACTCCAGCCACTCGGTGATGAAGTTTCCGCGTTCGTGGATGTCGATGGTCTCGAGCACATCGGGGCCTGGATTGATGAATTTGTGGGGCGTGTCCGCCGGCACCACCACAATCTTTCCCGGCCCTGCCTCGACCGTCTGATCCCCAACGGTGAACAGCGCCCGGCCGGCGCGGATGATGAAGGTTTCGGGGTAGGGATGCTTGTGTAGTCGCGGCCCCTGACC
The DNA here is from genome assembly GCF_058448885.1 of Mesorhizobium sp. DxT. Taxonomy (NCBI): domain Bacteria; kingdom Pseudomonadati; phylum Pseudomonadota; class Alphaproteobacteria; order Hyphomicrobiales; family Phyllobacteriaceae; genus Mesorhizobium; species Mesorhizobium sp. DxT. The sequence continues at coordinate 293,971 of NZ_JBZFLJ010000001.1, read as the reverse complement.
CGGCGACATCAGGTTGAAGATGAGGCAGAGATTGCCGCCATGCGCGCCAAGCTGGACCTCGCCAAGCCACTTGTCCGGTTCCTCAGCCCATTCGGACCGGTCGATAATACTGTGCATGAAACCTCCCCTGGTTCTCTTCCGCCGCAACACGGCGCCTTGCATAAGCTGGTGTTGCCGCCTGCGTCCACACGCCCCGCGACAATCTGCCCCCGCGCGCTCGTGATACTGGACAATCGCGGAAGGCGCGCATAGAAACCATCGCCAAATGCAGGGGGAATCCGCCAGCCGTCGCCAGCCGCCAGTGCATATGACGAGGTGGTGAGCGGGATGACCGAAAAGGTCATGCGGGTTTCTTCCGGCGACAATGAGGCGAAAGGACCCTGTGCCCGTGAGCGCGAACGAAGCGACCGATCATAACCGCCGCGATTTTCTTTACATCGCCACCGGCATGGCAGGCGTGGTTGGGGCCGGCGCGGCCGTATGGCCGTTCATCGACCAGATGCGCCCCGATGCCTCGACACTGGCACTCGCCACCGTCGACGTCGACGTCTCGGCTGTCGAGCCCGGAATGTCGTTGACGGTGAAGTGGCGCGGCCAGCCGGTCTTCATCCGCAATCGCACGGAAAGGGAGATCGAAGAGGCCAAGGCAGTTCCTCTCGAGGACCTCAAGGATCCGGTCGCGCGTAACGCCAATCTGTCTGCCGATGCGCCGGCCACCGACGCTGACCGGTCGGCAGGCGAAGGCAAGGAGAACTGGCTCGTGATGGTTGGCGTTTGCACCCATCTGGGTTGCGTGCCGCTCGGCCAGGCTGGCGATTTCGGTGGCTGGTTCTGCCCCTGCCACGGTTCGCACTACGATACAGCCGGCCGCATCCGCACCGGCCCGGCGCCGGAGAACCTTCCCGTCCCGAATTTCGAATTCACCTCCGATACGGTCATCAGGATCGGCTGAGGGAAGAGAGAGAGCATTAGACCATGAGCGGTGGACACTCGACCTATTCGCCCACGACCGGCATCGGACGCTGGTTCGACTCGCGCCTGCCGATACCCAGGCTGGTGCACGATTCCTTCATTGCATATCCGGTGCCGCGCAACCTGAACTATGCCTACACCTTCGGTGGCATCCTGGCGCTGATGCTGGCGGTTCAGATCGTCACCGGCATCGTGCTGGCGATGCACTACGCCGCTTCGACCGAACTCGCCTTCGATTCGGTCGAGAAGATCATGCGCGACGTGAATTCGGGCTGGCTGCTCCGCTATCTTCACGCCAACGGCGCGTCGATGTTCTTCATCGCGGTGTACGTTCACATCTTCCGCGGCCTCTATTACGGCTCCTACAAGGCTCCCCGCGAGATCATCTGGATACTCGGCGTCATCATCTACCTGCTGATGATGGCAACCGCCTTCATGGGCTATGTGCTGCCGTGGGGCCAGATGTCATTCTGGGGCGCGACGGTCATCACCGGCTTCTTCACCGCCATACCGCTGGTCGGGGAGTGGATTCAGCAGTTGCTGCTGGGCGGCTTTGCGGTCGACAACCCGACGCTGAACCGCTTCTTCTCGCTGCACTATCTGCTGCCGTTCATGATTGCAGGCGTCGTGGTGCTGCACATCTGGGCGTTCCACATCACCGGCCAGACCAACCCGACCGGCATCGAGGTCAAGCACAAGACGGACACCGTGCCGTTCACCCCCTATGCGACGATCAAGGACGGCTTCGCCATGGTCGTCTTCCTGGCGGTGTTCGCCTATTTCGTCTTCTACATCCCCAACTATATGGGCCATGCCGACAACTACATTCCGGCCAACTCGCTGGTGACGCCGTCGCACATCGTGCCCGAATGGTACTTCCTGCCCTTCTACGCGATCCTGCGCGCTATCACCTTCAACATCGGTCCCATCGACTCCAAGCTGGGCGGCGTGCTTGCCATGTTCGGCGCGATCGCGGTGCTGTTCTTCGTGCCGTGGCTCGACACTTCCAAGGTTCGTTCGGCGGTCTACCGGCCGTGGTACAAGCTGTTCTTCTGGCTCTTCGCCGCCAACGCAATCTTCCTGGGCTGGCTCGGCTCCAAGCCGGCGGAAGGCTGGTACATTCCTGCCATGCAGGTCTCCACGCTGTTCTACTTCGCCTTCTTCCTGGTCATCATGCCGCTGCTGGGCCTGATCGAGACGCCGCGGCGTCTGCCCAACTCGATCACCGAAGCGGTGCTGGAGAAGAACAAAGGCGCGGCCAGCGCGCAGCCCGCCGGCGCGACGGCGTCCCCGGAAACCAAAGGCTGAGCGGCTTCAGGCAGACAAGGACTTCGACATGAATTCTTTCATCAAGGGACTCGCGGCGCTCGGCATCGCTCTCGGCACGGCCGGGGCTGCCCTGGCGGCAGAGGAAGAGGGCGGTACGCCGCACTATCCGCTGATCAAGCCGGTGGAGCAGGACTGGTCCTTCGCGGGTCCGTTCGGCACCTACGATAAGGGCCAGCTCCAGCGCGGTCTGAAGGTCTATCGGGAATCCTGCGCGGCTTGCCACGGACTGGAGCGCGTAGCGTTCCGCACGCTTGAAGATCTCGGCTATTCGGAAGCGCAAGTGAGCGCTCTGGCCGCCGAATACGAGGTCCAGGACGGCCCCGACGCCGCCGGCGACATGTTCATGCGTCCGGCGATCCCGTCCGACCACTTCCCGTCGCCTTTTGCCAATGCCGAAGCGGCGGCCGCCTCCAACAACGGCGCGGCTCCACCCGACCTGTCGCTGATGGCCAAGGCGCGTGCCGTGACGCGCGGTTTTCCGACCTTCGTCTTCGACATCTTCACCCAGTATGCCGAGGGTGGCCCGGACTATGTCTATGCGCTGCTGACCGGCTACGAGGATGCGCCCGAAGGTGTGGAGCTGCAGCCGGGCACCTATTACAACCCGCATTTCATCGCCAGTTCGGCGCTTTCCATGCCGCCTCCGCTTGCAGACGGCCAGGTCACTTACGAAGACGGCTCTCCGGAAACACTCGACCAGTATTCGCGCGATATCACCGCGTTCCTGATGTGGGCGGCCGAGCCGCACATGGAAGAGCGCAAGCGCATGGGCTTCAACGTGATGATCTTCCTCGTCCTGTTCGGCGGGCTGGTCTATCTCACCAAGCGCAAGGTGTGGTCGAACGTCGACCACTGACCGAAAAGCCACATCAAAGGTCAAGGGCGGCTACAAGCCGCCCTTTTCTTTTGCCGTTCGGCGGGCCAAGAATGATCGGCAACAGGGAACCGGCTTGTGAAACATACTCTCGAAGAAACCCTTCTCTCCGCGATCCGCACGATTCCGGATTATCCCAAGCCGGGCATCCAGTTCCGGGACATCACGACGCTTCTGGGCAATGCACGCGCCTTTCGCCGCGCGGTGGATGAACTCGTGCATCCGTGGGCCGGCTCCAAGATCGACAAGATCGCCGGTATCGAGGCGCGCGGCTTCATCCTCGGCGGGGCGATCGCGCATCAGTTGTCGGCCGGCTTCATCCCCATTCGCAAGAAGGGCAAGCTGCCGCACGAGACCGTACGGGTCGCCTATTCGCTGGAATACGGGCTGGACGAAATGGAGATGCACAAGGACGCGGTGTCCGCCGGCGAGAAGGTGATCCTCGTCGACGATTTGATTGCGACTGGAGGCACCGCTGAAGGAGCTGTGAAGCTCATCAGCCAGATGGGTGGGGAGATCGTCGCCGCCTGCTTCGTGATCGACCTGCCGGACCTGGGCGGCCGCGCCAAGCTCGAAGCGCTCGGGGTCGACGTTCGTACCTTGATCGCGTTCGAGGGTGACTAAGCCACTCTAGCTAGGTCTCACTCCTGGGTTCGGGCCCGATGCAGGATTTGACAACATCCTAGGCTCCCATAACCTGACCTCTACCAAAAGGGGGAGTGGTATGCGCTGGCTTCTGGCATTTCTTTTCGGGGCGGTTTTCGGCGCGGCCGGTGGGGTCGCACTAGGGTTTTTCCTGTTTCCGTTCGTTTTTCCGCCGCCGCCGGCGACCGAGACCTTGCAGGCGTCCACCGACAGCCGGCTGGTGGCGAAGGGGACGTTCATCCACGCCAATCCAAGCGACCCGATCCACTATGGAAGCGGCGGTGTTTCGGTTTACTCGGACACGGTATTTCTCAACGAGGATTTTGAGGTCGGGCCGGGGCCGAAATATCACGTCTATCTGGTGCCGAAAGCCTCGATCCGTTCCTCCGCCGACGTGGAGGACACGATGTTCGTCGACCTTGGTCAGTTGCGCGCCTTCAAAGGCAGCCAGAATTACGCGATCCCGGCCGGTGTGAATCTCAGCCTCTACCAAAGCGTCGTCATCTGGTGCGAGCATTTCTCGGTGCTGATCTCGCCGGCCGATCTCGATTTCGAAACCTGACCTCAGCCGTGCTCCTTGCATGCACCGATGCGCGTACACCGTGCTATTGACTTGCGCCGTATCTTGTAACATATGAAGTTACATGAAGCGCGACAGCAAACTTTCAGGCGTTCTGCACGTCCTCCTCCATATGGCCGAGCAATCCCGTCCCGTCACCTCGGAGGTGCTGGCGAAAGCCATGTGTACCAATCCGGTCGTGATCCGGCGGATCATGGCGGGGCTGCGGGATGAGGGCTACGTGCGCGCCGAGAAGGGGCATGGCGGCGGCTGGACGCTCGCCTGCGACCTCGAGAAGGTGACGCTTCGCGACATCTACGACGCGCTTGGAAGCCCGGTTCTGCTTGCCATGTGCAACCGTACGGAATCACCCGGATGCCTCGTCGAGCAGGCGGTGAATGCCGCGCTCGACCAGACATTCAGGGATGCCGAGGCCTTGCTGCTCGCCCGACTTGGCGAGGTGACGCTGGCCGCGCTGAGCGCCGATTTCCATAAACGCCTCGCCATGCGCGGCGGAAGACACGATCTGGAGACTGCTCATGCATCATGATGCGATTATCGTCGGCGGCAGCTTCGCCGGCCTCTCGGCGGCCATGTACCTGGCACGCGCGCGCCGTTCCGTGTGCATCGTCGACGCCGGCGCGCCGCGCAACCGCTTTGCCGAGCATTCGCATGGCTTCTTTGCACAGGACGGCAGCGCGCCAGGCGCGATCCTGGCGACGGCACGCGCACAGGTCGCGGCCTATCCGACCGTCACCTTCGTCGAAGGAAAGGTGGCAAGCGCGCAGGCACAAGGGGATGGCTTCGGCGTGAAGCTGGAGGACGGCCAGGTGCTGGAAAGCGGGCGTCTGGTGCTTGCCTTCGGGCTTTCGGACGAACTGCCCGAGATTGCCGGGTTGAAGAAGCGCTGGGGCCGTTCGGTGCTTCACTGCCCCTATTGCCACGGCTACGAATATGCCGGCCAGCGCCTGGGCGTGCTGGCGACCATGCCGGTATCGGTGCATCAGGCGATGCTGATTGCGGAGTGGGGACCCACCACCATCTTCACCAACGACACGCTGGAGCCCGAACCCGAGGTGCTGGCCGAACTCGACCGGCGCGGCGTGGCGGTGGAGCGTGGCGCTGTCGCCGCCCTGCACGGAGAGGGCGATAGCCTGTCGGCGGTCGAACTTGCCGGGGGCCGGATGCGCGACGTCGATGCACTCTTCATCGGCGTGCGCTCGCATATGAACAGCGCCATCGCTGGACAGCTCGGCTGTGCGATGGACGAGGCGCCGTTCGGCCAGATTATCCGCACGGACGGAATGCAGATGACCAGCGTGCCGAACATCTTTGCCGCTGGCGACATCGCGCGCGGCGCACACAGCATCGCCTTTGCTTCCGCCGACGGGGTAATGGCAGGCGTTGCCGCCCATCGCTCGCTGGTTTTCTAGGCGGCTTTGACGAGGACGGCACTCTCGAATTCCAGCACCTTGTCGCCGGTTGAATTGAATGCCTCGCAGGCAATCGTCAGCAGGCGCCAGCCGGGCCGGGAGGCGAGGGCGCGATGGGCGAGCGCCCGGCGCGTGAAGGTGACGGTTTCGCCGGCATAGACGGGCTTCAGCCATTTGAGGTTCTGAAAACCGGGCGATGGGCCGAACTGGGGTGCCTCGCCGGGTCCGTTCCAGGGCTGCTCGCCGGCGTCCTCGCGTCTCTTGAGGTTGTACTTCATCCAGGTCGCGGCCGTGTGCCAGCCCGACGCGCAGAGCCCGCCGAAGACGCTGTGTTTGGCTTCCTCCTCATCCATGTGGAAGCGCTGCGGATCGTATTTGGCGGCAAACGCCTTGATCTCGTCGACCTCGAAGGTATGCGAGCCGAGCGTGATCGTTTCGCCGATGCGGAAATAGGCGTCGAGGGTCATGCCGCTGCTCCCGCAACGCGCTTGAGGAACATGCCGGTGTTCTGCAGTTCCAGCACGACCTCGCCGCGCTGGTTGACGAGTTCGTGGCGCACCGTGACGAGACCGAGATTGGGCCGCGACGAGGATGCGCGCTTTGCCGTGACCGTGCTCTTGCCCGTAAGCGTGTCACCCGCCAGCACGGGCTTCTTCCAGCGTACGTAGTCGATGCCGGGCGAGCCCTGCGAGGTCGAATCGAGCAGGAAGCCGTCGCACATCAGCCGCATGAACATGCAGCAGGTATGCCAGCCCGATGCCGCCAGCCCTCCGAGGATGCTGGCCTTGCCGGCTTCCTCGTCGAGGTGCATCGGCTGGGCGTCGAATTCGCTCGCGAATTCAATGATCTCTTCGGCTGTGACGTGTTTCTGCCCGAGGTCGATCGTCGCCCCTTCGGCGAAATCCTCGAACGCCCAACGCTTCTCGGTCATCGGCAAATCCTGTTCACGCTTGAACAAGACTAATGCCGTCGTGATGCGCAAAAGGCAATTCCCCAAGGCATCATTTGGGTTCGGCCAACGCCGGCGCGGCAGCGGAGCCGCGCCGGCAATCTTCCAATGCAGGCCCGTCGGTCAGTCACCCAGCGGATTGATGTCGTCGATCAGGCGCAGCATGTCGACCATGGTGAAGTCGTTCGCCTGAGCCGACGGCAGCGTCGGCTTCCAGTTCGTGCGTTGCCACAGGTAGGAGGCGTGGTCGCCGTGGACGAGGCCGACGAACACCTCCGATATGATCGCCGAGCCCACCGGACCCAGGCGCTTTCCGTCGTGCCGGATCTTTGCCTCCTTGAGTATGTAGTACCAGAGCGGCGTTGCCGTATGCATGCCATGCTGTTTGGCTATGGCTCCGTCCGTCGAACCGCCCGAGTCGGATGCAATCTCGTCCGGGTGAGCGGATTCTTGATCTTCATCGCGGTGGCAACATCCTGGCCGGAAGGAAGACCCAGTGTGACGCCGCGTTTCAGATTGCGGAAGGCGAGGATGGCGCTCAGGCTGTTTTCATCCTCTCCAGGCAGTTTGGCCAGGGCCGGCACGAGGTACGGGTCGATCTTCCGCGACGGCGTCGTCGTGACAGGAGCGCCCCCGCTGTCGCCAAGCTCGAAGAACCGGCGCCAGTCGATGATCCAGTTCGACGGCAGGGTTGGCACCGGCAGCGGTCCCGTCGGCGGCACCGGCGCGAGATCACCGAGAATCTGTCCCGACAGACCAGAGAAACCGAAGAAGAGATCGAAATCCGCGCCGGTGAAGATGCGGTTGTGCGGATAGCGCTGGCGTACCATCGAGTGGCCGAGTCGATATGCGGCCGCGGAGAATTCGACCGGCATGTAGGGCACGCGTTTGAAGCGGTAGAATTTGCGCCCGTCATGCAGGATCTTGGCGACGATGCCGTCGCCGCAGAGCCGTTCGACGAAATCGTGCAGGATCATCCACTGGTAATGCCAGGTGACCATCCTGCGCGCTTCCATGAACACATTATCCGGCGGGTTGGCGCTGCTAGCGACGATGTCGCAGACCTTGTTGTGGAACTTCAGGAACGCTAGGTGCGTCTGGGCCACCAGCAGGTTCTCGTCATTGCGGTGATCGCCGATCAGGGCGCGTCCCTCAGGATTGCGCGGCAGATCGTTGCGGAATGCCCCTTCGCCGGTGTCGAAATTCTTGCCGATCAGGAATTTCGGCCCCGGCTTGTTCTTGTTGGCCGGGTTGCGCGCATAAAGGTGGGGGCTTCCATCCGGCCCGAGTCCGTAGATGGCGTCCAGGTCGAGGCTCGGCGTACGAAAGTTTTCGATGCCGAGAGGGTCCTTCTCCTTGTCGCCCAGCGAGGTCATGTCCAGGCTGATGTCGTGATCGACGAACTGGCCGAGATAGGTGAAGCCTGAGGGGATGTCGTCATTGTTCCCGTCGGGCGAACCCGGCGAGGAGTCGACCATCGCCCTTGCCAGGTCCTCCAGCTTCGCGTCGGAAACGCGCAAGGGTTCGAGTTTCGGGAACATCCGGCCGAACATGCCGGGATCCTTGTGGCCCGACAGGGTATCGAGCAGTTCCCGCGTCGGATGCCGGCCCGCCTCGCCGTGGCCGGGCGTGGCCTTCACCGCATTTGCCTTCATCTTGAGCGAGCCGACAAGTTCGGTCGTCAGGCTCGACATGGTCTTCCTGGGTATCGTCTTGGTTTTCAGCGACATAGCCAAGCTCCGCTGGCTGGAGCGCGCTGCACGCGCGCTCGGGCTTAACCCCCCATTGCCCCCGTGGGCCGATGGCGTCGCAAAAGAATAGCGGCACGGAACGCGATGTTCCGCCCGTCCCCATATACCCACCCTGACCGTATTCCCTTCGACTCCGGATCGGAGTCGTCACGGTCAGGCCATGATATTGAGGGCGGTTGCCGGCGCAACGGCGTCCTGTTGCGTCCGGCATCATCCAAACGGAGTAGCCATTACCTCTAAGGAGGTAGTTGGGAGCGGATCAGCCGGGCTAGCGGCTCAGGTGTTGAACTTGAACAGCAGCACGTCGCCGTCCTGGACCACATACTCCTTGCCTTCGTCGCGGGCCTTGCCGGCTTCCTTGGCCGCCGTTTCGCCGCCGAGCGTGACGTAGTCGTTGAAGGCAATTGTCTGGGCGCGGATGAAGCCGCGCTCGAAGTCGGTGTGGATGACACCGGCAGCCTGCGGGGCCTTCGAACCCTTCTCCACGGTCCAGGCGCGGGTCTCCTTCGGACCGGCGGTGAAATAGGTGATGAGATTGAGCAGGTCGTAGCCGGCGCGGATCAGCCGGTCGAGGCCGGGTTCTTCCAGGCCCATGGCCTCGAGATATTCCTTTGCCTCCTCGTCGGCGAGCTGTGCGACCTCCGCTTCGATCGCCGCAGAGATGACGACCGTCTTCGCGCCCTGTTTCTCGGCCATCGACTCGACAGCGCTGGTGTGCTCGTTGCCGCCGGCCGCGTCGCTTTCGGCGACGTTGCAAACATACAGCACCGGCTTGGAGGTCAGCAGGTTCAGGCCCTGCAGGATCTTGAGGTCCTCGGCTGCGATGCCGTCGAGCATCATGCGCACCGGCTTGCCGTCCTGAAGCAGTGCCAGCGCCTGCTCCATCACCGGCAGGACCGTCATCGCTTCCTTCTCCTTGCCGGTGGCGCGCTTGCGCACCTGCACGATGCGGCGCTCCAGGCTTTCGAGATCGGCGAGCATCAGCTCCGTCTCGACGGTTTCGGCATCGGCCACCGGATCGATGCGGCCTTCGACATGGGTGATGTCGTCATCCTCGAAGCAGCGCAGCACGTGTACGATGGCGTCGACCTCGCGGATGTTGGCGAGGAACTGATTGCCAAGCCCTTCGCCCTTCGAGGCGCCGCGCACCAGACCGGCAATGTCGACGAAGGAGATGCGGGTGGGAATGATCTCCTTGGACTTGGCGATCCCGGCGATCTGCTGCAACCGGCTGTCGGGCACCGCGACCTCGCCGGTGTTGGGCTCGATCGTGCAGAAGGGATAGTTCGCGGCCTGTGCCGCGGCGGTCTTGGTCAGTGCGTTGAACAGCGTCGACTTGCCGACGTTGGGAAGCCCAACGATGCCGCATTTGAAACCCATGATGTGGTCCTATCGGGAAAGCAGAATTTGCACAGGGCTATGGGCGAAACGATCGATGATCGTCAACCCCCGATGGGCCTAGCCAGTCGAGACAACGCCCAACGCGAGCGATGCCGCACCTCCAAGCACGAGCAGACCCGCTACTACCAGCAGCCCATCGTGTGCGAGCATCGCCAGCGCAAACAGCGAAATCGTCGCCGCGATTATGGTGGATGACATCGGCACCAGTTCCAGCACCGGAATGACCATTGACAGCAGCAAACAGACGAGCGCCCACACGCGCGCCATGGGTGGATCGACCAGCATTGTCAGCCGCCTCCGTGTCAGGCGATCGATATAGCGGGCGGGCCGCTCGATACGGCCGATGACACGCTCCAGGCGTTGCTGCTCGATGGTGCGGTTGAGGATGAAGGCCGGTAGCCACAGCCTGTCTCGGCCAATGACCATCTGGAAGGCCACCAGCGCGACGATCGTCCCGCAGAACGTCGACAGGCCGATGATTGCGCTGGCAGGGGTCACGATAATCAGGGCAGGCGCCAGAATGAGCGGCGGGAACGCGTCGTCGCCGATGCGGTGGACGATTTCGCGCACCGACACGCGTTCCTCCGCAGCGCCGGCTTCCTCGACACATTCGAGCACGTCCTCGACCGACTCAGGTGCGCAATCGTCCTTCATGATGTCACCAGACGCTTGGTAGCGCCGATTGGTTCCGGCGAAAGGCCGATTCAGCCCTTGTCGCCGAAAAGCTTCTTGAGCATTGCCGCCATCGGGCCGGTCTCGGGAACCTGCACGGCCGGCTGTCGGGGGCGTGCCTGGCGGATATGGCTCTTGCCCTGCGCGGCAGGCCGCTCCGCCTTGGGAGCCGGCTCTTCCTTGCCCTGTATGGCGAGGCTGGTCTTGTTCATGAAGCCGTTGTTGTCGCCGGCAATGAGCTTGTCCACATTGTCAGCGATGGCCTCCAGCAACGGCTCCAGCCACTCCCGATCCGACTTTGCGAAGTCGCCGAGTACGTGGTGGGTCACCATCTCCTTGACGCCTGGATGGCCGATGCCGATGCGCATGCGGCGATACTCCTTGCCGCAATGGGCGTCGATGGAGCGAATGCCATTGTGTCCGCCGGCGCCGCCGCCGGTCTTGATGCGCACCTTGCCGGGCGCAAGGTCGAGTTCGTCATACATGACCAGCAGATCGGCTGGCGAAAGCTTATGAAAGCGCATGGCCTCGCCGACCGACTGGCCGGATAGGTTCATGAAGGTCTGCGGCTTGATGAGAAGCACCTTATGGCCGGCAATGCGGCCTTCGGCGATCAACCCCTGGAATTTCTTCGACCAAGGGGCGAAGGAATGGCGGCGGGCGATTTCGTCCGCCGCCATGAAGCCGACATTGTGCCGGTTGTCTTCGTATTTCGGGCCGGGGTTGCCCAAACCAGCGATGAGCAGCATGGCGGGTACTCCCGGCGCGGCGACTATTCCTCGTCGCCCTCTTCTTCGTTTTCGTCCTCGACCTCAGCCGCCTCTTCGTCGGCCTCGGACTTGAGGCTTGCCGGCGCGGCGATGGTCGCGATGGTGAAGTCGCGGTCGGTGATCGTCGGCTTCACGTCCTTCGGCAGGTTGACCGAGGAGATGTGGATCGAATCGCCCAGGTCGGTGCCTGCCAGATCGACCTCGATGAAGTCGGGGATCTCGTTGGCCGGGACATGCGCCTCGATATCGTGACGCACGACGTTCAGCACGCCGCCGCGCTTGATACCCACGGACTTCTCTTCATTGATGAAGTGAACCGGGATGTTGACGGTGACGACCGTGTTCTTGCTGACCCGCAGGAAGTCCACGTGCATCGGAAAATCGCGCACGGGATCGAGCTGGTAGTCCTTGGGCAGGACCTGGATCTTCTTGCCGTCGACGTTGATCGTGGCGATGGTGGTCATGAAACCGCCGCCATGGATCTTGTAGTAGACGTCTTTGTAGTTCAGGGCGATAGACAGCGGGGTCTGCTTGTCGCCGTAAATGACTGCTGGCACCATACCGTTGCGACGAAGTTCCCGGGCGGACCCCTTACCGACCCGTTCGCGCGCCTCGGCCTTGAGCTCGTAAGACTGGCTCATGGCATTTCCTTTCGTTTCATAGCTGGAGCGTTCGCGGGCCTGAGCCCTCAAACGTCGAAAGCGGCTCTGCAGCCGCTCCCATCCGCGTTGCCTCCAAGGGTGTCTACGCGGGTGGCGGTCCTATAGCGGAAGAGGGGCCCCGACGCAACATTTCCGGTCGATCCGAAAAAAAAGTGGCCTCCGGTGTCGGGATCCACAAGGCGTCTGCGTCCTTGGAAGGAAAATAATGCAATCGATGGAGGCGACCATGACATTCGACAAAGACAAGGCAAGCATCGCGGCACTGCTCGGTGCAATTCGTGAAGGCCACCGCCGAAAGGATGCCGCTGCCATTGGCGCGCAGTTTGCGACTGAAGCAGTCCTTTTCGACCTGGCGCCGCCGCTGGCTCACGGGTTCGATGTTCCGGGCATGGCGGCGTGGCTCGACAAGTGGGAGGGGCCTGTGGAGATCGAAGAGCGCGACCTGAAGGTCGTCGTCAGCGGCGATCTTGCTGTCTGCTATGGCCTGCAGAAGGTGGCTGCCATCACGGGGGAGGGCGAGAGTGCCGAATGGTGGCAGCGGCTGACCGTGTGTCTCGCCCGAACCGATGGAGAATGGAAGATCGTCCACGAACACACGTCAGTGCCATTCCACATGGATGGCAGTTTTCGGGCTGCGGTCGACCTTGAACCTTAACGAACCATCGCGTCAGCCGCTGCTGCTCCCGACGCGCAATTCCCGCGTTCCGGGCAGGAAAATCGTCAGCAGGCCGAGGAAGGGCAGGTACGAGCAGACCTGATAGACCCATTCGATACCGCTTGTGTCGGCCAGGACGCCGAGCACGGCGGCCGCGATGCCGCCCATGCCGAAGGCGAAGCCGAAGAAGATGCCGGCGATCATGCCGACACGGCCCGGCACGAGCTCCTGGGCGAAGACGACGATGGCGGGGAATGCCGATGCCATGATGACGCCGATCACGAAGGAAAGCACACCGCTCCAGAAGAGGTCCGCATAGGGCAGGGCGAGCGTGAACGGCAACACGCCGAGGATCGAGAACCAGATCACCGTCTTGGAGCCGAACCGGTCGCCGATGGGGCCGCCCATCACGGTGCCCAGCGCCATTGCGCCCAGGAATAGGAACAGCATCATCTGCGACTGCTGCACGGTCACGTCGAACTTCTCGATCAGGAAGAAGGTGTAGTAGCTCGTCACGCTGGCGGTGTAGATGTTCTTGGTGAAGACCAGCAACGCGAGAACGACGAGCGCGATCACGATACGCTTGCGCGGCAGCGGCAGGGTGGTGCTGACCGGTCCGCGCCCGGCATTGGCGGCGCGGTAGCGCCCATACCAGTTGCCGACCTGACGCAGGATCAACATGCCCAAAAGGGCGATTAGCGAGAACCAGGCCACGCTCGTCTGCCCTCGCGGAACGACGATGAAGGCGGCGAGCAGCGGCCCGATGGCGGTGCCGAAATTGCCGCCGACCTGGAACAGCGACTGCGCCAGCCCGTAGCGGCCGCCGGATGCGAGCCGGGCGACGCGCGAGGCCTCCGGGTGGAAGATCGCAGAGCCGATGCCGATCATCGCCGCGCCGGCGAGCAGCAAAGGATAGTTCGATGCGAAAGCCAGCAGCAACAGGCCGCACATGCTCGACGCCATGCCGACGGGCAGTGATTGCGGCATCGGCTTGCGGTCGGTGTAGAGGCCGATTGCCGGCTGCAGCAGGGAGGCGGTCACCTGGAAGGTGAGCGTGAGCAGGCCGATCTGCCAGAAGTCGAGCGCATAGTCCGCCTTGAGCATCGGATAGATGGCGGCCAGCAGCGATTGCAGGACATCGTTGAGCAGGTGGCACAGGCTCACCGCCAGAATGACGGGAAAGACGGTGTTTTCGGCCGTCGGTCGGCGTGTGCCTGCTGCGATGTCGGACAAGATGCTCACCCTGATGATGGTTCGTCTGCTCCTTACCGCTGTTGCAGGCGGTCGTCCTTCGTGGTTTGGTCGATTTCTTTCGCAAGTGGGCCACGTTGGAGGCGGCTTGATGAAGCGAACCGGCATGGATCGAAGTGCGGTGGCTACGCCCGAAGATCTGCAGCATCGTCTCGACTGGATCGAGACGGCGTCGGGTGCCGTCGTGGCCTCGGCGTCCGACTTTCCAGATGAGCACCGGGTGACGCCGCACCGGCACGGCCGCGCGCAACTCCTCCATGCGCTTTCCGGCGTCGTGATGATCTCGACCGGGCAGGGGCGATGGATGGTGCCGGCGGATCATGCGATGTGGATTCCGGCAGGCGTCGAGCATGCCGTCGACATGCTCGGTCTGGTGCGGATGCGCTCGGCCTATGTGCTGCCGGGTGCAGCACCCGACCTTCCCGATACGTTGCGGGTGCTGGCCATGACCGACCTGATGCGCAGCCTGATCGTGGAGGCCGTGCAAATCGGGACCGCCGAGGGCACCGAAGGGCGTGCGGCGGCGATCATGAGCCTCATCCTGCTGGAAATTCCCAATCTCGAGGAGCGCCCGTTTGCCTTGCCGTTTCCCGCCGACCCTCGGCTGGCTGCGCTCTGCCGGCGGTTCGTCACCACGCCGTCACCGCATGCAACCATCGACGACTGGGCCGTGGCGAGCGGAATGAGCAGGCGCAGCTTCACGCGCGCCTTCCTGCGCGAGACGGGATTGAGCCTGTCCGTCTGGCGGCGGCAGGCGACGCTGTTTGCGGCGCTGCCGCGTCTGGCCGACGGCGTGCCTGTGACCACCGTCGCGCTCGATCTTGGCTATGACAGCGTACCGGCGTTCACCACCATGTTCCGGCGCATGCTCGGTGCGTCGCCTCGCCGCTACATGCGCGGACAGCCGAACGACTGACGTTCTGCCCGGCCATGCAAAAAGAACCCGCCGACATTTCCGTCGGCGGGCGAGCGAGGTCTGTTGCGCGGCGCGGTGGTTCGCGCGGCGTCTAAAGCGACCAGAGCGTCCTGTCGCGGGACCGCTCGTGCCAGAACATGCCTTCGGCGCCGAGCACGTCCTCGCGGGTCAGCCCCGCGTCGCGCAGCAGGCGGTCGTCGCGACGGTTCAGTACGGCACGTAATGCGTCGCCGATGCGATCTCTACGCGCGGCACGTGCTTCTTCGCGTTCAGTGCGGGTGTCCTCGATGCCGGACAGGCCGATCGCCATAGCCATGACGACAAACTCCTTCGGTTGATTACGCTCGAAGTAGGTGTCGCTTTGACATTTGACAAACGAATATCCATCATGGCTGGTATGAGAAATGGGAATGCCTTGTCGTGACCATGCACCTCGACAGCGACCTGCTGCGCACGTTCGTCGCGGTGGCCGACATGGAGAATTTCACCAAGGCCGCCGGCGTGGTGGGACGTACCCAGTCGGCGGTCAGCCTGCAGATCAAGCGGCTGGAGGACATGGTCGGAGATCCGCTGTTCGAGCGCGGCCCGCGCGGTGTTGCGCTCACCCGGCGCGGCGAGGAACTGCTGGTCAATGCCAGGCGGATCGTGTCGCTGCTCGACGAGACGGCGGCCTCGCTGACGGCGCCTGCACTCGAAGGAAGGGTGAGCATCGGCATCCCGGAGGAATACGGGACGACCGTGCTGCCGCGCGCGCTGGCGACGTTCAACAACATGCATTCCAATGTCGAGATCATGGTGCGCTATGCCAGCTCGTCGGCGCAGATGGCGGCGCTGGAGCGGGGCGACCTCGACCTTGCGGTTGTCTTCGAATGGCAGGATTCGCCGCGCGGCGAGGTGCTCATGGTGGACCCGACGGTGTGGGCGACCTCCGAGACCCATCATGTCCACGAACAGTCGCCGGTGCCGATAGCGCTCTACGAGAATTCCGGCTGGTGTACCGAGTTCGCCATACGGTCGCTGGAAAATCTCGGGCTGGACTATCGCGTCGCGTATCGCAGCGACATGAGCAGCGGGCTCAAGCTTGCCGTGGCATCGGGCCTTGCGATCGCGCCCCTGTCGCGCAGCAACATTCCTTCAGGCTGTCGTGAGTTGACGACGGAGGACGGCTTTGGCGGGATCGACGCGTCCAACGTCGTGCTCTACCAGCGCCCGACCGCGCGCGGCGCGGCCGTCAACGGCATGGCGGATGCGATCCGCGATGCGTTCCGTATGCAGCACGGAATTGCGGCAGCCTGACAGGACAGGGGTTCAAACCAGCGCTGAAAGGCCCTATATCGGCAGCGACCGATTTTGAAGGAGTGACACCGATGAACGATGCAAAGCGCGCTGTCTCCGCCCGTTTCGCATCCATTATTCCGGTGTCGCATGCCTGTTCTTTCCGTTCACGACCTTTCCTTCCGGCTTCCTGACGGCCGGCCGCTTTTCGAAAATCTCAATCTCGCCTTCGGCTCC
Source organism: Mesorhizobium sp. DxT (assembly GCF_058448885.1). Lineage (NCBI taxonomy): Bacteria > Pseudomonadati > Pseudomonadota > Alphaproteobacteria > Hyphomicrobiales > Phyllobacteriaceae > Mesorhizobium > Mesorhizobium sp. DxT. The sequence goes on along the minus strand of NZ_JBZFLJ010000001.1, from coordinate 277,620 downwards.
GAACGCGCCGGCCTCGTCGGGCGCAACGGCATCGGCAAGTCGTCGCTGATCGCGATCCTGGCCGGCGGCCTGCGGCCGACTTCGGGCGCCGTCCGGGGGAGCGGGCGTGTCGCGCTGCTGCGGCAGATGGCCGATGTCGGTGACGACGAAACAGTGGCGAGCCTGTTCGGTGTCGTCGATCGGCTGACATTGCTGGGCAAAATCGAAGCCGGTCGCGCGAGTGTCGAGGAGATCGCCGAGGCCGACTGGACGTTGGAGGCACGAGTGGACAAGGCGCTTGCTGATGTCGGGCTTGCAGGCATCGCGCCCGGGCGGCAGCTCGTAAGCCTCAGTGGTGGCCAGAGAACACGCGCGGCGCTGGGAGCCCTCTCCTTTGACCGGCCAGACATGATCCTGCTGGATGAGCCCACAAACAACCTCGACCGCGACGGGCGGAAGATGTTGCACGGCTTCCTTGAAAGCTGGAAAGGCGGCGCCGTCGTCGTCAGCCATGACAGGACGCTGCTCAACCGGATGGACCGGATCGTGGAGCTTTCGTCGCACGGGGCGCGCAGCTATGGCGGCGGGTATGATGCCTACCGCGAGCAGCGCGATGCCCAGAAGGCATTGGCGGAAAGGGAGGCCGAGGCCGCCGACCGCAACGCACGGCAGGTGGCCCGTGCCGCCCAGGCTGCACGTGAACGCCAGGTGAAGCGCGATTCCGCGGGGCGCAAGGCGCGGGCGACCAGTTCCGACCCGAAAATTCTGCTCGATGCACGCCAGCAGCGAGCCGAAGCGACTGCCGCGCGCAACAGCGGGATCGCCGGACGGCTGGAGGCGGAGGCACAGGAACGGCTCAGCCGCAGCCGTGAAGCGCTCGAGCGGGTGACGCCGTTCACGGCGGGCGTCGCTTCCCGTGACGTGCCGGCGGGCAAGCTGCTTGTCGACGCCCGCGACCTTGCGGTCGGATTCGATGGTCGGCCGCTGGCCACGATCACGCTGAACGTCACCGGGCCGGAACGCATCGCAATCGTCGGGCCGAACGGCGCCGGAAAATCCACCCTGCTGAAAACGCTGGCGAGCATCATTCCGCCGCTCGGAGGCGAACTCCGCGTCGAGGCGAGCCTTGCCTTCTTCGACCAGCATGTCAGCCTGCTGGAAGCCGGTGCTTCGATCCTCGAAAACTACCGGCGCATCAACCCGGGCGCCAGCGAGTTCGAATGTCGTTCGGCGCTGGCGCGCTACGCATTTCGCGCCGATGCCGCCTTGCAGGTCGTCGGTACGCTATCGGGCGGCGAAAGGTTGCGGGCGGGGCTGGCGTGCGTGGCCGCCGGCCAGACGCCGCCGGAACTGCTGATCCTCGACGAGCCGACCAACCACCTCGATCTCGATTCCGTCGCCGAGGTGGAAGACGGCCTCAACACCTTCGGCGGCGCGCTGCTGGTGGTCAGCCACGACGAGGCGTTTCTGGAGGCGATCGGTATCGAGCGGCGAATTTTCCTTGAACAAGACGGCAACGTTATCAAGCTGTCGCAGATACGCGGATAGGCAGTTTGCTCAAAGGAGTTGTGCGTCCTTCGAGGCTCGCTGCGCTCGCACCTCAGGATGAGGGGAGGTGGGCTGATCGAACCAGCTCACAGGGGGCTCGATGGCGGTCGAGCCCACGAGTATACCAGAACGCCGCACAGCGCTCCTCGTCCTGAGGTGCGAGCACAGCGAGTCTCGAAGGACGCAGGGCGTTGTCACTGGAGCCTTGGATACGATGGATCAGAAAGACCGGGTGAGACCCGTTTCGGAACCCGGCATCGGAGAGCTCTTCGCCGTATTCGCCAAGATCGGCCTGCTGTCGTTCGGCGGCCCGGCCGGCCAGATCGCGCTGATGCACCGCGTGCTCGTCGAGGAAAAGCGCTGGCTGGACGAGCCGCGTTTCCTGCACGCGCTCAACTACTGCATGCTCCTGCCGGGGCCGGAGGCGATGCAGCTTGCCACCTATGCCGGCTGGCTCGTGCAGGGCGTGCGCGGTGGGCTCGTGGCTGGTCTGCTTTTCGTGCTGCCGGGTGCCGCCGTGCTCATCGCGCTGTCGACGATCTACCTGCTGGCCGGCGAGGTGACGCTGGTCCAGGGCATGCTCTTCGGCCTGAAGGCAGCCGTGCTGGCCGTGGTGCTGGAAGCGCTGATCAAGGTATCCCGACGCGCGCTGAAGAGCCGATGGCTGGCCGTGCTCGCCGTTGTTGCGTTCGTCGCCATCGCGTTCCTGCAGGTGCCATTCCCGCTGATCGTGCTCGGCGCCGCACTTGTGGGTGCCGCTGCGCATCTGCTCTCCGGGCGTTCGGACAGCGACACGGCGGATTTAGCCGATGCTGGACAGGCCATGCCGGAATGGGCAAGGCCATCGTGGTCGCGTTTCATTCGCACCAGTGCCGTCTGGCTGGCAATCTGGCTGCTGCCGCTCTTCCTGGTGCAGGCTGCGCTTGGCGTGGAGCACGTCTTTTCGCAGGAAGCGCGCTTCTTCTCCATCATGGCGACGGTGACCTTCGGCGGCGCATATGCCGTTCTGGCCTATGTCGCCCAGCAGGCGGTCGAGGTCTACGGATGGCTTCGGCCAGACGAGATGCTGACCGGGCTGGGGCTGGCCGAGACGACGCCCGGGCCGCTGATCCTGGTTCTGCTGTTCGTGGGTTATCTCGGCGGCGCGCGCCTTGCGGCACTAGAGCCGGTCACCGGCGGGGTGCTGGGTGCGTTGGTGGCGCTGTGGTTCACCTTCGCGCCGTGCTTCCTGTGGATTTTCGCCGGCGCGCCCTATGTCGAGACGGTGCGCAACGTGCGCTGGCTGGCCGCCGCGCTTGCGGGGGTTACGGCTGCCGTTGTGGGCGTGATCGCCAATCTGGCCCTGTGGTTCGCAATCCACGTGCTTTTCGCGACGGTGGACGAGCGCGGCTTCGGCCCGTTCAGCGTCGCCGTGCCCGACCCCGCCAGCTTCGATCCGGCAGCGGCCGTCATCGGGCTGGCTGCGGCCATCGCACTCTTGCGCCTGAAAATCGGGATGATCCCGGTGCTGGCCGCGTCGGCGCTGGCCGGGATGGTCTGGCTGCTCGCCTGAGCCTAGTCGAAGAGGCTCGAAACCGATTCCTCGGTGGCTGTCCGCGAGATCGCCTCGCCGATCAGGTCGGCAATCGAGACGACGCGTATGTTGTGCGCGGCCTCGACCCCTGATGTCGGCTGGATGGAATCGGTGGTCACCAGTTCCTTGAGTTGAGAGGAGGCGATGCGCGCGACCGCGCCGCCCGACAGAACGCCGTGGGTGATATAGGCCGTCACGCTGGTGGCGCCGTTCGCGAGAAGCGCATCGGCGGCATTGCAGAGCGTGCCGCCGGAATCGACGATGTCGTCGATCAGCAGGCAGTCCTTGCCGCGCACGTCGCCGATGATGTTCATGACTTCCGATTCGCCCGGCTTCTCGCGGCGCTTGTCGACGATGGCCAGAAGCGCATCGAGCCGCTTGGCGAGCGCGCGGGCGCGCACGACGCCGCCGACGTCGGGCGATACCACCATCACGTTCGGCAGTTCGTAGTTGCGCTTCACGTCGCGGGCGAGCACCGGCACCGCAAAGAGGTTGTCGGTCGGGATGTCGAAGAAGCCCTGGATCTGGCCGGCGTGAAGATCGAGCGTGAGCACGCGGTCGGCGCCGGCCTGGGTGATCAGGTTGGCGACCAACTTGGCCGAGATCGGCGTGCGGCCCGATGCGCGGCGGTCCTGCCGAGCATAGCCGAAATAGGGAATGACCGCCGTGATGCGGCGCGCCGAGGACCGACGGAAGGCGTCGATCATGATCAGCAGTTCCATCAGGTGGTCGTTGGCCGGGTACGACGTCGACTGGAGAACGAAAACATCCTCGCCGCGCACGTTCTCCTGGATCTCGACGAATATCTCCTGGTCGGCGAAGCGCCTGACGCTGGCCTTGCCCAGCGAGATATTGAGGTAGCGGGCGACGGCTTCGGCCAGCACCCGGTTGGAGTTGCCCGCAAAAAGCTTCATGAAATTTCCCCGGCGAAGGATATGAGCGGGCTTTTACCGGTGTGAGCCGGTATTGCAAGCGCGAAGGGGACGATTTCCCCTCTATCTCGCTCGGCAAATGGCTTTTGCCGCATCAGCCGGGCCGCGCCACGAGCCAGTTGGCCAGCTCGTCGACGGTGCGGTCGGCTATCGATTCCATCGTTGCCGGGTCCACCGACGACCAGCCTTCACCGCGCGCGGCCGACGTTGCCTGCCCCTGAATACGGTGAATGCGCGTACCCGCGGGATCGACCACGTCCCACACATAGATGACCGTCGTGCGTCCGTCGTCGGCGATCGTTGAGAAGTAGCCTTTCATCACCAGCGTGGCCGAACTGTCGCCCGACTGCACCAGCGTGATGCCGCGCTGGGTGGCCCGTGCTGAGAGCCGCGCAGCTAAAGGCGTCGACGCCTCGCTGGCTGCACCCACAACCGGCGCGAACTGGACGCGGGCGTTGGTGCTGATCGCCGCCACGTCGGTTTGCGGGCCGGCCGCAGGCTGCGCGGCAGGTGCGGGTGTTGCCGGTTCAACCGAAGGCGAATCCGGCTGCGGCGGCAAGGTCGGCGTGTCGGCACTGACGAGCGCGGACGGCTCCAGCACGTCCTGGGTGCTGGTGCAGGCGGAAAGCACCAGGGCGGTGCCGAAAAATATTGCGTAAAGGGCCGGGCGTGACATGCCGATAGTCCTCCTGTGCGCCGGGATGCGGGCGCACCGGTTTTCGTCCCTCATAATGGAATCACTGTACGATCAAGTCGAGATCATGGCGGGACAGCGGTTTTGGGTCCCCATCCGTCGTCAGATATGTCCGGCCGAGGGTCATCGCGGTTTCGCTGTCGGAATCCATGATGATCATGTGGGCGAACAGGGTCATGTCGGGCGCGATCGGCTCGGGATTGCCTCCGTAGAACATCGGCATGTCCATCCATGACGGCGTGAAGCGTGCGCCAACCGAATAGCCGCACGCGTTGAGCCGATGCCGGGTCAGGCCGTGCGCTTCCATCACCCGGGCATGTGCATCGAACACATCGCCGAAGGACTTGCCCGGCACCATGGCCTTTTCCACGGCAAGCAGCGCTTCCCGCGCGGCCTCGAACAGCTCCTGATGCCGTTTGGATGCCTTGCCGGTCAGGATCGTGCGCATCATCGGCGCGTGATAATGGTGGAAGACGCCGGCCCATTCGAGCGTGAGCTGGTCGTTCTTGTTGAGCTTGCGACGTCCTGCCTTGTAGCGGCAGAGCAGCGCATCGGCGCCGGAGCCGATGATGAACTCGTTGGCGGGGTAGTCGCCGCCGCCTGCGAAGACCGCGCCTTGCATGGCAGCCAGGATCGCGCCCTCGTCGCCGCCCTGCTTGATGAGAGGCAGCGCCGCATCGAGCGCATCATCGGCGAGTGCCGCGGCCTTCTGCGCCTTGGCTATCTCGGCCGCGCTCTTGAGCAGGCGCAGCCGCTGCATGATGTCGGATGCGTCCTCGGCGCTTGCGAACGTCTTGAGCTGCTCGTCCAGCAGCCGGCCGTTCTTCGCCGTCAGGCCGTGCGTGTCATATTCAACGCCGATGCGGCAGCCCAGCAGATCCATGTCGTTGAGCAGGTTGCGCAGTTCGGCGGCCGGATTGGCCCCGTCACGGTCCGTCCACACCACGATGTTGTCGAGGATGGAGGTGTGGCGCGCCTGACGCAGGTCGGCCGAACGCGTCATCAGCACCATCGAGCCGTCCGCCTTCACCACAAGGCACTGGAAGAAGCAGAAGCCGAATGTGTCGTAGCCCGTCAGCCAGTACATACTCTCCTGTGCGAAGAGCAGCATGGCATCGAGCTTGCGGTCGGCCATCTCGATGATGAGACGATCGCGTCGCGCGTCGAACTCGGTCTTTTCGAAATGCAGCGCCATCAGCGGTCCTCCAGAACGATCGCCGAAATCTGGCGTCCATAGTCGGGCTCCTTGCGGTGCGTCGCGCGCCGGTAGGAGAAGAAACTGGCCTCGTCGGCATAGGTGCAACGGCCGATCGCGCTCGCCGCCACGCCGGCCCGTAGCAGGCGGTCGACCGTGTAGCGGCTGAGATCGAACATCGCGTGGCCGGCCTGCTTTGAGGGAGCGAAGTAATCTTGGTTCGCCGGATCGGCGTCGACGAAACGCTGAACAAATTCCGGGCCGACCTCGTAGTTTTCCGGGCCGATCGATGGGCCAAGCACGGCCGCGATACGCTCGCGCTTTGCGCCCAGCCCTTCCATCGCCTCGATCGTGGATTCCAGCACGCCCGTCAGTGCACCCTTCCAGCCGGCATGGGCGGCGCCGATCACGCCTGCCTCGCCATCGGCGTAGAGTATCGGGCCGCAATCGGCGGCCAGTACGCCGAGCGCAAGGCCGGGCCGGTCGGTGACCATGGCGTCCGCTTTCGGGCGCGGGGCGTCGAAGGGCTCGCTCACGACGAGCGCATCGGGTGAATGAACCTGATAGAGGGTCAGCAGCCGGTCGGCTCCGACGCCCATCCATGCCGCGACGCGGCGGCGATTCTCGATGACGCTTTCGGTCGAATCCTGCGAGCCGACACCGGCATTCAGGCCCTTGTAGATGCCATCCGAGACACCGCCGGCACGGGTGAAGAACCCGTGCCTGACGCCGCTTTGCGCGAATCTCTCAAGCACCGGAGACCGGATCGGGTCCGGTCGAACAGTTTCCAGCATGCGCCGCCTTTGTCCCTTCGTGCCACCGTCTCGCAACATTGCCTGTCGTTCTCACGGTGACCGTTTGAGCGCGGATCGTGGGGCAGGCGAGGGGGAAAAGTCAATCCGTCGCGATGTCCGGCGGCAGTGCGATGCCCTTCGGCGCGACCAGCAGAACCTTGAACAGCGTGCCCATTGCATCAGGCCCCGCAAGCCGCTGCACCTCGCCTTCCAGGCGGTCCCGCGTCGCGGCGTCGCAGTTTGCCCCCAGCGCCCCGGCGCGTTCCAGCAGGCCCATGGTGACCAGGAAATCGCCCTGGGTCATCAGGCGGGTTTCCAGGCCGCGGGCGCGTGCGACGGTCGCAAGGGCAGCGAAATCCACATGCGAGGTCAGGTCTGCTTCGCCGGGATTGGCCAGCACGTCATCGAACCGGTGCGCGCGCATTGCCTGCAGCGTGTCGCCGATGCCGGGCTGCATATGACCATAGTCGATGAAGATGCCGGCGCCGCCTCGCTTTGCAATCCGCGTGGCGACCGTATCCATCAGGGCTTCGCGCGCTGGCGCCAGCTCCACGATCGCGCCATCCGGCGCGTCGGCTGCATCCGCAGGCAACAGGGCCTCGTCGAGCCCGCTCATGCCGGCTGCGAATGAGAGTTGACCTTCATCGTCGAGCGCGACCATGCGCTCGCGCCAGCCGCGCGGCGTCTTGACGAACTGGCGCACGGGCAAGGCGTCGAACAGCTCGTTGCCGACGATGACGAGCGGCAGATCGGGCAGGGCGGATATGTCCTGATACCATGTCGGCCGCGCCCGTCCGGCTTCGAGCTTGCCGCGCTGGATTTCGGTCAGGCGCGCGCTCGCCTCTATCATTGCCACGCGGGTCAGCGTTACGAAGGACGAGTCGAGATGACCGAGCGTGCGCAGCATGTCCGCCATCAGCGTGCCGCGGCCCGGTCCGATTTCGGCGAGGATGGACGGCACCGGCTTGCCGTTGGCCGACCAGGCCGACCAGGCCCAGACCGCGAGCAGTTCGCCGAACATCTGACTGATCTCCGGCGCGGTGATGAAATCGCCGCCGGCGCCGAATGGTTCGCGCGACGTGTAATAGCCGTCCTGCGGGTCGAACAAACAGGCCGCCATGTATTCGGAGACGGAAATCGGGCCGCTGGCCTCAATCAGCCGGATCAGCTTTTGCCTCAGTGCCGTCATTGTGCGGCGGCGGCGGCCCGGTTCGCCCGCAGCATCGCCCAACCGCCGATAATGAGCAGCGGCACGGACAGCACCATGCCCATGGTCAGCCAACCCCCGACGAGGTAGCCGATATGGGCGTCGGGTTCGCGGAAGAACTCCACGAAGATGCGCGCGGCGCCGTAGCAGGCCACCATCGCGCCTGCGACGAAACCCGGTTGCTTGAGCTTCAGCGCCGAGTGGGTCAGCAGGCGCAGCACGATGAAGAGTACAAGCCCTTCAAACAGCGCCTCGTAAAGCTGGCTCGGGTGGCGCGGCTCCGGCCCGCCATTGGGGAACACCATCGCCCAGGGAACGTCGCTCGGGCGACCCCAAAGCTCGGAATTGATGAAGTTAGTGACGCGCACCAGACCGAAGCCGACGGGCACGCCTGCAGCGATCGTGTCGAACAGGCTCCAGGGGCTGAAGCCGCGCCGGAAGGCGAAGGCGATCATGGCAACGGTGACGCCTGCCAACCCGCCATGAAACGACATGCCCCCCTGCCAGACGGCCAGTATGTCGGCCGGTCGCTCAATGTAACGGGCGAGGTCGTAGAACAGGATGTAGCCGATGCGGCCGCCGAGCACGACGCCGGCAGCCGCCCAGATCAGGAAGTCGTCTATGTCCTCGGCGGTCAGCGGCGACTTGCCGCCGGCCCAGAGCCTGTCATTGGCGACCAGCCGGCGCGCGTACCACCACGCGAACAGGATGCCGACCACATAGCCCAGCCCATACCAGTGTATGGCCAGCGGGCCGATCTGGACGATGACAGGGTCGATTTCGGGAAATGGCAGGGCGGCCAGAGGCAGGAGAAGTTCGGTCAAGTCTGGCACCCCGGTTGCCGGTTGCGTTGGCGACCCATATGAGCCGAGGCCATGGCGAGGTCAAGGCGCGGGCGCGACGCCATGTGTCTTGCATTCGCCCGCGTCGCCCACTACTTCCTCATGTGAAGAAACAGCGAGGCCCCTGACCATGTCGACCGGACCCAACCGCATTCTCGACGAGTTCGCCAAGCTGATGACCGACGCTGCCGGCGCTGCCCAGGGCGTGCGCAAGGAGGTCGAGACGGCGTTTCGCGGACAGGCCGAGCGTATCCTCAACTCGATGGAAATCGTCCAGCGGGAAGAGTTCGAGGCCGTGCGCGAGATGGCGCTGAAAGCGCGCGCTGAAAACGAAAAGCTGGCGGCGCGCGTGGCGGAGCTTGAAGCCAGGCTCGGCGGAGGCGCGTCCAAGGCGGCTGAAAAGCCCGCTGCGAAGCCCCGCGCCAAAAAAACTTCGTAAAATCCGCGTCAAGTTTTCCACATTCGGCCACTGCGAAAAACGCTTTGGCGAGAGTCGCTTAGACTCCGGCTTTGAATCAGCCCCTGAATCTCTATCCACATCGCAGAATGCCACTCCGCTAAAAAAGGGGTGTTCAGGCGACTCTGCATCAATAGACTGAATTTGTTGCATGATTCGGGACGCGATTTGGCGGCCCGCATGTGCCGGGCGGTGGGGACCGGCAGAGCCTTGTATGCGTTGCTTGCCTCCCTTCCTTCCTCAGTAGCCGATTTCTCGTGCCGCGTGCTCCGTAATCAGGTGTGCGTGAATGCCGCCTCATGACCGACGGGAAGAGACTTTTGATGGACCTGCTTGAACTTGACGTAGCGCGCGACCTCCACCCGGTGGATGTCATCGAGCACGTCGCGAACATGAACGACTGGTCGTTCGAGCGAACCGGCGACGACGAGATCGCCATATCGGTCGCCGGTACATGGACCGACTATCACGTTTCCTTCTCCTGGATGGAGGATTTCGAGGCGCTGCATCTGGCCTGCGCCTTCGACATCAAGGTGCCCGAGAACCGCGCGCTGGAGGTGATGCGCCTGCTGTCGCTGATCAACGAGCAGATGCTGTTCGGCCATTTCGACCTGTGGGAGCAGGAGGGCGCGATCATGTTCCGCCAGGCGCTGCTGCTGGCCGGCGGCGCAGAGCCCACCAGCCAGCAGGTCGAGGTGCTGCTGTCGTCGGCGCTCGAAGCCTGCGAATGCTATTTCCAGGCATTCCAGTTCGTCATCTGGTCGGGTTCGAGCGCCCGCGACGCGCTCTCGAACGTGCTGTTCGAGACGCAGGGCTCCTGCTGAGGGCATCGCCATGAGCAAGGATGCCGGGCCGAGGCCCGAGATCACTTATTACGATTTCGACCGGGTCGACATCCGTGCCGGCACCATCGTCGCCGCGGAGCCGTACCCGGAAGCGCGCAAGCCGGCGATCAAGCTATGGATCGATTTCGGGCCGGATATCGGCGAGAAGAAGACCTCCGCGCAGATCACCAAACACTACACGCCGGAAACGCTCGTGGGGCGGCAGGTGATGGCGGTGGTGAACTTCCCGCCGCGCCAGATCGGCAAGTTCATGTCGGAAGTGCTGACGGTCGGTTTCCCGGACCAGGACGGCGAGGTTGTGCTCGCCGCGATCGACAAGCCGGTGCCGAACGGCGGCAAGCTTTTCTAGGCGAAAGCCTCAAACCCTATGCTTGACGAAGATGCCTATCTGCCCGGCAATCCGGCGCTGGTCGCCAGCCGCCTGGCTGTGGTGCTTACCGGATGTTCCGGCGGCGGCAAGTCGACGCTGCTCGGCGCGCTGGCTGATCGAGGCTACACGGTTTGCCCCGAGGCCGGCCGTCAGATCGTACGCGAGCAGATGCATCTGGGCGGCGAAGCGCTGCCATGGACCGATGCAACGCAGTTCGTCGCCCTTGCCGCATCGCGCACGATGCACCTGTTCAACACCACAGCCCCCGGCGAACGCGCCATCTTCTTCGACCGCTCGCTTGTCGACCTGGCGTCGTTTCTCGAAATGAAGGGGCTCGATGTTCCGGGACACCTGCGCCGCGCGGTCGAGACCTATCGCTACGCGCCTTCAGTCTTCGTCACGCCGCCCTGGCGGGAAATCTATGTCGACGAGGCAGAGCGCTCGAAATCGTTCACGGATGCATGCCGCGAATATGATGCGCTTGTCGAAGGCTACATGGCCGCGGGTTACGAGTTGGTGGAGGTTCCGAAAGCGTCGGTCGCCGAGCGGGCGGATTTCGTGATCGCCAATCTGCCGGCCTGACAGGGCGGTCAGCCGCCGGCGGCGGCCACCTGTTCCTCGAGATGGCGCAGGGTGAGCCGGCACTGATCGGTCAGCCGCGTCGTCGCCAGCTCCACGTCGCCATCGAGCGCAGCCTCCATGATCAGCCGGTGCTCGACGACGGAATCGCGGCGCGGATAGGTGCTCATGGAAATGTAGCGGTAGCGCTCTGCGTGATCCATCATCTCGTTGCAGAAGCCGATCAGCCATGTCGATCCGCAGCCTGAAATCAGCGCGTTATGGAACGCCCGGTGCCTGACTTCCCATTCGGAGTTGTCGCCGCCTTCCTCCGGCGTGCGGATCGGTGTGCGTGACAGGTGGTGGAAAGTCAGGACGATGCCATCCTCCCAGCCGGGAGTGCGGTTGGCGATGGACTCCTCCAGCGCAATCGATTCCAGCCAGCAGCGTGTCTTTACCAGTTCGCGCAGGCGCTCCATCGACAGCGGCGGCACGAAGAAGCCGCGCTGGTCGTGCCGGTCGACGAGGTGTTCCGACGACAGGCGGTTGAGCGCCTCGCGCACCGGATTGGTGCCGCTGCCGTAGCGCGTCGCCACCTGGTCGATCTGCAGCTTCTGGCCAGGCTTGAAGTTGCCCTTGAGAATGTCCTGGCGAAGCTGACGGTAGACGGCGGTCGCTGCCGTCGTCTTTTCCCCGCGCCCGGCGGCATCAATCTCTGTTTCATTCAATGCCATGCAGCGTTCCGCAGTTTTCGTGCTCCCGTGCCACGCGTCAGCCGAATTTTCCAGCACCGGACCTTTGCCAGAATACGAGACGGCGCTCCAGCCAGACCACCGTCCAGAAGAGAGCGAGGCCGAGCAGGCTCAGGAAGATGATGAGAGAGAAGACACGCGGCGTGTTGAGCTGCGAGGCGGCAACGCGGATCAGCTCGCCGAAACCCTTGCCGCCGCCAAGGAACTCCCCGGTAATCGCACCAGCCATGACACCGACTGCGGCGATCTTCAGCCCGGTGAACATCTGCGGCATGCCGAGCGGCAGCTTCATCTTGAACAGCGTCTGCCAGCGGCTCGCGCCCATGGTCCGGAAGAGGGCGCGCGCGTTCTCGTCGGCTGCGTGCAGGCCGGCTGCCGTACCGACCACGATCGGGAAGGTGGCGATGAAGGCCGCGAGCGCGACCTTGGACGAGATGCCGAAACCCAGCCAGGCGAGGAAGATCGGCGCGAAAGCCACTTTCGGCATGGTGTCGATCGCCACGAGATAGGGCAGCACGGCGCGCTCGCCGAAGGTGAACTCGCCGACCAGCACGCCCAGGGTGAAGCCGATCGCAAGCGCGATGGCGAAGCCGTAGATGACTTCCTTGACCGTGATCCACAGCGCGCCCAGCATGTAGCCGCCGCTGGCGAGGTTTTTCGCAACGAAGACGATGTCCTCGCCGGTCTCCCACGGCCCCGGCAGGATGATCGGCGAAACCAGCCCGGAAATGTGGACAAGCTGCCATACCGCCAGAAAGGCAATCATGATGCCGGCCATCGCGATGGAGCGCGGTATGCGGTCGATGAAGGTTACATGCTCGGTCCAGACCGTGTCGGGACGTCGAGCCTGCGGGTCGGTCGCGATGGTCACAGGAAAGCTCCCTTGTCGAGTCGCGCACGGATGCGGCGTACGTAGTCGCCGAACTTGGCGTCGGTCATCATGTCGAGGGTGCGCGGGCGAGGCAGGTCGATCTCGACCGTCTCGACGAACGTCCCCGGGCGCGGCGACATGACGTAGACCGTGTCCGACAGGATCACGGCCTCGGGAATCGAATGGGTAATGAGGAAGGCGGTGGCGTTGCGCTCCATGCAGATGCGCTGCAGCTCCATGTTCATGAAGTCGCGCGAGAGCTCGTCGAGCGCACTGAAGGGCTCGTCAAGCAGCAACACCGCCGGTTCCGTCACCAGCATCCTGCAGATGGCGGCGCGCTGAGCCATGCCGCCCGACAGCTCATGCGGCCAGCGACCTTCGAAGCCTTTAAGCCCGACCAGTTCAAGCAAGGCAAGCGCATCGCGATGCTTGGCGCGGGCTGCCGCCTTGCCGTCGCGGATCTCGATCGGCAGGACGATATTCTCCAGCACCGTGCGCCACGGAAAAAGCGTCGCCTGCTGGAACATCATGCCGATGTCCTCGCGTGTGCCGGTGACGGGCGTGCCTTCCAGATAGACGCCACCCTCCGAAGGCGGGATCAGCCCCGCCATCACCTTCAGGAGCGTGGACTTGCCGCAGCCCGACGGGCCGATAACCGAGGAGAAGCTGCCTTCGCGCAATGTCAGGTCGACATGATCGAGTGCGCGCAGATTGCCCCGGGCATAGCTCTTGGCAACGCCGAAGAGTTCGTAGACCGGCCGGCTCGTCGAGCCGGCCGTCATGGCATCTGTCCGTGGAAGGACGGTCATTCCGCGTTCCATGCTTCCACGAACTGGTTTGTGTAGGCCGCTTCGAGGTCTTCCAGCGGAGCCGACAGCGCGCTGGATTCGACCGAGCTGTCGTGCCACATCTGCCAATGCTCCGGCGGCTGGTAGCCATAGCCGTTGGACATGTCGAGCGGCGTGATGCGGTCCTGGATCGCTGTCAGCAGCGCTTCGGCGAATTCGCGGTCCTCGCCTTCCTGCGGGTTACCGGCCGTGGTGTGCTCCAGCACCTTGTCCTTGTTGGCCGGGTCCATGCCGAATTTGGTGCCCTTCACGAGCGCCTTGCCAAAGGCCTCGATAACGTCCGGATTTTCATCCAGATAGCTGCGGGTCACCGCCCAGCCATTGCCGAAGTAGGAAAGATATGCCTCCGGCGTGATCTCGCGAAGCGGGATGCCGCGCGATTCGATGATGGCCGCGTCGCTGACCGCTGCGGCGTAGGATGAGACCTCGTCGTTGAGGAACGCCGCTGCCGCTGTGCCGCCGTCGCCGATTGCCAGGAACTCGTAGTCGGTGCCTTCCGCCAGGCCGACATCGGTCAGGATCGCGCGGCTGAAGCCGACTTCCGCGCCATCGGCCGTGCCGACGCCGACGACCGTGCCCTTCAGGTCGGCCGGACCCTGGACTTCGGATTCCTCGCGTACCACCAGCCCGAAGATCGATTTCGGGAACTGATTGTAGATGAAGACGACATCCTCACCGCGCGCCCTGGCACCGAGAAGGGGCCCAGGGCCGGGGTTGCCGATCTGCGCCTGGCCTGCCGCCATCGACTGCAGCACGGATGCCGAGCCGTTGACCGCCTCGACAGTGACGTTGATGCCTGCTTCCTCGAAATAGCCTTCGCCGATCGCGACGTGCAGCGGGAAATTGTTGATGGCCGAGGGATTCGGCACGACGATGGTTATGTTCTTGTCCTGCGCATAGGCAGCGCCCGTGACGCCCGTCAGAGATGCGATGGAAAGCGCGAGCGCCGCCGTCGCGGCGCGGCGTAGATCCGAACCAGTTTTCATGGTCATTCCTCCCTGTTTGCCTGCGGCGTCCTCCCGACGCCACGGCTCACATAATCTACATTTCTTACTCCGGCTGTCAAAAACCTATTTTTTGATGCGCGGCCTTTCTTAATGTGCATTATGCCAGCCGACATGGCTTCACCAAGGAGGAGACGATGGCCAGCAACGGATATGTGATCGACGCGCCCGAACAGGCCAGCCTGGCTGTAGCGGGCAGCAAGGAGCGCTTCCCGGTACGACGCATCTATTGCGTCGGTCGAAACTACGTCGCGCACGTTCGCGAGATGGGCGGCGACGAGGATCGTGATCCCCCGATCTTCTTCCAGAAGCCGACGGATTCGGTGGTGGAGAGCGGTTCAACGATCGCCTATCCGACGATCACCGAGAATTTCCATCATGAGATGGAAATGGTCATCGCGCTCAAGTCGGGCGGCTACAACATTGCCGAGAGCGATGCGCTGAACCACATCTGGGGCTATGGCACGGGTCTAGACATGACCCGCCGCGACATCCAGGGCAACGGCAAGCCGTGGGAGATCGCCAAGTCCTTCGACCAGTCCTGCCCGTGCGGGCCGCTATCGCCGGTGGACAAGGTCGGCCACATCTCCAAGGGGGCGATCAAGCTGACCGTCAACGGCGAGACCAAGCAGGAATCCGACATCGAGCTACTGATCTGGCGCGTGCCGGAGATCATCGCGAACCTGTCGACGCTGTTCGAGCTCAAGGCCGGCGACATCATCCTCACCGGCACGCCGCATGGCGTCGGCCCCGTGCAGCCGGGCGACGAACTAATCGGCACCATCGATGGGCTCGAGCCGCTGACGGTGAAGATCGGCGAGCGCCCCGCCTGATCGGCTTCAGGCCGGAATACGGATAACGGCGCGCAGGCCGCCGAGCGGACTTTCATCGAGCGTGATGTCGCCGCCATGGCTGCGGGCGATGTCACGCGCGATGGACAGGCCGAGGCCCGTGCCGCCGGAATCCTGGTTGCGGGCGTCGTCCAGCCGGTAAAAGGGCTTGAACACCTCCTCGCGCTTCTCAGCCGGTATGCCGGGGCCGTCATCGTCGACGATCACCAGCAGCGAGCCGCGTGCGTGGGTCGCCTTGATGCTCACGGTCTGTGCGTAACGGAACGCATTGCCCACGACGTTCGACAACAGGCGCGAGAAGGCGTTGGGCCGCACATAGACTTCCGGATTGCCGGTCAGGTACGTCGTCAGCGTGCGCTTGCGCAGCTTCGCTTCCTCCGACAGCTTTTCCATGAACGCGGCAATGTCGAACTGGCCGGTATCCTCGCCGGCCTCGCCGCGAGCGAAGGCGAGATACCCCTCCAGCATCGACTGCATGTCGTCGATATCCTGGTCGAGCGCTTCGCGGTCCATCTTCGAGCCGCCCAGAGCAAGCTGCAGCTTGAAGCGGGTGAGGATGGTGCGCAGGTCGTGACTGACGCCCGTCAGCATCGCGGTGCGCTGCTCGATCTGTCGCTCGATGCGCTCGCGCATCTGTATGAAGGCGGCACCGGCGCGCCGGACCTCTTCCGCACCGCGCGGCCGGAAGTCGCTCGGCGTCGGCCGCCCCTTGCCGAAACTCTCCGCGGCTTCTGCAAGGCGCAGGATCGGCCTGATCTGGTTGCGCAGGAAGGCCACGGCGATGCCGATCAGCACCAGCGAGCTGCCGACCATCCACAGCAGGAAGATGTGCGTGTTCGAGGCGTAGGTCTGGCTGCGGCGGGCGAAGACGCGCAGCACCTTGTCTTCCAGCCGGACGCGGATTTCCACGATGTTGGAGGCGCCGACCGTATCGATCCAGAAGGGCCGGTTGATCTGCTGGTTGATCTGCTGGCTCAGGAAGTAGTCGAGGATCGAGAAGAACGGCTTGGGGCCGGGGGCGGGCAGGGGATCGGGCGGCAGGATGTCGATCTTGAGCTGCAGCCGCTCCTGAGCGATGCGGATGACCTCGGCATAGTTGTCGCCGGGCGGGTAGGTCTCGATCATGTCTATTACGGCCGCGATGTCGCGCGTGACCGCCGCCGAAAGGCGTTGGGTCACCGTCTGCCAGTGCCGCTCCATGAAGGCGAAGGCGATCACGGATTGCAGCAGGATCATCGGCGCGATCACGATGATGAGCGAACGCGCATAGAGGCGCTTGGGCAGATAGCGCGCGACGACCCGCCAGACGCGGCCGAACCCGTTCCACAGCCCGGCAAACGGGCGCAGGTATCCGCCGGCCCGTTCTGACTCGTCGCGCGCCGGTGTGTCGGAACTCGCCATCAGTCCTTTCCCGCGCCCCGTCTCAAGGGCACATCTGGGGCATCAGTCTATTCGACACTGAGCCTGTATCCAACACCGCGCACCGTCTGAAGCCAAACCGGGTTGGACGGGTCGCGCTCGATCTTGCGGCGCAGGCGGTTGATCTGCACGTCGATGGTGCGCTCGCCGACCTCCGCGTCCGAGCCGACCAGCTCGTGCCTCGGGATCGTGTCTCCGGCCCGCTCCGCGAAGATGACCAGTATCTCCTGTTCGCGGTCGGTCAGCTTCAGGATTTCACCGCCGCGCTTGAGTTCGCGCCGTGCGATCTGGAACGTGTAGGGCCCGAAGACGATCTGCTCCACCTTCGGCGTCTGCTGGGGGCCGCCGCGACGCAGGATGTTGTTGAGCCGCAGCAGCAGCTCGCGCGGGTCGAACGGCTTGGGCAGGTAGTCGTCCGCCCCGGCCTCGAGACCGGCCACCCGGCTGTCGGTTTCCGACAGCGCGGTCAGCATCAGGATCGGCACGTTCTTCTGCTCGCGCAGCGACTTCGTAAGCTGCACGCCGCTCTCGCCCGGCATCATCACATCGAGCACGATCAGGTCGAAATCCAGCCCGGCCAGCTTGCGCCGTGCTTCGTCCGCATTGCCGGCCACGGTGATGCGATAGCCGTTTTCGCTCAGGAACTGCTTCAGCAGGGTGCGGATGCGGGTGTCGTCGTCGACCACGAGCAGATGGGGGGCATCGTCGCCCGGTACATGCGAATCCTGCGTCATAGGCAAGTCCTTCAAGTGCAATGCCCCACCCTGCGGCGATCCTAGCCTGCCTCCCTGCGCCGGTCATCCCCGGTCGCTGTCTGATCGTCGATCTGCGCGCGCTGCTCGGGATTGACCATGCCCAGGAGAAACCGCTCGATTACGGCGCGGTCGCCAGGTGCCGCTTCCGCCAATGCAGCGGCGATGCGGCGGGATTGGGGCGCTGCCAGCGCAAGTGCAAGCCCGCGGCCCTTGGCGGTGGGGTAAAGCTCGCGCTGGCGCCTGTCGCGCGGACCCTGCACCTGCACGATGTGGCCGGTGTCGATCAGCTGCTTTAACACCCGCGCGAGGCTCTGCTTGGTGATCCTGAGCACGTCGAGAAGCTCGGCAACGGTGAGTCCCGGCCTGCGGTTGACGAAGTGCAGGACGCGATGGTGGGCACGGCCGAAAGCGTATTCGCCAAGGATCTGGTCGGGGTCGGAGGTGAAGTCACGATAGGCGAAAAAGAACAGCTCGATGATGGCGAAGTCGATGCCGTCTTCGCCCGTCAACGCCGATTTTATCGGGTCCTCGTTTCGCTCCGGATGCTGCGTCATATCCTGCTCGTCGTTCCTGTACGCCGAATTTATGTCAGCCTTATTGACATAAATTCGGGCCGATGGTAATTTTTGCCAATCTTTCGGCCGGAATGCGAACGAAAAGAAAAGCCATGGGCTGTTTGCCCGGAACTTCCTTCAACTCGCCTCGCTTTCGGCATAAAGTTGCGGTCCGGCGTATCCGGTTAGGCGATCCCGCACCGCACGTCCAATGAAAACAGGGCCTTGGGCCTCTAGGGAGACATCTATGGCATCCGTTCCTTTCGACCAGCTTGACGGTCACATCTGGATGAATGGCGAATTCGTCAAATGGGCGGAGGCCAAGATTCACGTAATGACCCACGGGCTGCACTATGCCAGCGCCGTGTTCGAGGGCGAGCGCGCCTATGGCGGCGAGATCTTCAAGCTGACCGAGCATACCGAGCGTCTGCACGAGTCCGCCCGCATCCTCGGTTTCACCATTCCCTACTCGGTTGCCGAGATCGACGATGCCTGCCGCACTCTCCTGCGCATGCAGGGTTTCGCAGACGCCTATGTCCGCCCGATCGCGTGGCGCGGCTCGGAGATGATGGGCGTCTCGGCCCAGAACAATCGCATCAATTGCGCGATCGCCATCTGGCAGTGGCCGAGCTATTTCGATCCCGCGCAGAAGCTGAAGGGCATCCGGCTCGACATGGCGGAATACCGCCGTCCCGACCCGCGCACGGCTCCGTCGCGTTCCAAGGCTGCCGGCCTCTACATGATCTGCACGCTGTCGAAACATGCAGCCGAAGCAAAGGGTTATGCCGACGCACTGATGCTCGACTGGCGCGGGCAGGTTGCCGAAGCCACCGGCGCCAACGTCTTTTTCGTCAAGGACGGCAAGATCCACACGTCGACGCCGGACTGCTTCCTCGACGGCATTACCCGTCGCACGGTCATCGGCCTTGCCAAGGCACGCGGCCTCGAAGTGATCGAGCGGGCTATCATGCCGGAAGAACTCGAGGGTTTCGAGCAGGCGTTCCTGACCGGAACGGCGGCAGAGGTCACGCCGGTCTCGGAGATCGGCCCCTATAATTTCGAGGTCGGCGAGATCGCCAAGACCCTGATGGAAGATTACATGGCAGAGGTGCAGCCGAAGCAGGCGGTGGCGGCCGAATAGGCCGTCATTTCTCCGCAACCACAGGTCGTCGCTCCGTTTGACTTTAGTCGAATTCGGGTTTCCACTTCCGACGCCGGCGAGACTCGCGCCGGTGTTATAGAGGGAAACTTCATATGGAAGCGCTTCTTCCTATCATCATTCAGGTCGTGACGGGGATCATCGGTGGCCAGGCGGTCGGCGCTGCGCTCAAGCAGGTCGACTTGAGCCAGGTCATCAAGATCATCTCCGGCGGGGTGGGCGGTCTCGGCGGCGGGTTGCTGCTCGGCGGAATGGGCGGCGACGCCGGCGCGCTCGGCGGCATTCTGGGCGATGTGATCGGTGGCGGCGCGGGCGGTGCCGTGCTGACCGGTATAGTCGGCATGGTCATGAAGCAGATGGGCAATCGCTGATCCGGCCCGCTCTGGCTGAAATCGAGGGCGGCCTCGCGGCCGCCCTTTTCGTTGACCCGCGCCCTCTCCATGTGTGGCGTAACAGAGGAGACAACCATGGGCGAATTGAGAGCCGGCATCATTACCGTGACGCCGTTTCAGCAGAACTGCACGATCCTTTTCGACGAGAGTGAGAAGCGCGGGGTGGTGATCGACCCGGGCGGGGAGGTCGACCGGATTCTTGCCGCGATCAACGATAACGGGCTGACGATCGAGGCGATCTGGATCACGCACGGCCATATCGACCATGCCGGCGGTGCGATGGCGCTCAAGGAAGCGCTCGACGTCGACATCGTCGGGCCGCACGAGGCGGATGCTTCACTGCTCTCGAACCTGGAAAGCCAGGCGCAGATGTTCGGCCTGCCCGATCCCGTTCGCAACTGCACGCCCGACCGCTATCTGCAGGAAGGCGAGACCGTCTCGTTTGCCGGGCATGATTTCGAGGTGCTGCACTGTCCAGGCCATGCGCCGGGGCATGTCGTGTTCTACAATCGCGCGGCGAAATTTGCCCATGTGGGCGACGTTCTGTTTCACGGCTCGATCGGTCGCACCGATCTGCCGGGCGGCGACCACGATACCCTCATTCGCTCGATCAAGGAAAAATTGCTGCCGCTGGGTGACGATGTCGGCTTCATCTGCGGTCACGGACCCGGCGGCCGCTTCGGCGATGAGCGGCGCGGAAATCCGTTCCTGGTTTGAAGAAGGGCCCGGCAACGCCGGGCCTTTTTCAGTCAGTTGGCTTCGCAGAACCGGCGAACCCCGTCATATCCGACGAACGTCCCGCTGGACGGATCGAACGAACGATAGCGGTCCGAGCAGTAGCGGTACCACTCATCCGTCCACGGCTCGTATGTCGCGTAACGTTCGACATACACCCGGCGCGGCTGCTCGTAGACCCGGACCGGACGCTCGTAAACCACCGGGGGAGGGGCGTAATAGCCGTCGTCGTAGTAGCGTTCGCGGTAGATCGGGGCAGGTCGCGACGCGCCCGCGATCAGGGCGCCAGCGGCGAGGCCGAGCACACCCGCGGCCAGCATGTCGCCGCCGCGATCCCGGTGGCGCCACCGTTCGCCCGCCTGCGCGGCGGTCATAGCTGCAGTCATTGCCGTTGCCGCAATGAGGCCGGCAATAGCCGATTTCTTCAAGAGACTTGTCACGCCGTTCATCTCCAAAAGCCAATGCGCGTTGTTTAGCGCGTGCTTGAGGAGAAATTTAGGCTTCGCCGGCTGAACGGCACCTGAACGAGCGATCACTCTCGCTGACAGGCTGAAACAGATGCGCCGGAGACCCGGCGCATCCAATTGATCCAGGTTGCAGCTATGCCCCTTCTAGATGACCGTCAGATTGACGGCCTTGGGGCCTTTGCCGCGCTTGTCGGGCTCGGTCTCGAACGACACTTTCTGGCCGTCCTCGAGCCCGGGCAGGCCCGATGCCTGGACGGCAGAGATGTGCACGAACACATCCTTCTGGCCGTCATCCGGCGTGATGAAGCCGAAGCCCTTGGCATGGTTGAAGAATTTCACGGTTCCGCTCTGGGGCATGGGAAGCTCCTTATCTCCCACTTGTTGTCTCTTGCGGGGGTGTCAATCCCGCTCAATCTCGCGCCTTTACTGGGGGAGAAGAAACAGCTTTCCTCGCGTCGGGGCCTTGCCGGAACCCTCTTGTTCCGCGGTCGTCCCGGGCGACATGGCAGGTGATAAGCTCGATATACTGCACTTGCACCGGGGTATCCTATTCCAGTCTCCGGGCCGGCAAACGCCCGAACGGAAGAAACCTTCCTTCATTTTGGAGCATCGGGCAAGCAAAAGATTTATGACCGCGCCGGTTCACCTGCGGTGCGCCATTTTCATAATGCCTTGGATTTGAAGTACTTGGCCCGCAGCAGTGTTTCAGCCGGGTCGCAGGAATACCATCTCAGAGAAGGTATGGTCGATCGCTTCGTCCGCGGTCTCTCTCGTCGACTGGACAGGCGCGACTTCCGTTCGGAACATCGCCTCCGGAAAGCCGACTTTGGCGCGGGCGTCGAATTCGAGGAAAGCGAAACCCCGTTTCATCAGGTGCCTGGCAATGGGACCCAGGCCTTTGCGGATCAGCTGGCGATCGCGCACCAGAATAACGCGGGCGCTCGGCATGCGGCGGCGCGGCGAGGATGTGAGGATCAGCGGGTGGCACGTCCCGTGGACTTCAAGCGCAACCGCAATGCTGCCAAGCGCGGCATGTTGCTCCAGCAGCCGGATATGTGCGTCGGGCAATGCGCCCGGACGGATTGTGCCGAGCGGAAGGACCCTTGCCCCACGCCCCGCGCGCAAGGCGGCAACTGGTACCGGTATGAAGACGGACCCTTCCGAATGATCGACAAAACCGGTCTGCCGGTTGATCTTGCGCATGGATGGCGATGCCGTGAGGTCGGTGTATTCGACGCTGCGGTCGGCGGTCAGGCGGCGCATCAGCAGGGGCGCCATCCATTCGTGGCCTGGCCGCAGGAAAAACGAAGCGAGATTGACGATCCTGGTCGGCGGTTCCGCATAGGCGGTGCGATCTGACGGGATCGCCAGGCACAGGCCGATCTCGTCGCCTCTGGCCATGACGAACTGGCCGATGGAGGTCTCGCCGATGGCCTGCACATGGGCGAACAGGCGTTCGACGGTTCCGGCCCATGCTTCGTGCGAATGGCTGGGAAAGCCTTCGGCCAGCAGCGCGGCAGCCTTGCCGGCGTCGCCAATTTCTATCGGCCGCAGTTTCAAAACATCCTCGACGGGATCATTTAAACAAACCGCGGCGGCAATACGCCCGCCGCCCGAATATCCATTGTCAGCAGAAAAAGGTTGACGGAGGCCTACGCCGCTTGGCGCGTCGAGAGAAGAGCCTCGATATCGCGCAGCGTATCGATCTGCAGGATGTCGAAATCCTCGTCCGCGAGGTCGATGCCGAAGTCAGCCTCGAGCATCGTCAGAACCTCCGTCGCGGCTAGGGAATCGAGCCGTCCCGTGGAGAACAGGGCCTCGTCCTCGGCCACAGCGGGCTGGCCACGCTGTGCCAGCACGGAAAAAATCGTTTCGCGTATGCGCGCGCTCGCCAGTTCTGTCACGACATGCCTCCCGCCGTTGCCATTTGGGGGCGCGGCTGCGCCGGCTCACCCGCCTTTTCCATTTCGTCCAGCCTCGCCACCAGTGCGCGCCGGTCCACCTTGCCGTTCACGTTGACCGGCAGCGAATCGACGATATGGATCGGATCCGGCATCATATAGCGCGGCAGCGTCTTAACCATCGCACCCGCGATGGTCTCGGCGTCGAGCGCGCTGCTGCAGAAGCCGACCAGCCCCTGCGCCGAACCGTCCACGACCGGCCAGGCCACGACGGCAACCATGTCGCTGCCGGCGGCGCGGCGCAGGTGCATCTCTACCTCTTCCAGCTCGATCCGGTTGCCCTTGAGCTTGATCTGGTTGTCGGTGCGGCCGAGATGGTGGAATACACCGTCGCCGTCGCGCACGCCGAGATCCCCGGTCAGATACCAGCGCTTGCCGTCGATCTCGCGAAAGCGGTCGGCCGTCTGTTCCGGCGCATTGAAGTAGCCGACGGCAAGCTGTGGGCCGGAAAGCGCGATTTCGCCCGGTTCGCCATCGGGCAGGGGGCGCATGTCGTCACCCAGGATCGCCACCTCCATGGTCTCGAAAGGCGTGCCGATGGCGATTATGCCGCGGCTCGGGGTGACGACCGCCGGCTCCGTCAGGGGCTGGCGCATGCAGACCACGGTTGCCTCCGTCGGTCCGTAAATATTCTCTACCACGCCGTTGGGGGTCGCTTCTGCCCAGGCCTGCGCGGCCGCAGCCGGCAGCGGCTCGCCACAGAACAGCGAGAGCCTCATGCTCGGGAAAATGCCGGGCTTGAGCGAACCGTTGCGGCGCATCATCGCCACGAGCGTCGGCACTGACAGCCAAACCGTGATTTCACGGGCCCGCACGAAACGCCCCGGTGCGAGCATTTCCAGCGCGGACATCACATGCAACGAGGCACCCGCCTCGACGCACAGAAACAGGTTGTGCACCGTCAGGTCGAAGGTGACGTCGCAGGTTTCGGCCAGCCGGTCATCCGGCGTGAGCTTCGTCCAGCCACGGCTCTGCTCGAGGTAGCTGCTCAGGGAGGCGGCCGAGATCATCACGCCCTTGGGCATGCCGGTCGTGCCGGAGGTGAAGATGATGTAGGCGAGATCGTCCGGATCGACGTGAGCAGGAGCGGGCAGCGGCGGGGCATCCACGGCGCTCAGCCGGACGATGTCCTGTCCGGGGCGGGGCTCGATGGCAGGCGCGGCGTCTGCAATGACGATCTTGCCGGGTGCCGCCGCAAGGACTGCCGGGGTCAGCAGGGCGGCCGCCTTCGCGTCGACCACCAGCGCGTCCAGCGACAGCGCGTTCAGTAGCGCGATGATGCGCTCTTCGGGCCATTTCAGGTTGAGCGGCACGTAGGCGGCGCCTGAAAGGCCAGCCGCCAGCATGCCCGCATAGGCTTCGAGGCTGCGCGTCGCGAGGATGCCGACACGTCGCGGGCGACCGCCACTCGAAAACCAGGAGGCCAAGCGCCGGACAATGGCGCCCATCTCGCTATAGGTCAGGGTATTGGCCGCATCGCAATAGAACGGCCTGTCGGGGTGGTCTTGCGTCGACTGAATGAAGCCGGCGGAAATGTTGTAGCTCTGGGCCATCGCTTCTGCCTGCATTCCGCGGTGAGAGTGTAGCCATCCCATAGCGCAGCGCCGCGCGGCACCGCAACTTTAGGTTATTCTTAACCTTAATCGAACGCTGACGGCTGTGCCGCCCGAAAGCTCCTGACAGGAGTTGTGCCGCTCGGGGTGGTATCGGCGTGGCTCCGATAAGCACGTAAACTAGGAAACTCATGCACCTTTCCGCTACAGAACCAGCCAGCCACACGGTTCAAACCGCCGTCGTCGAGCTGCGTCAATACACGTTGCATCCGGGCACGCGCGACACGTTGATCGATCTGTTCGATCGCGAATTTGTCGAAACGCAGGAGGTTTGCGGCATGTCTGTGCTGGGCCAGTTCCGCGACCTGGACCGGTCAGACCGGTTCGTCTGGCTGCGCGGGTTTTCCGGCATGGAAAGCCGGGCCGCAGCACTTGCCTTGTTTTATGATGGGCCAGTCTGGGCCGCGCACAGCGCCGCTGCCAATGCAACGATGATCGATTTCGACAATGTGCTTCTGCTCCGTCCCTGCGGCGGAGACACTTTCGGGGCACTCGATCCGAGGAACCGGCCACAGCAGGCGGTGTCGATGTCGCCGGCTTGCAATTTCGAGGCGCTCATATGCCCCGTGGATCCCGGTGATCTCGATGGGTTCGTGGCTTGGTACCGGGACGCGTTCGTGCCAGCGCTTAAGCCCGTCGGCTGCGAGACCGTGGCAAGCCTGGTCACGGAATCGTCCGAAAATACGTTTCCCAAACTGCCGATGCGGGAAGACGTATCGGTGTTTGTGACGCTGACACGCATGGCCGGCGAGGACGAGTTCGAGCGCTTGCCGGATACGCCGGCAGGCGCAGGGGCGCTGGCAGAGCTTGCGCGCCGCACGCCGGTCACGCGGCTGAGGCTCGCCCCGACCGCGCGTTCCCTGCTGCGTTAGCCGCGTTCCTCGACCACCACCTTGCGATAGAGATGCCAGGTGGCATGGCCGAGAACCGGGATGACGACGATGAGGCCGGCAAAGAGCGGCAGGCTGCCGAGCGCGAGCAAGAGCGCGACGATGAATCCCCAGGCGAGCATCTGCAGGGGATTTGCCATGACGGCCCTGGCCGAGGTGTGGATCGCCGCCCACGCCCCCACGTCGCGATCGATGAGCAGCGGGAATGCCACGGCCGTCGTCGACAGCACGACCACGGCGAAGATGAAACCGATGGCATTGCCCGCCAGGATCAGGGTCCAGCCTTCGGATGTCGAGAAGAGCTGGGACAGGAAGTTGCCGAACGAAGCAGGCGGCTCGGGGCCGAATATCGCGGTGTAGAGTGCCTGTGCGGTCAGCAGCCAGACGATGAACACGGCAAACAGCATGGCGCCCACCGCTGCGATCGACGGTAGCGCTGGCGAGTGACGCAGTTCGAGTGCGTGCCGCCATGATGTGTCCATGCCCGCTTCCCGGCGGCGGCTGATCTCGTAGAGGCCGATGGCCGCGAACGGACCGAGCAGGGCAAAGCCGGAGGCCAGCGGAAACAGCAGCGGCAACGCATTGGCCCCCGAGGTCCAGGCAGTCAGCACCACGCCGATCAGCGGGTACATGACGATGATGAAGATGATGTGCGAGGGCTTGGCCATGAAGTCCCGGTAGCCGGCCTGCAGACAGTCGTAGAGATCGCCGATCTCGATTGAACGCACATCCGGATAGGCCGGGGCGCCCTCTGCTCCGGCGTAGACATGAAAGTTCGTCATGACCATTCCTCCAACCGCTTGTTTGCGGTTGTGGTCTGCGGCCAGCTTCGCGAACCCCGCCCGGGAGGATGGCCGCACGCGACCCACAACCCGTTCTGTTTTGACGATAGCATAGTTCCCGTTGCACGTCGCGTCCGCTCTGGGCGTCACCGCTACTCACGCCGCTGTCCGGATGATATGATCAACAAGCATTGCGCGGGGCGTCACCATGAATGCCGACGAGTATCTGCCTAACGCCGAAACGATCGCCGCGATAGAGAAGGACGTCGCCAACTACAATGAGCGGCGACGCCATGCCCAAAGCGAGATCGGTCGTCGGGTGCCGATGCTGTTCGCGAGCTACGCGCTCGCCTGTGCTGTGGTCTTCTATTTCATCATCGCCAATTTCAACTCCATGCCGGAGAAAGTCGCGTTGATCCTCCTGATCGGCGGCGGTATTGCCGCCATCGTCGGCGGGGTGGGGGTGCACCGCTTCGCGCACCGGGTCGGTGTCGATACGCAGCAGGGCTTTCGCGATCACATCCTGCCGGTGATGTTCGGTTTCGTGCACGGGTTGCGGTATTCGCATGGATACGAACCGGGAAGTTTCCGACGCCTTCCGGCCGTGCTCAAGGGCGATTACAACCACACCGAATTCGGCGACATCATCACCGGCCGCCTCGACGGCAAGCATTTCGAAATCTGCGAGATGACCCTGTCGCGCAGAAGCAAGTCGTCGACGGTCGTTCTTTTCAAGGGCGTCGCGCTTTGCTGCAGCGTGAGGGACAGTTTTCCGGGAACGCTGGTCGCGGTGCGCAAGCCGGAGCCGAGCCTGATGCAGCCGTTCAACGACCTGATGCAGGCGCTATCGGGGCTCTTGGGCGGCGAACGGTTGGAAACGGTCTTCAGCCGCACGCCGCTCGATCGCGCCTACGAATTTCGCAGCGACAGGCGTGAGGAGGCGCGCGCACTCTTTGAAGGCGGGCTGGGCGACGTTCTGGGCCTGGTCAACGCGCGCTGGCAGCGAGGCAGTCCGCGCCTTGCGGTGCGCCACAGCGAATTCTTCCTGCTGCTACCCAGCGACAAGGATTTCTTCGAGCTGCCGCCGCTGGAAAGACCCGTCGACTACCGTGCTCATCTGGAGCCCATGGTACGCGATTTCGCGACGCTGCTTGCCATCGTCGCCGAGGTGCAGTGCAAGCCGGTGCCCGCTGCGGCAAGCGATAACAGCCCGGCCGGGCAGGCGCGCGGAGCTGAAGCCTCGCCGCCGCCTGTTTCCGAGGAACCTTTCGTTCCGCTGCTGGATGGAAATGTGCCGCCACACAAACGTTGAGCCGCTTGTATTTTCGTTGATTTCGTGCGAATAACGGTGACGTTCGGGCATTTGCTGACCCGGAGACTGGACCGTTTAGGACGACCTTTCCCCGACATCGTGAACTCTCGACGGCGACCCTGCGCATGTCGCGCAGACGCAGCTTACCAAAGGGAACAGGAGTTTTCCCCCCATGGCCCAGACCGGCACCGTAAAGTTCTTCAATGCAACCAAAGGCTTCGGCTTCATTACGCCTGACGACGGCGCGAAGGACGTTTTCGTCCATATCTCCGCTGTCGAGGCTTCCGGCCTGCGCACCCTCGTCGACGGTCAGAAGGTTTCCTTCGACGTCGAGCCCGACCGTATGGGCAAGGGTCCGAAGGCAGTGAACCTGTCCGCAGCCTAATGGCATCGTGCCGGTTCGCCGGCACGGCGGTTTTTTTGAAGGACGGCGCGAGCAATCGCGCCGTTTTTTGTTTTTGCAGGCAGGTTGCTGACACCATCTTGTCAGCAGCCGATACGAGTTTCCAAGCCTGGCCGAGAGCCCCCTTCCCATTGCGGCGGACTCTGCCCATATTCTCGCCATGGCCGATACCCCTGACAAGAAGAACGCCGCGCGCGCGAAGGATGCCGCTTTCGGTGCGCGCTCGCGCAAGAGCCCGCTCACCGATTATCTCGACGCCTCAGAGCCGCTGGAACCGGGTGGTTTCGGCGAGACGCAGCAGAGCGAATTCGAGGGCGCGCCTCTGAGCGGGGCGATTTCTGATTGGGCGCGGCAGATCGCCGACGAGGCCGGGAAGGCGCCGGCAAAGCCGAAGAAGAAGGTGGCTGTACGATCGTCCGCACCGACGCGGTCGGCACGCGGAACCTCAATGGGTGGTGCGGCGTCGCCCAAGGAGCGCGCGGCCGCCGGCCTCAACCCGGTGCCAGGACTCGACATTTCTCTGGAGGATGTCGGGAAGCTTTCGTCATCGGGTGTCACCGCCACGGTCGCGGCGCTGTCGCGGCTGATCGAGGGCGGTGATCCCAACCTGAAGAACGAGGCCTGGGTGCCTCACCGGCCTGCCCGTCCGGCTAAGTCCGAAGGTGGCATCGAGATTCGCATGGAGACGGCCTTCAAGCCTTCCGGCGACCAGCCGACGGCCATCGCCGACCTCGTCGCGGGCGTAAAGGAGCAGGACCGTACGCAGGTGCTGCTGGGTGTCACCGGCTCTGGCAAGACCTTCACCATGGCAAAGGTGATCGAGGAGACGCAGCGTCCGGCGCTCATCCTGGCGCCGAACAAGACGCTGGCCGCCCAGCTTTATGGCGAGTTCAGGAGCTTCTTCCCAAACAACGCGGTCGAGTATTTTGTCTCCTACTACGACTACTACCAGCCGGAGGCCTACGTGCCCCGGACGGACACCTATATCGAGAAGGAATCCTCCATCAACGAGCAGATCGACCGCATGCGCCATTCGGCCACGCGCTCGCTGCTGGAGCGTGACGACGTCATCATCGTTGCCTCCGTATCGTGCATCTACGGTATTGGCTCCGTCGAGACCTACACGGCGATGACCTTCCAGATGGAGGTTGGCGACCGGCTCGACCAGCGCCAGCTTCTCGCCGACCTCGTCGCTCAGCAATACAAGCGGCAGGACATCAATTTCACGCGCGGCTCTTTCCGCGTGCGCGGCGATACCATCGAGCTGTTCCCCGCCCACCTTGAGGACCGCGCCTGGCGGATCACGCTGTTCGGCGACGAGATCGAGACGATCACAGAGTTCGATCCGCTGACCGGGCAGAAGACCGGCGACCTCAAGAGCGTCAAGATTTACGCCAACTCGCACTATGTGACGCCGCGGCCGACGCTCAACCAGGCAATCAGGTCGATCAAGGAAGAACTGCAGCACCGGCTAGTGGAGCTGGAGCGGGCAGGGCGCCTGCTGGAGGCGCAAAGGCTGGAGCAGCGCACGCGCTTCGATCTGGAGATGCTGGAGGCAACGGGTTCGTGCGCCGGCATCGAGAACTATTCGCGCTATCTCACCGGCCGCGCGCCGGGCGATCCGCCGCCCACGCTCTTCGAATACGTGCCCGACAACGCGCTTGTCTTCATCGACGAGAGCCATGTCACCGTGCCGCAGATCGGCGGCATGTATCGGGGCGACTTCCGCCGCAAGGCGACGCTGGCCGAATATGGCTTTCGCCTGCCGTCCTGCATGGATAACCGGCCGCTGCGCTTCGAGGAGTGGGACGCGATGCGCCCGCTCACGGTCGCGGTGTCGGCGACGCCCGGCGGCTGGGAGATGGAGCAGGCGGGCGGCGTGTTCGCCGAGCAGGTCATCCGTCCGACCGGTCTGATCGATCCGCCGGTCGAGGTGCGGCCTGCGCGCACGCAGGTCGACGACGTGCTGGGCGAAATCCGCGAGACGACGGCCAAGGGCTATCGCACGCTGGTTACGGTGCTGACCAAGCGCATGGCCGAGGAACTGACCGAATATCTGCACGAACAGGGCGTGCGGGTGCGCTACATGCACTCAGACATCGACACGCTGGAACGCATCGAGATCCTCCGCGATCTGCGCCTCGGCGCCTTCGATGTTCTGGTCGGCATCAACCTGCTGCGCGAGGGCCTCGACATTCCCGAATGCGGTTTCGTGGCGATCCTCGACGCCGACAAGGAAGGCTTCCTGCGCTCGGAGACGTCGCTGATCCAGACCATCGGCCGCGCGGCGCGTAACGTCGACGGCAAGGTCATTCTCTATGCCGACCAGATCACCGGCTCGATGGACCGCGCCATGGCGGAAACCAATCGCCGTCGCGAGAAGCAGCTCGAATACAACACGGCCAACGGCATCACGCCTGAATCGGTCAAGAAGAACATCGGCGACATTCTCGACTCGGTCTACGAGCGCGATCATGTCCGTCCGGACATTTCGAAGGTCGCCAAGGGCGGCCAGCTCGTCGGCGCAAACCTCAAGGCGCATCTGGAGCATCTCGAGAAGGAAATGCGGGACGCGGCCGCGGATCTCGACTTCGAGCGCGCTGCGCGGCTGCGCGACGAGGTCAAGCGCCTGCGCGATACCGAACTGGCGATCTCCGACGATCCTCTGGCGCGTGAAGTCGAGCTGGAGAGCCCGGATTCTGGTCGCCGCAAGGGCCAGCACAACAAGGGCAAGGCCCGGCACCGTACGGTCGGCGACGATGGCAGTCTGTTCCGCAAGCCCGACCTCGACGAGATGGGCACCTCCGGCGACCACGCGACCCCCGCCGCCGGTGGCATGTTCCGCAAGAACACGCTGGACGAGATGACCGTTGGGCGCACCGAGAAGCCGGTCCAGGGCAAGGTCCCGTCAAAACCGGACAACGACGCCAAGGCGGTCAAGCGCGAACGCGCCGGCATCGGCTCCTACGAAGACCCGGCCGATACGCGCAAGGAGACGCGCCGGTCGCGCAAGACCGGTAGGCCGGGGCGGTGACAACGGCGCTTGGCGTCGGACAGGTCTGAGCCTGTCGTTTTTTTTCGGGTGGATGTCGGGATGGCTTTTCGCCGAACGTCTTGAAGGCGAGACAGCCGCAAAAAAGGAGAGAAGCCGATGTCCGACGAGAACCAGCAAGCCATGCCGAACCCCACCGGAGGGCTCAACGCCTACCTTCAGGTGGATGGGGCCATCAAGGCCGCCGAATTCTATGGCCGCGCCTTCGATGCAACCGAGGTTTATGCGGTGCCCGCAGACGAGCAGGGCCGCACGATGCATATCCACCTTCACGTCAACGGTTCGTCGCTGATGCTAGGCGATGCATATTCGGAGCATGGCCATCCGCACGAGCCAGCGCAGGGTTACGTCCTGCAGCTCCATCTGAGCCAGGATGAGATCGACTCCTGGTGGCAGCGCGCCGTCGATGCCGGCTGCGAGGTGACCGTTCCGCTTCAGGTCATGTTCTGGGGCGATCGCTGGGGTCAGCTCCGCGATCCGTTCGGCGTGGTCTGGGCGATGAACGCGCCAGCCAGCTAGGCGAACGAAAGACAACGGTCCCGCGCCGGCGTCACGCCTCGGCGCGGGTTCCGCGTGTCTAGACGCTTGAATTTTGTTTGGGCACATCGTCCGGCCAGCACAGGTGCTGAGTACGCTTGAAATATCCGACGGTTCTGATGTAACTGCTTTCCTGTGGCCACACATGTTTCGGAAAGGAGGGCTGCGTGATGATCTTCAATCAACACCGTCAGCGCGGTCCCGTCCACGCCCTGCAGGCTTGCTTGCAGGGCTGACCAGGAACGGTCCCGGGTTTCTTTTCCCGCTTTCAGTTTCTCTTGGTCCGCCCTTCGTGGCGCATGGCTGATCCAGCCGCGCCGAAGTGCACAATCCCGGTATTCGCTCGTTGCATGAATTGCTCGGCGACCGGTCGGACCCGAGAACGACCCATGTCCCTGATCAACCTGAAATCCGTTGGCGTCAGCCTTAATGCGCCGCTTTTTTCCAATCTCGACCTCGTCATCGGCCGCGGTGACAGATTGGGCCTCGTTGCCGCCAACGGCCGTGGCAAGTCGACCCTGCTCAAATGCCTGACGGGACAAATGGAGCCGACGGCTGGAGAGATCACCCGTTCGCGCGGCGTTGCTGTCGGGTTTGTCGAACAGGCCGTGCCTGACAGTCTCATGGATGCCAGCTTCCACGAGGCCGTCGCCAACGCGTTGCCGCAAGAACAGCGTGCCAGCGAAAGCTGGCGTGTCGACGTGGTGCTGGATTCGCTCGATGTGCCGGAAGAGCTCCGCGACAGGATGGTTCGCAGACTCTCGGGCGGTTGGCAGCGCCTGGCGTTGATCGCTCGTGTTTGGGTTGCAGAGCCGGATGTTCTGCTGCTTGACGAGCCGACCAATCATCTCGACCTCGAAAAGATCGGTCTTCTCGAAACCTGGCTCAACGCGTTGCCGCGCGAGGTGCCGGTGGTGATTGCCAGCCACGACCGCGCTTTTCTCGATGCCGTCACCAACCGTACGCTATTTCTGCGTCCCGAAAACTCGCCCACCTTCGCGTTGCCCTATTCGGGCGCCCGCGCTGCGCTGGACGAGATCGACGCGGCGGCTGAACGCAAATTCGAGCGCGACGTAAAGGCGGCGGCGCAGTTGCGGCGGCAAGCGGCGAAACTCAACAATATCGGCATAAACTCCGGCAGCGACCTGCTAACCGTGAAGACCAAGCAGCTTAAGGCACGTGCCGAGCGGCTGGAGCGCGCCGCGCAGCCGGCTCACAGGGAGCGCTCCGCCGGTACGATCCGGCTTGCCAATCGCGGCACCCATGCCAAGGTACTGGTCAGCTTCGACGACGTGCCGGTGGTAACGCCGGACGGCACGCTGCTGTTTCGCACGGGCAAGCGCAGCATCAATCAGGGCGACCGTATCGTGCTGCTGGGCCGCAATGGTGTCGGGAAGACGCGGCTGGTCGACATGATGCGGCGTGCCATTGGCGAACCCGCCTCGGTCGCAGGCGTCAAGGTCAAGCCTTCGGTGGTGCCGGGCTATGCCGATCAGGAGCTGTCCGATGTCGATCCTAAAACAACGCCTTTTGCGCTGCTCTCCTGGCGCTTCGATATCGGAGACCAACGGGCGCATTCGCTGCTTGCGGGCGCGGGGCTTCCGATAGAGCTACAGGCACGCAAGATAGAAGTGCTTTCCGGGGGACAGAAGGCGCGGCTGATGATGTTGATGCTCAGACTGGCCTATCCCAACTTCTACCTGCTGGACGAACCGACGAACCACCTCGACATCGAAGGGCAGGAAGCGCTGGAATCAGAGCTGCTTGCACATGAGGCAACGTCGCTGCTGGTTTCACATGATCGGTCGTTCATTCGCGCCGTGGCCAACCGTTTCTGGTTGATCGACCAAAGGAAGCTCGTGGAGGTGGATGATCCGGAGGGGTTCTTTGCGCTGGCTTCCGGCGGCTCATGATGCTGGCAAGCAATACGTCGAGCGACGGCGGAGCCGGACAATATCCGTCCGGTTAGAGCCGTCTGCGTGTTCCAGCTTTCCATTCCCGCGCCGGCGTCACGCTTCGGCGCGGGCCTCTCAGGCCCGGTGCTCTGACAGGCCGGCGCTCACCATATTGAGCGGCAGGCGGGTGCCACGGCTGTAGGCTGCCATTACCCGGTCGGCGACGGCCTTGCGTCGCGACTTCTCGCGTTCGGTTACGCCCAGTTCGAGGCATACCGCCTCAATGATGGGTTGCATGCTTTCGAGTTCATGCGGTTCGAAGCCCAGGTGGGCCTCGCTTCCATCCATCCACCTTGTCGTCGCCGCAGACATCGGCCTCGCTCCTCTCGCGCACGCGGTTCATGCCGCGCAGTCTGCCCTGGCACCGCCTCCTATAAGTTTATGCGCATTTCGGACCTTATCAAGGCGTGAATCGGGCGATCTGATGCTGAAATCGGCTCGAAAGATTGGAATTCGGCACCCGAAACACTGTCCCGGTCCTGCCGGGAAGGTGAAACGGTCGTCGCCGCCGCAATCCTGGACCAGACGAAATCTCTTTGCCGGCTTTGCTTGCAGGCGTCCCGCTGTGCTATGCGCCGTGGCAGATTTCACACCTCAACACCCGAATTTCTCCCAATGGCCGTTTCCACCGCCTCGCCTGAGATGATGGCAGTACAACCGGACCGTGTGACGTGAGCGCGGCGGTATTTTTTGCCGTTCTGCTGGCAGC
Organism: Mesorhizobium sp. DxT; assembly: GCF_058448885.1. Lineage (NCBI taxonomy): Bacteria > Pseudomonadati > Pseudomonadota > Alphaproteobacteria > Hyphomicrobiales > Phyllobacteriaceae > Mesorhizobium > Mesorhizobium sp. DxT. The sequence goes on along the minus strand of NZ_JBZFLJ010000001.1, from coordinate 243,605 downwards.
GGCGATGCATGCAACGTGGAACGCGCTGCTCAAGGTGCGGCTCGACCGCTTCGCCGCGATCTCGCTGATGGGGTTCGGCATGGGTGTCGTTTCCCTGCCGTTCCTGCCCTTCGTCGCGATGCCCACCGGCATCACCTGGTTCTGGCTCGGGCTCTCGTCCGCCTTGCACATCGGCTACAACTATTTTCTGGCCCGCGCCTACGAGACCGGCGAACTGGGGCAGGCCTATCCGCTGGCGCGCGGCACTGCTCCGCTGTTCACCACGCTGGGCGGTCTGGTTCTCATCGGCGAAGTGCCGGGCAAGATCGCGGTGCTGGGCATATTGCTTCTTTGCGCAGGCACCTTCCTTATGTCGATGCGCGGCGGCGGCATGACTGCGCTCGGCAGGCGGCCGGTCATCTACGCGCTGGCGACATCAGTCTTCATCGCCGGCTACACCCTTGCGGACGGTTCCGGTGCGCGCTCGGCCGCGACGGCGGCGAGCTACATCGTCTGGCTGTTCGTGATCGAAGGCATCACGGCGATCGCGGCGTGCATTCTGGTGCGCGGCACGCGGGTCATCCGCGTCATGGTGCCCGAATGGAAGGTCTGCCTCGTCAGCGGGCTGCTCAGCGCCTCGGGCTATGGCATCGTCATATGGGCCATGACAAAGGCGCCGATCGCCACCGTGGCCGCGCTGCGCGAATCGTCGATCCTGTTCGCCATGGTTCTGTCGGTGGTGATGCTGGGCGAATCGATGACGCGATGGCGCGCGGCCGCCGCGCTGCTGATCGTCGGGGGGGGCGTTGCGCTAAGGCTCGGATAAAGCGGGTGAAAAACTCGTTTGCGGCGGATACATTGTCGTCACGATGCGTTGCTAGAAGCTGGTTTTCATGACGAAGGGGATTGCCTGATATGAAGATTGCTGTTCTTGGCGGTGACGGGTTCATCGGCTGGCCAACCTGCCTGCATCTTTCCGATGCCGGGCATGACGTCCACATCATCGACAACCTGTCGCGCCGCTGGATCGACACGGAGCTGGGCGTACAGTCGCTGACGCCGATGGATTCGATCCAGGAACGCACGCGCATCTGGTATCAGGAGACCGGTCGGCGGGTTCATTTCCACCTCATCGACCTTGCCAGCGATTACGAGATCTTCAAGGGCTGGCTCCGCAAGGAGCGGCCAGACGCGATCGTGCATTTCGCCGAGCAGCGCGCCGCGCCCTATTCGATGAAGAGCGACCGGCACAAGAACTACACCGTCAACAACAACGTCAACGCGACCCACAACGTGCTCAACGCGATGGTCGAGACCGGCGTCGAAGCGCATCTGGTGCATCTCGGCACGATGGGCGTCTATGGCTATTCGACGGTTGGTGCTGCGATCCCCGAGGGCTACCTTCCGGTCGGCATCGACACGATGTCAGGGGAGACGGCCAAGCAGGAAATCCTCTATCCCGCCAATCCCGGCTCGATCTACCACATGACCAAGTGCCTGGATCAGCTTCTATTCCAGTTCTACGCCAAGAACGACGGCCTGCGGATCACCGATCTGCATCAGGGCATCGTGTGGGGCACGCACACCGCGCAGACGCGCCGGCACGCGCAGCTCATCAACCGCTTCGATTATGACGGCGACTATGGCACCGTGCTCAACCGCTTCCTGATCCAGGCTGCCATCGGTTATCCGCTGACCGTGCACGGCACGGGCGGCCAGACCCGGGCCTTCATCCACATCCAGGATTCGGTGCGCTGCATCGAGCTTGCGCTGAAAAGCCCGCCGGCCAAGGGCGACCGGGTGAAGATCTTCAACCAGATGACCGAGACGCACCGCGTGCGCGATCTTGCCGAGCTGGTTGCGAAAATCACCGGCGCGCGGATCGCGTGGCTGCCAAATCCGCGCAAGGAAGCGGCCGAGAACGATCTCGTGGTGCGCAACGAGCAGTTCCTCGAGCTCGGTCTCAATCCGACCACGCTGGCCGAGGGCCTGCTTGAGGAGGTGATCGAGGTGGCGAAGAAATACGCCTACCGCGTCGATCGCAGCCGCATCCCAGCCGTCTCGGCGTGGACCAAGGACATCGAGCCGGTCATCGAACGCGACCCGGAAGGCAAGCGGCTGAAGAGCGTGGGGTAATTCGTTCTTGCGGACGTTCCCATGACGTCTCACGCCTACGTCACACTCGTCACCAACGCCGACTATGTGCTCGGCGCGACGGCGCTGGTGCGGTCTCTGCGTGCCTCGGCAACCACGGCCGAGATCGTCGTCATGCACACCGGCGGCGTCGAGCATGCTGCGCTCGCGCCGCTGGAAGCGCTGGGCGTGCGGCTTCACCTTGCCGAACTGCTGCCGACCACCGACGCGTTCAACGCTCGCCATCAGCGCGAGCGCATCCATGCGGAGAATCCCTTCACAAAGGGGCGCAAGCCGGCCTTCCATACGCCGCTCGACAATTTCGCAAAGCTGCGGCTGTGGGAGTTGGAAGACTATGACAGCGTCGTCTTCATCGACGCCGACGCAGTCGTGGTGCGCAACATCGACCGGCTATTCCTCTATCCCGAGTTCAGCGCGGCCCCGAATGTCTATGAGGGGCTGGCGGATTTCCACCGTCTCAATTCCGGCGTCTTTGTCGCCAAGCCTTCGCGCGTGACCTTCGAGAAGATGCTATCTCGCCTTGATGCGCCCGACGCGTACTGGCCCCGCACGGACCAGACGTTCCTGCAGTCGTTCTTTCCGAACTGGCACGGCCTGCCCGTGTTCTACAACATGCTGCAGTATGTCTGGTTCAACCTGCCGGAACTGTGGGACTGGAAGTCGGTACACGTCGTGCATTACCAGTATGAGAAGCCTTGGGAACGGCAACACCCCAAGGCAGACCTGCTGCGCCCCCTGATAGACCTCTGGCTGAGCTATCTCGAAGGTTCCCCGCCGGACATCGACCGGCTGCCCAATCCCGAGCGTAAGGAGTAGCGATGCCGACAACGCTGGTTTCCGGCGGTGCGGGCTATGTGGGGCGTTTTATTGTCAATGTGTTGCTGGAGCGCGGCCACGACGTGGTCGTGATGGGGCGGCGCGCGCCGCCGCCGGGCCTGTTCGTGGCGCCGGTGAAATTCGTGGAAGGTTCGCTCGATCCAGACCGCGACCAATCGGCGGCTTTCGCCGGCGTCGACAGCTTCGTGCACGCCGCCTTCGATCATCTCCCGGGCCGTTACCGTGGCGGCGAGGGCGACGACCCGGCGGGCTTCCGCCTGCGCAACGTCGACGGCTCGATGGCGCTTTTCGAGCAGGCGCGTGCCGCGGGTGTGCGGCGCGCCGTGTTCCTGTCCTCACGCGCGGTCTACGGCACCCAGCCGCCCGGCACGTTGCTCAACGAGGCGATACGCCCGCATCCCGACACGCTCTATGGCGAGGTCAAGCTTGCCGTCGAGCGACGGCTGCACGCGATGGCGGGCGAGGGCTTCGTCCCGTGTTCGCTGCGTGTGACCGGCGTCTATGGGCTGGCCGGACGCGATAGCCCCGAGGACAAATGGACCCCGCTGCTGCGTGACTGGCTCGCCGGCAAGCCGCTCGAGCCACGGGCAGGTAGCGAGGTCCACGGCGAGGATGTCGGCCTGGCTGTTGCGACCGTGCTCGACGCGTCGCCTGACGCCGTATCCGGGCAGGTCTTCAACGTTTCCGACCTGATGGTCGACCGTTGCGATCTGCTGGTGATGGTGCAGCAGGCGACAGGCTGTCCCAATCCGCTGCCGCCCGCGTCCGATACCTCGCGATTCAATGTCATGACGACGGAGAAGGTCACGAGCCTCGGCTGGAAGCCGGGCGGCGCCAGACGCCTGCGCGAAACGGTTCGCGATCTCGTTGATCGCTTGCAGGCCGGTGCAGCAGTGCGCTGAGAAACTGATTCAACGACTTGCGGAATTGAATCGCGTTTCGGCGTTAAGGGATTGAAATCAATGCGCTACGGAAACAGCGGTTCCTGCGCCATCTGAAGGTGCAGGTGCTCGCCGTCGTAGGGATGCGCCTCGCAGACGGCTTCGTCGAGTTCGACGCCGAGGCCGGGTTCCGTGGACGGGATGACATGCCCGTCCTGCCATTCGATCTTCTTTTTCAGCAGTTTTGCGTGGAAGCCGTCCCACTGCTTCAGCGATTCGAGGATCAGGAAGTTCGGCAGCGTCACCGCGAGCTGGATGTTGGCCGCGCCGACCAGCGGCCCGCAATAACAGTGCGGGGCGACCTGGATGTGGAACGCTTCCGCCATCGCGGCGATCTTCTTGGTCTCGAGGATGCCGCCAGAGCGGCCGAGATCGGGCTGGATGATCGATGCCGCACGATTCTCGATGACACGGGCGAACTCCCACTTCGTCGTCAGCCGCTCGCCGGTCGCAACGGGAATCGAGGTCCCGCGCGCCACCTGCGCCATCACCTCAGGCATGTCCGGCGGTACCGGCTCCTCGAACCATAGCGGATCGTAGGGCTCGATTGCGCGCGCCATGCGCAGCGCGCCGGAAGCGGTGAACTGGCCGTGCGTACCGAACAGAATGTCCGCGTTCATGCCGACGGCCTCGCGGATCGCTGCGACCATTCGGGCCGAGGTGTCGATGTCGACGAGGCGCGGCTGGTGCCCGTCAAAGGCGGTGTAAGGGCCGGCGGGGTCCAGCTTCACGGCGTTGAAGCCCTGACGCACATATTCGGCAGCGCATTCTGCGGCGAGGTCGGGGTCGTTGTAGACGTTCCTGCCGCGTGCATCCTCGGAGTGCACGCTGCCTTCGTGCGGATAAAGATAGGTGTAGGAGCGCAGCGTCTCATGCACGCGGCCGCCGAGCAGCGCATAGACCGGCTTGCCCGCTTCCTTGCCGATGATGTCCCAGCACGCCATTTCGAGCGCCGAGACGCAGCCCATCATCGAGACGTCGGGGCGCTGCGTGAAGCCGGACGAATAGGCCCTGCGGAAGAAGGTCTCGATGTCGTGCGGGTCGCGGCCGACGAGGTATCGCGCCGCGCAGTCCTCGATCATGGCGGCGGTCACGCGCGGGCCGAAGGTGGCATTGTAGGCCTCGCCATAGCCGGTCACGCCGCCATCGGTCGTCAGCCGAACGAAGATGAAATATTTGCCACCGATGCCCGGGGGCGGGTTCCCCACGACCCAGGTTTTGACGTCGGTGATTTTCATGAAGGACTCCAGCTAAAATACGATCACGTTTCGCAACGCCTTGCCGGCGTTGACCACCGCGATCGCGTCGTTGATTTCGTCCAGAGGGTAGCGAGCGCTGACCAATTCGTCGAGTTTCAGCCTGCCGGCGCGGTAGTGCTCGACCAGCATTGGGATGTCGCGCGAGACGTCGGTCTCGCCCATCTTGGAGCCGAGTATCCGCTGGTTCCATGCGGCCATGGTGCCGGGGTCGTAGGCGGCCATCACGCCCGATGGCGGCATGCCGACGATCACCACGGCGCCGTTCCTGGTCAGATAGGAGAAAGCGCCGTCGAAGGCGGCTTTCGCGCCCACCGTCACGAAAACATAGTCGACGCCCCTGCCGCCTGTCAGCGCCATGATCTCGGCGGCCGCATCGGTGGTGACGGGGTTAAATGCGTGCGTCGCTCCGAAAGCGCGTGCCGCCGTCAGCTTGTCTTCGGAAAGATCGAGCGCGATCACCATGGATGCGCCGGCCAGCGCCGCACCCTGAACACTGTTGAGGCCGACGCCGCCGCAGCCGACCACGGCGACCACCTGTCCCGGCCGTACTTTCGCGGTGTTGACCACCGCGCCAAAGCCGGTGATGACACCACAAGCGAGCAGCGAAGCCGGCTCGAACGCCATGTCGTCGGGCAGCTTGGCAAGCTGGCTTTCATGCACGACCACCTTCTCGGCAAAGGCTCCGGTGCGCATGGATTGCACATAGGAAGTGCCATCCGCGCCGGTCAGCGGGCTTTTGGCGTCGAGCGGAAACACCTCCTCGCACATCACCAGGCTGCCCTGGCCGCAATAATGGCAGCCGCCGCATGAGCGTATCAGCGTGACCACGACACGGTCGCCGAGAGCGACGCCGTCGACCCCTTCGCCGACCGCCGAAACGATGCCGGCGGCCTCGTGTCCGTAGACGGCGGGCAGGCCGCCGCCCCATGCGCCTTCGGCGTAGAAGATGTCGGAATGGCAGATGGCGCAGGCCTTCACGTCGACCATCACCTCGCCGGGGCCGGGATCGGAGATGTCGATCTCCTCGATCGAAAGCGGCTCTCCGAAACGATGGCAAATAGCGGCCTTGATACGTGTCACGGTCTACTCCGGGTTCGCTGCGGGCCGCAGCCTAGGACAGCTCCCCTTGCGGGCGCGAGAAAAAGGCGACGCCGCGCGCCGCAATTGCGCCATCGCCGCGCATTGACCGCGGCGCGAGGTGACGCTAGGCGAGAAAGAACAGTGCCTGCAGGAGAGGAGCCGCAATGAACCGCAACGACGTCAATCCTGTGGGCGAACTGACCTTGCGGACGCTGGCCATGCCTGCCGACGCCAATGCTGCGGGCGACATCTTCGGCGGCTGGGTGATGGCGCAGATGGATCTTGCCTGTGGCATCCGGGCGGCTGAACGCGCCAAAGGCCGCGTCGTGACGGCTGCGGTCAAGGAGATGTCGTTCGCCAAGCCGATGAAGGTGGGCGATACGCTCTGCATCTATATCGACATCACCAGGGTCGGCCGCACCTCCTTGACGCTGCGCGTCGAGGCCTGGGCGCAACGCTACCTCAGCGATCTTATGGAGCGTGTGACCCACGCCGATTTCGTGATGGTGGCGCTCGACAGCCAGGGTAAGCCGACGCCGATTCCCGACGAAAAGTAGCGACATCGACAATGTCTGCCCCGCTCACGCGCGCCGCCTATCTCGACCTGCTGGCGTTGGCGCGGCGGCATGCGTGCAGGGGTGTCGAGGCGGACGATCTTCTGCAGGATACGCTGGCGGTGGCGCTATCGTCCGGGCGCGCGCCTTCTATCGAAAACCGCGCATGGCTTGGCGGTGTGATGCGCAATCTTGCGCGGATGAGCGCGCGCAGCGCAGTGCGCAGGAGCAATCGCGAAAGTCAGGCAGTTTTGGCAGCGCCGGTGGCGGACGAGCCGCCGCTAGGCCCGATACCCGCTGAATTCGACTGGCTGGCGCCATCTCTGCGGATCGTCGCGGTGCTCGCGCTATCGGGACACAACAAGGCCGAGATACGCTCTCTCCTGCGCATCTCCGACGAGGCGCTGCGCCAGCGTATTGCAGCACTCCGGCGCGCGTTGGCCCGGTTCGGCCGGGAAGTGCCGCCCGGCCTGCCGGCGCTGCACGGTGCGCTTGCGTTCGGCTCCATACGCCGCGGCCTGTTGCCCGTCGTGCGCGCCGGCTATGTCGATTTCGCCAGCCACGATCCAGACGGTCATCCGATCGCCTTCAGAATTTCTCGCCCGGAGACCTCACAAAACCACCACCGGCGGCAACTGACGGGCGCATGACAGATCAAGGAGCAAATCCATGCTTTCCAAATCCCGCATCGGCAATATCTGCTATTACGTCAGTGATATCGACCGCACGGAGGCGTTCTACCGCGATGTGGTGGGTCTCGACGTGCAGCGCATGGATGACGATGGCGACGGCAATGCGTGGCTGATCGCCAGCATCGCCAACAATATCGACCTGCTCTTCTTCAGAATGGAGTCCCGGCCGGGCAACTCCCCGATTGTCGTCTTCGATCTGGCTGAGGGCGGCATTGACGATGTCGTCGAGGGGCTCGCGCAGAAGGGCGCGACGATCGTCACGCCCGTAAGCCACGCGCCGGGCGGCTGGTCGAGCGAGTTCGCGGACCCCGACGGTCACCAGATATCGGTCTACCAGACCGAGGACGCACCGCGTTCGCGTAAATAGCGCAACGTTTCGATCCTAGACCTGATCCGCATCGAAACGGGTGCGCGCGTTATTGATCTTACCGATATTCGCGCGCGCCCACAGCGCCAGCCCCTTGACCGGCACGCGCAGGTCGCGGCCAAGATCGGTCAGCTCGTAATCGACGCGCGGCGGGATCGTCGGATAGACGGTTCGCGTCACCAGCCCGTCGCGTTCGAGGCCGCGCAGGGTCGACGTCAGCATCTTCTGCGAGATGTTGCCGATCAGCCGGCGTAGCTCGTTGAAGCGCATGGGGCCGTCGCTGAGCAGTTCCACCACGAGCACCGTCCACTTGTCGCCGACACGGGACAGCACGTCACTGACAGCCTGACAGGCGGTATGGTCACGGTGACTGAGTGTCAACAAAGTGCCTCCTTGTGCGCTGCAAAACCAGTCTCCTATATAGCCCCAGTATCCAAAGGATACCATGCTTTCCGTGAAAGGACACAAAAATGGCAAAGCCAAGGATTGGGGTAATCATCGGTTCAACGCGTCCGGGCCGCTTCGGCGACAAGCCGGCCGAATGGATCGCCGAGCGCGCAAAGGCCACCGGCGAGTTCGAGGTCGAGATCGTCGACCTGCGCGACTATCCGCTTCCGTTCTTCGACGAGCAGGCGTCGCCCGCATACGCCCCCTCGAACGCAGATGGCGCCAAGGCGTGGCAGGACAAGATCGCCAGCCTCGACGGTTACATCGTCACCGCTGCCGAATACAACCGCGGCCCGACAGCCGTTCTGAAGAACGCGCTCGACTACGCCTATAATGAGTGGAACAACAAGCCGGTGGCCTTTGTGGGCTATGGCGGCGTCGGCGGTGCCCGCGCGATCGAGCAGCTTCGGCTTCATGCGGTCGAGCTTCAGATGAACCCGATCCGCAACGGCGTCCACATCGTCTGGGCCGACTATGCGCAGATCGCCTCGGGCGACAAGAAACTCTCCGATTTCGCACACCTGAACGACGCGGCCGACGGCATGCTGAAGCAGTTCGGTTGGTGGACGAGGGCGCTCAAGACCGCCCGCGATGCCGACAAGGCCGCCGCCAAGGCTGCCTGACGATTATCTCTCCGGAACGGCGCGAACCCGGTTCGCGCCGTTCCAAGACCTCATGGCATACGTCCGCGATGGGTTTTGATCGCGCGCGTCGCCAGCACCTTGTCGATGCGACGGCCGTCGAGGTCCACGACCTCGAAACGCCAGCCGAGCGCGTGCACGGACTCGCCGGTTGCCGGCAGGTGATGCATGTGCGACAGCACGAAGCCGGCAAGCGTCTGGTAGTCACGCTTTGCTGGCAGCGTAACGCCCAGCAGGTCGGCCATCTCGTCAATTGGCATATAGCCGGCAAGCAGCCATGAGCCGTCGTCGCGCTGCACGGCGACAGCTTCTTCCTCATCATCAAGATCCGACTTGAAGACCCCGGTGATCGTCTCGAGGATGTCGGCGGGTGTGACCACGCCTTCAAAATCGCCATACTCGTCATGAACGAGCGCCATTGGCATATCGGCTTCTTTCAAAGTCGTCAGCACATCGAGCGCGTCGGCGTTGTCGTGAACGATCGGCGCAGGATGGATGAGCGTACGCAGGTCGAACGTTCGCTTTCCGACAAGTGCGGCCAGCGCCTCCCTCGTGCGCACCACACCGATCATCTGGTCGACACTGCCATCGGCCACCGGCAGCAGCGCATGCCGCGCTTCCAGCAGCTTGGTGCGCAGGTTGGCCTTGCTGTCCTTGGCGTCCAGCCAGTCGATCTCCGTTCGCGGCGTCATGATCGCGCGGACGCTGCGGTCGGCGAGCCGCATCACGCCTGCGATCATCTTGCGTTCGTCGCTTTCCACGACGCCGTGGCTCTCAGCTTCCGCGATGAGGCTTACGATCTCCTCGTCGGTCACCTTGGAGGCGCCTTCGTCCGACTGGCCGAGCAGGCTCAGCACCGTCTTGCCCGAGATGTCCAGCAGCCAGACCAGCGGAGCGCCGAGCACCGACAGGATGTGCATGGCAGGCGCGACACGCGAGGCCACGCCCTCCGGGTTGCGCAGGGCAATCTGCTTGGGCACGAGTTCGCCGATGATCAGCGATCCATAGGTGATGAGGGCAACGACCGTGCCCACGCCGAGCGTGCCGGCCAGGCTTGGGGACAGCCCGAGTTCGGTAAGCCAGGAAGACATCCTCAGGCCAAGCGTCGCGCCCGAGAAGGCGCCCGACAGCACGCCCACCAGCGTGATGCCGATCTGAACCGTGGAAAGGAACCTGCCCGGATCGGCGGCAAGTTTCGCGGCCTTTGCGGCTCCCGTGTTGCCGCGCTCGGCCATCGCGGCGAGACGCGCCGGCCGCGCCGAGACGACCGCCAGTTCCGACATGGCCAGCAGGCCGTTGACGCAGATGAGAACAACGACGATGGCGATTTCGACTGTAAGCATGATTTCCGCTTAGCACCGACAATGCCTTCGCGCGACCGGAAACTTGCTGTGCCTGCGCCCGACAGGCCTACTTGCAGGCGACGTAACCGTTGCGGCGGTTCTTGATGTCGAAGTGGAAATGGTCAGCGTGAGCTGCGTTGTAGCCCGGTCCGAGAACGGTGCTGAAATAGTCGCAGCCGCCTGTGCGGACATTGTTGAGCAGGCTGCGCTGGCGGAAACTGAACCAGCCCGGCTTGCGCACGTCGATGTCGCTGCCGTTCTTAAGTTCGATGCGCATAACGTCGAGCGCGTTGCCCTTGGAGTGTTCCGAGGCGACGCCACCCGAACCGGCGATGTTGCGGCAGGAATAGCTCGAACCCTGATGGATGGTCTTCACACCGCTCAGATAGCGCCAGCGCGCAGCGGGCGCGAGTTCTTTCTTGGTCCAGCTCGCAAAGGCCAGCGCCATGTCGCAGCTCAGCGTTGCGGCCGGCTTCATCTGGATATTGCCGGACAGGCGGCTCACCTGCACCGGGTGGTCGATGCGGCAGGACCCTCCCTGGTTGATCGGCGCCAGATCCTGATACGTGGCGCCCATCCTGCGCAACTGGCGGCGGCACTCAACTTCGCTCGCGGGCATTGCCGCGCCGGGCGAGGCGCGAGGCGTCGACAGGCGAGGGTAGGCAGCCGTCATCGCGCTCAGTGGCGCGAGCCTTGCAAGTCCGCGCGGCCGCGAGATGGAGGAGGTCTGCGCGCCGACATCGAATGTCGGCGTCAGCACGCTGCTGACCGAGCATGAGGTGAAAGCGAGCGCACCCGCACCGATCGCCGCCGCCCTAACAAGCGTGCGCGCGCGTTTGCGGATCGATCCAAAGAGTGTCGCTGCCCCGTTACGCAATACTTCGGGCATCCCGTCTTCCCTGTCCCGTACGCTTGTAGTCTAGGCGGGAAGGGTAAAGGAAACCTGTGCGGGCGGATTCACCGCTGTGGCGGCAATGGGGCAGCTATTCGCACCACGTTCCACCGTTCCGCCTTCGGGCGAGGTCGAAATGGAAGTGGTTGGCGTGGTCCGCGTCACTGCCGGGGCCGAGCACGGTCTTGAAAGGACCGCATGCTGCCTTCTGGATGGCCTTGACCAGCCTGGAACGGCGCGGGGCCGCCGATCCATGCGCCTGGACCTCGATGCGCGTTCCATCTTCAAGCACCAGCGCACCCCAGTCGAGCGCGTTGGCGAAAGCGTGTTCGGATAGCTTTTTGGAGCCGTTGCGTGGCCGGCACACATAGGCCGATACCTGTTCGATGGCGGCGAGATCCGATCCGAATGCGCCTCGCGTCAGCGGGCCGGCATGGTCGTGCACGAACCTGGCAGATGCTTCCGCCATCGCACAGGTCAGCACGGCCGGCGGGCGCAACTCGACCGTTTCCGAAAGGCGCGAGACGGTCACGGGATATGAAGCCGAGCAGCCCATCTCGTCCTTGAGAGGCTCATGTTCCTCGAATGTGACGTCCAGCTCCGTCAGCCGTTCGCGGCATTGCACTTCGGCAGATGGCATCCTGGCAGGCGGCTTGACGGCGGGACCCGACTGCTTCGGTTCGGCTGGTTCCTGTTTCGGCTGAGGCGCTTCCATCGTCGCCGGCAATTCGCCAACTTCGGCCGAATACGACGGCGCGAGCAATGTCAGGCTCGCCAGCAGAAACAGGATCGGTCGGGACTTCCGCGCCAAGTTCATCTTTTTGAAGTGGGCGGCAGGGGAGGCCACGGCAACCGTTGTCGGCTTCACTTACCGTAACGGTTCGTTGCAGGCATCAGGCTCCGATCGCTTCCAGGCCCTCTTCGAGCCAATCGCCCAGCATCGGCATGCCAAGCAGATATTTCGTCGCGCGCCGTCCGGCACCGCGCTGGCGGGCTTCCGCGACGGCGGCCTCCCATTCGGAGGCGTCGAAATCGCCGCGGCCGATCCAGGCGATCGCGATCAGTTCGGCGGCCTCGTCGACATTCAAGTCGTTCATGAGGGCGCGCAACTCGCGCTCGGTCAGGTCTTCCGCCTCCTCCTCGGCCAACCCGTCATGGTGGTGCGAATCGTGCGAGCTGTCGTCCAGCTCGACCTCATGTTCGCCGCCTGCCTCGTAGTCGTGGTTGAGCGCGGCACTGATGGCCTTCGCCTTCAGCACGAAGAGCCGCACCGTATCGGGGCCGATGGTCAGCTCCCATTCCTTCTGGATCCGTTTCTGCAACGTCTCGCTCCTTGAAGAACGGTTCATCATAGCGGATTTCTGGTGATTTTCATGTCGGAGTTGTGCAATGGCTGATCTTCGCTTTCCTCTCGCGCAAAACGGTCCCGCATGTCGTTCCTGCTGTCGCCCAAGGTGTTGCCGGTGCTGCTGCTTGTCGCGTCCAACGTCTTCATGACGCTGGCGTGGTACGGCCATCTCAAATTCAAGACCGCGCCGCTTTACGTCGCGGTTTTCGCGAGCTGGATGATCGCGTTCGTGGAGTACTGGCTTGCGGTGCCTGCGAACCGGATCGGTCATTCGGTCTATTCGGCGGCCGAGCTCAAGACCATGCAGGAAGTCATCACTTTGGTGGTCTTCGCGGTGTTTTCGGTGCTTTACCTCAAGGAGGCGATCACCTGGAATCACCTAGCCGGCTTCGCCCTGATCGCGGGCGGCGCAGCCCTGATATTCAAGGGGTGAGGGGCGGGCGGCGAAGTGACGCTGGTCTGGACCAGTCAAAATTCTTCGTGAAAAACGCGGCAGAACCGTTATATTTGGTCGAACAAGCAATAAACGGTTCGTTGGCCGCGGCTGCCGGACCGTTTTCTTTTTGTGTCTCGCGCCATGGATGCGCGGACGGGAAAAAGACAAAGGAAAGGGTCGACTGACATGAACAAGGTCCCGATGACGGTCGGTGGGTTCGAGACGCTGAAGGAGGAGCTGCGCTGGCGCCAGCAGGAAGAGCGTCCGCGGATCATCGAGGCGATATCGGAAGCGCGTTCTCATGGTGACCTTTCGGAGAACGCGGAATATCACGCCGCCAAGGAGTCGCAGAGCCTCAACGAAGGCCGCGTCAACGAACTCGAGGACCTGATCGCGCGCGCCGACGTGATCGACGTGTCGAAGCTGTCCGGCGACAAGGTCAAATTCGGCGCGACCGTCGTGCTGGTTGACGAGGACACTGAGGAAGAAAAGACCTACCAGATCGTCGGCGACCAGGAAGCCGACGTGAAGGCCGGCCGCATCTCCATTTCCTCGCCGATCGCGCGGGCGCTGATCGGCAAGGGCGTCGGCGACGAGGTCGAGGTCAATGCGCCGGGCGGCGCGCGCGGTTACGAGATCGTCGAGCTGCGCTGGGCGTGAGCCAGGCGGAGCAGGCCGGGACGCCGGCGCGCGTCGCCATGTCTCGCGTCCTTGCGATAGCGCCGAACTTCAAGCGCCGACTTTCAGGCGTCACGAGCACCATCATCCAGCTCGTGCCGCTACAGGCCGTATCCTTCGGCATTGCCACGCTCGGCCCGGGTCTGCCCGACCATTTGCCGAAGATGCGATGGTGGCAGGTGCCGGCGCTGCTCAAGCGCCCGGTGGGTGGGCGCTTCCGGGTCTGGCATGCGCGCCGCAATGTCGAGATGCTCGGCGGCGTGCTCCTCAGGGACGTGTTCCGCGCGCCGCTGAAGCTTGTCTTCACGTCCGCCTCACAGCGCGCGCATACCGGCTGGACGCGTTTCCTCATTCGCCGGATGGACGAGGTTGTCGCCACCAGCCGCAAGACGGCTGCCTATCTCGAAGTGCCGCATAGCGTCATCATGCACGGCATCGATACCGGCCGGTTCCACCCGACCGAGGACAAGGCCGAGGCCGTTCGCGCGCTCGGGCTCGACCCCGCGTTTCACTATATTGGCTGCTTCGGGCGCGTGCGGCGGCAGAAAGGCACAGACCTGTTCGTCGATGCGATGGTTGCGCTGCTGCCGAAACATCCCGAATGGGCAGCCGTGGTCGCCGGACGTGCGACGGCGCAGCACAAGGCCTTCGAGGACGAGTTACGTGCACGCGTTGCCGCCGCCGGCCTGTCGGACCGCATTCTGTTCGTCGGCGAGCATCGCGACATCGAACGCTGGTATCGAGCGCTGTCGTTGTTCGTCGCGCCGCAGCGCTGGGAGGGATTCGGGCTGACGCCGCTCGAGGCGATGGCAAGCGGGGTGCCGGTCGTGGCCGCGGATGTCGGCGCGTTTTCCGAGCTTGTCGAGGAAGGCGAGACCGGTTCGGTGATCGCTCCGGACGACCTCGCGGCAATGACGGCAGCGGTAGAAGATTATCTGCGCGATCCGGAGCGGGCGGCACTTCACGGGGAAAACGGCCGCCGGCATGTCGCTGCGCGGTTCCGTCTCGAAGGCGAGGCGGAGCGGTTGATCGAGATTTACAGGCGGCTTGGCGGAACGCCTCAGCCGAGCATGTAGAATGAATTGTAGCGCGAGCGCCCCACCGGTCGGTAGCCGCGGTTCTTGAAAGCCGCCCTGCAGGCCGGGTAGTCGTCACTTCCGTTCGGACGTTCGATGACGATCCGCGCGGGAAGAAGTTCGTCGTCACAAGTCTCGAGAAACGGGGCCAGGACACGGTCCTCGTGCCCTTCGACGTCGATCTTGAGGCCGTCAATCCGACTTATTCCAGCTTCCGCGAGTATGGAAGGCAAGGTGCGGATCACGATGCCGCCGTCGCTGTCGTCGGCGAGCGCGGCGCTGGCAATGTTGTTCTTGCGCAGACTGAGAGACCCCATGCCTTCATGGTCGCTCACGGCGCATGGGAAAATCGCGATGTTGTCGATGCCGGACGCCCTGGCGTTCCAGGCGAGCCGCCGTGCCATCAGCCGGTTCGCGTCGATCGCCACCACCTTTCCGGCTGGGCCTGCCCGCTTCGCAAGGGGAAGCGTGTAGAGGCCGATATTGGCCCCGATATCCAGAAAGGTGCCGCCGGAACGAACGCCTTCGATCAGGAAATCCAGATCGGCCGCATTGTAATTCGGATTAAGCAGAAGCCCCGATTGAATCGAGTTGTCCAGGCCGCGAAGGCGATACGCGCAATCTCGGAACTGAACGTCCAGAGGTCCACCTGCGCTCCCCATAACGGCACGGGTGACCGCACCGCGGAAGAGGCCACGGTGTAGAAAGCTGGCGCGGGCAATCGCTATCAGCGCCTTCTGCCGGCCATCGGGCGCAAAGTGCCCGAATGGCAGGTGCTCGTCTTGATCGACGCCTTCATGCTCTTCGCTGGAAAGCGGTCTGGTTGTCGCGGTCATTGTCGAAACCCTATTCGCCGATGCCCACGAGCCCTTCGTCCTTCACCTGGCGGATAGTCAGAGCCGTACGCACGGTGTCGACGTTGGGGGCTGAGGTCAGTTCCTCAATGACGAAGGTCTGGAACGCGGTGAGGTCGCTCGCCACGCAATGCAGCATGAAATCCGACTCGCCCGAAACCATCCACGCGCGCCGCACGATCGGCCAGTTGAGCGTGCGGGCGGCAAAAGCCTTCAATTCCGCTTCCGACTGGTGGTGAAGCCCTATCAGGCAGAAGGCGACGACATCGAGCCCCAGTTCACGCGCGTTGAGCAATGCCCGGTATCCACGGATGATCCCCGCATCCTCGAGGCGCTTGACCCGCCGCAGGCAGGGCGGGGCGGATATGCCGACGCGGCGCGACAATTCGACATTGGTCATCCGGCCGTCATCCTGAAGCTCCTTGAGGATCTTCCAGTCGATGGCGTCGAGGTCGGCCTTAATGGGCATCTGGTGGTTCCGGGTGGGCGAGGAGAGAGAATCTGTCGCGTTTCGGTCGCGAAACTAGCGGATAATGTCCAAGCATCCAAAGCTTTTTGGCCGCTTTGCGCCGGTAGGTGCGACGGGAGAACGACTTTCCCCAGCCTTTGCCGGGCGGAACAATTCGTCGCCTTGCAACGGCCGGGCCACAACACCTAGATTAGCGGCAACAATTCCACAGCGATTTTGCGACGCGCTCCGGCGCGCAGCAGCAGCGGCAGAAGGCAACGTCATGACAGCGAAACACGCGCCTGTCCTCATCATCGGTTCGGGTCCGGCCGGCTATACGGCGGCGATCTACGCCGCGCGCGCAATGCTGGAGCCGGTGCTGATCTCCGGCATGCAGCAGGGCGGGCAGCTCACCATCACCACCGACGTCGAGAACTATCCCGGCTTCGCCGACCCTATTCAGGGGCCTTGGCTGATGGAGCAGATGCTGAAACAGGCCGAGCATGTCGGCGCCGAGATCGTCACCGACCTCGTGACCAGCGTCGATCTCGACGTGCGGCCGTTCCGCATCTCGACGGACTCCGGCGCGGAGTACACATGCGATGCGCTGATCGTCGCCACGGGTGCGCAGGCCAAATGGCTTGGGCTGCCCAGCGAGCAGACTTTCATGGGCTTTGGCGTTTCGGCTTGCGCCACCTGCGACGGTTTCTTCTACCGTGGCAAGGACGTTGTGGTAGTCGGCGGCGGCAACACCGCGGTCGAGGAAGCGCTTTACCTTGCAAACCTCGCCAAGAGCGTGACGGTGGTTCACCGCCGTGACGAATTCCGGGCCGAGCGCATCCTGCAGGATCGCCTTTTCAAGAAGGACAACATCAAGGTTCTCTGGGATCATCAGGTCGACGAGATCGTCGGCGATGTGCGCAAGGCGCCGCTGCCGCCTTCTGTCACCGGCTTGAAGCTCAAGAACACCAAGACAGGCGAAGTGACTGAAATGTCGACGGATGGGCTGTTCGTCGCGATCGGCCATGCTCCGGCCGTGGAGCTGTTCGCAGGCAAGCTCAAGCAGAAGCCGAACGGCTATCTTTGGACGGCGCCGGATTCGACCGTGACCGATGTGCCGGGCGTTTTTGCGGCTGGCGATGTCACCGACGACATCTATCGCCAGGCGGTCACGGCGGCCGGTCTGGGCTGCATGGCCGCGCTCGAAGCCGAGCGTTACATCGCTGAAATGGAAGCGCACCGGGAAGCGGCGGAATAGCCGTCCCGCAATCTGGTTGAGGGGACCGGAAAATGGCTCTGGACTGGGACAAGCTGCGCGTTTTCCACGCAGCCGCGGAGGCTGGGTCGTTCACCCATGCCGCCGAGAGCCTGCGCCTGTCGCAATCGGCGATCTCGCGGCAGGTGAGCGCGCTTGAGCAGGATGTCGGGGTGGCATTGTTCCATCGGCATGCGCGCGGCCTGGTGCTGACCGAGCAGGGCGAAATGCTCTACCAGGCGGCACACGAAGTGTTGATGAAGCTCGAAAGCGTGAAGATGCGCCTGACGGAGGCCAAGGACCGGCCGTCCGGGCCGCTGCGCGTCACGACGACGGTCGGCCTCGGCTCCGGTTGGCTGACCGAGCGCGTGCAGGAATTCCTCGATTTGTATCCGGAAATCCAGCTCCAGCTCATCCTCGCCAATGAGGAACTGGACCTGACGCTGCGCCAGGCCGATTGCGCCATCCGCCTTCGACAGCCGCAGCAGCCGGATCTGATCCAGCGTCGCCTGTTTACCGTGCATTTCCATCTCTACGCGGCGCCCTCCTACGTCAACAAGCATGGCAAGCCGCGTTCCATAGACGAGATGGACCAGCACCGCATCGTCAGCTTTGGGGAGCCTGTGCCGTCGCATCTCGCCGACATGAACTGGCTGGAGACGGCGGGGCGCCCGGAGGGGTCGAAGCGCGTGGCCTCGCTGCAGATCAACAACATCATGTCGATAAAGGCGGCCGTGCAGCGCGGTGCTGGCATCGCGATGCTGCCCGACTACATGGTCGAGAAGGACTCTGGGCTGGTCCAGATCATGCCTGAGACCGAGGTGCCGTCGTTCGACACCTATTTCTGCTACCCGGACGCGATGAAGAACCAGGTCAAGCTGCACGTCTTCCGCGACTTCCTGATCGCCAAGGCGCGGAGCTGGTCATATTGACGCCAGTCGCTGCCCGGCAGGGTGGCAGGTTGCCCGGCAAACAAGCCATGCGCGACCTGCATAGGTGCAATGCAAAATACCTTGCTTGCATTTTGGGCAGATAACGCCCATATCCTAATCATCTCCCGGGCGCGTTCCTCCTCCCATTAGCGCCCGCGAGTGTTCCCCTCTGGAGGTTTTGCCTAACGGCACTTCCAATAACTCAGCCGGATCTTCCCAGATCCGGCTTTTTTCTTGTCTGCATGCCTGATTGTTGCTCGTCCGCAGCCGCGAATGCCGGGAAAGCGGGCACGTAACGGTGACTTGTAACCCTCCGTAACCTGCGCGAGCGCGTGCAGATCGGTTAGGAATTGAAGTCAGGACGCGGTGGCGCTGAGGCGTAGCGGGAGATGGGGGCATCTGTCGCAACGAAGAGGCGTTCAGGCAAACGCCGTGTCCCACTCACAACCGTCCCGGCTTGTTCCGGTAATATGCGGCGGGCCTGCCGAAATCGGACGACACGATGGCGGTCTGCAAGGAAACGGCGCCTGGCTATCATCCAGACGCCGTTTCTTGTTTGCGGGTGGTTCTACGCGGCCTTGCCGTTCGCGTTCATCACTTCGTCGGCAAGCCTCCCGGTCAGCTCCGCCATGTGATCGAAAGTCGCCACATACGTGGCGACGCCCGCGGTCGCGGATCGCAGCTCGACGATCAGGTTTCCAATCTCGGCCTGTGGCATCATCGCCTCGACCACGTCCCATCCGGGCCAGCCCGGACGACCGTCGAAGCCGAGAATCTGGCCCCGCCTTTGCGGGACGATCGCGGTGACCTTCGCGGTCGCTTCCGATGGCGTGTAGATTTCCACTTTCAGCACCGGTTCGAGCAGAACCGGTGAGCAGGCGGCCATGCCGTCCTTCATGCCGAGGCGCGCGGCTTGCTGGAAAGCCATGTCGGAGGAGTCGACCGAATGGTAGGAGCCGTCGGCGAGGTTGACGGCCACGTCGACGACCGGAAAGCCTAGCGGTCCGGTCTTGAGATAGTCCCTTATGCCATGCTCGACCGACGGTATGTACTGCTTCGGTACGACGCCGCCGGTGATCGTATCGGTAAACTCGAAGCCCGCGCCGCGTGGCAGCGGCTTGATGTCGAGGACCACGTCGCCGAACTGGCCGTGGCCGCCCGACTGTTTCTTGTGCCGGCCGCGTTGAGTGACAGATTTGCGGATCGTCTCCCGATAGGGGACCTGCGGCGTGTGGGATTCTACCGGGATCTGGTACTTGCCCTCCAGCCGCTCGACGGTGACCCTCAAATGCATCTCGCCATGGCCGGAGATGATCGTCTCACCGGTATCCTGGTTCTGCTCCATCGACAGCGAGGGGTCTTCCTGCAGCAGTTTCTGCAGGCCGGTCGACAGCTTGACGTCGTCCTTGCGCTCCTTCGGCCTGAGCGCGGTGGTGAAGACTGGCGAGGGCACATCGAGTTCCACCAGCGCCGCAACGCCTTTCGCCGTGCTGATCGTCTCGCCCGTTGCAATGTCGTCAAGCTTGCCGAGGGCCACGGTCTCGCCTTCTTCCGCTGCCGGCACCTTTGATTGATCCTTGCCAAGCATTCGATAGATGCCGGAAACCTTGCCCGTGGTGCCGGAGGAAGAGAACACCTCCGTCGCATCGGAGATGGTCCCGGACAGCACCCGCGCGAGCGACAGCTTACCGCCATGCGGCGTGTGGATCGTCTTCATGATCTGAAGCGCGGATTGGCCGGACGGCACGCCAAGGCGCGCGCGCGTTGCTTCTGAGTCCGGGGAATCGTGGCGGATCGCCTTCAGCAGGCGCAGAACGCCGTTGCCCTTTTCGGCTGCGCCGATCAGCACCGGGGTCACGGCACCTTCGCGCAGGTCGGCAGCGAGGTCGTCGAAGATACTGTCGCGCGGCGGCTCGATCTCCTCAAGAAGCTGTTCCATGAGGAGGTCGTCGTGGTCGGCCAGCGTCTCCAGCATGGAGAAGCGCGCCTCGATCTCGCGTGCCTTGTCGTCGTCGGGGATGTCCGCGATCGAGCTTTCGGCATATTCGCGGTAGATGTAGGCCCGTTCCAGTGCGAGGTCGATCGAGCCTATGACGATGCCGTTCTTGCGGAGCGGGATCTGCCGCAGCAGAAGCGGGATCGAGCTTGCCGGCTGCAGGAGCTTCAACGTATCGCGCACGCCGACAGTTGCCTTGTCGATCTTGTTGAGAAACAGCATGCGCGGCACGCCCATCGCGTCGAGCTGACGCATGATGAGTTGCAGCGCCGGAAACTTCTTCTCGTCCGGTTCGGCGACCACCACCGCAAGATCGCAGGCAGCCAGCACCGGCTGGGCCTCGAAAGCGAATTCGACGGAACCCGGGCAGTCGACGAAGGTGATGCTCTCACCCAGGAATTCGGTGGTGGCGAAGGTCGCCTCGACGCTCATCTGGTGGGCACGGGCTTCCGGCGTGTGGTCGCCGACGGTGTTGCCCGACGACACCGCGTTCTGTCGCGGGATTGCGCCGGTTCGCGCCAGAATCGCATCGAAAAGCGTTGTCTTGCCGCTCGCGAAGGGACCGACGATGGCTATGCATTTCGGTCCCTTGCGTCGTTCTCCGGCTCTTGCACCCATGATGACCTGACCTCCTCTCACGCGTTGCCTCATGAGCGGCGGCCGGCCTTCGGCCGTCGCATGACCACGACGGCTCTGCGGCCGTGCGGGGCCATATGGTCATCGTCCCACGGGATTTGGGCGAGGGCAAGTGGTTGCCTAGGGTGCTAGCCCGCCAGCGACGTCGAGCGGGCTCCGTCGCACCCAAAGAGGCGGACGAGTTGCTCCTTGGGAGCCGGGCGGGCGAAGTGGTACCCTTGGAAGCGGTTGCAACCGGCAGCCTTCGCGAGGGTGAAATCGAGCTCGGTCTCGACCCCTTCGGCCACGATCGTCAGATCCCGGATACGCGCGATCTGAGCCAGCGCTGAAACCAGCACGCGCGCGACCTCGTCTTCCGAAAGGCTCTGGATGTAGCTCTTGTCGACCTTGATGGAGTCGACTGGCAGCGTCTTGAGATAGTTGAAACCGCAGAAGCCCGTGCCGAAATCATCAAGCGCGACGCGGAAGCCCATCGAACGGGCAGCCGCCAGCCGGCGCAGCACGTCCGGCGTTGCGGTCGTCACCACCGTCTCGGTGATCTCGAGCACGAACCGCTCGGCGCTTCGGCCGGTTTCATCCAGAACGCGCGCCAGCATGGCGACGAACTCGTCGCGCTTGAGCTGCTCGCCGGACACGTTGATCCCGATGTGGTAGCCGGGAAAATCGTCGATGTCCGCGCATGCGCGGCGGAATACCCATTCGCCGAGCGAGTCGATCAGGACTGAGGATTCGGCGATCGGAATGAACTCGTCCGGCGGAATGAGCCCGCGAACGCCATGACGCCAGCGCACCAGTCCCTCGACCCCGAAGACGGAGCCATCGGCATTGATGACGGGCTGATAGTGAAGTTCGAGCTCGTTCATGTAGATGGCCGCGCGCAACTCCCGTTCCACGAACCGGCGGTGCCGCTTGTCCGACAGCATGCCCTTGTCGAAGACGGTCATGCGCCCGCGCCCGGCCGCCTTGCTCTCGTAAAGGGCGACATCGGCCAGCAACATCAATTCCTTGGGCTGTGTTGCATGTAGCGGTGCCAGTGCAGCGCCGATGGAGGCGCTGAGCGCGATGGTGTGGTTTTCGTGGTGGATGCCACTGCGCAGCGTGCCGAGCAGAATATCGGCGCGCGCCAGCGTTGTCTGCATGTCGCAGTCGCGCAGGATGATGCCGAACTCGTCGCCGCCGAGACGCCCGACAGCGCCATCGGGAAAGATGCGCTTCATGGCCCTGACCACGTGCACAAGCACGGCGTCGCCGAAAGGGTGGCCGAAGCTGTCATTGAGTTGCTTGAAATGATCGATGTCGACGAGGACGAGTGTCGCCTGCCGTGGTTCCAGTGGGCGGCCGACGCTGCGCTTCAGCTCATCGAGGAAATGCCCCCGCATCATCGCGCCGGTCAGTGCATCGGTGAGGGCACGTTGCTGCCGTTCCTCGGCATCGAGGCTGGCACGATCAAGTTCGGCGACGATCGTACGTTGCAGGCGGAAAAGGATGACGATGGCAAGCATGTTGGCGGCGAGCCCCGAGCCGAGCGCCCATGACAGCATCTTGTTGCCATTCAAGACGAGTAGCGCGCCCGTCAGCGCCAGCGCGCTGCCCGCAAGCAGAAATTGCAGCAACAGGTAGCCACGCCTGCCGTGTTTGCGAATGCTTGCAAGGGTATTCACTGTGCGTCGCCCCAAACGCCCCGTTCCAGCAGGACGCTAGCGCCCAGCCTTTAAGGAGTCGTTTCGCGCGACGAAAAAAATGATGCAGCGCAGCATTCGTGCTGCAAGGGCGGCTCTCGACCGGGGCAGTGGACGCCGATGGCTGCAGCGTCTATCGAGGCCGTATGACCATCGACAAGACACCAGCCGCCGAAGAAACCAGGTTCGCGGCGCTGCGCGCGAAGCTTCGAAAGCTCTATCATGGGCGCACGCGCGCCGCCCTGCGGTTCCAGCTCGCCGTTACCGTCGTTGATCTTGCGGCCATTGTGTTCTTCATCGCGTCGCCGATGCTGCGCGACCGGCCGTCGTTCCTGTGGATCGACTACACCGTGGCCGCGATCCTCGGCATAGACATCGCCGCGCGTGCACTGGCTTCGAGCGATATCGGGCGCTGGTTCAGGCAGCCGACAATCTGGGTCGACCTGCTCGTGCTGGTGACGCTGCTCTTTCCCCAGACGCTCGCCAATCTGGGGTTCCTGCGCATCCTACGCTTGTGGACGCTGTCGCGCAGCGGTGTGCTCTGGGGACCGCTCGAGCGCAACGGTTACGGCGAATGGCGCGAGACCGTGCACGCGGTCATGAACCTGCTGACGTTCCTCTTCGTTGTCACCGGTTTCGTCTACACCTTCTTCTTCAACGAAGGGTCGGGCGTGGTGGGTTATGTCGACGCTTTATACTTCACCGTCGCAACCGTCACGACCACAGGCTTCGGCGATATCGTGCTGCCCGGCACGTGGGGCAAGCTGACGGCGATCGTGACAATGATCGTCGGCATATCGTTGTTCGTGCGGCTGGCGCAGGCGATCTTTCGGCCGGCGAAGGTGTTTTTCCCGTGCCCCCAATGCGCGCTTCAACGGCATGAAATGGATGCGGTCTACTGCAAGGCCTGCGGCCACATGCTGAAGATCCCCGACGACAGCGACTGACCGACGCCGGGGAAGCAGGACTATTCCGCTGCTGTCGCGTGCTGCAGGGTCAGTCCCTTTGCGGAGCGATCCCCGAAGCCCTTCCAGTAGGTGTGCTCCGGCTTGGGATTGCCGTTCTCCTCCAGTGCGAAAACGCCGTCCGCCGCATTGGGGATGAGATCGAGATAGGCCTCCATCTCGTTGTCTTTTTTGAGATATTTGCCGAGGAACGCGGTGACGAAGTGCTGGGCGATGTTGTTCATGCGCACCGTATCCCAAACCGCGTCGGCATAGTGTTCGAAGGGCGCGAACCCCAGCTTCTCCGAATGCTTCCACGATTGCGCCGGCGCCGGCATGGGCGCGGCCGCGTTGTGGTTCGCGTTCTCGAAAGTGAGCAGGAAGCGCTCCGGCGCGTTGACGCTTAGATCGTAGATCGTCTTCACGCCGCCTTCGTAGAGCGAGACGTCGTCGACGCTGCCCGCAACGATGAAGACGGGCTTGGCCACGCCCTTAAGCCCTTCCGCATCCCAGAAACCCGTATTCATGCCCCATGGCGCGAAAGCAACCACGGCCTTGACCCTCTCGTCCGGCAGCGTGGCATAGGTGTCGGACCCCGAAAGGTGGATCCCCAGCGTGCCGTCGGGTGCGCCCCAGTCATATTCCGTGCTTGCCTGGGTTACGCCGGCTCCGGCGCTGATCATCGCGCCGTATCCGCCCATCGAATAGCCCACGATCGCCACGTTGCCGGTTTCCACCATGCCGGAGAGGAAGCCGTCCGCCTCGGCGGAAAGCCGCTCCATCTCGTTGAGGACGAACTTCTGGTCGAGCGGGCGATTGACCAGTGTCGAGCCGAACTTGTTCTGGTCGTTGTAAGTCGAGTCCGTGTGGTCGATGGAAGCAACGACATAGCCCTTGGTCGCCAGGTTCTCGGCGAGATGGCTCAGAAGGAAGCGATTGCCGGGATAGCCGTGCGAGATGATGACGAGCGGGTATGGTGCGTTGTCGCCTGCCAGCGGCTCGGCATCGCGTACTGCCTTGCCGGTCAGCGTGACCTGCGTTTCGCCGTCGCGTAGATAGACGCCTTCATAGGTCCCGCCCTGTTCCATCGTATCGGCCGGATACCAGACTTCAACGGTCAGTGGACGGTCGTAGCGAGGATGATCCTTGCCGGCCTCGACATTGACGATGTCGATCTGGTCCGGGTTGACCAGTTCGATCGTTCGCACGCCGATCGCTTGCTGGCCGTGCGCGGCGAGCTCCGGCGCATCCGGGCGAACCATGTCGATCCGGTTTTCCTGTGCCGCGGCGATCCCGCTCCACATTGCTGCTGCCGTTGCCACGATCGTAACCTGTTTCAGCATGGATCTTCCTCCCTCGCGTTTTCGCCGGACGTCGTCGGCAGTTTGCACACGCAGACGACAATCGCACAACACAAAGTGCAGTGGAGGCTTGTTCAACGAAAGAGCCCGGCCGACGGGCCGGGCTCAGGGAGTGCATTAAATAACCGAGGCGAAGCTGGCGCGTGTCGCGTCAGGTGAGGGAGCCAGCGAAGCGCTGGATGCGGGTGCAAGCTTCCTCCAGCAGCGCGTCCGACGTTGCGTAGGAGATGCGGAAGTTCGGGCCGAGACCGAAGGCCGAGCCATGGACCGCCGCAACGCCTTCGGCCTCCAGCAGTTCCGAGACGAAATCCTCGTCGGTCTCGATCACCTTGCCTGCGGGCGTCTTCTTGCCGAGCAGATCCTGGCACGACGGATATACGTAGAACGCGCCTTCGGGCGTCGGGCAGGAGAGGCCGCGTGCCTGGTTCAACATCGACACGACCAGATCGCGGCGCCCCTGGAAGAGCGTCCTGTTCGTCTCGATGAAGTCCTGCGGTCCGTTGAGCGCTTCGACCGCGGCCCACTGCGCGATCGAGCAGGCGCCCGAGGT
This sequence comes from Mesorhizobium sp. DxT, assembly GCF_058448885.1. NCBI lineage: Bacteria > Pseudomonadati > Pseudomonadota > Alphaproteobacteria > Hyphomicrobiales > Phyllobacteriaceae > Mesorhizobium > Mesorhizobium sp. DxT. The sequence continues at coordinate 218,226 of NZ_JBZFLJ010000001.1, read as the reverse complement.
CTGCTGGCCCTGCACCATGTCCATCGCCTTGATGAGCTGCAGCGGGCCTGCCGCGTAGCCGATGCGCCAGCCTGTCATCGCATAGGCCTTGGAAACGCCGTTCATGGTCAGCGTGCGCTCGTAGAGAGCCGGTTCGACCTCCGCGAGCGTGCGGAACTTGAAGTCGCCATAAGTCAGGTGCTCGTACATGTCGTCGGTCAGCGTCCAGACATGCGGGTGCTTCATCAGCACGTCGGCCAGCGCGCGAAGCTCGGCCTCGGTATAGGCCGCGCCCGACGGGTTGGACGGCGAGTTCATCAGGAACCACTTGGTCTTCGGCGTGATCGCCTTTTCCAGCGCCTCGGCCGTCAGCTTGAAGCCGTTGTCGATCGACGTCTCGGCAAAGACCGGGGTGCCGCCGCAGAGCGCCACCATCTCCGGGTAGCTGACCCAGTAAGGACGCGGGATCACGACTTCGTCGCCGGGGTTCAGCGTGGCGATGAAAGCGTTGAACAGAACCTGCTTGCCGCCGGTGCAGACAATGGTCTGCTCGGGCTTGTAGTCCAGATTGTTCTCGCGTTTGAACTTCGCCGCGATCGCTTCGCGTAGCGGCGTGATGCCGGCGACCGGCGTATATTTGGTCTCGCCGCGCCGGATCGCTTCGACGGCCGCGTTCTTGATATTGTCGGGTGTGTCGAAATCCGGCTCGCCGGCGCCCAGCGAAATCACGTCGCGTCCTTTCGCCTTCAAGTCGCGCGCTTTCTGCGTCACCACGATGGTCGCGGAAGGCTTTACGCGTGAAAGGGCATCGGCGAGGAAGGCCATAATCAAATCTCCGTTCCGGGAAAGGCCGCCCTTCGCGGCCGCGCGTTTAATGTCGCATTGCACACGGAATCGCAAGCGCGGAAAGCGCGAAGCGTTGGTGCAGCGCGGCTCCGGACTGCCGTTAACAGATAGTAAATCCTTCGGTGGGAAGGTCCGATGATGGGGTAAATGCGGGCAGCTTGGAGGACACTGCGTGTCGCGCAGCACAATCTTGGCGCACATTGAGGAGCAGGACGACGGCACTGCCACGGGCATATGGGAACCCTACGTGCTCAGGTCGGCATTTCAGCCGATATTTGCCCTTGGCCACGGCAAGCTCAAGGTCACGGCGTATGAGGGGCTGATCCGTCCCTTCAAAGATGAGCAGAGCGTCTCGCCTCAAGATTTCTTTCTGGCCATACCGCCGGCAGAGCGGCTCAACGTCGAGACGTTGACGCGTACTCTCCATGTCCTCAATGCGGGAAGGTTCCTCGATCCGGAAAAGATGCTGTTCGTCAATTTCGACCCCTCGGTTTTCCACGCGCGTCAGATTGCCGACATGACCTTGCATGAAATGCGCGTGACCCTGAACGAAGCCGGCATCGACCCGCGCAGGGTCGTCTGCGAAGTGACCGAGCAGAAGTCGTCGTCGCAACAGGCACTTGCCATTTTCGTAGAGGCATTGCGCAGCAGCGGCTTCCAGGTCGCAATCGACGATTTTGGTGCCGAGGCGTCCGATATGGAACGCGTCGAAGCGCTGAGACCCAACATCGTCAAATTCGACGCGCGCTGGATTTCGCGGCTGATGGAAACCAAGCCGGGCTTCGCCCTGCTGTCCGTCATGGTCGAAGAGTTTGTGTCCAAGGGGATCACCGTTATCTTCGAGGGCATTGAAGAGAACTGGCAACTCGAGGCAGCGGAAGCCGCCGGCGCGCATATGGTGCAGGGCTTCCTTCTTGCGCGGCCGGAAGTGGTGCCCGGCAGCTTCGGCGCCAGTGCGAGCGCCGGCGCGACATCATCTGCTGGAGCAGCTCCGGCAGCTTTCACCAGACATCCCCACCCAACCTTCGGACGGCGCAAGTCTTCATGAGACCGCAGCGGGTACCTGACGATGCGATTTCCGCTGACGAAATAGGGATCGAGACCGCGCGTCTCGGCGATTTCATCCTGCGCAGTGCATTTCAGCCGGTCTATCGGCGCAAGGCAGGTGGTCTTGTCGCTGCGCATGCCGAAGGTTTCCTACGGCCTTTCAGAGACGGCACTCCAATGCCGCCGAGGCCCTATCTCGCCTCTCTGCCGGCCGGAGAGCGCGCCTTCGCCGAGCGTCTTGCGGCTGCGCTGCATCTCGGCAACTACCGACATTTCGATCTGCAGGGCCTGGACTGCATAATCGGGGTTGGCTCGTCGCGGGGATTTGCCGAGGACATCGCCAAGCTGTTGGACCGTGTGGAACTACCGGTCGATCGCATGACCAGCACTTTCCGCAACCTTGCCGCGTTCGATTTCGAGACCATACCTGATATTGTCCGGACGCTGCGAGGGCACGGCCTGCGTATCGCGCTTGGCGGCATCGCCGGCGAACCGCCACCGCTGGATCTTATCCGTACGGTTGCGCCGGACCTCGTGCGTATCGACGGGCTCTGGTTTCGGCGAGTGGCGGAAAGCGAAGGCGCTTCGCGGCTGCTGCCGCGGCTAGTCGAGGGGTTTCAGGCCGACGGCGCGCAGGTGTTGATCGAAGGTATCGAGACGAGGCGGCAGCTTTCGGCTGCGCTCGACGCCGGTGCGGATCTCTATCAGGGATTTCTGCTTTCCGCTCCGCAACTGGCCGGTACGGCATCGGATGCCGCCGAGATCGAATTCTCGGAGATGTTTGCCGGCGAAGCCAAGGTGATCCCTCTGTTCGGCGGACGACGCTGAGACGCATCAACGCGGCTGAAGGGAAGAGCAATTCTTGTCATTGGCGCCTGTGACGGCGATCGCGGATAGTGCCGCGATCGCGAACACAGGGAACAGCCATGCTCACACTCTACGGAATGCACGACAGCGGCAATTGCTACAAGCCGCGCCTGCTGCTGGCCAAGCTCGGACGCCCGTTCCGGCACGTCGAGGTCAACTCGATCACCGGCGAGACCCGGCGTCCCGGCTATCTGGCGAAGAACCCCAACGGCAAGGTGCCGCTGCTGGAGTTCGAGGATGGCCGGCTTCTGGCCGAATCGAATGCGATGCTTCTCCACTTCGCCGAAGGGACGCGCTTCCTGCCTGACGACGCATACGAACGCGCGCTGGTCTATCAGTGGCTGTTCTTCGAGCAATACAGCCACGAACCGTTCATCGCGGTTCGCCGGGCGCTGAGGAAATATCCGGAGCGGGCAAGCCAGGCGACGCCCGAACGCATGGAGCAGTTGCTGCAGGGTGGGCACGCCGCGCTCGCCGTCATGGAGGACCAGCTCGCGCATACGCCGTTCGTCGCGGGGCAGGCGCTCAGCATCGCCGACATCGCGCTGTTCGCCTATACGCAGGACGCGGACTACGCCGGCTACGAGATGGCGCGCTTTGCGAACGTCGTGGCCTGGCTTGACCGGGTGCGCGCCGACGAAGGCCACGTGCCGATCGACTGGCTGCCCTAGAATTTGCGCGCGGTTTAAGCGCGCACTTTCGCCTGATTTTCGTTTCGCTCGCGTTTCGCTGTGGAATGTTCGCCGCGAAATTTCATGAAAGTGAAACAAAACTGTTGCCGAGCCGTCATAGAGCGACAATACTCCCGATTGCGGAGCCGGCTACCGGCCGCGCAGCCTTGGGTTGCGCCTGGTATCCCGGATCTTTCGCCAACGAATTAAAGGGAGCGTAACATGAAGACCCAGGGCTTTGCGGCCGGACTCGCCGCGACATTCACCGTTCTGTCCACATCCGCGGCCTTCGCCGTCACCGAAATCCAGTGGTGGCACGCGATGACCGGCGCCAACAACGAGGTCGTGGAAACGCTCTCGAAGGAGTTCAACGAGAGCCAGAGCGACTACAAGGTCGTTCCGGTGTTCAAGGGCACCTATCCCGAGACACTGAATGCCGGCATTGCCGCATTCCGTGCGAACCAGTCGCCGCACATCATTCAGGTCTTCGACGTCGGCACCGGCGTGATGATGGCCGCCGAAGGCGCGGTGAAGCCGGTGGCCGAAGTGCTTTCCATGGGCGGCGGAGCGTTCAACAAGGACGAGTACCTGCCGGGAATCGTCGCCTATTATTCCAAGCCCGACGGCACGATGCTGTCGTTCCCTTACAACTCCTCCTCGCCGATCCTCTATTACAACAAGGACATTTTCGAGAAGGCCGGCCTCGACACCGAAAACCCGCCCAAGACCTGGCCGGAAGTGTTCGAAGCCGCCAAGAAGATCAAGGAATCGGGTGCGGCATCGTGTGGCCTGACCTCGACCTGGCTCACCTGGATCGGGCTCGAGAACTTCGCTGCCTGGAACAATCTGCAGTACGGCACGCAGGAGAACGGTCTTGCCGGCACCGATGTTGAGCTGAAGATCAACGAAGGCCTCTTCGTCACCCACTTCCAGAACCTCGCCGATCTCGCTAAGGACGACACGTTCCGCTACGGCGGCCGCACCTCCGAGGCCAAGCAGCTCTTCCTGTCGGGTGAGTGCGCGATCCTGACGGAGTCTTCGGGTGGTCTCGGCGACGTGCTGAAGTCCGGCCTCAACTACGGCCTCGGCCAGCTTCCCTACTATCCGGAAGCAGAAGGCGCACCGCAGAACACGATCCCCGGCGGCGCGAGCCTCTGGGTGTTCGGCGGCCACGAGGACGCGGAGTATGAGGGCGTCGCGGCCTTCTTCAATTTCCTGTCGCAGACCGAGATCCAGGAGCGTCTCCACCAGGTGTCCGGCTATCTGCCGGTGACGCTGGCAGCCTACGAGGCGACCAAGGCCTCCGGCTTCTATGACGAGAACCCGGGCCGCGAGATCCCGATCACGCAGATGATGGGCAAGGCACCGACCGAGAACTCGCGCGGCGTCCGCCTCGTGAACCTGCCGCAGGTGCGCGACATCGAGAACGAGGAGTTCGAGAAGATGCTTGCCGGCGAGCAGACCGCGCAGCAGGCGCTCGACAACGCGGTGGAACGCGGCAACGCTGCGATCCAGCAGGCGATCGGCAACTAGCAGTCCCGTCTCTCATCCCGGCCGCCCGCGCGACATTCGCGCGGGCGGCCCTTTCACCGTGGAGGAGGCTTCTTGTCCCCGCGCGTCACCTTTCCCAACAAGATCCTGCCCTATCTGCTGATCGCGCCGCAGCTCGTGATCGTGGGCATCTTCTTCTACTGGCCGGCCAGCCAGGCGCTCTACCAGTCGGTCTTGCGGGAGGACCCGTTCGGGCTGCGCAGCACCTTCGTGGGACTGGCCAATTTCCGCCGCGTGCTGGCGGAGCCGAACTACATCAACGCGCTGCAGAACACGGCTGTGTTCTCGATAGCAGTCGCTTTCGTGGCGATGTCGATTGCGCTGCTGCTCGCGGTGATGGCTGACAAGATCATCCGGGGCAGGGGCATCTATCGCACCATGCTGATCTGGCCTTATGCCATCGCGCCGGCGATTGCGGGCATGGTGTGGCTGTTCATGTTCAATCCGGCAATGGGCACCTTCGCCTACATGCTGCGCTCGTCCGGCTACCAGTGGGATCCGTTGCTGCGCGGTGATCAGGCAATGGTGCTGGTGATCGCCGCTGCCGCCTGGAAGCAGATTTCCTACAATTTCCTGTTCTTTGTCGCCGGACTGCAGGCGATCCCGAAGACGCTCATTGAGGCTGCCGCGATCGACGGCGCCGGCGAGACCAAGCGCTTCTGGACGATCATCTTCCCGCTGCTGGCGCCGACGACCTTCTTCCTGCTGGTCATCAACACGACCTATGCATTCTTTGATACGTTCGGCATCATCCATGCCGTCACCGGCGGCGGACCGGGCAAGGCTACCGAGACGCTGGTCTACAAGGTCTACAATGACGGCTTCGTCAATCTGATCCTCGGCGACTCCGCCGCGCAGTCGGTGATCCTCATGGTGATCGTGATCGCGCTGACGGCCATCCAGTTCCGCTACGTGGAAAAGAAGGTGCATTATGGCTGAGGCCGCCACCCAGCAGTCGACGGCGGCCGCTCTCGGCCGGCGCGAGCAAGGCGCGATGCTCGGCATCAGCCGCAGATCGCGCTACATCGCCCATGCGATCCTCATCGTCGGCGTGTTCATCGTCGCGTTCCCGATCTACTACACCTTCGTCGCCTCCACTCATTCGCTGCAGACTATTCTGCGGCCGCCGCTGCCGCTGCTGCCGGGCGAGCACTTCTTCGACAATTATTACGAGGCGCTTTTCGGCGGTGTCGGCCGCATCGGCGGGGTGGGCGTCGGCACGCTGCTGTTCAACACAACGGTGATGGCGCTGGGCATCGCCATCGGCAAGATCGTGATTTCGGTGCTGTCGGCTTTCGCGATCGTCTTCTTCCGCTTCCCCGGCCGCATGTTCTTTTTCTGGGTGATCTTCATCACGCTGATGCTGCCGGTCGAGGTACGCATCCTGCCGACATACAAGGTCATGGTCGATCTCGGCCTGATCGATTCCTATACCGGCCTCATTCTGCCGCTGATGGCGTCGGCAACCGCGACGCTGCTGTTCCGCCAGTTCTTCATGACTATACCGGGCGAACTGGTCGAGGCGGCGCGCGTCGACGGCGCGGGTCCGTGGCGCTTCTTCAAGGACATCCTGATGCCCCTGTCGAAGACCAATCTGGCGGCCCTGTTCGTCATCATGTTCATCTACGGCTGGACGCAATATCTCTGGCCGCTGCTCGTCACCAACAGCAACGACATGAACACGATCGTCATCGCTCTGCGGAAGATGATCTCGTTTGCCGATGCGGACACGGAATGGCACCTCGTAATGGTGACCTCGGTGTTCGCAATCCTGCCGCCGATCCTGGTGGTTCTGTTCATGCAGCGCTGGTTCGTGAAGGGCCTCGTCGAAACCGAGAAGTGAGAAACCAACCTCCATGGCGACCGTCGAACTCAAAGACGTAAGAAAAACCTATGGCGGCCGCGTCGAGGCCGTGAAAGGCATCTCGATCGACATTGCCGATGGCGCGATGTGCGTGCTCGTCGGCCCTTCCGGCTGCGGCAAGTCCACGCTCCTGCGCATGATCGCGGGTCTGGAGGAGATCACCTCCGGTACGGTCTCTATCGGGGACAAGGTGGTCAACACGCTGGGGCCGGCCGAGCGCGACATCGCCATGGTGTTTCAGAACTATGCGCTCTACCCGCATATGAAGGTCTACGACAACATGGCCTATGGGCTGCGCAATCGCGGCATGGACAAGGACGAAATCGACCGGCGCGTGCGCGATGCGGCTGGCACGCTTGGACTTGCCGAGCTTCTGGAGCGGCGGCCGCGCGAACTTTCCGGCGGCCAGCGCCAGCGCGTGGCGATGGGCCGCGCCATCGTCCGCAGTCCCAAGGCGTTCCTTTTCGACGAGCCGCTCAGCAACCTCGACGCCAAGCTGCGCGGCCAGATGCGCATCGAGATCAAGAACCTGCAGCGCTCGCTCGGCGTCACAAGCGTCTATGTCACGCACGACCAGGTGGAGGCGATGACGCTTGCCGACACGCTGGTGGTGATGAACCAGGGGCTGGCCGAGCAGGTCGATACGCCTATCGCGATATACGAGAGGCCGGCGAGCATCTTCGTTGCGGGCTTCATCGGGTCGCCAGCAATGAACCTGCTTGCCGCCGAAGGCGGTGAAACGGGCAAGGGCCTGAAGCTGGCAGCCGGCGGCACGGTAAAGCCACGGGAAACGAGCCTGCCGGAAGCCGGACGCAAGGTTCTGCTCGGTGTGCGGCCGGAGCATCTCACGCTGGTTTCGGCGCGCAACAACGCCGACATTGAGATGAAGGTCACCGCGGTCGAGGCGCTTGGCGCCGACACGCTTGCGCACGGCTATCCGGTCGACGGGGATGCGCGAGCGGGCGAGCTGATCGCGCGGTTGCCGGGTACCGTCCGCGTTGCCGACGGCGACGTGCTGCCGCTTGCGATCGACGCCGGCATGGCGCATCTGTTCGACGCAGGCAGCGGCAAGCGTATCTGATACCTCGAAGCGGGGAATCACTCAGGTCAACCAGGCCGGCCGCGCGCGAGGCGGGGCCGCCAGTACATCCGTGACTTGCCGCGCCATCACCGACCCGGGTCGATGGCGCATGCGGCCAGCCATGATTGCCGAAGGTTCCTGCCGGCGCATTGCGCCATCTTTCGAGGAAAGACCGGTCAAGCGCCTCGCGGCGCGACCAGCAGGAACAGACCCTATGTGGGCACCGATCCCCGGCCTTTCAAGAGGCAGTCAGGAGACGTGCCTCCACTGAGCCTTCCTGCCATGGTCGCTCATGTTCGAAACGACATCGTTCAATGCGTCGATGTCGACATAATAGAAGCGCGAGAGCTGGACGGCGATCTCGTCGCTGCCGAAACCGCGCGCGATCAGAAATTCGGCGGCAACCGTGAGCTCGGCCGGTTCCGTCAGCCGGCGTTTGGTGTAGTCATCGGGTGGAAGCAGCATCATTTTCGATCCCTGTCATTCTGTTCTTTTGGTTCTGGCGCAGGCGCGCGTACCCGGAACCAGGGGAACTCGGGGGATACAGGACGAATACTGGGAGAGAAGAACTAGTCGGGACGACCACGGTCGATTCGACATCCCAATTATGTCAGCTTCCCCTGCATTCACAAGAACAAGGGCTGCGCTCGGCAAGCTTCGGGAAAGCCGCCAGGCCGTACACTCATAAACGGTGGCCGTTTGATTTGGGAGTGAGCGGCTGTCATTTGATTGTTGCGCCAGCGTCTATTTCGTTATCCTCATGAACAATCACCTGATTGCCCCACAGGCGCATAGCTGCCGGGGTTCGTAAGGTCAGCTCGAACCAGTCTCCGCCATCATCATAAGGGTCTCCGTGCCCCCAAGTGGTGCCTTCCAAACGAAATACGCCGTCAAGTACGCTCTTTTGCAGGATCTCCCATGGCAAAGGTGCGCTCTCGTAAGTGACGAGAATCTGATCCTGGTTCTGCTCGTCCACGTCCACGAAATAGGTCCCAGCGGAACCAGCAAAGGTCATACGTCGCTTGCCGAAAGCTGCGAATTCGTGGTCCCAGATTGTGAGCGAAGACGCCAAGAATATCCTCATGGGTAGTTGGTTAATGGATGCCTCACTACCAGACCTTTTCTTAGAGCGAGAAGTCTGATTCAAGTCGGAAATGAGCCGATTTTACCTGACCGACTTTGAATGGCGCGCGATCGAGCCGCATTTGCCCAACAAGTCGCGAGGCGTGCCTCGCGTAGACGACCGCAGAATGCTGAACGGCATCTTCTGGGTTCTGCGATACGGCGCGCGCACCTCGCGATCTAATTTAGCACCTTCCTCCACAAGGCACGCAACCTCATTGAACGCTTCTTCAACACGGCCAAGCAATTCCGTCGTATCGCAACCCGCTATGACAAGCTGGCTGAGAACTATCTCGCCGCTCTCAAACTCGTAGCAATCCGCATCTGGCTACGTGGTAATGAGTCTACGCCCTAGGGATGGTCCTAGAATGCGAAAGAGGTCTGCGCTGGCGGGGGAGGACCTAGCTGTACGCCCTCATGGGACAGCAGCCTCTCCTTGGTGACGGTGCCACCGGGCGCCGAAAAACCGCCGATCTTGCCGCCGGCGGCGAGAATACGGTGGCACGGCACAACGAGGGGCAGGGGATTGCGCCCGAGCGCAGCGCCGGTCTCACGCGCCATCTTTGGAAAGCCCGCGCGGTCAGCCAGTTCGCCATAGGTCGTGACTTCGCCCTGAGCCAGCTTGAGTGCTGCCGCATAGATCGCGCGCCGGAACGGATCGATGCCGGTCAGGTCCAGCGGTAGTGCTGAAAAGTCGATCGCCTCGCCGGTCGCGTAACGCCGGATGAGGGCAACCGCCTCGCCAACGAAGGCCGGCGCCTCTTCCGTCTTTCCAGCCGCACCGGTAGACCAGCGTGCCGCGCGGTGCTCGGCAGCTTCATAACTCCCCTCGGGCAGAGCCAGATGAGTCAATCCCGTCTGGCTCCACGCAATCGCAATAAAACCGAGCTCCGTCTCGAACACGAGATGATGCTGGGAAGGGGCTTCGCTCATCGACCCGGCCTTTTTCGACTCAAGCAGAGCGTATCACAATGGCGACACGGAACATAGAGGGAACGAAGTGAGCGCCGAACGCTCCTGACAGTTGCTGCACGGCACAACGTGTCTCAGTCGTCCAGATGCCTGGCGATGAAGTCGCCGGTTGCGCCGATGAGCTCGTCGACCTGCTCCACGCCGGCGAAGGCGTTGAAGACATGGTCCATCTCGCGGACGAACAGCGTGGCGTCATCATCGTCGTCGTCGCGATAGTCGAGCAGGATCTGGCCGGAGGCCGGCTGCGGAAACACCACGTCATCCTTGGTGCCGACGGCGACAAAAAGCGGATCGTCGTATTCCGTGATCTCGGCGACCGGATCGACCTCGAACAGGCTCTGGAAGAATGCGGGCTTCAGCTCGATCTTGTCGCCCCAGGGAAGCGTGGCGGTCACTGGGGTATCGCCACCTGCAAGCCCTTTCTTGACCGTTTCCGGTCCGAACATCATCGTGATGGAGGCTGCCATGTTGACGCCCGGCGCCCATAGCGCGACCGCGTCTAGGTCATGCTCCGTGCGGCCAGCCACGGCCGCGCCAACCGCGCCGCCCATGCTCCACCCGACAAGTGCCAGCCGATCGTCGTCGACCCGGCCGGACCTTGCCAGCCAATCCAGCGCTGCAAGCCCGTCGGCGATGTGTGCATGCAGTGTCGAATCGGCGAATTCGCCGTCGCTCTCGCCGTTGAACCGATAGTCGATGCGGAGACTGGCGATCCCTTTTTCTGCCCACATGCGCGCCGCGCGTGCGAAAATGCCTTCGCCGACCGCTGGGATTTCCAGCTCGTCGCGCGAGCCGGTGAAGCCATGCAACAGCAGGATCGCGGGCGGGTTGTTCACTCCATCGGGCAGGTTGAGCGTGCCGACGACTTTCATCCCCTCAACTTCGAACGAGACCGTCTCCTCGGCAGCCAGCGCGGGCAGGCAGGCGACGCAGAGTGAGGAAGCGAGTGCAAGGCCATGAAAACGGTTCGGCATGGGAGGTCTTCTGATTGGGCTGGGTTTCATTCTACTGCTGTAAAACTGCGACCAGCAAGCGCGTCGCGCGGCGTTGCTTCGCGGCGCGCTTTCAGTTAAGGCAACGTTGGGTGGGACCACGAAATCAACGAATGATGGGCGCGGCCTTGCCTCGTTTCCGCTTCACAATCGCTGCCGGCGCACTGCTCTGTACCGCACTTGCATCCGGATGCACCTCGACCGATCTCGGCCTCGAGCCCGAAATGTCGTTTGCAGGCTCCGATCCGGTCCTGCCTGAAACGGTGGAAACGCTGCCAGCGTTTTCGACGGATGCGTCGACCGACGCCGTCGTGGCAAGCGCATTTGCGGGACCGACGCCGGATAACCCTGCCGCAGCGGCGTTCATGCCCGGTAAGGCGGTGGCGCCACGCAGCCCGGAACTCGATGCGCTGATCGCACGCTACGCCGCTCAACACGAAATCCCTGTTTCGCTGCTGCGGCGCGTGGTCGAGCGTGAAAGCACCTTCAATCCCGCCGCGCGCAACGGTCCCTATTGGGGGCTGATGCAGATTCTGCCGCAGACGGCGCGCACCATGGGCTATCGCGGTACGCCCGAAGGTTTGCTCGATGCCGAGACGAACCTGATGTATGCGGGCAAATATCTGCGCGGCGCCTACATTACCGCAGGCGGCGACCATGATCTGGCGGTGCGGTTCTATTCACGCGGCTACTACTACGACGCCAAGCGCAAGGGCCTGCTTGAGGAGACGGGGCTGCGGCCGGCGCGTACGCGCATGGCGAAATCGTCCTGACCATGAAGCCGGGGAGCGCGCCGATGTGGCTGTCGCGAAAGCTCATTATCCTTTCGGTCGTCGCGCTGTGTGGCATAAGCATGCCTGCTCTCGCTGACGAATGCGCCGACCCGCAGGACCAGACGACGATGAACATCTGCGCGGGCAAGGAATTCGAGGCCGCCGACAAGGCACTCAACGCGGCCTATCGTGAGATGGTCCGCCGGATCGGTGACGATCACGAGACCAAAACGGCGCTGACCGCAGCCCAGCGCGCGTGGATCGCTTTCCGCGACGGCGAGTGCGCGTTCCAGGCAAAGAGCGTCGAGGGCGGCAGCATCTACCCGTTGATCGTCGCCGGCTGCAAGACGACGTTGACCGACGCGCGGACACAACAGCTCAAGGCCTATCTCGACTGCGAGGAAGGCGACATGAGTTGCCCGGTTCCACCGGCCGACTAGCTGTCCTCCTCAAGTCCCGATCGGCACCTTCAGCTCCTGCCCGGGAAGATCACGTTCGGGTCGGTAACGAGCTGCGGGTTCGCACGCGCGATCCGCTGGAACTGGCCGGAATCGCCGTAGTGCTGCTGGGCGATTTTCGACAGCGTATCGCCCGCCTTCACCAGATGCAGGCGGAAGCCGACATAGCCCGGGACGATGCGTGGGCCGTAGATCACCGGCACGATCACCTTGTTGATCTCCGAGCCGTCCTGCGCGCTTTCCTCGAACACCTCGACGAAAAGCCGGTCGAGCTGGAACGCGGCGCTGCCGATCGCCGCCTGCACCTGGAACTGGCCGTGCTCGCCCGTGCCGCCGCCGACATTGAAGAAGCCGGTGCGCTCGTCGTGGCCGTCATGGACGCGCCAGTTGAGCGTGGCCTCGAAACCCTGGCCTATGCCGGCGATGAGCACCGGGTCACCGACGATGTCGAAAGGCTGCGGCTGCTGGATGGAATTGGGCATTGCGATACTCCCTCTCTCGCTTCCGGTCTCGCCCGTCCGTCCCGTTTCCATATTAGGCGAAACTGAAACAGAAGGGGAGGACCTGTGCGTTGCCGATAAACTTGCCGTGAATCGTCGGAAGGGACCGTGATTTCGCCGCCGGTTTCGCCTAGCTGCGAGACATGATCAGCATCACCCGCCGCACCGCGCTCACCCTTCCCCTGCTGCTGCCGCTTGCGCCCGCTGCCCGCGCTGAGGAAAACGAGGCCAGCGCCGAAGCAGTCGTCGATATTCTGGAGAGGGCGGAGGCGCTGGAGTCGCTGAAGGCGGTGGTGGTGTGCCGCGACGGGCGCGTGATCGCCGAGCGCGGCTATCGCGGCCATGCGCCGGGCGATCCCACGAATATCAAGTCGGCCTCCAAGTCGGTGGTGTCGGCGATGGTGGGGATCGCCATCGACAAGGGGCTGCTGGAGGGAGCGGACCAGAAGATCGCGCCGCTGCTGCGCGCCGAGCTGCCGGCCGAACCGGACCCGCGGCTGGAGCAGATCACCATCGGCAATCTGCTTTCGATGCAGGCGGGGCTGGGACGCACGTCGGGCCCGAATTACGGGCGCTGGGTGGCGAGCACCAACTGGGTGCGCGCCGCGCTTGCCATGCCGTTCGAGGACGAGCCGGGCGGGCGCATGCTTTATTCGACCGGCTCGACGCACCTTCTCTCGGCGATTCTGACCCGCGTGAGCGGCCAGACCATGCTGGCGCTGGCGCGCGACTGGTTCGACCCGCTCGAGGGGTTCGCCATCGGCGGCTGGGAGCGCGACCCGCAGGGCATCTATCTCGGCGGCAACCAGATGGCGATGTCGACGCGCTCGCTTGCGGCCTTCGCCGAGCTCTACCGCAGTGGCGGACGCACCCCCGACGGCACCCGCATCGTGTCGGCCGGCTGGATCGAACAGTCCTGGCAGCCGCGCACGCGCTCACCCTTCAACGGCTACCGCTACGGCTATGGCTGGTTCCTGCACGAAATCGGCGGGCAGGAGGTGCGCTTCGCCTGGGGGCATGGCGGGCAGATGGCCTATATCGTGCCGGCGCTGTCGCTGACCGTGGCGATGACCTCCGACGAGACCCGCCGCTCGGCCGAAAACGGCTACCGCGACAGGCTGAACGACCTGCTCGCGGAGATCATCGGAGTGGTGGTTTAGCTTTCGCTTGCCTTTGGTTTTCGCTCACGCGCCGTTTCGCCGCCTGCGGCGGCTGGCGCTCCGCGGGGGCGCCGGACGACCGGCGGCCCGCAGTCGCGGGCTTGGGTCGGGGCCGATTGTTTCCTGCCCGCTCCATCATGAGGTGTCCGGTCGTGACAGCGCTTGTTGGGCGAACCATAGCAGGTCGGCGAGGACTTCGTGGACCTCACGGGTGGAGCCGCGCCGCGCGCCGGGCGGGCGACCGGGGCGCAGTGGCGACAGGCGGCGGACGCGTCCCGCCGTCACCGCGCGATCGCGCCGCGCCCGCCAGCGGGCGAAACGGCGGGCGTGCTTCGGCAAATCGTCGAGGGCATCCGCCAGAGCGCGCAGCCTGAGGCCGAGCCGTGTCGCATCCAGCAGATCGTCGGGCGCCGGCGGCTGCGTGAGCGGCCGCCGGTCTGCCGCGCCGGGGAAGGAAATGCGCGGGGCGCGATGCGGCGGCACATGACGCCCGAGCCTCGGAAGGCGGATCGGATCGATGAGCGGCAGGCTGGGCGCGGATCGCGGACGGGCGGGAGCTGTGATCGCGGCCGCCGCCGCCCCGGTAGCCAACGGCGAACCGGCAATGCCGAGGCGGCGCAGAGCGGGCGCGGCCGGCTGCGGCGCGGGCTTTCGCGGGCGTGCCGGCGGCAGTGTGACGACGAGGTCGCGCGCGGCGACGACGATCAGCCGTCGTGCCGCCGCTTCCGCCGGACGCAGCAGCCGCAGCACGGCGCGGTGAAGATGGCGGGGGAGCGCCGGGCGGCTTTCGGAACGCATCCCCTCCGGGTGCCCGCTGCCTCCGGCAGTGTCCCGGCCGTTCTCAGACGCTTCGTTGGGGCTAGCCACCTGTTGAGCCCAGCCCTCGGCTATGGCCATTTGCCCTTCCGGGCATTCGACCCCTTCGAAAGGTCCACTGGACCTTCCGATGCCCCCGAAGGGCCACCGGGGTCTCGCCGTTCGTTCGCTCGGAAAGCCAAATCGTTGGCTTTCCGTCCCGCTGCGCGGACCGCTCCTCACCATGGCAACGAGCATGGCAAGCACGCGTTTCAGCGCCTCCCGGTTCTTCTCGATCGCCACATGCCAGTCCATCGCCGTTCCTCATTCCGGTCCGGCGTGGGATTGTCGGGCGAGTTGGGAGGAGGTGGATGGATTTTTTTTGGAGGGCGAGCGCCCTGTGCGGCTGGGCGCTCACACTTCCGGATCGTCATCCTCGGGCTTGACCCGAGATCCATGCCGGACCCGTAGACGGTGCGCGGCGGCGTAGAAAGGACCGCCGGTCGCCAGCGCCTCGCGCGGCCGCGATGTTCAGGCCCTGGGTCTGCGCCTCCGCTCCGCTTTGGCTCCGCCCGAGGATGACGAGGGGTGGGAGCCCGCTAACGCAGGGGAGAACCGGGATGACGAGCACTTACGTGCCAGCTACCATCTCGTCATGACTGGGTATGTTTATATGACCGCCAGCCAGAAGCGGGGCACCATCTATATCGGTGTCACGAACGATCTCGCGCGGCGGATGCCTGAACACAAGGCCGGTGCCGGCTCGCGATTCACGTCCCGCTACGGCGTGCAACGACTGGTCTGGTACGAGGAGCATTTCGACATTCGTGATGCCATTCAGCGCGAGAAGTCGTTGAAACGCTGGCCTCGGCAATGGAAGATCGAGCTGATCGAGAAGTCGAACCCGGATTGGAACGAGCTGTTCGTGGGCATCGGATGGTGAGGCGTTTGATCGGCTGTCCGCTTCTATCTGCTTCGTCTCCAGGCGCTGACCCATCCGCATCTTGATGAGGCGCTATCCTTTCCGCGTCGTCATCCTCGGGCTTGACCCGAGGATCCATGCCGGAACGGGGGAAGGGCGTGCGCGGCGCAGAAACGGGTGTCTTTCGCCCGCCGCCTCATGCGACCGTTGTCGTTCAGGCATGGATCCCAGGGTCTGCGCCTTCGCTTCGCTGCGGCTTCGCCCTGGGATGACGAGGCGGCGGTGGCGCAACGCCGTCGCCGTTGCGACCGGCGGGCGGTTGAAAAGGGCAGATCGGGGCGGGGAGGGGGTGGACAGGCGGGGGTGAATTTTCTTCCATGGCGCGATGCCGCGCCGGCCCGGTGCGCCACGTTCACCGCCGAAAACACCCGGAGATGTCCTTATGTCCAGAATGCCCCTGCCGCTTGCCGGATCGTGCCGCTGCGGGCGCGTCGAAATCCGCGTGACGAAACCGCCGCTCGCAACCAGCGCCTGTCACTGCCCCGGCTGCCAGAAGATGTCGGCCAGCGCCTATTCGCTGACCGCGATCATCCCCGCCGACGGCTTCGCGGTGACCAAGGGTGAGCCGGTGATCGGCGGCCTGCATGGCGACGACATCCACCATTATTGCTGCGGGCACTGCATGACGTGGATGTTCACGCGCGCCCAAGGCGAGCCCTCCGCTACTGCTCCGGGCGTTCGCCACTCGAAGAGCCAAATCGTTGGCTCTTCGTCCGCTCCGCGGACCGCTGTCTCACGGTTCGTGAACGTGCGCCCGACGATGCTGGACGACGCCTCGTGGTTCCACCCCTTCATGGAGACATACACCTCCACCCGGCTGCCCTTCGCGCAGACGGGCGCTGTGCGCAGCTTCGACAAATTTCCGGACATGGAGGAATATGAGGGGCTGGTGGGTGAGTATCAGGCTTGGGTGGCAACCGGCGCGGATGGGTGAGGCGCTGACCTGTCCGCATTGTCGTTGAGCACAGCCTTCTTCGCGTCGTCATCCTCGGGGTGAGGAGCGGTCTGCGAAGCAGACGAAAAGCCAACGATTTGGCTTTGCGAGCGGCCGAACGCCCGAAGGGCAAACCCAAGGATCCATGCCAGGGCGGTAATTTCGCGTTAGCGGTGAAGAAATGGACGCCCTTCGCCCGCCGCCTCATGCGGCCGCTGTCATTCAGGCATGGATCCCAGGGTCTGCGCCTCCGCTTCGCTACGGCTCCGCCCTGGGATGACGAAGTGTGGGGAGGCTACCAACGTCGGTGGGTGAGATGCTGCCCTGTCCGCCTGGTCGTTAGGCGCGGCCCCCTCCGCTTCGTCATCCTCGGGCTTGACCCGAGGATCCATGCCGGGACGTTCGTTAGGTGCGCGGCGGGACAGCAAGGGTCGCCCTTCGCCCAGCCGCCTCATGCGGCCGCTGTCATTCAGGCATGGATCCCAGGGTCTGCGCCTCCGCTTCGCTTCGGCTCCGCCCTGGGATGACGAAGAGGCTACGGTGAAATGGTTCACAGCAGACGCCTGCGGCCGTCGCGATGGGCGGCGAGAGCCCGTTCGGCTAGCGCATCGAGTTTTCCGGACGCGGCATCTCTGTCGATACGGGCATCCCAATTGGCGGCATCGAAGGCGGCAAACCGCGCGCGGAAACGCGACAACTCCTCGTGGCCAAGTGCCTCGATCTCCCGCTCGATTTTTTCAAGCTTGGTCATGATCGAAATTTAGCAGTCGTCGCCTAAACGGCAAGAGCAGCCTATCAAGTCTTTAGGCGGGAGTATTCGATTCTGCGGTTATCGGGCGTATTCTTCAATATGCTGCGCGACCTCGTGCCAATGCTGCAAAGTCGGCAGGGTCACTAATTGCAGAACCAGCCATATAGAATAAGTCACGTCCCTCGCCCAGAAATCACCGTCTGACATCTTTCCGTGGGCAAGCTCATGGCGGATGGACGGACCGCCCTTAAAGTTGAAGAGTAGATCGATTTCCTCAACGATGGATCTTGGCAGGATTGCCAACAACTGTTCTCGATAATCACCAAGTAAGCGGGACAGCATTGCCTCTTCTTGCGTGCCGTCCTGATTCAAGCGATTGGTCTCTACGCCTGCCAGACTAAGGAGGTGTCGAAGTGAGTTTTCTAGTTGAGGCAGGATGAGGTGAGCAGCTTCTATCTCGTCACCACCGATGAACTTGGCTGCACCCAGAGCAAAGACTGTTTCGTGATTAGGCGGGACGAAGGGGCTCATCTGCATTAGTGGGGTGAGCGCTGCAGCGGTGACTGAATGCTCTTCCCATAGCACGCGCCGGATAGGATTGATCGCTGAAGCAACTATTAGATGCCGTCTGATCTGGTCTCTTTGGTTTACTAGGTAGAGTACCTGATTCTTGTCCGGTTCGCCGTTCGGTGCCAGTCCCGGCGCAATGAACCGGATGCGGCCTTGGTGGTCGCTCACTTTGGTTGAGAACAGGGCGGAAATGCTGCCGTAGCCTTCCTTAAGCGCATCCTCGCGGAGTTTTGTAGGGTCTGGCGATCTTGCACAGGTGAATAGCGTGCGGATGACCTCAGACAAGATTTTGCCCCTGACCTCTTTTTCGGAAGCCTTCACCAACTCCGTTATGTCGTCTTTCATCTCGAAAACGCGCATCTCGTCATGGGTGAGGGCCTGCAAGGCACTCATGCGATCCTGCAATTCCCGTCGTCGAGCAACTGTGCCCGGTAATGGCCGCAGGGCCTGTATGGCTTCATTCAGGAAATGGACCTGTACGAAGGCCGAATCCGTTCGGAGATCGGCGTCTGCGACATGGGTTTCCGCTGCCTCGATCAAGGCTCTATTACTGCTGTCGTTATCTCCAGCACGACGGTATGCCTGTCCGGCGATCTCCCAAAGGAGCCTTCGACCTCTGTTATCACCTTCAGGCCTAAAGGAGATTGCCAGTGCTTCGGCTGCCTTGGCCGTCTTCTCAGGTTTCCAAATCTGATGAGCTAGGTTGACAGGACCGACGTGGATGAAGCCCCAGCCGTCATCATTGGCAATGGCGTGTTCGCACACGTGGTCGATTGTGGCCCTTAGACAATCGAAATCAGTGCGACCCCATCCCATTCTTCGGGCGATATTTGCGGCACGGGTCAGTAGATCAGCACTGGATACGCTAGCTGCGTTGGCTTGGTCGAAGTCGAATTTAGCTTCACCATTTAGAACCATCCTAACGCATTCTACATAGCCGCTAACGGCAAATAGGCCGGACGATACATCGCGTCTGTTGAGCAACCAGCACACATCGGCAAGTCGCGCACGTAATGCTGGATGTCCTATCTCAGGCACTAACTGAGCGAGAATGACGACCTGATCGGAAAGCAAATCAGAGGGAATAGGCGACCTTCGGCCTTCGAAGATCGCGACAGGGCCGAATGGCTCGATCTTGTCGTCGGCATTCAAATGGTAGCTTGTTACCTGACTCAGCACATTTAGTGCCTGACCGGCATCAATGTTCTTGTCGGTTCCGGCCGCGTCCCTTGCTGCTCGGACACGCTGATCGACAGCGAAGTTGCCGACGACGGCAGTGGGGTCCAGCACGGCCTGAACAAGCTTCAGTTGAAACACTTCCAACGGCACCACGAAGTCAATGCCCGGTTGCTTAGGCTCGGTGGTCTTTGCCTTCTTCGACATAGGTGACGCTCTCCGATATTTGGTTAGGAGGGGGACGCGATCCCTATGTGGAAATACCCCGACAACGTTATCACTTCCAGAGTCGCCACCTTCAAGACTGCGGTGGTCTGGCCGGGGGCGCCTAAGCACCGCCATGGTGGCGTAGTAGGGCACCTTCTGCATCAGGATGGCCCGACGCTTTGCCTTCTCCCCGCTTACGGGGAAAAGGCGTTACGAAGTGACGGATAAGGGATACGGCGCAAAGATTCTCGGCTAGTCACCGACTCTGGTGCTGCCCCTCACCTGCCTGCCGGCATCCTCTCCCCGCAAGCAGGAAGAGGAGAGCGCCTTCGGTGTCGCGCCTTACCCGAAATACCCCTGCAGCGGGCGCACTTCGAGGCTGCCAGCCTTGAGCGCCGCGATCGCCTGCGCTGCCGCAGCCGCACCGGCCATCGTCGTGTAATAGGGCACCTTCTGCATCAGGGTGGCGCGGCGGAGGGATTTTGAGTCCGAGACGGCTTTCTGGCTGTCGGTGGTGTTGAAGACGAGTTGGACCTGGCGGTTGCGGATGGCGTCTTCGATGTGGGGGCGGCCTTCGAGGACCTTGTTGATCTTTTCCGCCGCCACGCCGTTTTCGGCGAGGAAACGCTGGGTGCCGCCGGTGGCGAGCACGCGGAAGCCGAGATCGGCGAGCTTCTTGACCGAAGGCAGGATCTTGACCTTGTCCTCGTCGCGCACCGAGACGAAGAGGGTGCCCGCGCGCGGCAGGTCGACGCCGGCGCCGAGCTGGCTCTTGGCGAAGGCGAGCGCGAAATCGGCGTCGAGGCCCATGACCTCGCCGGTGGACTTCATCTCCGGCCCCAGCAGCGTGTCGACGCCGGGGAAGCGGGCGAAGGGGAAGACGGCTTCCTTGACCGCGACGTGGGAGAGGCCGGCGAGGTCCGGCTTTTCGCCATAGTGGGCGAAGGCTTCGTCGAGGCTCTCGCCGGCCATGATGCGGGCCGCGATCTTGGCGATCGGGCGGCCGATGGTCTTGGCGACGAAGGGCACTGTGCGGCTGGCGCGCGGGTTGACCTCGAGCACGAAGATCTCGCCGTCCTTGATGGCATATTGCACGTTCATCAGGCCGCCGACGTTGAGGCCCTTGGCAAGCGCCGCCGTCTGGCGCTCGAGCTCGGCGACGGTGTCGGCAGACAGCGAGCGGACGGGGAGCGAGCAGGCGCTGTCGCCGGAATGGATGCCGGCTTCCTCGATATGCTCCATGATGCCGGAGACGTAGACGGACTTGCCGTCGCAGAGCGCGTCGACGTCGACCTCGATGGCCTCCGACAGGTAGGTGTCGAACAGCAGCGGGTTCTTGCCCAGCAGCGTGTTGATCTGGCCGGTCTTGTCGTTGGGGTATTTCTGCTTGATGTCCTCGGGCACGAGGCCGGGGACGGTGTCGAGCAGGTAGGTCTGCAGCATGCCCTCGTCGTGGATTATCTGCATGGCGCGGCCGCCCAGCACGTAGGACGGGCGCACGACCAGCGGGAAGCCGAGCTCGGAGGCGACGGTGCGCGCCTGCTCGACCGACCAGGCGATGCCGTTGTGCGGCTGCTTCAGGTCGAGCTTCTTCAGGAGCTTCTGGAAGCGGTCGCGGTCCTCGGCGAGGTCGATCATGTCGGGCGAGGTGCCGAGGATCGGGATGCCGGCTTTCTCCAGCGCTTCGGCGAGCTTGAGCGGGGTCTGGCCGCCGAACTGGACGATGACGCCGGCAAGCGTGCCGGCGGCCTGCTCGGCGCGCAGGATCTCCAGCACGTCCTCCGGCGTCAGCGGCTCGAAATAGAGCCGGTCGGAGGTGTCGTAGTCTGTGGAGACGGTCTCGGGGTTGCAGTTGACCATGATCGATTCGTAGCCGGCATCGGCCAGCGCGAAACAGGCGTGGCAGCAGCAATAGTCGAACTCGATGCCCTGGCCGATGCGGTTGGGGCCGCCGCCGAGGATGACGACCTTCTTTCGGTCGGAGACCTTGGCCTCGTCGGCGAGCGCGCCGGCGAAAGGCACCTCGTAGGTCGAATACATGTAGGCCGTGGGCGAGGCGAACTCGGCAGCACAGGTGTCGATGCGCTTGTAGACGGGGTGGACGGCGAGCTTTTCGCGAATCTTCGCAACGTCTTCGGCGTCCTTGTTGACAAGCGAGGCGAGGCGGGCGTCGGAGAAGCCCATCGCCTTGAGCATGCGCAGGTTCTCGGCATCCTGCGGCAGGCCGTGCTGGCGGATGCGGGCCTCCATGGCGAGGATGCCGGCGATCTGCTCGAGGAACCACGGGTCGATGCGGCACATCTGGTGCACGTCTTCGAGCGAGGTGCCCATGCGGATCGCCTGGGCGACCATGCGCAGGCGGTCGGGCGTGGGCGTGCCGAGGGCGGCGCGGATGGCGTTCTTGTCGTCGCCGTGGTTGAGGCCGGGGATCTCGATCTCGTCGAGGCCGGTGAGGCCCGTTTCCAGCCCGCGCAGCGCCTTCTGCAGCGATTCCTGGAAGGTGCGGCCGATGGCCATGACCTCGCCGACCGACTTCATGGCGGTGGTGAGCACATTGTCGGCGCCGGGGAACTTCTCGAAGGCGAAACGGGGAATCTTGGTGACGACGTAGTCGATGGACGGCTCGAAGGAGGCGGGCGTCGCGCCGCCGGTGATGTCGTTGTCCAGTTCGTCCAGGGTGTAGCCGACGGCGAGGCGGGCCGCGACCTTGGCGATGGGGAAGCCGGTGGCCTTGGAGGCAAGCGCGGACGAGCGCGAGACGCGCGGGTTCATCTCGATCACGACGAGGCGGCCATCGGCCGGGTTGACGGCGAACTGGACGTTGGAGCCGCCGGTCTCGACGCCGATCTCGCGCAGCACCGCCAGCGAGGCGTTGCGCATCATCTGGTATTCCTTGTCCGTCAGCGTCAGGGCCGGCGCGACGGTGATCGAATCGCCGGTGTGGACGCCCATCGGGTCGAGGTTCTCGATGGAGCAGACGATGATGCAGTTGTCGGCGCGGTCGCGCACGACCTCCATCTCGTATTCCTTCCAGCCGAGCACGGATTCCTCGATGAGGACTTCAGTGGTGGGGGAGGCGTCGAGGCCGGAATTGATGATGTCGAAGAATTCGGCGCGGTTGTAGGCGATGCCGCCGCCGGTGCCGCCCATGGTGAAGGACGGGCGGATGATGGCGGGCAGGCCGACATGGTCGAGCGCCTGGGCGGCGATGCCCATGGCATGCGCGATGTAGCGCTGCTTGCGGTCGCCTTCGCCGAGGTTCCATTCGGTCTCGAGCGCGTCGAGCGCGGCGTCGAGATCGGCGGGGTTGGAAGCCTTGAGTTCTGCGCGGCGCGCCTCGTGCTGCTTGCGGTCGGCGTCCTTCACTTCCGACGCGTTGGCGAGCATGGAGCGCGGCGTCTCCAGCCCGATCTTCGCCATCGCCTCGCGGAAGAGCGAGCGGTCCTCGGCCTTGTCGATGGCCTCGGCGTTGGCGCCGATCATCTCGACGTTGTAGCGCTCCAGCACGCCCATGCGGCGCAGCGAGAGAGCGGTGTTGAGCGCGGTCTGGCCGCCCATGGTGGGCAGCAGCGCGTCGGGGCGCTCCTTGGCGATGATCTTGGCGACGACTTCCGGCGTGATCGGCTCGATATAGGTCGCGTCGGCCAGCTCCGGGTCGGTCATGATGGTGGCCGGGTTGGAGTTGACCAGGATGATGCGGTAGCCCTCGGCCTTCAGCGCCTTGCAGGCCTGGGTGCCCGAATAGTCGAACTCGCAGGCCTGGCCAATCACGATGGGGCCGGCCCCGATGATCAGGATCGACTTGATGTCGGTGCGTTTTGGCATGGAAGCGTCCGTCGGTTCGGGCTTGCCCAAGCGCCGGACGGGGATTCTCCGTTTTGCGCTGACGCGTCGCGGAGGCCCTGCCGGTTCGGGGCAAGTGAAGATTCTGTCAGGCTAGGCGGGCCTTATAGGGTAAGGAGAAGGGGTAGGGAACCCCGGAAATGGGGCGAGCGGCGGCGAAGCGTCGCGGCGTGTGGACGTCGTGCTAGCGAAGCTGCCCGAAACGCTCCGGATAGGAGGGAAACGGCGCGGCTGCGCTGCGGCGTACGGTCTCGCTCGGGCGCTCCCCGAACTCGCGGCGATAGTCGGCTGCGAAGCGGCCGAGATGGCCGAAACCCCAGCGAAATGCGACGTCGGTGACGGAAACCGATCCTTCCCCGGCGATGAGCTCGTAGCGCACGCGGCGCAGGCGTTCCCGGGCGAGCGAGCGCAGCGGCGAGATGCCGAGGACGGTGCGGTAGCCGAGCTGCAGGGTACGCGGCGCGACACCTGCGGCCTCGGCGATGTCGAGCAGGGTGATCGGTCGGTCGGCGAAGGCACGGATATATTCCTCGGCACGGCGGACATGGCGCGGGGTCGCGCACGACGGCGCATCGTCGAAGAACAGGCTGCAACTGTTGGGCTGGCCGCGCAGGAAGAGCTCCATGAGGCGCTGCTCGTTGAGGGCTGCCTGAAGCGTGGGGCCGCCGGCGGTTTCCTCCGCGGCGTGGAACATGGCGTTGGCCATGCCGCGCCAGGCGAGCATGTGCGGCCGGTTGAAGTCGATCAGCGGGTCGAAGACGACGGGGCCGGGAAGGCGTCGGTCGAGCAGGCGTTCGGCGAGCGCCAAGAAGGGCGCCTTGCGCACCTGGACGAGAATCTGCGCGCAGCCCTGCCACCACTGCATGCGGGTGGCGAGGTCCGCGTTGAGCACCGAGGCGACGCTGCGGCTGGTGATGAACTCGCGGCCGCCGTGGCGGATGGTGGCGCCGCCACTGACCGGCATCTGGATCAGGTAAAAATCGCCAAGCTCGCCGGGGTCGATGAGAACGTCCGCGCCGTAGCTGATGTAGTTGAGCGAGATGATGTCGCCTGGAGCGTGGTGGTGGACCGCGCGAAAAGGCTTCCTGTCACCGATGATCTCCAGCCGGTGACTGCAGAATTTCTCCGCAACCCGCTCCCGCGCGCAGTCGAGATCGTCCGACTCGAACAGGATATGTGCCGAAAGCGGTGCTGCGTTGCTATGCCCCTCTTTCATGTGCATGCCTGAACATTAGCACATGACTAAACGTCACCAAGCCGAAAGCGCGGCGTGGAGCCGCAGCCGGTCGATTTTTGCGTTTTCCGGATAGTGGCCGCGTGATGCGGATAGAGGGCTGGAAGCCTGCTATCCTACACATGGGAACGGAACCAATGACAGCCGCAAAAGGCTGCATCCTCAATCAGAATGGGAGCTTCACGATGAGCAATGACCTCGACAAGGGCATCACCCGCAAAGGCACCGGCTACGACGGCAAGACCTGGAACATCCTGGGCCAGGTCTATTTTCCCAAGGCGGTGTGTGAAAGCACCTTTGCCTTCGAGACAAACAGCGAGCCCGGCCAGTTCGTGCCCGTGCACATCCACCCCACCCAGGACGAGTTCATCCTTGTGCAGGAAGGAGAGCTCGACCTGAAGCTCGACGGCGAGTGGGTGAAGGCCAAAGCGGGCGACCTCGTGCGCATGCCGCGCGGTATCCCTCATGGCTACTTCAACAAGTCGGACAAGCCGACGCGGGCGCTGTTCTGGGTCTCGCCGGCGCGGATGCTGGAGGCGCTTTTCACCAAGCTCGACAACCTCAGCGACCCTGAAGAGGTGGTGAAGATTTCGGCGATGCATGAGGTCGATTTCCTGCCGCCAGAAGCCAACGACTAAAGTTCGGGTGAGGGCGGCCTGTAAATGGCGACTTTCTGCGTCTGCGATGCTGACCTGCCTTAAACAAGTTCGTCGCCGCACGACCGTGAATCCGGCCATTTTCGACTCGCCCTGACCTGAACTTCGGCAGACCCAACCTGACACGAACTGATCTGGACCGATCTCCACCGGTGCGCCGTGCGCGCCGGACGGGGAAGCGCGTGCCGGATGAGAGGAGACGACAATGGTCGAGAGGAAGAAGGTCCTCGTCATCGGCGCGGGCGTGAGCGGGCTCGCAGCCGCCAAGGCATTCAAGGAACGCGGGCACGACGTGACCGTGGTCGAACGCATCCACGACCTCGGCGGCGTGTGGGAGCCGTCGCGCTCATATCCCGACGTACAAACGCAGAGCCCGAAGGAGCTCTATCGCTACACGTCCAAGCCTATGCCGGCGAGCTATCCGGAATGGCCCAAGGGACCACAGGTGCATGCCTATCTGCGCGACTATGCGAACGAGAACGGCATTCTACCGCTGATCGCGCTCGATACGCGCGTAACCGGGATGAAGCGCCGCGCCGACGGCAGGAAGGGCTGGACGCTGACGTTGGAATCGAACGGCGCGGAACAGGAGACAGATTGCGATTTCCTCGCCGTCTGCACCGGCCAGTTCAGCGACCGGAACGTGCCGGAATTTCCCGGACGGGACGAATTCGAGGCGGCCGGCGGCAAAGCGGTCCATTCTTCGGAATATACCGATCCGGCGATGGTCAAGGGAAAGCGGGTGACGGTGCTCGGTTTCTCGAAATCGGCGACCGACATTGCGGTCAACGCAGTGAAGTCGGGCGCGAGCAGCGTGACCATCGTCTATCTGGAGTCGGTCTGGCGTATACCCTACTTCATCGGCGGGCTGATCAACTTCAAGCGTATCCTTTATATCCGGGCGCAGGAAAAGATGTTTCCCGGTTGGGGGCAGACGGCGATGGCGCGGCTGAACCATGCGATTGCCAAGCCGTTCGTGTGGGCCAACTGGCGGGCGCTGGAAAGCCTGCTGACGATGCAGCTCAAGCTGAAGAAGACGGGACTTCGCCCGACCAAGCCGATCGAGACCGGGCTCAACTGTTCGGTCCCCATCGTCACGCCCGGCTTCTTCGACATGGTCGCCGACGGGCGCATCAAGGCCGTGCAGGGCACGTTCGCGCGCTACGAGGAGGGCGGGGTCGTGCTGACCGGCGGGGAACGTGTGCCCACGGACATCGCCATACTGGCGACGGGCTGGAAGCTCGGCGTGCCCTTTCTGCCCCACGAATATGCCCGCAAGCTGGTGGAGCCGGACGGTCAATACAGGCTCTATCGCATCGTCGCCAATCCGGACCTGCCGGATATGGGGTTCGTCGGGTTCAACTCGTCCTTCTGCACGGTTTTGAGCGCGGAGCTCGCGGCGAACTGGCTGGTGCGCTATGCCGACGGCATGCTGGCGCGGCAGCCCAGCGCCGAGGAGATGAACGCCAATATCGACATGATGCTGCAATGGAAGCGGCACGAGCGGCCGGCCGCCGGCGTGTATGGCGGGCTATGCGTTGCGCCCTATCATTTCAAGCACTTCGACGAACTGCTTGACGACATAGGGGCCAAGGTGCGCAAGCGCAATCCGCTGGCTGAGAACCTGTCGCCACCCAACGCCGACGCCTATGCGCGGTATCTGAAGAGCGCGCCGGATTACCGGGCTGCCTAGGGCGGCGCAGCGGAAAACCAAAGATCACCACGCAGACGACAGTGCGAGGGCCGGCGATAGCCTGTTCCGCGCTGCCGCCTGCCATCGCGCTTGACATCCCGTCCGCCTCCTATAATTAATAGACTAGTCGATCTAATAACTAGGAGCACAAGGTGCGCAAAGTGGACCCCGAAAAGCACGAGGCGCGGCGACAGGCGATCGTGGAGGCTGCAAAGTCGTGCTTCGCGCTCAAGGGGTTTCACCAGACCTCGACAGCCGAGATCTGTGCCGCGGCCGGTATGAGCCCGGGCAACCTGTTTCACTACTTCCCCAACAAGAAGGCGATCATCGCAGCCATCGTCGACCAGGAGCAGGCGGAGACGGCGGCTTATTTCGAGACGCTCGGCGTGCGTGATGACCTCTACGGCGCGCTGATCGAATTCATGGATGTCATTCTCGACATGGCGGCCGATGCGGACTCTTCGAGCCTCGCGCTGGAAATCTCCGCGGAGGCCATGCGCGACCCGGATATTGGCGCGCGGGTGGCGCGCAACGATGCCGAACTGCGCACAGCCCTGGTCGAACTGCTGCGCGAGGCTGCGCAGCGCGGACAGATCGACAAGACGCTCGACGCGACTTCGACGGCAAGCTGGCTGGCCGCGCTGGTGGACGGCATCTTCAACCGTGTCGCCGTGGATGCAGATTTCCGCCCGCGCGAGCAGGGGGCGACGATGCGGCTGCTGCTCGGCCGTTTCCTCCGGGGCGGGGAGCTTGGACGATGAGCATGAACGCCGACAAGGCGCGGATCACCGACATCGACGCGCTGCGCAGTTCCGCGCTTTACGGTATCCTGGTGGTCAACATCATGACGTTCGCCTCCGCCTATTACGGCGCCGGGGTCTCCGATCCGATCTATGCAGGACCGCTCGACCGGGCGGTGGGCTTCGTTGTCGCGCTGTTGTTCGAAACCAAGTTCTACCTGCTGTTCTCGTTCCTGTTCGGCTACAGCTTCACGCTGCAGATGCAATCCGCGCAGCGCGCCGGCGAGGCATTCGTGCCGCGCCTGCTGCGCCGGCAGGCGGGGCTGTGGGTGGCCGGCCTCGCGCATGCGGTCCTGCTTTATCGCGGCGACATCCTGACGACCTATGCGGTGCTCGGCCTGCTGCTTCTCTGGTTGCGGGACATCGGCGAAGGCCGCGCGCTGCGCACCGCGTTCTGGCTGGTGCTCATCGTTTCGTCGCTGTGGGCAGGCCTGGGGGCTGTGCTGCTGATCTCCGGCGAGCCGATCGACACGTCGTCCGCCATTGCCGACGCGGAGCGCGCGTTGCAGGCCTATCGCGGCACGCCTGCAGCGGTGATCGAGCAGAACCTGCGTGAGCTGCGCGTCATCTGGATCGTGACCGGGCTGATGCAGGCGCCATGTGCGTTGGCCATGTTCCTGCTGGGGCTGGTGGCGGGCAAGCGGCAGATGTTCGTGCGTTTCGACGACTACAGGCCGCTGTTCCGCCGAATCGCGATGGCGGGACTGACGATCGGTCTGCCGGGCGGCATTTTCTACGCATGGACGACGATTCACCTCACCGGGAGCGGCTGGGAGGTTGTTGGGCTCGGCATCGGGCTGGCAACCGCGCCCTTGCTGACGGGGGCCTATATCGCCCTGGTCATGGCTGGTTTCCAGACGCGCCCCGGCCGGATGGTCAGCGCGGCGCTGGCGCCTGCCGGACGCATGGCGCTTTCGAACTACCTGCTGCAATCGCTGGTCTGCGCCGTGATCTTCTACGGATACGGGATGCGGCTGATGGGCGAGCTGCCGCCGCTGGCGGTGCAGGGGATCGCGGCGGCGATCTTCGCCGCGCAACTCGTCGCCAGCCGGTGGTGGCTCCAGCGTTTCGCCTACGGTCCGCTCGAATGGCTGTTGCGGGCGGTAACGATTGCCGCTTGGCCGCGCTGGCGGCGGCGCGGCCAAGCGGAAGCCTGAGAAGGGCTGGGTCAACCTAGGTTGCTGCGGCGCTCGAGCTCGGCCAGTGTTGGTGTTTCCATGGCGAAAGAGCCGATCTGGACATCGCCGGCGCGCTCGTAACGCGTGATGAGGATGCCGTTGGGCGAGAGGCTCGAGGAGGCGAGCTTGAGCGTGCGGGGAGCGCTGCCATTGCCGAAGACGCGCTTGCCCTTGCCCAGCACCAGCGGGAAGATGAAAAGGCGCAGCTCGTCGACGAGGTCGTTCTCGAACAGGATATCGAGCAATTCGCTCGAGCCCTGCGTCATCAGGTCGGGGCCGTCACCCTGCCTGAGTTCGCGCAATGTGGCGACAACGTCGGTTCCGAGTGCCTGACTGTTCTGCCAGTCGAGCGACTCCGGCCGGTGGGTCGCGACGTATTTGGTGATGCGATTGAAGGTGTTGGCGATGTCGGCATTCATCGCATCGAAATCGCTCGCCTCCGGGTCAACCTGGATGTAGGGCCAGTGCGCAGCGAAGATGTCGTAGGTGCGACGCCCGAGCAGCAGGTCGAAGGGCTCGGAGAAGTTCCTGTCCAACGCAGCACTAAGTTCGTCGTCCCAGAAATTCGGCAGCCAGCCGCCATATTCGAAGCCGCCGCTGGGGTCTTCCTCGGGGCCGCCCGGCGCCTGCATGACGCCGTCGAGCGTGGTGAATGCTGCCGCGATGATCTTGCGCATTGTCCGTTCCTTCCTTCCGTCAACCGAACGTTTCGGACCAAGGACGCGCGAGGGGAGCCTACCCCGACAACCGCGCATCAACTTTCTGCACGTGGTTACGCGGTCGCCTGGCCGGGCGCGATGACGTGGGTGGGAATTGACGGAAAAGGCCCGCGACATGGTCACGGGCCGGGTCAAGACCGCGATGAGGCGCGGCAGGTCTCAGTGGCCCGACGAGAGCTTGAGGCCCACCATGCCGGTTATCAGCAGGGCAACGCTGACGATACGGCCAAGGGTCGCGGCTTCGCCCATGACCACGATGCCGACAACAAAGGCGCCAACCGCGCCGATGCCGGTCCAGATGGCATAGGCGGTGCCGAGCGGCAGGCTGCGCATGGCCAGGGCCAGCAGCCAGAAGGAGCCAACCATCGCCACCAGCGTGATGACGCTCGGCGTGAGGCGGGTGAACCCCTCGGACTGCTTCAGGAACGAGGCCCAGACGATTTCCAGCAGGCCGGCAAAGCCGAGATAGAGCCAGGCCATGACTTTTCTCCTTTCGATCCGATGCCGGCGACGGGTGACGTGCCGGAACTTCGGTGCTATATATATCCGACCAGACGGTTTGAAAAGAGGAAAACAGATGGGCAGGAAGAGAACGATCGACAGGGATGCGATCCTGGACGCGGCCGAAGCGATCGTAACCGAGGAGGGGGCAGGGAGCCTGACCTTCGACGCGGTCGCACGGCGCGCCGGTGTCAGCAAGGGTGGCGTGCTCTATTGCTACGCCAGCAAGCAGGAACTGGTTGCCGCGATGACAAGGCGCGACATCGACCGGTTTCTGGGTGAGGTCGAGGCAAAGCGGGAGACGCTTGCGGACAGCGCGGAGGCCGGCATGCAGGCGCATCTGGCAGCGACCCGCGACGAAAACGACGCGCTTGCCGCGCGCGCCGCAAGCCTGATGGCGACGCTGGCGGAATCGCCCGGCCATGCCGAGGTGCTGCGCGACTACTATCGCGACCGGCTGAAGCTGTTCGGCCGTGACGAGCAGGCGCGCATTGCATTCTTCGCCGCCGAGGGGGCGTTCCTGCTGCGCGGGCTTGGGCTCGTCGATCTTCCCGACACGGCCTGGCGTGCGCTGTTCGACCGGATAGAGCAGGAGCTGGTGGTCTCGAGATAGACAAGGGTTCGCAGCCAGTCGTCGCGGACCGGGGGCGCGTCGCGAAAAATTATTCACCCAAATGGTTGACTAATTTTCGTGGGGCATATATTCAACCATAAGGGTGAATGAATGGACGAAGAAGACCTGTCACGCATTCTGAAGGCCGCAGGCGATACCACGCGGCGCAGGATACTCACGCTCCTCGTGCAGGAGGGCGCGTTGAGGGTGACGGCACTCGCCGCCCATTTCGAGATGTCGCTGAACTCCGTTTCGAAGCACATCAAGGTGCTGGAGGAGGCGGGTCTCGTCACCCGCCGGACCGTGGGGCGCGAACATTTCATCGCACCCGAGCTCGCACCGCTGAGGCTCACCGAGCAGTGGTTCGGCCAGTTGAAATCGATCTGGGAACTGCGCCTCTCGGCGCTGGAAGAGTTGCTGGTTACAGGAGACCAAGACGATGAGCGAACTGGAACTGACGATAAACCACAGGATCGCGGCCCCGCGTGAGAAGGTTTTCGAGGCGTGGCTGTCGCCGCAGATGCTGTCGAAATTCATGCGGCCGCCGTCCACGACGGGCAATGCCCGGGTGACGAACGACCCGGTGAAGGGCGGGCGGTTCTCGATCGTCATGGTGACGCCCGAAAAGGAGATCCCGCATGCGGGCACCTACCTTGCGATCGACCCACATTCGCACCTGTCGTTCACCTGGGAATCGCCGCACTCGCTCGACGACAGCGTGGTGACGGTCGACTTCGCCGAGCCGGAAGCGGGCGCAACCGAGATCACGCTGCGGCAGGTCAAGTTCAGGAGCGAGGATTCGCGCGACGGCCACATCAATGGCTGGACCACAATCCTTGAGGCGCTTGAAAAGTCCCTTGCCTGACGGCAGCCGGAGCACGCGAGAAACATCATGTTACTGAATGACAGGAATGCCGTGATCTACGGCGCCGGCGCCATCGGCTCCGCCGTGGCCGAGTTGTTTGCCCGGGAAGGCGCGCGCGTCTTCGTTGCAGGGCGCAACCGGGCAAAGCTCGACCGGGTGGCCGATGCAATCGCCTCGGCGGGCGGACAGGTGGAGACGGCCGAACTCGACGTGCTCGACGAACAGGCCGTGGACCGCCACGCGGCGGACATCGCCGAGCGCGCGGGAAGCATAGACATCGCGCTCAACGCGGTGAGCTTCCCGCATGACCAGGGAACGACGATCGCAGAGCTGACGCTGGACGCGTTCATGCTGCCGGTGGATCGGTTCCTGCGGGCGCTTTTCATCACGTCGAAGGCGGTCGCCCCGCATATGGGGCGATCGCGGACCGGCGTGATCCTGACGCTGTCGGCGCCGGGCGCGGTGCTTGCCGTGGGCGGGCACCTCGGCCACGCCGCATCGCAGGCTGGTGTCGAGGCGTTCTCCCGCACGCTGGCGGACGAACTGGGGCCACGCAACATCCGGGTCGCTTGCATCAGGTCTCATGCACTGACCGATGCGCCAGCGGCCGGCTCGTTCACAGGCCCGATGTTCGACGCCAAGGCAGCGATGATGGGGCTCAGCGTCGACCAATGGTTGGGCGGTGCGGCGCAATCGACCATGCTGAAGCGGCTGCCGCGCATCGAGCATGTAGCCGAGACGGCTGCGTTTCTGGCCTCGGACCGGGCCGGTGCGATGACAGGCGCGGTGGCCAACCTGACCTGCGGCGCGATCGCGGAGTAGAGCTTGTCCGGCATCGGGGTGATTAATCTGTCGCCTCTCACCGTGTGCGGCAAGCAATCGCACAAGGCGTCACCCCCACCCCTTACCCCTCCCCACAAGGGGGAGGGGGATTCTGAGGTGGCTGCACTCTTGCTCAAGGCCTTTCGGACGGGCGCAACGACGCTGCCGCGACGCCGGCCGTCCCCGCATGCGATTGCCCTGACGTCTGCGGCGAGAGGGTTTTCGACGCATATTCAACGCAGGCCAAAAGCGGCACCTTGCCACTAGAAGGTCAGCTTGCAGGCTTCGCGGATGGCGATCTGCACCGGTGAAGGCGGCAGGTCCGACCTGAAGGGGCCTGTCGGCAGCAGCGGTGGCTGGGCCAGGAAACGCGGTGTCGTTCCGCGATGCGGCTGGGCGCTGTGGACCAGAAACGGATGGCACAGATAGACCGTGCCGGCGGGGCCGGTCGCCAGAGTTTCGGCGCAATCTGCGCTCTCCGCAAAGCCGTTGGCTGCCAGTTCGCGCAGCGTCAGACCCGCCTCGCCATGCGGCAGCAATTGCCGCGCGATCTGCCGGTGCGAGCCGATGCGGATGCGTGTCGGCGCGTCGTCCTGGCCGATATCGGAGAACAGGAACAGCATCAGCAGGGCGCGACCACGGCTGACCACATTGGCGCGCCATTGCATGAAGTCCGCCGCGTCGGTGCCGAAGCTGGCGTCGATGTGCCAGCCGGCGTCGCCGGGATCATCCGCGCTCGGAAACCGCACCGGAAAGGTGCCCATGGCGGCCGGCGCATGCCAGCGGCCGGGTCCGACAAGCGCGTCGTAGGCCGCGTGCAGGCGCGGGGTGTTGGCCGCGGCAATGAACGGCTGCTCGGTGAACATGCTCAGCCGTATGACGGGTTGGGTCCAGCCGGTCGGCTCCTCGGGCGACAGGCCCATTGCCCGCCACAGGATGGCGCGGGCGTCGTGCGCCAGCTCGGGTCGGAAGGCCTCGTCGATCCTGACGAAGCCATGCGAGATGAAGGTTGAGATTTGCGCGGGGCTCAGCCCGTGCGCGGTATCGTTCTGCATGTCGAAATCCTCTGTTCGGCCGCTGGCAAAGCCGGGCCGTCATCTTCCTGACGCATCGCAATGCGCCGGCCTGAACGCGTGGTTCAGCCCAGGAAGAAGGTCGAGGAGGATTTGAATGCGAACTTCATAGCGGGTGCTGGGTAGCATGAGGGTTGCCCGACGTGAAGACGCCGCAGCGAATGTGGCGGCGATCCGGATTTTATGTTGCGGCGCAGCAACGAATTGCCTAAGACCACCCCATCCCGTCAGGACCCGGTGAAAGTCCGGGTGGCTCTTCCGGCCGCCAATCCGCCGGACAACGAACACGCCTGAGACGCCATGCGACCCGCCCGGGCCGATCGTCAGGCTTTCGATACTGCTGGAATTTCATGAAATCCTTGTCCGCCTACCGCGCGCAGTGGTTCGGCAACGTGCGCGGCGATCTTCTCGCCGGCCTCGTCGTCGCGCTTGCGCTTATCCCTGAGGCCATCGCCTTCTCGATCATCGCCGGGGTCGACCCGAAGGTCGGGCTCTACGCCTCGTTCTCGATTGCCGTGCTGATCGCCTTCGTGGGCGGCAGGCCGGGCATGATCTCGGCCGCGACGGCGGCGACCGCCGTGCTGATGGTGACGCTGGTGCGCGACCACGGGCTGCAGTACCTGCTGGCAGCGACGGTGCTTGCCGGGCTGCTGCAGATCGGCGCGGGCTTCCTGAAGCTCGGCTACGTGATGCGCTTCGTGTCGCGCTCGGTGATGACCGGCTTCGTCAACGCGCTGGCAATCCTGATCTTCATGGCGCAGCTTCCCGAGCTGATCGGCGTGCCGTGGCTGACCTATGTCATGGTCGCGGCGGGACTGGCGATCATCTATCTCTTTCCACGCCTCACCAAGGCCGTTCCGTCGCCGCTGGTGTGCATCGTCGTGCTGACGACGGTTGCCATTGCCTTCGGCTTCGACGTGCGCACCGTGGGCGATATGGGCGAACTGCCTTCGACGCTGCCGGTATTCCTGATCCCGGATATTCCGCTGACGCTGGAAACGCTGCTCATCATCCTGCCCTATTCGGCGGCAGTGGCGGTGGTGGGCCTGCTGGAATCGCTGATGACGGCGCAGATCGTCGACGACCTGACCGACACGCCGTCCGACCGCAACCAGGAGTGCATCGGACAGGGCATCGCCAACACGGCGACCGGCTTCATCGGCGGCATGGCGGGCTGCGCGATGATCGGCCAGTCGATCATCAACGTGAAGTCGGGCGGGCGCGGGCGGCTGTCGACTTTTGCCGCCGGCGTGCTGCTGCTGTTCATGATCCTCGTGCTCGGCGACCTCGTCAGCCAGATCCCGATGGCCGCGCTGGTGGCGATCATGATCATGGTGTCGATCGGCACCTTCTCGTGGTCGTCGATCAGGAACCTGCGGGATCATCCGCGCTCGTCGTCCATCGTCATGCTGGCGACGGTGGTCGGCGTCATCTTCACGCATAATCTCGCCATCGGCGTGCTGATCGGCGTGCTTCTCTCGGGCATCTTCTTTGCCTGGAAGATCGCGCAGCTCTTCGCCGTTTCCTCGACGCTCAGCGCGGACGGCCGACACCGCACCTACAGGGTCGAAGGCCAGCTCTTCTTTGCCTCGGCGGAGGATTTCATGGCGGCGTTCGATTTCAGGGAGACGCTGGAGAAGGTCACGATCGACGTCTCGGGCGCCCACATCTGGGACATCTCCAGCGTGGCCGCGCTCGACATGGCGGTGCTGAAGTTCCGCCGCGACGGCGCGGAGGTGGAGATAGTCGGCATGAACACGGCGAGCGAGACGATCGTCGACCGGCTTGCCATCCACGACAAGCCGGGCGCGCTCGACAAGCTGATGGCGCATTGACGATGGGCGAGCTTGCTTCGTTTGCACCTTTTCGATTTCTCGGCTTAACCTGCACGGCAGGGAGGATTTCATGACCGACAAACTCATCGCGCTGGTCGACGGATCGGCCTATTCCAGGAGCGTGTGCGAATACGCAGCCTGGATCGCCAGCCGCACCGGTGCGCCGGTCGAACTGCTGCACGTGCTCGGGCGGCGCGAAACGGCGAGCTCCGACCTTTCGGGCTCGATTGCGCTCGGCGCGCGCACCGCTCTGCTGGAGGAGCTTTCGACACTGGACGAGCAGCGTGCGCGCCTGGCGCAGAAGCGCGGCCGGGCGATCCTCGAGGATGCCGAGGCCGCCCTGAAGCAAGCCGGCGTCGAGACGGTGAGCGCGCGGTTGCGCAATGGCGATCTGCTTGAGGCCGTTGCGGAGGCCGAGGTCGACGCGCGCGGCATCGTGATCGGCAAGCGGGGCGAGGCGGCGGATTTCGCCAAGCTGCATCTCGGCTCCAACATGGAGCGGATCGCGCGCGCGTCGAAGAAGCCGGTCTTCGTTGCCGCGCGTACATTCAGGCCGGTTCGCAAGGTCCTGATCGCCTATGATGGCGGGCAGAGCGCGATGAAGGCCGTGGACCATGTGGCGCGCTCGCCGCTTTTCGCAGGTCTGGACATCCGGCTTCTGATGGCGGGCACCGAGAGCGTGGAGGCGCGGCGGGCCCTGGAGGGCGCGCAGGCGACGCTGAAGGCCGGAGGGCACGAGTCAGCCGCCGAGCTGGTGCCCGGACAGCCCGACAAGGTCATTTCAGAGACGGTGGAACGCGACGGGATCGACCTGCTGGTCATGGGCGCCTATGGCCATTCCCGTATCCGGTCGCTGTTCATCGGCTCTACCACGACGGAGATGATCCGGTCGTGCAAGATCCCGGTGCTGTTGTTCAGGTAGCGGCGTTCAGCGCGTGACCGGCAGGGCGCCGCGGCGCTGCGCACCGCCGGGCCACGCATAAAGGCGGGCTTCCGGCAATGGCGGAGCCAGCGTGCAGACGATGCGGGCCTCCGCACGCGACTGGACGCCGAGGGGGCTTGCGCCCCAGCCCTGCTGGTTCTGCATGCCACTGCGCATGGCGCGCGTGAGATAGCCTCGCCCGACGCGGAAGAACAGATCGAGGTTCTTCTGCGCGGCGAGTTCGATCAGCGGTGCAAGGGGCGCGGGCGTGGTCATGCGGGGCCGGTTTTCAGGATGGTTGCGCGACGCTAACCGCCCTGATTTAACGCTTCATTAACGCTGACACGTTCTGCGGGCGATGCGAGAAAGCGGATGACCCGGTGCAACGCTTTCGCTAGTTTGCAGTTGTATTGCGCTTGGCCGAGTGGGCACAGGCCGGGACTTGCGAGGAGCAGACCATGCGTTGGAGAGGCCGTCGGCAGAGCAGCAATGTCGAGGACCGTCGTGGACAGAGCGGCGCACCCGGCGGTTTCGGGCGTAGCGGCAGGCCGATGCAGATCCCCATCGGCGGGGGCGGGCTTTCCGGTATCGTTATCCTGGTTGTGCTGTTCTTCGTGCTGCGCGCATGCGGCATCGACCCGTTGCAGATCCTGGAGGGCGGCAGCGGGCCGGCCAATCCGCAGATCACTCAGGATGAGGCGCCCGGCAGCCAGCCGACCGATGCAGAGGCGCAGTTCGTCTCCGTGGTTCTGGCCGAGACAGAGGATGTGTGGAACGGCATCTTCCAGGCGGAAGGGCAGACCTATACCGAGCCGCGCATGGTGCTTTTCACCGATCAGGTGCGTTCGGCATGCGGTTTTGCTTCCGCGGCGTCCGGCCCATTCTACTGCCCCGGCGATTCGCGGGTCTATATCGATCTCGGCTTCTTCCGCGAACTGTCGCAGCGCTTCGGCGCGTCCGGCGATTTCGCGCAGGCCTATGTGATCGCGCACGAGGTCGGCCATCACGTGCAGAACCTGATCGGCGTGCTGCCGGAATTCAACAGGCAGCGCCAGACCATGGGACAGGCCGAGGCCAACCGCATGTCGATGCGGGTTGAGTTGCAGGCCGACTGCTTCGCCGGCATCTGGGCGCATTTCACCGCGCAGAAGGGCCTGCTCGAGGACGGCGATATCGAGGAAGCCATGAACGCGGCCCACCAGATCGGCGACGACACGCTGCAGCGGCGCACGCAGGGCTATGTCGTGCCCGAAAGCTTCAACCACGGCACGTCGGAGCAGCGCGCGACCTGGTTCGCCAACGGCCTGCGCAACGGCCGGCTGGCGGACTGCGATACGTTCAACAACCCGATCTGACGCGCTTTTCCCGACGTGTCAGGTCAGATCTCGATCTCGTAGTAGCCGAGCGCTTCCTCGAGTTCTTCCTGCTCGTAGCCGAAGTGGGAGACGACGACGCGTTCCAGCGTCTCGAACGATTCGCGCAGGCTGGCAAAGGTTTCCGGGCCGGGCTCGCTCATCGCGGCTCGGGCTGCGGCCTCCATGCGCTCTATCAGGTGATGGATGACCTCGTGCTCGGCGGCGAGGCGCTCGACTACCTTGCGCAGACCGTCATTGTCCTGCGCCGCAAGCGCCGGAAACAGCATCCGGTCCTCGGCTGTGTGGTGGAAGGTGAGCATGCGGCACTCCTGACCGCAGAGACTGCCGAAGACCCGGTAGTTGTGGCTCATCTGCATGTCCGACAGCGCTTCGCCGAGCGCGTCCACCTGCATTTCGCCGGCCGTGACATGCTCCATGACCTGCCGCACTTCGGCCATCTGGCGCAGGTGCATTGCGTGGATCATGGCGAGCCGGCGGCCCTGCATGCGCTGCGGCTCGGTGACGCCCTCGATCCTGGGCGCCTTCGGCCGTGTCGCGTCGTCGAGAAGATCGATGGTGAAACTCATGGGTAAGGGCGTTCCTGCGGTGGGAAGTCGGTTCGAACGAGGGCGGTATCTTTTGGTAACCGCCCCCCTAGATAGGCTGCGGTGACGTTTACGCAAGACGGCACCTTTACGTCACCCGGTCACCTCGATGAAACCATGGCGGTGGCAGGGACGTTGGAGAGGGTCTTCGGGTACGCCGCGGTGGCGGCGGGATAGCGGGAGGAAGGCTCGTGGCGATCGTGCGCAGAACGGCAGTCATGGCGGGCGGGATCGCCGTGGCGCTTGCGGCTGGCCAGGCACCGGAGTTCGCACAACAGTACAGGCAGCGGCTGGGCGGCGCGATCGAGGAGATGCAGGCCGTGGTCGCGCGCTTCGACGAGGATGCGGCGCGCAGCGGGCTGAGCCGCGAGGAGGCGCTGGCGCTGTACAGCGAATCCGCGGAGACGTTCTTCCGCGACCGTGGCATCAGCATGCGCGAGGCGGTGGCGCGCTATGAAAGCCTTGCCGAGCAGGTGGAGCGCATGGGCGCGATGCCGCCGATCGCGCGCCCGCTGGCGCTGACTCGTGGCTATGACGGGAGGCTCGTGCGGGGCGCGTGGCGCGACTTCGAGCCGGCGCTGCCGATCACGCCGCACGGGCTGGCATGGGCGGCAGCCGGGTTCGGGATCGGCGCGCTGATGACGATGGCGATCGCGCGCCTGCTGGGTTTCGGCCGCAGGCGACGGCGTGCCGGGGCCAGGTAGGCCCGACTAGCGCTCGGCGAGTGCGGGTTCGCCCTTGCGGGCGCGGATGAGGTTGGCGAAGCGGCGGAAGAGGTAGTGCGAATCCTGCGGGCCCGGCGAGGCTTCCGGGTGATGCTGCACGGAGAAGACCGGCGTGCCGGCAAGCGCGATGCCGCAGTTGGAATTGTCGAACAGCGAAATGTGAGTCTCTTCAACGCCTTCCGGCAGGGACTTCGAATCCACCGCGAAGCCGTGATTCATCGACACGATCTCGACCTTGCCGGTGGTGTGGTCCTTCACCGGATGGTTCGCGCCGTGGTGACCCTGGTGCATCTTGACCGTCTTGCCGCCAACGGCGAGCGCCAGCATCTGGTGGCCGAGGCAGATGCCGAAGATCGGCAGGTCGGCTGCCAGAAGGTCGCGGATCACCGGCACCGCATATTCGCCGGTTGCTGCCGGATCGCCGGGGCCGTTGGACAGAAAGATGCCGTCCGGCTTCATCGCAAGGATGTCCTCGGCCTGGGTCTTTGCGGGCACCACGGTGACCTTGGCGCCGAGACCCGCCAGAAGGCGCAGGATGTTGCGCTTCACACCGTAGTCGATGGCGACGATGTGCATGGCAGGCTCGGCGGCCGTCTCGCCATAACCCTTGTTCCACTCCCAGGGCGTCTCGTTCCACGCCGAGGACTGACCGGAGGTGACGTCCTTCGCCAGGTCGAGGCCGACGAGGCCGGACCAGGCCTGCGCTTCCTTCGTGAGGGCCGCGACGTCGAAATTGCCGTCCGGCGCGTGGGCGATGACGGCGTTGGGCGCGCCCTTTTCACGGATCAGCGCCGTGAGCGCCCGCGTGTCGATGCCGCTCATGGCGATGATGCCGCGCCGCTTGAGCCAGTCGTTCAGGCCTTCGGCGGAGCGGTAGTTCGACGGTGCGGTGATGTCGGCCTTGAAGACCGCGCCGACGGCGCCGGCGCGCGCAGCCGGGTTCAGGTCCTCAATGTCCTCGCCATTGGCGCCGATATTGCCGATATGCGGGAAGGTGAAGGTGACGATCTGGCCGGCATAGGACGGATCGGTGAGGATTTCCTGGTAGCCGGTGAGCGCGGTGTTGAAGCAGACCTCGGCAACGACGTGGCCGGTCGCGCCCAGTCCGAAGCCTTCGATCACCGTGCCGTCGGCCAGCACCAGAAGGGCGGTGGGCTTCCTCTGCGCCCAGGGCGCGCTCGTGCTCGCGTCGTTCTTTTCGACCATCGCCGTTCTCCGTTCCTGAGAGACCGCGCTTGCAATCATCCCGTCGGCGGGACATATCGCGCAGACTGCAGCCTGGCGGGGACCTTCTGGCCTTCGCCGCGTTATAGATAGTATGGTCCGGTCCATAGGCGAAGGCCTTGGCGCGGTCAATGATCGGCAACGCACGCCGGCGAAACAAGGGAACAGTCATGCGCGACACAATCGCCCAGGCATTGAGGGATGCGCAGAAAAGCCAGGACAGGATCCGCGTCGCGACGCTGCGGCTGATCACTGCTGCGATCCAGGACAGGGACATCGCCAATCGCGGCGTCGGCAAGGAGCGGGTCAGCGACGACGAGATTCTCCAGATCCTGACCAAGATGGTCAAGCAGCGCGAGGAATCGGCCAAGGCGTTCGCCGATGGCGGGCGCCCTGAACTGGCGGCCGCGGAGCGCGCCGAGATCGAGATCGTAAAAGAGTTCCTGCCGCGCCAGATAGGCGAGGACGAGCTGCGACGCATCTGTGCGGACGTGATTGCCGAGACGGGCGCGTCGAGCCTGCGCGACATGGGCGCGGTGATGGCCGTGCTGAAAGAGCGTTATCCGGGCCGGGTCGACTTTTCGCGCGCCAGCGCCATCGTCAAGGAATTGCTGGCTTAGGCTGGCACGCGCCGGCAGGCTTCGTCCTCTCAACCGATCCGCGCGACCATGGCGGGCGTGAGGCCCGCTATGCGATGGGCCATCTGCTCGGCGTTTTCGGGCGGCGGTTCGCCCCGAAGCCAGCGGATGGTCAGCCACATGACACCGCCCGCGGTGACGGCGATGAGGTCGTCGGTCTCGGCCCCTCCCTCCCGCGTGGCGATCTCGAAGACATCCGGCAACATGCGGCCGGAGACGAAGGATACGATCTCCTCGAAGAAGGCGACGTTTCCCGCACCGTCGAGGATGCGCAGATAAAAGACGCGGTGCTCGCACAGGTGACGCAGAACCGGCTCGACGTGGCCGACGATATGCGTGCGCAAGGCTTGCGGGGTCAGCGTCCCCAGATCGGACAGCGGCTCAGGCGGCGGGAATGCCGCCTCCAGTCTTGCTAGGCCGGCCACCCTTGCCGCAGCCGGCACGTCGGCGAAGTGCTGGTAAAAGGTGGGGCGGGTGACGCCGGCGGCCTCAACGACCCGCGTTATCGAGATTTCAGCAAGCGAATGCGCCTCGACGAGGCTGGTGACCGCGTCGAGGATCGCCGAGAGGCTGCGCCTGTAACGGGGGTCGTCTTCCCGCGATTTTCTGTTTTTGACATCCGCCACTTTACAAGCCCCTGCCTGCTTACTATTTTACATTTGTAATTTAGTTGTCTGCCGGCTGACCGTCAAGCGCCGGCTTTTTCCAGAGGTGCTTTCATGCCCGCAACGAACCATGTACCGCAACCGCCGCTGAAGCCGATCATCGGCAACCTGACCGAGCTGGACGCGCAGAACCCGGTCCAAAGCCTCATGGGGCTTGCCAGGACGTACGGTCCCTTCTTCAAGCTGAAGATCCTCGATCGCGAGATGTATGTGGCGAGTTCGCAGGAACTCGTGAACGAGCTGTGCGACGAGACGCGTTTCAACAAGCGCGTGCATGCGCCGCTGGAGGAAATCCGCGCCTTTGCCGGCGACGGGCTGTTTACCGCCCATAGCGAAGAGCCGAACTGGGGCAAGGCGCACCGCATCCTGATGCCCGCATTCGGGCCGATCGGCGTGCGCTCGATGTTCGACAAGATGCTCGACATTGCCGACCAGATGTTCGTGCGGTGGGAGCGGTTTGGCCCCGACGCGGTGATCGACGTGCCCGACAACATGACGCGGCTTACGCTCGACACGATCGCGTTGTGCGCTTTCGACTATCGCTTCAACAGCTTCTACCAGAATGAGATGCACCCGTTCGTGGGGGCGATGGTGGGAGCGCTGGCCGAATCCGGCCAAAGGGCGCGCCGGCCAAAGCTGGTCAGCAACCTGATGCTTTCCACGGCGCGTCAGTACCAGGCCGATTCCGACCTGCTTCGCGGCGTCGCGCAGGACCTGATCGCGGAACGCAAGAGCGATCCGAAGGGGGCTGAAAAGGACGATCTTCTCAGCCGCATGCTCAACGGTGTCGATCCGGAAACGGGCGAGAAGCTCTCGGAAGAAAACATCGCCTATCAGATGATCACGTTCCTGATCGCCGGGCACGAGACGACCAGCGGGCTGCTTTCGTTCGCGACCTATCTGCTTCTGAAAAACCCCGAGGTGCTGCAGAAGGCGCGCGCCGTGGTCGACGAGGTGCTGGGCGACGAGGTGCCCCGCGTCGAACATCTGGCACAGCTTCGCTACATCGAGCAGGTGCTGATGGAGAGCCTGCGCATCTGGCCGACTGCCGCCGCCTTTGCGGTCAAGCCGCTGGAAGACACCGTCCTTGCGGGCAAATACGACCTGACGACACGCGATACCGTGATGATCCTGGAGCCGATGCTGCATCGCGACCCGGCGGTGTGGGGCGAGGACGCGGAAGCATTCCGCCCCGAGCGGTTCGCGCCGGAAAGTGCAGAGCAGCTTCCGCCGAACGCGTGGAAACCCTTCGGCACCGGCAAGCGCGCCTGCATCGGCCGTCCATTCGCCATGCAGGAAGCGCAGCTTGTGCTTGCGATGATGCTGCAGCGGTTCGACTTCGTCTTCGACGACCCGGCCTACCAGCTCAAGATTCACGAGACGCTGACGATCAAGCCGGACAACCTGAAGATCCGCGCCAAAGCGCGCCGCTCGTCGAAGACGCTGACGCGCGGCAAGCCACTGACCACGCCGCAAAAGCCGCTTGCGGCTCCGGCAAAGGTCTCGCTGCCGGAGGGCGAAGCCGCGACCCGGCTGCTGGTGCTCTACGGGAGCAATACCGGCTCGTCGGAGGCGTTTGCCGGCAGGATCGCGGCGGACGCGGCCGCCAACGGGTTCGACGCCGTCGTCGCGCCGATGGACGGCTATGCCAACAACCTGCCGGCTGAAGGAGCGCTGGTGGTGGTGACCGCGTCCTATGAAGGCCAGCCGCCGGACAATGCACGTCAGTTCGTCGCTTCGGTGGAAGACCTGAAGGCGGGGTCGCTGGACGGGCTCACCTTCGCCGTCTTCGGTTGCGGCAACCGCCAGTGGGCGCGCACCTATCAGGCGATCCCCAAGCGGGTGGATGTCGCGCTTGAAAAGGCGGGCGCAAAGCGGGCTGGCGAGCGCGGCGAAGCGGATTCGGGCGGCGACTTCTTCGGCAGCTTCGATAGCTGGTATGCCGGTCTGTGGCCGGCGCTGGGCGAGGCATTCGGGCGGACGATCGCGGCCGCAGAGCCAGCCGCCACGCTCGAACTCGAATTCGTGAAGGGCGGGCGCGAAAGTGCGCTGCGGCTAGGCGACCTCGAACAGGGCGTCGTCACCGAAAACCGGGAGCTGGTCGACATGACGGCGCCCGGCGCGCGCTCGAAGCGGCATATCGAATTCAGGCTGCCGGAAGGCATGACCTACCGCGCGGGCGACTATCTGGCCGTTCTGGCGCGCAACCCCGAGGCTGCCGTCGATCGCGTGCTGCGCCGGTTCGGGCTGGCGGCGGATACGATGGTCGTCATCAACCGTGCGCAAGGAGCGTCAGGTCTACCGGTGGGCCACCCCGTGAGCTGCGCAGAGCTTCTGTCGAACTATGTGGAACTGTCGCAGCCTGCAACGCGGGCGCAGGTCGGTGCGCTTGCCGCCGCAACGCGTTGCCCGCCGGAGAAGGCGGAGCTGGAGTTGCTTGCAGGCGACGGATACGATGCAGACGTCCTTGGCCGGCGTTGCAGCGTCATCGACCTGCTCGACCGGTTCCAGTCGTGCCCCGTCACGTTCGAGACCTATCTACAGATGCTGCCGCCGATGAAGGCGCGGCAGTACTCGATCTCGTCGTCGCCACTGTGGAAGCCGGATCATGTGACGCTGACGATCGCTGTGGTCGATGCGCCGGCTTTTTCGGGCGCCGGCCAGTACCGGGGCGTGGCGTCGTCCTACCTCGCATCGCTGCAAGCGGGCGACCGTGTTTCGATCGCGGTTCGGCCCTCCAATGCGCGCTTCCACCCGCCGGCAGACCCGGCAAAGCCGATGGTGATGATCTGCGCCGGCTCCGGACTTGCGCCGTTCCGCGGCTTCCTGCAGGAGCGCG
Organism: Mesorhizobium sp. DxT; assembly: GCF_058448885.1. Taxonomy (NCBI): domain Bacteria; kingdom Pseudomonadati; phylum Pseudomonadota; class Alphaproteobacteria; order Hyphomicrobiales; family Phyllobacteriaceae; genus Mesorhizobium; species Mesorhizobium sp. DxT. The sequence goes on along the minus strand of NZ_JBZFLJ010000001.1, from coordinate 174,123 downwards.
CGGCGCAGAAGGCCGGCGGGCAGGAGGTCGGCCCTGCGCTGCTGTTCTTCGGCACCAACCACGCCGATGTCGACTATCTCTATCGCGACGAGCTGTCGGGCTGGGAGAGGGACGAGGTCGTGACCGTGCTGCCGGCGTTTTCGGAACAGCCTGACGGCGAGGTCACGTTCGTGCAGCATCGGGTCTGGACGGAGCGGCAGCGCGTGGAGGCGCTCTTCCGGCAGGACGCTACGGTCTTCGTCTGCGGCGACGGCAGGCACATGGCGCCCGCCGTTCGCGAAACGCTGATCCGCATCTACCGCGAGGCTTCGGGCGCGAGCGAGGCGCAGGCGGAAGACTGGGCCGACACGGTGGAGCGGGACCACGGGCGCTATGTGGCGGATGTCTTCGCCTGAACGAGGACGGCTTGGAGGGAGGCGGCGGCCATTCAGCCGCCTTCAACCGGGCAGCGCCCAGCATGCCGCGCCCCTCCAACCCTGGATGGGCGATTGAGGCGGGCAGGGCCTTGATCCTCACTCCACAAAGATATGGCCGGCGCGCTCAAGCAAAGCCTGCGATTTGTCCCAATCCATTTCGGGAACGAGGATATGTTCCCCGTCGAAGGTGCAGACGACAAAGACGCCGACGCCCTGCGTGGACAGGGGTTGAATGAGCGATAGCACGATTCCGGTCGCATCGAACGCGAACGGGCCGAGACTGCGAAAGCAGCGCCAGTTGCGGTCTGCATCCACCTGATCCGGTATCCGGTCCTGCGGGCAGACGATGGTAAGCTCGTCGTCGGCGCGGATTACCGCCGAAAAGCCGGGACCATTGGCCCAGTCCGGGATGGGGGCGTCGCCGGCGAGCCGGGCCAGACCGTAGATGCCTGGAACGACGCGCAGCTTGATTGAATGAGACGGAGCGTTCCGCTTCTTACCAATCGGGTCTATGCGCTCTACTCCGCCGCCTTGAGCCGGGTGCCGCCCAGCATGCCGCGCTCCTCGAGCACAGGATAGGCGATGGAGGCGAGCAGGGAGTTAATCTGCTTCAGGTCGCGGATCGTGTCGAGGTGGAGCGAACTCGTCTCGACGCTGCGCGGCGTTCCTTCGCGCAGACGCTCGAAGTGGCTGCGGCTGGTCGCGCGCTCGACATCGCGCAGCCGATCCTTCTCGCGCACAAGCTGCAGCGCGGTCTCGGTATCGCGCGAGATCAGCACGTTGAAGGCGAGGCGGGCATTGGCAACCACCGCCGCATGCAGGTTCAACAATTCGCGCCAGCCTTCCGGCGTGAAGTTCAGGCCACGGTCCAGCTTCTTGCCGGCATGTACGAGCATGTTGCGCACGATGATGTCGCCGACCTGCTCCAGCTTCACGCAGGCGCCAAGAAGCTCCTGCGTGCGCCGGGCTTCGTCGTCATTCATCTGGCCGGTGGTGATGCGCGCCAAATAGAGCTTGATCGCCGCGTGCCTGCGGTCCACCCGGTCGTCGAGCGCGGCAAGCGCCGCCATGCGCGCACGATCGGGCTCCTCATAGAGCTCCATGATGTTCTTCAACATCACCTCGATGGTCTCGCATACGCCGACGACCGCGCGCGTAACATTGGCGAGCGCGCGCGACGGTGTGCCCAGCGCTTCGGGATCGAGCGCGTTCGTATCCTTGTCCTCGAGCGTGACCGGAACCGGCGGCGCGGCATAGGCGAGCAGCCGCTCGATCGTGCGGGCGACGAGGCCGGCAAACGGAATGCCAGCAATCACAAGCGCCACGTTGAAGACAATGTGCGCGTGGACGATCTGCAACGGCACGCTCGCGCCCAGCAGTTCCAGCGGCGGGTGCAGCCAGACAATGCCGGCCAATGCCAGCAACGCGCCGATGGCCCGGATCGTGAGATTGCCCAGGGGCACGACGCGGCTGGGCGGCGACATGGTGCGCGAGAGCATTGCCGCGATCAGCCCGCCGCCGAGGTTTGCGCCGAGCACCATGACGATGCCGAGCTCGGCCGGCACGAGGCCGCGCGCGGCCAGCGCGACGATGAGCAGGATGAACGCGACGCTGGAATGGAAGAGCCAGGTTGCAACGGCCGCAATCAGGAACGCGGTGACGGGATCGGCTGCGAGGTAGTTGACGACAACCGGCAGGATGCCGCTCTCGCGCAGGGGCTCGGAGGCTTCGCCGATAAGGCGCAGCGACAGGATCAGGAGGCCGACGCCGACCAGGATGCGCCCGAACTGGCGCCATGCGCGACGCTCGGTGGCCAGGAAGATCGTCGTACCGACGAAGAGCGCGATCGGCACAAGCAGTGACAGATCGAAAGACAGGAGCTTGACGACGAAGGCGGAGCCGAGGTCCGCGCCGAGCACGGCGACCAGGCCTGCCGCACCCGTAACGATACCGGACCCCGCGAAGGAGCCGACCAGCAGGGAGACGGCGGTCGCGCTCTGAAACGCAATCGCCAGCGCACCGCCGGCCGCGACCGCGAGCAGCGGATTGCGCAACGTGCCGCGCAACTTGCGGCGCAGGACGTCACCATAGGCGCGTTCGACGCCGGTCCGGACCATGCGGGTGGCCCACAGCAGCAGCGCGACGGCGCCTGCGAGATGGATGAGGACGACGGAGCCCGTCATCGCGACTTGGCCGCGCGGCGGGCGCGGCCGGCTTGGTTCACATGTGAGGCCATGGCCTGCAAATCACCGGAAAGCGTTTTGGTTCCGACAATTATAGCTTAGCCGAATAAACTTTAAATGGCCTATTTCCGACGAATCACATCGGCTCCCGGCTAAGCTGCGGAGGGCGTTGCCACCTTGTCATCCTTCATGGAGGACAGCGGCGCCGGACGTCCGAGCAGATAACCCTGGCCGATCTGACAGAACTCGCTTGCGAGGAATTTCAGCTCCTCGGTGGTCTCCACGCCTTCCGCCAGCACAGGCAGGCCGAGACCGCGCCCGATGCCCAGCACCGCCTTGACGATGGTTGCGGCCTGCTCGTTGGTGTCGACAGAGCGCACGAAGGAGCCGTCGATCTTGATCTTGTCGAAGGGGAACGCGCGCAGGTTCGAAAGGGACGAATAGCCGGTGCCGAAATCGTCCATCGCCACCATCACGCCCAGGCCCTTGAGCTGGCGCAGCGTGGCCAGGGCACGGTTCATGTCGCGAACGAGTGCCGTCTCGGTGATCTCGATCTCGAGCCGTCTCGGCGGAAGGCCGGTTCTGAGCAGGATCTGGTGGACCTTCTGCGCAAATTCGGGGCTGTGAAGCTGAACCGCAGACACGTTCACGGCAACGGTGATATGGCTTTCCCAGCCGGCCGCGTCGTTACAGGCTGTTTCCAGAACCCATTCGCCGATTGGGACAATCGCGCCGCATTCTTCCGCGACCGGAACGAAAACGGCCGGCGAGATGCTGCCTCTCTCGGGATGATGCCAGCGAAGAAGCGCTTCGAAGCCGATCGTCTCGCCGGTGTCGAGCTTCTTCTGCGGCTGGTAGACGAGGCTGAACTCGTTGCGCGACACCGCGTGGCGCAACTCGTGCTCCATCAGCCTGCGCATGCGCACTTCCTGGCCCATCTGCTTTTCGTAGAAGCGGAAAGTGTCGCGGCCGTCTGCCTTGGCGCGGTAGAGCGCGGTGTCGGCCTGACCGACCAGCGTCTCGGCGTCGGTGGCATCGGACGGGAAGAGCGCGATGCCGATGCTGGTGGAGATGACCCCGTCGTTGGTCGCGTCGCGGTTTTCGATGCGAAACGCTTCGAGGACAGCCTCGGCAAGGCGCGCGACGTCCTGCCAGCCGTCGACGCCGGGGGCGATGATGGCAAACTCGTCGCCACCCAGGCGTGCGAACATCTGGTCTTTTCCAAGGACGCCCTCCATGGACTGTGCAACGCGCTGCAGCATGGCATCGCCGGCTGCGTGGCCGAAGAGGTCGTTGATTTCCTTGAAGCGATCGAGATCGAGACACAGCAGCGCCAGCTGGCGGCCGTCGTCAGCGCCGTGGGCGGCGATCTCCTGCTCCAGCCGCTCGTTGAAGGCACGGCGGTTGGGAAGGCCGGTCAACGCATCATGCAAGGCCAGATGGCGGATGTCGGCCTCGGCCTTTTTGCGTTCGCGCAGATCGCGCACCGCGTAGACGGTATGCGGGACGCCGTTGTAGCTCATGGTGCGCGCCAGCACCTCGACCGGCAGCCGCTTGCCGTCGGCACGCAGCAGCAACGTCTCGTCTTCGGGCGTCTTGGTTGCCTGACGCATGATCAAGCGGTCGAAGTCGACCCCGATCACATCCGACAGGGCGAGGCCCGAAAGGCCGAGGAAGCTGGCGTTGGCCGTGACGACGGTGCCGGCCTGGCAGACGACCAGCCCCTCGATCGCTGCATTGGCGAGATCGAGCAGGTGTTTTCTCTCGACATCCGAGCGACGCAGGTCGCGCAGGTCAACCCACAGGGCCACCGCCGAAAGCAGAAGGATGACGAGCGCGGCGACAGCGACCGCAACGGCAAGCCAGGTCGTGGGGACGGCCGACGGCGCAATCGTCACGGAAGCGTCGGGCCGGATGGACACGGCGGCCATGGCGATGAAGTGCAGGCTGCAGATCGCGAGCGTGAGAACGAGGGCGGCGACCGGTTTGTTCCAGCGCCCGGCCAATGCGAGTGCTGCGCGGATCGCGCATGCGCCGAAAATGACGGCGGCGACGAGCGACACGGCCACATAGCGCTGGTCCCACAGGAGAACGCCTTCAACCTCGAAGGCTGCCATGCCGATAAAATGCATGGCGGCGATGCCGCCGCCGATGATCGATCCGCCGACGAGGTGATGGTCGATGGTCTCGCCGATGGTCGCCAGATAGACGCCAAGGCCGGTTATGAGCACGGCGGCGGCAAGCGACAGAAGCGTCAGCGGCATATCGTAGGCGGCCGGCAGGGAAGGGGCAAAAGCGAGCATGGCCACGAAATGCGTGGCCCAGATGCCGAAGCCGATCGAGCAGGCGGTAAGGGCCGTCCATGCCAGATGCACGCGCCCTGTCGCCTTCTTGACGTGATCCAGAAGTGAAACCGCAGTCAGCGAGGATATGGCGCAGATGATCGCGGCGAGCAACACGAGCCGCACGTCATGGTCTTCGACGATGCAATTGTAGACGGTCAGCATGCAGACAAGCCCCAACCCAGAAGATGAGCCCCCAGAAGTACTTGGCTGGATTAGCTGAAGCTTATTGAGAAACGTTTAAGTCGGGGTCGGGTTTTTTGACCGAACCCTGTTTGACCGGCCTGCCCGAATGGCAGGCCGGTCATGCTGGAGGCTTTTCGTCTGAAACGGACGAGACGAGAAATACTCTAGTTCAGCGGGACGGAGACGCCGATCTTGCCGCTATAGCTTCGGGTATCGCCGCCGATGCCGGAATAGGTGAAGGTGAGCCCCAGCGAGGCGCCGCCCGGTGTCCTGATGTCGGTGCCGGCCTGGATGCGCGCGTGGAAATCTTCGGTGCGCGCACCCGACGCCTCGTTGCGGAATTCGGCAACGCCTTCAACGCGCAGCTTCGGTTCGATCACGTATCCGCTCTCCGTCAGGTGACGGTAGGAGACACCGGGTCCGAACGCGAACTGACCGACACTATAGTCAACGGACGGAACGCTGACGCCCAGGCTGTCGACATAGGCCTTCGTGTGCTCGCCGAACCAGGAGACGCCTGCGCGTGGTGAGAAGGTCCATGCGCCATAGGCCCACTGACCGCTCACCTGCGCGCTTGCGAGCCACCGCCGCGCATCGAAGTCGTCGGTAAAGGTGCCGAGTGGGCTGATCGTGTTCTGGGACGTGCCGGCGGCGCCCAGCAGATCGAGGAAGAGATGTTCGGAAAGCCGTGCGGTGACATACGGCCCGGCAAGCCAGCCGGTGCCGCGCACGAAGCTGCCGTCCGCCAGCGGGGACTGGCTGAGATGATCGACCTGGAAAAATGCACCGACCAGCAGGTTGCGGTTGACCAGATAGTCCGCGCCGACAGAGGCGACGGCGAATTTGCCGTCAGCGCTGTCGCCGTCGAACCGGCCGTAGGTGCCCTCGAACCATATGTCGAAACGCGACTGCTTTTCCTTGCCGGCCAGCCTGTCGACCTGCGCGAGGCTGGTGGACATCGACAGCACACCGCCGTCGACAATGCCCGGCAGATAGGCCGAAAGCATCGAGACCGGGTTGCCCATGGAGGGAGCGGTGCCGTTGAGACGGTCGATGCGGCGCTGCATGTCGGTCTGGTGCGAGAGGATGAGTGCGCCGCGGGCCTCGAGGAACTCGCCGATCATCTGCGTCGCCTTGTCGGCGGAGCTGAGCGAATTGAACGTGCAAGTGACCGTTTCGCCGGCGGTGAGGTTGATGGTCGCGGTGCGGGCCCCGACATTGCCGGCGCTGTCACCGTCGTCGCACGCGATGCCCACGAGCGCATAACCCTTGGCACGTCGATCACCGGCGGTGACGACATAGCTGCCGGCCATGAGCCCTATCGGGCCGCTTTGTCCGGAGCCGTTTGCGGTGGCGATCGACAGATTGAGTTCCGGCGTGGCGGACGAGAAGTCGAAAGTGCTGTCCGTTCCGCTGACGGTCTGGCGGATGACGACGGTTCCGAGTGCGCGCACGCGCTGCAGCAGCGACGGTGACGTGCTGCCCGAGTAGCCGCTGCCACCATTGTAGGTTGCGACGATCGTGTGGTCGCCTCCCGACAGCGCATTGGTCGTCAGCACCGCCGTGCCGCCGGAGAGCGCGACAGCGGGCTGCGCCGTCCCGTCGATCGTGAAGGTGACCGTGCCTGTGGGCGTGCCACTGCCGGTCACGGGCGCGACCGTTGCGGTGAAGCTGACGCTCTCGCCGAAATCCGACGGGTTGCTGCTGGAGGCGAGAATGGTCGTGGTGGCGATCTGATTGACGGTCTGGGTCAGCGTATCGGAGGAGGCGAGGTAGGTGGCATCGCCGCCATACGCGACCGCGACCGGCCGCGCGCCGGGAGAAAGGGCCGTCGTAGAAACGCTTGCCTGACCGCTCGCATCGAGCGCGACCGGAGCCTGTGCGGTGCCGTCGATGGTGAATATGACGGTGCCGGTCGGCGTGCCGCCGCCCGATGCCGCAGAGACGGTGACTGTGAACGTTACCGCCTCGCCAGCCGTGGAGGGGTTGGCGCTTGAAACCAGCGCGGCTGCGGTGGCGATCTGGTCGACGGTCTGCGTCAGCGTGTCGGTCGAGGCCGTGTAGGTGGTGTCGCCGGAATAGGACGCCTCGATCGTTCGGTTGCCGGGGGCAAGGGCAGCGGTGGAGAAGCTTGCCTGGCCGCTGCCGTCGAGCGTGACCGGGGCCTGCGCGGTTCCGTCGATGGTGAAGGTGACGGTGCCGGTCGGCGTGCCGCCGCCGGATGCCGCCGTGACCGTGGCGGTGAAGGTGACGCTGTCGCCTCCGTTGGAGGGGTTCTGGCTCGACGTGAGCGCAGTGGTGGTCGCGATCTGCTCGACGGTCTGCGTCAGCGTGTCGGTCGAGGCAGTGTATGTGGTGTCGCTGGAATAGGCTGCCTCGATGGTCTGGCTGCCGGGAGCGAGCGACTCGGTGGTGAAGGTGGCCTGGCCGCTACCGTCGAGCGTGACCGGGGCCTGTGCGGTCCGTCGACTGTGAAGGTGACGGTGCCGGTCGGCGTGCCACTGCCGGATACGGCCGCGACCGTGGCGGTGAAGGTGACGCTGTCGCCCGAGTTGGAAGGATTGAGGCTGGAGGCGAGTGCGGTCGTGGTGCCGATCTGGTTGACCGTCTGTGTCAGCGAGGCGGTGGATGCAACGTAATCCGTGTCGCCGGAATAATCAGCGGTGATCGCGTGGGCGCCGGGCGCAAGAGCGGCGCTAGAGAAGCTTGCCTGACCGCTGCCATCGACTGCCACGGGGGCCCGCGCGGTGCCGTCCACGGTGAAGGTGATCGTGCCGGTCGGCGTGCCACCGCCTGACGCAGCGGTCACGGTTGCAGTGAAGGTGACACTGTCGCCGGGAGTGGAGGGGTTGAGGCTGGACGCAAGAGTGGTCGTGGTGCCGAGCTGGTCGACTGTCTGCGTCAGCGAAGTGTTCGAGGCGACATAATTGGTATCGCCCGAATAGTCCGCAGCGATGGCGTGGGGCCCAGGCGCAAGAGCGGCGGTGGAGAAGCTCGCCTGGCCGCTGCCGTCGAGGGCAACCGGGGCCTGCGCGGTGCCGTCCACAGTGAAGGTGATCGTGCCGGTGGGCGTGCCGCCGCCTGACGCGGCGGCCACGGTTGCGGTGAAGGTGACACTGTCGCCGGAAGTGGAGGGGTTCAGGCTCGATACCAGCGCGGTCGTCGTGCCGAGTTGGTCGACGGTCTGCGTCAGCGAGGTGTTCGAGGAGACATAATTGGTATCGCCCGAATAGTCCGCGGCGATGGTGTGAGCGCCCGGCGCAAGAGCGGCGGTGGAGAAGCTCGCCTGGCCGCTGCCGTCGAGGGCCACCGGGGCCTGTGGAGTGCCATCGACCCAGAACGTCACCGAGCCCGTAGGTGTACTGCCGCCGGTGTTGGCCGCGACCGTGGCCGTGAAGGTGACGTTGTCGCCCGAAGTGGAGGGGTTCTGGCTGGAGGCCAGCGCGACCGTCGTGCCGATCTGGTTGACGGTTTGCGTCAGCGTGTCGTTAGAGGCGACATAGTTGGTATCGCCCGAATATGAAGCGCCGATGGACCTCGAGCCGATCGCAAGGGCGGCAGTGGAGAAGCTGGCCTGGCCGCCGCCGTTCAGCGCCACCGGCGCCTGGGGCGTACCGTCAACGGTAAACGTGACGGTGCCCGTGGGCGTGCCGCCGCCGGAATTGGCCGTCACCGTGGCCGTGAATGTCACTGAATCGCTGACAGAGGAGGGGTTCTCGCTGGATGCAAGCGCAGTCGTTGTGGCGATCTGGTTGACGGTCTGCGTCAGGGAATCGTTTGAAGCGACGTAATTGACGTCGCCGGAATATGACGCGCCGATCGTGCGGCTGCCGGGCACGAGTGCCGCGGTGGAAAATGTCGCCTGACCGCTGCCGTCGATGGCGACCGGGGCCTGCGGCGTGCCGTCTAGGGTGAAGGTGACGGTGCCGGTCGGCGTGCCGCCGCCGGAAACCGGCGCAACCGTGGCCGTGAAGGTGACAGAATCTCCCACGTTCGACGGATTTGAGCCCGACGCGAGGCTAGTGGTGGTTGCGATCTGGTTGACGGTCTGGCTCAGATTGGTCGCTGTCGACGAACTGTGATTGGTGTCGCCGCTATACTGCGCGGCTATTGTATGCGGTCCGACCGCGAGCGAACTGGTCGATACCGATGCCTGTCCGCTACCGTTCAAGGTTGTGGGCGCGTGCGGCGCGCCGTCTATGGTGAATGTGACGGTGCCGGTCGGGGTGCCACCGCCGGCCGTCGGCGCCACGGTGGCGGTGAAGGTGACAAGGTCCCCGACGGTCGACGGGTTCGCGCTGGACGACAGGACTGTCGTCGTGTCGGCCTTGTTGACGGTATGGGTGAGCGGCAGCACGCTCGTCGAATTATGATTGGTGTCACCGGTATATTGCGCCGATATCGTATGCGAGCCCAATGCAAGCGAATTGGTCGGCAACACGGCCAGTCCACTGCCGTCGAGAGGCGTGGGCGCTTGTGGCGCGCCGTCGATCGTGAAGGTAACGCTGCCGGTCGGTACATGGCTGCCGAACTGGGGCGTGACGGTGGCCCTCAACTCCACGGTTTGGCCAACGAGGCTTGGGCTCGGGGTCACGGTCATCAATAGGTTGGTCGACGCTTTCGTGACCGTATGGTTGCTCGCCGAAAGGGCAGAGCTGGCGCCGAAGTCGCCATCGCCCAGATAGGTGGCCTGGTATGGCCGGCTGCCAGGTGGCAGGGTGTTGGTCGTATAGGTGGCGGTATTGCCCGAGAGCGTAGCCGTGCCCGTTTGGACCGGCGAGCCTAAAGGGCCAATGACGAATTCTACCGTTCCCGTCGGTGTGCCGGCCCCGTTGGGAGTGACGGTGGCGGTAAAGGTAACCGTCTGACCGTACTGGCTGAAGTTTGGCCCGGCACTGACCGTCGTATTGGTGCCGCCGCCGCCGTCGCGGGGGATGTTCTGGTATTGCGGTCCCGCGTTCCAGGTGCCGCCGGTGCGATTGCCCGATGCCGAAAGATTTACAAACATAAAGCCGTTGGTCATGTCGGCGGCCGTCGTTACGTAGCTGGCTGTGCAGTTGAAACTCGAACCCGGCGCCACAGGCGGCGAGAAGCTGCAGCTTGGCGAGATTTTTCCATTGATGTCGGTCATGCCGTCAAAGCTCGTCAGGTTGAACGAGCCGGAATGAACTGTAATCGTAAAATTGATGGTCTGACCGGCGGCGGTGAAGCTGGACGGCGATGGGGTGATCGTGATGTGCTGCGCGCTGGCCGGCGCAGTTGCAACGGCGATGCCAAACACCACAAGCAATGCCGGCAAGCTGGCGCGCATGAATCGTGCAGGAAGACTTGTCATTGCGGCAGCGACGCCAAAGTATGCGACAAGTGCCGAAAACCACGCAAATCGATGCGCGTCGCCTACCAAACGTAGCATTACATGCCCCCCACATTCGGTATTCTTGTGCCCGGCGCACCGAACACCGATGATCTGCGGGACAGCAGTATTGACCCAGGGGCACGTGAGTCAAGCCGCGTACGCGCAACTAGCTCATCATACGCGTTATGGTCGTGGCGGCCCGGCGGGCGGGCGGCCTGTTGCGTGCGGGCTGTGAATACCGGGCAAGGCGGCGCGCGGCTTGTCGCTTTGCGGGCCGGGCTCGCCTATATGGGGTGACAAAAGAGTTCCGCCGATGCGCTTTTCGCCCTCATTCCTCGACGAGATACGCGACCGTGTGCCGATTTCATCGGTGATCGGCGCGCGTGTGACGTGGGACAGGCGCAAGACGAATGCCCAGCGCGGCGACTACTGGGCCTGCTGTCCGTTCCATGGCGAGAAGTCGCCATCGTTTCACTGCGAGGACAAGAAGGGCCGCTATCACTGCTTCGGCTGCGGGGTGTCGGGCGACCATTTCCGCTTCCTGACCGAGCTGGACGGCATGAGCTTTCCCGAGGCGGTCGAGAGGGTGGCGGAGATGGCAGGCGTGCCGATGCCGGCGCGCGACGAGCAGGCCGAACGACGGGAGCGCGAGCGCACCACGCTGACGGACGTGATGGAACTTGCGACGCGGTTCTTCCAGGAACAGCTTCAGTCGGCCAATGGGGCGAAGGCACGCGCCTATCTGCGCGAGCGCGGCCTCTCGTCGGTGACGCAGCAGGCCTTCCGGATGGGCTATGCGCCCGACAGCCGCAACGCGCTGAAGGAGTTTATCGCCGGCAAGGGCGCGACGAAGGAACAGATCGAGGCGTGCGGGCTGGTGGTGCACGGGTCGGACATCCCCGTTTCATACGACCGGTTCCGCGACCGGGTCATGTTCCCGATCGAGGACAGCCGCGGCCGGGTGATCGCGTTCGGAGGGCGGGCGCTTTCGGCCGACGTGCCGGCGAAGTACCTCAACTCGAACGACACCGAGCTCTTCCACAAGGGCAACGTGCTCTACAATTTCGCCCGCGCCCGCAAGGCGCAGGTGAAGGCCGGCACGGTGATCGCCGTCGAGGGCTACATGGACGTGATAGCGCTGGCGCAGGCCGGCATCGAGAACGCGGTCGCGCCGCTCGGCACGGCGCTGACGGAGAACCAGCTCGAACTCTTGTGGCGGATGACCGGCGAGCCGGTTTTGTGTTTCGACGGCGACCAGGCCGGGCTGAAGGCGGCGCACAGGGCGGCCGAACTGGCTCTGCCGCTGGTGCAGGCCGGGCGCACGCTGCGTTTCGCGCTTCTGCCGGAGGGGCAGGACCCCGACGACCTGGTGAAGGCCGGCGGGCCGGAAGCGTTTCGCGAGGTGCTGGCGCAGGCCCGGCCGCTCGCTGAGTTGCTGTGGCTGCGCGAGACGTCCGGCGGCGTGTTCGACACGCCCGAACGACGGGCCGAGCTCGAACGGACACTGCGCGATCTCACCAGCCGCATCCGTGACGAAAGCGTGCGGCGGCACTACCAGCAGGATATGCGCGAGCGTGTGCAGGCGTTCTTCGGAAGCAATCGCGGGCGCGACAGCCGCTTCGGCGGACAGGAGCGCGGCGGCTACGGCGCAGGGCGCGGGCGACCGGGGCAGGCTTCGGGCCGGCTGGCGGTGAGCGACAGCCTCGCGCGTTCGGCGCTCGTTCGCAGCAGCGGTGGGCCGCTGCCGCTTCGCGATACGGCAATGCTGGTCGCGATGGTGAACCACCCGACATTGCTCGACGATTATTTCGATGCGTTCGAGCATATGAACCTGCAGCATCTCGACCTCAAGCGGCTGCATGCCGCACTGCTGGATGCACTGGCCCACGGCGCGGCGCACGAGCGGTCGACGCTTGTCGCCGCGCTGGAACAGGCCGGGCTGAGCGGCACGTGGGATAACGCCGTCGCGCTGGTGCGCCGGGCGCGCCTGTGGCCGGCACTTGAAGATGCCGCACTCGACGATGTGCGGGAAGCCTTCGGCCAGCTCGCCGCACTTCATTCACGCACCCGCGAATTGCGCGAGCAGCGCTCGAGCGTGGAAGCCGCACTCGCGGAAGCGGTGGAGGGCGGCGAAGAGCAGTCATGCCAGCACCTGCTGCACGTGCTGAACGCCATCAGCGCCGACATCGCCAATCTGGAGCGGCTGGAAGCGCTGATCGAGGGGTTCGGGGTTTCGTCGGGGCGGGTGTAGAGACTGGTCTTCTCTGCGACCATGGCCGCGACTTAAGGCCAATTTGACGCACCGAAACACCGCAAGTCTGCTGGCACGTTCCAGCCGGCACCCCTATGACGTCGCCGTTGGGCAACCGCGCAATCTCGCAGGGACATCATGCATAATCGCTATGGGAAGCTCGCTTCGTGGGTCTACGATCTCGATAAGCCGGTGGGACGGTCCTTCGGCGATGTCGAGTATTATCTTCAGCGGCTTGCCGGATGCGATGGTCCCTTGCTGGAGCCCGCCGTCGGCAACGGACGGATTCTCGTGCCGCTGCTCGAAGCCGGTCTCGCCGTCGAGGGGTTCGACGCTTCGGAAGAGATGCTTTTTAATTGTCGCCAGGTATGTGGCGCTCGCCACTTGCCGGCCAATCTGACACGCCAGACGTTCGATACGTTCTCTTATGACAAGCGCTTTGCCGCCATCGTCGTGCCGGCCGGTTCATTCCAGCTTGTGACCGACGTTGGAACCGCGCGGGCGGTGATCGCGCGGTTCCGCGACCATTTGCAGCCTGGCGGCAGACTTATCCTCGATCTCGATCCGGCTGGTGCATTTGTGGGGCCTGCAATGTCGGTACGAAGCTGGGAGACGGACGATGGCGGCCTGCTGACGCTGACTGACCAACGCGTGGAAACCGATCACGTGGCGCAGGTGACGCTGTCTCATCTTCGCTATGAGCTGTGGCGCGAGGGCCGGCTCGTCGACACCGAACTGGATCTCTTCAGGCTGCGGTGGTGGGGTGTCACGGAGTTCGGATTGGCGCTCGAGGCCGCTGGCTTCACGGATGTTACGGTCTCCGGCAACTACGCCTTCGGACGCGCACCGCGAGACGGAGACAACATTATCACCTTCGAGGCGCGCTGGCCCGGTTGACGCGAGCATCGTGCTGCCATCTCTTTCGTGAGCGCCCCTTGTCGAAACTTCGACGGCTCTCTACATAGGCGCAGCGAGGCGGATGGCTTCGCAGGATACCCTTGACCGCTTGACGGTTGGGGCAGGCTAAGGAGCATTTGATTCGCTTTTTTGCGCCGAATCAGCTCTAGCCGCTTGACCTTCCGCGTGAATGACGGAATCAGGACGATCGCAATCGTGACGGACGAGGTCTGGGCCTCGCTGGGGTAAAAAGGATGCGGCTGCCGTTGGACGGCCGAGATATGCGCCTTATATGCCGTATAGCAGGGTTAATCGGGAATTAAGGCAAACGCAGCTATCGCGGTCTAGGCGCAAGTAGAAACCGATCTTGCCGCGCACGCAGGGGCTTTGACGCCTCGACGAAGCTTCTGCCGCTTGGAGAAAAAACAATATGGCGACAAAAGAGAAGGAAGAGGTCGAAACCGAACGCGAGGGCACGACCGACGGTCCCCTGCTCGACCTTTCCGACGACGCTGTCAAGAAGATGATCAAGGTCGCCAAGAAGCGCGGCTATGTCACGATGGACGAGCTCAATGCCGTCCTGCCCTCCGAGGAGGTCACGTCCGAACAGATCGAAGACACGATGGCGATGCTGTCCGACATGGGCATCAACGTGGTCGAGGATGACGAGGCGGGCGAGGAAGCGGACAACAACAACAACTCCGACGCCGAGGAAGACGCCAACGAGCTGGCCGAACAGACCGGCACGGCCGTTGCCGCGACGCCGGCCAAGAAGGAGCCGACCGACCGCACCGACGACCCCGTGCGCATGTATCTGCGCGAGATGGGTTCGGTTGAGCTGCTGTCGCGCGAGGGCGAAATCGCCATCGCCAAGCGCATCGAGGCCGGCCGCGAGACGATGATCGCGGGCCTGTGCGAGAGCCCGCTGACCTTCCAGGCCATCATCATCTGGCGTGACGAGCTTAACGAAGGCAAGATCCTGCTGCGCGAGATCATCGATCTCGAGGCGACCTATGCCGGGCCCGAGGCCAAGCAGGCGCCCACGGTCGAGCGCGTCGAGGAAGAAGAAAAGCCCAAGACAGAGGATGCCCGCGGCGGACGCCGTGGCCGCGAAGACGACGACATCACCAATGTCGGTGGCGAGAGCCGCGCCGAGGAAGAGGACGACGAGGAAGACGAGGCCAACCTGTCGCTCGCCGCGATGGAGGCCGAGCTGCGCCCGCAGGTGATGGAGACGCTTGACGTCATCGCATCGACCTACAAGCGGCTGCGCAAGCTTCAGGACCAGCAGGTGGAGGCGCGTCTTGCTGCCGCCGGCGCGCTGTCTTCCAGCCAGGAGCGTTCCTACAAGAAGCTCAAGGAAGAGCTGATCACGGCGGTGAAGTCGCTGTCGCTCAATCAGGCGCGCATCGAGGCGCTGGTCGAGCAGCTCTACGACATCAACAAGCGACTGGTGCAGAATGAAGGCAAGCTGCTGCGTCTGGCCGAAAGCTACGGCGTGCGCCGCGAGGATTTCCTGAAGGAATATCAGGGCACCGAGCTCGACCCGAACTGGATGAAGGCGATCGCCAATCTTTCCAGCCGCGGCTGGAAGGAATTCTACCAGAACGAAAAAGAGACCATCAAGGAAATCCGCTCGGAGATCCAGAACCTGGCCACCGAGACGGCGATCTCGATCCTCGAGTTCCGCAAGATCGTCAATCAGGTGCAGAAGGGCGAGCGCGAGGCAGCCATCGCCAAGAAGGAAATGGTCGAGGCAAACCTGCGCCTCGTGATCTCCATCGCCAAGAAGTACACGAACCGCGGCCTGCAGTTCCTCGATCTGATCCAGGAAGGCAATATCGGCCTGATGAAGGCGGTGGACAAGTTCGAGTATCGCCGCGGCTACAAGTTCTCCACCTATGCGACGTGGTGGATCCGGCAGGCGATCACCCGTTCGATCGCCGACCAGGCGCGCACGATCCGCATTCCGGTGCACATGATCGAGACGATCAACAAGATCGTGCGCACCTCGCGCCAGATGCTGCACGAGATCGGCCGCGAGCCGACGCCGGAAGAACTCGCCGAGAAGCTGGCGATGCCGCTGGAAAAGGTGCGCAAGGTTCTCAAGATCGCCAAGGAGCCGATCTCGCTCGAAACGCCGGTCGGCGACGAGGAAGACTCGCACCTCGGCGATTTCATCGAGGACAAGATGGCGATCCTGCCGATCGATGCTGCGATCCAGGCGAATCTGCGCGAGACGACCACGCGCGTGCTCGCTTCGCTGACGCCGCGCGAGGAGCGCGTGCTGCGCATGCGCTTCGGCATCGGCATGAACACCGACCATACGCTGGAGGAAGTTGGCCAGCAGTTCTCGGTGACGCGCGAGCGTATCCGTCAGATCGAGGCCAAGGCGCTGCGCAAGCTCAAGCACCCGAGCCGCTCGCGCAAGCTGAGAAGCTTCCTCGACAGTTGAGTCCGGAAGCAAGCTCAAGCGTTTGAAGTTAAATCGAAAAACCCGGCTACACGCCGGGTTTTTCTTTGCCCGACGGAGTGGGCCGAGAGGCGGGAGCATCCGGCGCCAGCCGCTCCAGCGCGCGCAGCATTTCCCTGATGCCGCGGGTGAGCGGCTTGTCTCGCCGCACGACGCTTGCCAGGGTACGGTGCAGCGGCGGCGACAACCGAGAATACGGCGACGCGGTTTCTCGCCTGTCCGCGCTGACCGACGATGCGGGCAGGATCGAGCAGCCGAGGCCGGCCGCGACCAGTTCCTTGATCGCCTCGACGCTGCCGAGCGACATTGCCGGCCTGAACTGGATGCCGGCGGCGGCAAACCATTGATCGACGATACGGCGCGTGTTGCCGCCCGGTTCGAAGAGTAGCAACTGCATTTCCGCCAGTGCGGCAGGGGTCGCAGGATCGGGCAACACAGTGCCCGGCGGGGCGATTGCCATGAATTCCTCCTCCATGACCGGCTGTATTTCGAGAATGCGGCCCGATGCCGGCATGGTGACCAGAGCGATGTCGAGCGTGTTTTCCTCGACGGCCCGGACGATTTCAGCCGTGTTGCCGGTGCTGACGGTGATTTCCAGATCAGGAAAGCGCTCGCGCAGTTCGCGCAACAGCGGCGGCAGGAGGAAGATGCAGGCGGTCGCGCCGGTGCCGAGCCTCACAAGGCCCATCGTGCCGGAGGCATGGTGCGCGACCGCGTCGAGCGCGGCTGCGACCTCGCCTTCGATCCTTCCGGCGTGGTGTAGAAGTTCCGTGCCTGCGGGTGTGGGGCGTGTGCCGCGTCCGACGCGTTCGATGAGCCTGACGCCAAGCCGCTTTTCGAGCTGGCGGATCTGCAGGCTGACGGCCGGTTGCGTCAGGCCCAGCCGGGTGGCCGCCGCCGAAAAGCCCCCGTGCTCCACGACGGCAACGAAGGTGCGCAGGTAATCCAGATTGAGGCCTTTCATATCAAAGAAAATCTCATATGAATCATCAATAGGCAAATCTTTCCTTATTCGAAATCATCGCGCATGATGGCGGGCATGCAACGTCGAGCGAGCAGGAGAAGCCATGGCTGATGCGGGCGCCCCAACGACAAGCGTAACCGTTCGCGATGCGGGCGAGAGCGATATGGCAGCGATCCGGGGGATCTACGCGCATCATGTGCTGCATGGGCTGGCGACCTTCGAGGAGGTGCCGCCGGCGGCCGAGGAGATGCTGGCGCGGCGCGCGGCCGTGCTTGCAGCGGAGCTTCCGTATCTTGCTGCCGAACTCGATGGGCAGGTGGTCGGTTACGCCTATGCCACGGCTTACAGGCAGCGGCCGGCCTACCGGTTTTCGATCGAGGATTCCGTCTATGTCGCCGACGGGCTTGCGGGAAAGGGTATCGGCAGCGCGCTGCTTGGCGAGCTGATTGCGCGCTGCGAAAAGGGGTCGTGGCGGCAGATGCTGACCGTGATCGGCAACAGCGGCAACGAGGGTTCCATTGCGCTGCACAGGCGCATGGGATTTGCCCATGCCGGAACGTTCACCTCGGTGGGCTTCAAGCTCGGCCGATGGGTCGACACCGTGCTGATGCAGCGATCGCTGGGGGCAGGCGATACAACGCTGCCTTCGGAGCCAAACGCAGGGTAGCCCGCCAGATCAGCTCTTTGCGGCCACCAGCGCATCGATGACGGCGGCCAGCACCTTGCGGTGATCCTCCGGCGGGGCGCCTGCCTCGATAGCGAGTGCCGCGCGGTCGAACATCGCGCCGAGCTGGGCGGCCAGCGCATCGAGTGGGAGGCCGGGCAGGTCGCCGGCCTGCATGGCTGCTTCCAGCCCCACCTTGAGGGTGCGGTTGGCGTGGCGGGCATCGATCTCGTCCATCGCCGCGCGGCCCAGTACGGCCGGCCCGTCGAGCAGCAGGAGCCGGGTGCGGCCGGGAGCGGCCATCGCTTCCAGAAAGGTCTCACCGCCGCGCACAAGCGCATCGCGCGCCGAAAGGGCCTCGGGGGCCGCGCGGTCGATTTCATCCGCGACGGCCTGCGATTCCGCCTCGACAACCGCGCGCAGCAGGGCCTGCTTGTCAGCGAAATGGTGGTAGAGCGCGCCGCGCGTGACGCCGGCGGCGGCCACGATCTCCGGCGTGCCGGTCTCCGCATAAGACTTTTCGACGAAAAGTTTGCGCGCCGCATCGAGCAGCGCGGCGCGGGTGGCTTCCGTGCGTTCGCGGTTGGAGCGGCGGGGGGAATTTGCTTCTTGCATACATGCAGCCTGTATGTTATTTGAATAGATACATGCAGATTGTATGTTAATGGCAAGCGAAAGGGAAGACCATGAAAGCGACCAGCTACTACCCCGTGATCATGACCGGCGACGTTGCCGGCACGACTGCGTTCTATGTCCAGCATTTCGGGTTCACGGTGATGTTCGAAAGCGACTGGTACGTGCATCTGACATCGAGCGAGGACGAGACGATCAACCTCGCGATCCTCGACGGCAGCCATGAGACCATCCCCGAACAGGGCAGGGGCCGCGTGTCGGGCCTGCTGCTCAATTTCGAGGTGGAGGACGTGGATACCGTGCACGACCGGCTGGTGGCCGCCGGGCTGCCGGTGCTGCGTTCGCTGCGCGACGAGGATTTCGGCCAGCGCCACTTCATCACCGCCGACCCCAACGGCGTGCTGATCGACATCATCAAGCCGATCCCGCCAAACGCCGAATATGCGGCGCAGTATGCGGAGGAGGCGCTGCCGGTCTGACGTCTAGCCGATGGAGTGAGATCGTCCCGGCTCCGGGCCCACATAGCGGGCGCGGGGCCGGATGAGCGTGCCGGTCTCCAGTTGTTCGATGCCGTGCGCGACCCAGCCGGCCGTGCGGGCGACGGCGAAGATCGCCGTCTCGCGGCCGACCGGCATGCCAAACATGTGCATCATCACCGCCAGCGCGTAATCGATGTTGGGATGCAGGCCCGTCGCCTCGGTGACGAGCGCCGGGGCCTCTGCTGCCAGCCGCCTGTCGGCGCCGGCCTTGACGAGCGCACGCAGCAAAACATCCGCGCGCGGGTCGCCATCCGCATAGACGCTGTGGCCGAAGCCGGGGATGGTTTCGCCCAGCTCCACGCGGTCGGCCACCCTGTCGGCGATGTCCCCCTCGGCAAGCTCCGTCACGAAACGAGCCGCAAGCGGGCCGGCGCCGCCGTGGCGCGGGCCCTTCAGCGCGACAAGGCCGGCAATCAGGGCGTCGTGGAGGCTGAGGCCGGTGGAGATGGCGCTACGCACGGTCCAGGTGGAGGCGTTCAGCTCATGGTCCGCAAGAAGCACGAGCGCGCGGCGGACGAGCTCGCCGGCGCTGGGCTCGCCCGGCATCCAGGCATCGGCCAGTTGCAGGTGCAGCGGACGCGACGACGGATCCGTGCCGAGGATCGCGGCCGCGACGAGGCGCATGACGCGCGCGCCGGCGGCCATGCGGCCTTCGGGCGAGCGGTTGTGGGCGCGGGGATCGGCATCGCAGGCCAGCGACAGGGCGGCGATCGCGCGCGGCAGCGGCTTTGCCGGCAAGGCCGCCTGCATGACTGCCTGCATCTCCGCGCTGACCACCGGCATGTTTCCGGCCTCAAACGGGTCGGCACCGCGCGCGTCCCACAGGATCTGCGCCGTCTGCTCCAGCGTAGCCGTATCGGACAGGGCGATTGCAGGCACGCCGCGATAGATCGGGCCAGCCTCGGTGATCGTTGACACGGCGGAATCAAGCACGGGCATCGCCGCTTCGCCCTGGGCCGTTGGCGAAGCGTTGCGGCGCGCGCGCAGGGCGCGGATGTCGTCGGCGCGATAGCGGCGGCTTCTGCTGTCGCCAACCGCTTCGGAGCGGATCAGGCCGCGACTGACATAGGCGTAGAGGGTCGCGGGCGTAACCGAGAGCTCGGCAGCGGCTTCGCGGGCGGTGAGATAAGCGGGCGTCGGCGCATTTTTCATATTGATCAAGCTAATCAATATTGATCAATTATGGAAGGGGCATCACCTTGTTGCAATGCAGCAGGAGACAGATCGATGACCATTCACACCAAATCGGCAGCAGGACTCGATGGGGTTGCGGCAGCGGTGACCGCGCTTTCCCATGTCGATGGCGAGCACGGCGAACTGATCGTTGCCGGCACGCGTATCGGCGACCTCGCCGAGCAGACAGACTTCGAGGGTCTTGTCGCGCGGCTGTGGAGCGCTGCTTCTGCGAAGCCGTTGGATGAGACGGACGTGCGGCGTTGGCTGGGCGAGGCCAGGGTTGCCGCCTTTGCACGGATGAAAACGGTTATGCCGGTGACCGATGGCGTGCCGACGATCGAGGCGTTTCGCATCGGCGTCGCGGGAATCTCGCCGGCCGACGGCATGCCGCCGGAGGCAGCCATCGTCGGTGCGATGCCGGTAATTGCCGCATGCCTCGTGCGCCAGGCGCAGGGCGAGGCACCGGTCGAGCCTGACCCGTCGATGGGACACGCGGCGGACCTTCTGCGGATGATGCGGGGCGAGGTCGCGTCGGACGAGGAGGCGAAGGCGCTCGATGCCTATCTGGTGACGGTGGCCGACCACGGCATGAACGCCTCCACCTTCGCTGCGCGGGTGGTAGCTTCCACGCAGGCCGACCTCGCGATGTCGGTGCTGGCCGGCTACTGCGCGCTGACGGGGCCGCTGCACGGCGGGGCGCCCGAACCGGTGCTCGACATGCTCGATACCATCGCGACGCCCGATCGGATCGGCGAATGGATCGATGCCGCCCTTGCGCGCGGCGAGCGGCTGATGGGCTTCGGCCATCGCATCTACAAAGTGCGCGACCCCCGGGCCGATGTGCTGAAGCAGGCCGTGGAGCGGCTTGGCGGGCGCGGAACCGACCTTGGTTTCGCGGCCGAGGTGGAGGCCTATGCACGCCGGGCACTGGAGATCGCAAAGCCGGACCGCCGGCTCGACACCAATGTCGAATTCTATACGGCGATCCTGCTCGACGCGCTGGGCATCCCGCGGCGCGCCTTCACGCCGGTGTTTGCGGTGGGCCGCAGCGCGGGCTGGACGGCGCACGCCATCGAACAGCAGCGCACGGGCAGGTTGCTGAGGCCGACCGCGATCTATGCCGGAGCGATGCCGGAGTAGCGATATTTATCAATCAGGTTGGTTCATCCCCCTGATTTCTCGCCAGTATTCTTCCGCGACGTCGGCGTCGATTTCGACGGGGCTGGAGCTTTCCGGGTAGAGGCGGTCACGGCCGTCTTTCCTCGGCCCGGATATCCAGAACTCTTCACCCGTTTCGACGTCGACGTAGTTCGCTTTGAAGCCGCTTCCCTTTAAACTCCGAAATGTTCGTCCGTCATAGCTTACAGATTTGCCTGTTTTCGAGAAGGTCACGCGTCCAATCCTCGCCGGCCCGTTCAGAGAGCCGGATTTATTCTCGATGTACATGATGCGCGGCTTAGGCATATGCGCGCGATCGTATCCTGCTAATCGTAGCAACAAAAGGGTCGTCAGTGCGGGATCTGACGGCACATGGCCTTCATCCATCTTGCACCACTTTCCCGCCACTGCTTGACTGGTCCGGCTAGAATCGAGGCGGTGCCGGTGGATAAGGTTGATTTCAAGAAGACGATGAAGGCTCTGTGGCAGCCGCCGGCTGGGCGCTTCACTGTGGTCGACGTGCCGCCGATGCAGTTCGTCAAGCTCGACGGGCATGGCGACCCCAACACCGCGCCGGCCTACAAGCGCGCGGTCGAATGGCTCTATTCGGTCAGCTATCCGCTGAAATTCATGTCGAAGAAGGAATTGGGCCGCGACTATGCGGTGATGCCGCTCGAGGGATTGTGGTGGGCGCAGGATATGTCCACCTTCCTGAGCCGCGACAAGGATGCGTGGTCGTGGACGATGATGATCATGCAGCCGGAATGGATCACGTCCGCCATGTTCGAGGCGGCGGTGGAGAAGGCGAAAGCGAAGTTCGGCGCGCCGCCGGAGACGCTGCGGCTGGAGGCTTACGATGAGGGGCTGAGCGTGCAGGTCATGCATGTCGGCTCCTATGACGACGAGGGGCCGGTGCTGCGCCGCCTGCACGAGGAATTCCTGCCGGAGAACGGGCTCGCCGAGACCGGGCGCCATCACGAAATCTACATTTCGGACCCGCGCAAGACCGCGCCTGAAAAGCTCAAGACCGTGCTGCGCCAGCCGGTGCGGCGCTTGTGAGGCATACCATGCAGACCCGGATCACAGTCGCGACCACCGGCCCCGGCCTTTACGAGATCACCGAGGAAGCGCTCGCCTTCGTTCGCAAGGCGCGGGTGGATACCGGCCTGCTGACGCTGTTCGTGCGGCACACCTCCTGCTCGCTGCTGATCCAGGAAAATGCCGACCCGGACGTGCGGCGCGACCTCGACGCCTTCTTCCGTCGGCTGGTGCCGCCGGCCGATGACCCCTCCATGGGCTGGGTGGTACATACGACGGAGGGGCCGGACGACATGCCGGCGCACATCAAGGCGGCGCTGACGGCGGTTTCGCTGTCGATACCGGTGGTGGAGGGGCTGCCGGCGCTGGGCACATGGCAGGGCATCTACCTGTTCGAGCACCGCGAGCGGCCGCATCGGCGCGAGATCGTGCTGCACTTGAGCGCATGATGGCGGTTTCCCTTGGCGCGCCGCTGCCGTTTTAGATAAGGCAGTCGGTAGCGGCCGTGCCGTTCGCGCGGCCTGACGGGAGAATTCTGCGATGTCGTTCTGGAAGAAGCTTTTCGGTGGTAGTGGTGGCGAGGCGGGGCCGGAAGCCGCAGGCGAACCCGTGGAGCATAACGGCTTCACCATTCGCGCCACGCCTTTCACCGAGGGCGGCCAGTACCAGACCTGCGGGGTCATCAGCAAGGAGATCGGGGGCGAGGTGAAGGAGCATCGCTTCATCCGCGCAGACCGGTTCGCCGCGAAGCAGGATGCGATCGACGTGACCTTGCGCAAGGCAAGGCAGGTCATCGACGAGCAGGGCGACAAGATCTTTGGCTGAGATGCTGCGATATGTCGTTTTCGCCGCGCTGATGGCCGTCGTTTCGGGTTGCACGGTCTATGGCGGCGCGGCGACGGCGCGCGTCAGCGGGACGTCGGTGGAAACCGCGTCGAGAAGCGCCAGCGTCGGGACGCAGGGCGTCCAAACGCGCTCCAGCCGGACGCGAACGGAACTGATTTTGCCTGAATAGCCCCGAGGGGCCGAGAGGAGGATTTCATGTCGCTCAAGGGAAAGACGCTGTTCATCTCGGGCGGGTCGCGCGGGATCGGGCTTGCGATCGCGCTCAGGGCCGCGCGCGACGGCGCCAATGTGACCATTGCGGCCAAGACGGCCGAGCCGCACCCGAAACTGCCGGGCACCATCTATTCGGCGGTGGAGGAGATCGAGGCGGCGGGTGGCCGTGGGTTGCCGGTGCTGTGCGACATCCGTCAAGAGGAGCAGGTTTCAGCCGCGGTGAAGAAGACGGTCGAGGCCTTCGGCGGCATCGACATCTGCGTCAACAATGCCAGCGCGATCCAGCTTACCGGCACGCTTCAGACGGACATGAAGCGCTTCGATCTGATGCACCAGATCAACACGCGCGGGACGTTTCTCGTCTCCAAAATGTGTATTCCGCATCTGAAGTTGTCGGATAATCCTCACATTCTGAATCTGGCGCCGCCGCTCGACATGGAGGCCAAATGGTTCAAGAACCATGTGGCCTACACGATGGCCAAGTTCGGCATGTCGATGTGTACGCTAGGCATGAGCGCCGAGTTTGCTGGCGACGGCATCGCCGTCAACTCGCTATGGCCGCTGACGGCCATCGACACGGCCGCCGTGCGCAACCTGCTCGGCGGCGAGGCGGTGGCGGCGATGAGCCGCTCGCCGCAGATCATGGCGGACGCCGCTCACGCCATCCTGACGCGACCGTCGCGCGAGGCCACCGGCAACTTCTTCATCGATGAGGAGGTGCTGCGCGCGGAAGGCGT
This sequence comes from Mesorhizobium sp. DxT, assembly GCF_058448885.1. Lineage (NCBI taxonomy): Bacteria > Pseudomonadati > Pseudomonadota > Alphaproteobacteria > Hyphomicrobiales > Phyllobacteriaceae > Mesorhizobium > Mesorhizobium sp. DxT. The sequence goes on along the minus strand of NZ_JBZFLJ010000001.1, from coordinate 150,051 downwards.
GACCGACTTTTCCGTTTATGCACCCGGTGCCACGGGAGCACTCGCAGCCGACTTCTTCGTGCCGGACGAGGTGCTGGAACGGACGGGCACGAAGCTGGCGGGGACGTTCAGCTAGATCGAAACATCAGCCCCTGCACGAAATCGGGCACGAGCTGCGTGGCCTTGAGTGCTGCCTTGAGGTCTGAGCGGACGGGCGTGGGGAGGGTTGCTATCTCGACCTTGTTGGAGACCGGGATGCCGGCTTCGAGGTCGCGGCTTTGCTGCTCCAGCATAAGCGTCATGAACAGGCGATGCGCCTCGAGCAGCCGTGCGATCTCGCCGACATTGCCGAGGCCGCGTTCGGCAAGGCCTTCTAGCCTTTGGCGGGTAGAACGGCGGCGGATGTCGTGGCGGATTGCCAGGACGCGGGCGGCAGCGACTATCGGGAAAAGGCCGTGCAGCTTGAGATCGATGCGGCCCTCATCGGTCCGAATATTTCCGAGCAGTGTGAACGGGTTCGAGGCGGAAAACAGCTTTTCGCCCATCAGCTTGGCGAAAACCGGCTGGTTGGCGGCCGCATCGAAAGCGCTATCGAACAGCCGCGCGCCGAGCGACAGGTCGCCGTGGACGGGGCGCTGGTCGAAGAAGATGTCGACGTTGAGCAGGTCGGCACCGCTCGATCGCCCTACCCAGTCGGCGATGCGAGCCTGCCAGGTTTCCAGCGAGCCGCGCCAGGCTTCGTTTCTGGCCATGACGCCGCCGGTGCAGTAGGGGATGCCGGCGGTGTCGAGGATGTCCGAGACGTGGCTGCCGAGTTGGGCGAACCAGCGGCAGGTCTCCCCGCCGGGAGCGCCTTCGGCAAAGACGATGGCGTTGTCCTGATCGGGCGCGAGCAGGCTTTCGCCGCGCCCGCCCGAACCCAGCACCAGAAGGGCGTAGGGGCATGGCGGAGAGCCGTGGCCGGCCTCATTCATCGCGGCCTCGGCGAGTTCGGCGGCGCGCCGGGTCATTACGCGCACTTCCTCGCTGACGACGCCGGCGATGATGCGGGCGTCGAGCTCCTCGGCACCGAGGCTGCGGGCGACAGCGGGCAAGGTCGCCCAGGCCTGAGCCATGGCTTCGGCGCTGCTGGCCGAACCGATGGCATCGTCGAGGCTGATCGCCGCGCCGGCGCGCAGACGCAGGAGGTCGCGCGCGGAAATGACGCCGACGAGCCTGTCGCCTTCGTCGCGCACCGCCAGGTGACGGATGTGCAGCCGCTCCATGCGGCCGACGGCGCGATAGACAAAGGCTTCGGCGGCTATGCTGGCGAGTGGACGCGAGGCGATCTCGCCGGCCGACATGTCCAGCGCCTGCGCACCATGGGCCGCGATGCGGCGCATCACGTCGCGCTCGGTGACGATGCCGTAGGCGGAGAGCGGTCCATCGGGCGTGCCGTCGGCCGACACGAAGATCGAGCTGATGCGGCGTTCGGCCATGAGGTCGATGGCGTCTTTCGCCGTGGCGTTTTCCGCGATCGCCACGACCGGACTGGCCATCAGGTCGTCGACGCGGTGGCTGTAGGCATAGGGGTCGATCGCGCCGGTGGAGGTGGACAGGTCCGGGCGGGAAACCGGTTCGACCCAGCCGGCACGGTGACCGTCTTCAAGCCGGGTGGACAGGCCCAGGCAGGCGCGTTCCGCTTCGGCGAGCGTTCGCACGTGGCGTTCGGCAAGGTGAGGTAGAAGCGCAACGAAGATCTCGGCGGCGGCGCGGGCATCGCCCTTTGCGCTGTGCCGGCCCGAAATCGCAATGCCGAGCCAGTTTGCCAGCGTATCGAGCGATTCATCGTGAAGGCGAGGATTGGCGACGGCCCCAAGAAGACGCACGCAGAGTGAGCGCGGCTTCATCCAGGGCAGGCCCACGCGCATTGCCTCGCCTTCCAGCACGGCGAGGTCGAAGCCTATCGAATGGCCGACCAGCACCCGGCCAGCCCGGAACGCAGAGAAGGCGGCAAACGCTTCGGCGAAGGCGGGAGCGCCACGCACGTCGCTGTCGCGAATGCCGTGGATTTCGCTCGATGCTTCGGGGATAGGCTCGCCCGGGTCGATCAGCGTCTCGTACGAATCGTCAGCGTTGACCCGGCCCAGTTCGATGCCGATGCCGGCGAGTTGAATGATGCGTGCCCGCGCCGTGTCGAGGCCGGTCGTCTCCGTGTCGACGGCGACTGCCTCAAGTGCGGCAAGCGGCATCGCTCCGCTGATGGGCTTCATCGGTTTCCTCCCTCCGCCACACTCTGGCACTGCGCGATGCGTTCGTCACCGTGACCAAAGTTCAAGGCTCAAAAGAAAAGCCCGGCCGGGGAGGGGGATCCGGCCGGGCTTTCGCCGTCATTCCCGACTGGCGGGAACGGGGCAGGGAACTAGCGGCTCGCCACCGGCGAGACGAGAGGCGTGATGCGGCGTATGGCAACGCGGCGGTTTTCACGCGCAGGCTCTTCGGTATCCACCTTCAGGTAGGTTTCACCGTAGCCCTGTGTAACCAGATTTTCGGGCGGAATTGCGAACACGTTCGTCAAAGCGATCGCGACCGATTCCGCACGCTGGTCAGACAGCGCCAGATTGGCCTCGTCGGAGCCGACCGCGTCGGTATGGCCTTCGATCAGGAAGGTTTCCGCCGGATTTTCCTCCAGCAGACGCTCCATCGCGGTTGCCACACCTTCGAGGCGCGGAATCTCGCTCTCGGAGATCGAAGCGGAGCCGAACTCGAAGGTGATGGTGTCGAGGTCGACGCGGCGCACACTGTCGCGAACGCGGGCCGAATACTTCACCTCATCGACGGTGTAGAGGCGACGCACCGGCTCGACCGGCGGCTGGTCGAGGAACTGGTAGTAGGCGTCCTCGTTCTGCACGCGGCGGGCGTCGAGAATGTACTCGTCGCGCGGGATGGTGAGGCGCAGCGGCGGCAGTTCGCGAGCCGGGTCGCGCCATTCGCGGCGCTCCTCACGGTCGCGCCGATCGGTGTAGACCAGCACATATTCCTGCCCGTCCGGCATGATGCGCGAACGGCGGATAACGTCGCCGTAGCGGTCACGAACCGTCACCACCTGAACGCCATTCGGGCGCACCACAGTCTCGCGGACGCGTCCACGGGGCAGCTCCTCGTAGTAGACCTCGTCGGCGTCGCGGCCGATGCGCTCGCGATCGTCGCTCTGAACAACCACCTGGTTGTTGAGCCGGATCACGATGCGGTCACCGATCTCGCGTAGAACATCGGTACCTTCGCGGCGCTCGCCACGGTCACGACGTTCGATGCGGCGACCTTCCTCGGCGCGAAGCGACTCAACTTCGACAGGTTCCTCAAGTTTCTGCGCTTCGGCATCCGACGTGGGTGGCGGGCCCGCTTCTTCCTCGAAGGTCAAGCCCTGCTCTTCCGTTTCGCCTTCGCCTTCCGGCTGCTGCTGCGCGGCATCACCTTCCTTCTGGCTGTCGAGGATCGGGGCTTCCTCGCCGGTCGCCTCCTCGTCAGGCGCACCCTCGCCAGACGGGACAGGCTGCGGCTCATCGGCCGGAACAGCCTCGCCTTCACCGGAAGGGATGGGCTGTGGCTTGTCGGTCGGGACGGGTTCGCCCTCGCCGGACGGGATCGGCTGCGGTTCGTCAGCCGGGGCCTGCTCCTCCTCGAACTGGAGACCGGGCTCATCAGCCTGAGGAGCTTCCTCCTCGGCTGCGGGCTCCTGCGCAGGCGCTGGCTCGGGGTTCGGAGCGGGGGCTTCCTCTGCGGCCGGAGCTTCTTCGGGCTGCTCGTCTGCGGCCGGAGCTTCTTCTTCCATGGCCGGCTCTTCCTCGGCGGGTGCTGGGGCAGTCTCAGGTGCCGGTGCGGCCTCTTCGGCGGGTGCCTCCTCATCCTGCTCGAACTGCAGGCCGGGCTCGTCATCGGGCGCTGGCGCGGCTTCGGGTTCCGGCGCTGCCTCTGGCTCAGGCGCAGGTTCAGCCGCCGGCTCTTCGGCGGGTGCAGCGTCTGCCGGTGCGGGTGCTTCCTCTGCCGGTGCGGGTGCTTCCTCTGCAGCAGGCGGTGCTTCTTCCGCAGGTGCTGCCTCCTCAGCGGCAGGCGGCGCTTCGGCTGCGGGCGCTTCTTCGGCAGCCGGCGCTTCGTCCTGTGCGCCTTCCTCCGCCTCGCGCTGACGCTTCAGCAGTTCTTCTTCGCTGAGCTGCTCGTCTGCCTGGGCAAGAACAACCGGTGCGGTCGCGCGCGCCTCGCTCACCTTCATTGCTGCCGCGGATGGTGCGGCCTGAGCCTGTGCTGCGGCCATGACCAGCGCCAAGGCGGTGCCTGTGAGGATGGGTGCTCGTTTCATCGTGCGGTAAACTCCTGTCCGATCGTCCCGTTCGCGACAGCAACTCGACCCGCCTCCAATGGTTCCGCCGAAAGGGGGAGATGGCCGAAAGCCGGGCAATTTCGCGGCGAAAGCAAGGCGCGTCTGCATGGTGCTTGACCGGACGGGCTCAAGCGCGCAAACCGGCCCGATGACGCAGCCATTCTGGAAAACAAAGACGCTTCAGGCGATGACGCCGCAGGAATGGGAGGCGCTTTGCGACGGGTGCGGCAAATGCTGCCTTTCCAAGCTCGAGGACGAGGATAGCGGCGAGATCTACTGGACGAGCGTCGCCTGCTGGCTGTTCGATGGGGATGCCTGCCGCTGCCACGACTACGAACACCGGCTGGCGGTGGTGCCGGACTGCGTGGGGCTGACACCTCAGAACGTGCCAACCATCCGGTGGTTGCCGCAGACATGCGCCTACCGGCTGGTTGCGGAAGGCCGCGACCTCTACTGGTGGCATCATCTCGTCTCCGGCAGCCGCGATACCGTGCACGAGGCAGGCGTTTCCGTGCGCGGCAAGGTGACGGCCAGCGAGACCGACCTTGCCGAACCCGAGGACTATTTCGACTATATGCTGGATGAGGAGCCCTGAAGCCGGCGACACGTCGCTGCCACGGCTTCCGCTGCCGTTTTCCATCCATCCGACTTGCCGCACGGTGGCTAGACAAAAACCAGACTGCAGAAAAGGACCAGACCGACATGAGCGAAGCCGAGACCCGCACGCTGATCGAGCGCTACTTCGCCGCCTTCAATTCGGGCGACCGGGATGCGATGCTGGCCTGTCTTTCCGAGGACGTCGCCCATGACATCAACCAGGGCGGTCGCGAGATCGGCAAGGAAAAGTTCCGGTGGTTCCTCGGCATGATGGACCGGCACTATCGCGAGGAACTGTCGGACGTGGCGATCATGGTCAACCAGGGCGGCGGCCGCGCGGCGGCCGAATTCACGGTGCGCGGGACCTATCTTGCAACGGCGGAAGGGCTGCCCGAGGCCAATGGCCAGACCTATTCGCTGCCGGCCGGCATCTTCTTCGAGATCGATGACGGGCTCATCTCGCGCGTAACCACCTATTACAATCTCGCCGACTGGACCGCGCAGGTGGTAAAGGACTGAACGGGTGGAGGTACGCAGACTCGCCCGCGCGGAAGCCGAAGCGGCCTTCGACGATCTCGCGCGGCTGCGGATCACGGTTTTCCGCGATTTTCCATACCTTTACGACGGCGACCTCGATTACGAACGGCACTACCTTGCGACCTATATGGGGTCGTCGGGCGCCGTGGTGATCGGCGCTTTCGATGGTGGCCGGCTCGTGGGAGCGGCAACGGCCTCGCCGCTCAACGATCATTTCGAGGCATTCGCGGAACCGTTCGCGAAGCGCGGGCTGGACCCCGCGGATTTCTTCTACTTCGGCGAATCGGTGCTGGAGAAGCGCTATCGCGGGCAGGGGGTCGGGGTGCGGTTCTTCGAGGAACGCGAAAAGGCGGCGGCGGAAGCAGGGTTTGGCGCCTGTGTCTTCTCTGCCGTCATAAGGCCTGCGGATCATCCGTTACGGCCGGCCGGCTATCGGCCACTCGACGATTTCTGGCGGCACCGGGGCTATGCCCGCATCGAGGGGCTGACCACGGGGTTCTCCTGGCGCGATGTCGGGCAGGCGCAAGAGACAGTCAAGACAATGGAATACTGGACAAGGCGGATCGACCGGGCCTGCTGAACGCAGGATGAACGGGCGGTTCGCGGCAGGTTCAGCTTGCCGGTGGCAGTGTGCGGCCCATCGCAACACGCACAGCGCTTCCGGAGAGAATCATGCTGAAGATCATCAAAACCGCCGCCCTTTCCATCCTTATCGGCCTCGGAGCGCTGTCGGCCATGCCGGCTGCCGCGCAGGCGCAGAACGGCGGCATCTATTTCGGGTTCGGCAATTCCGGTCCCAATGTCGGGCTTCATTTCGAGGATCGCGGGCGTCATGATTATCGCGACCGCCGCGGTTATCGCGACCATCGCCGCCACGCCTATCGTGACCGTGGCTGCTCGCCCCGCGAGGCGGTTCGCAAGGCCTACCGCATGGGCCTGCGCGATGTACGCCTGATCGGCTCAGGCCCGCGCACGGTGCGCGTGAAGGGCCGTGGCCACGGCTACCGCACCGCGATCATTACCTTCGCCGACCGGCACAACTGCCCGGTGATCCGCTGATCGCGGGTATTTGAGGCGGAATTGGTGGGCCCGGAGGGACTCGAACCCCCAACCAAGCGGTTATGAGCCGCCGGCTCTAACCATTGAGCTACAGGCCCCACCGCCGCTGACCTAGTTGCTTTTTTGCTTCGGCACAAGACTGCCGCCGCAATCCACCCATAATCGCTTCCTATGCCGATCCGGTCTCGGGAAAACAACTTATTGGAGAACCAGATGAACCGCAGATACCTGCCGATGCTGCTGGCGGCAGCGATGACCCTGCCAGGAGTGGCCATGGCTCAGGAATCTCAACCCCGGAATACCCCGCGCGTCGTCGTCACCGGTGAAGGCGAGACCGCTATCGCGCCCGACATGGCGATTGTCAGCCTCGCGGTGATGCGAGAAGCCGAGACCGCGCGCGATGCGCTCGACGCCAACAACGAGGCCATGAATGCGGTCATCAAGGCGATGAAGGATGCGGGTATCGAGCAGCGCGATATCCAGACCGCCGGCCTGCAGATCAACCCGCGCTATGTCTACCCACAGAACAATGCCGGCGAACAGCAGCCGCGCATCGTCGCCTATCAGGTCTCCAACACGCTGACGGTGCGCGTGCGCGATATCGCAACGGTGGGCGAGGTCATCGACAGTTCGGTGACGCTCGGCGTCAACCAGGGCGGCAATATCACCTTCACCAATGACGATCAGGCAGCCGCCACCACCGAGGCGCGCAAGCGCGCGGTCGAGGACGCGATGGCCCGTGCCCGGACGCTGGCCGAAGCCGCCGGTGTCGAACTCGGTGGTATCCTGGAACTCTCGGAGCAGTCCTTCGCGCCGCCGCCGATGCCGCTCGGCGGCCGGGCCTATCGCATGGAGGCCGCATCCGACGCGGTGCCCGTCGAGGCGGGCGAAAACACCTACAGGGTTCAGGTCAACGTGACCTTCGAAATCAAGCAGTGACAGGAAAGGGCCGGCGCGAAGCCGGCCCTTTTTTGCGGCGCGGGCGCAAACCGGATTTCGGCGGTTGCCGCGTTTGAACCGGCGGCAGGGCGCGTGCTATAGGGCGGGCGCGCCGTCAGGTTGCAGCCTTGCGGCGTGCTCCGGACGGTCCAACCTGTCAGGAGGTCGCATTGGTTGTCAGAGTGAATGTTGGTGAGGCCGGACCCCGTGATGAGGGCTACGCCCGCTCGCGTGCCGGAAGTGTCATGGTTTGCAAATTGGCCCTGGCGCTTTCAGCTTTGATGGCACTTTCCGCCTGTGGAGCCCCGGGGCCGATGTATCGCGGCGCGCCGCCTCCCGGCATGACCGATGCGGAGTATCGATGCAAAATGGATCGCGCCCAGTGTCCGGTTCAGATGCGCTGGCCCGACATGAAAGACGCCCCTGGCACCGGTACCGGCGACGCCAAGTAAGAAGCCGGAGTATGCGGCCAGCAGACGGGCCGGCTAGAACTTCATCGTTACCCCGAGCCGCGGTGTAACGATGGTGTTGGAGAACCTGTAGCCGAAGGTCTCGCCAGGGAATGTGGTTGAATCCGAAGCGTTAACGACCTGGTCTTCGAGATCCACGAACAGCGTCTCGAGCCTCAGGCTCAGATTGCCGGTCAGGCGGTGTTCCACACCCACACCCACGGCATAGCCGATTCGGGTGCCGGATTCGGACCAGTCTGGGGAGGTGTAGCCAAGTTCCGGTAGCGCCAGCGAAAGGCTGTTGCGGACCCGGCCTGCTGCAATGCCGGCCGTTCCGTAAATGAGTGTGTTGCCCATGTCGTAGCCGACCCTGAAGCGCGCGCTGCCGAGCGCCCCGAACTCCGTTCCATATGTCGTGTTCGTGTTGACGCCTGGAAATATCGGGCCCGGGTCGACGCGCGAATATGCGTGTGTTGCCTCGGACCAAGAATAGCCTACATCGACCTCGACGCCTCCGACAAACCGTCCCGACTGGAAATTGTAGCCGGCCGCGGCACCGACAAGGCCGTGGGTCTTGGTTCCGCTTATGGCCTGAGGGAAAAGCCCGTTCTGAACGTCGAGCGTGAGCAGCGTACCGGAATAATCGTTCAGGCTCGCGCGACCATTGGTGATACCGAGGCCAGCGAACCCGGTCACATATGCACCGGACCAGCCAGCGTAACGCGCTTCCAGAGACGCATCAGTCCAGTCGCCCGCAAGAGCAGGCTGGGCGCAGACCAACATGGCCGCAAATATGAGCTTTTTTGTCATCGCCGAACCCCCGACATTCACAGTTCCGGGCATTTCGCGCCCGGGCAGATAGATGGCTGGGATATTTGTCGATTATGGCTAACGAACCCTTAACGCGAAGCGCTGGAGTGCGAGGCGAGGAGGAGAGTCTGCGACGGAGGCGAGCTCCAAGCGTGCGGGAACAAGCTGTTTAACAGCATTGTAAGTAATCGCGCGTAAATACTTGCCGGTGTCGGATTGAAGACGACTTGCCCGCATCGCGATGATGTACAGTGGCTTGGGGGTTGGAATGCTCAGGAAGTTGGCAGCGCGCTACCAGCGCCTTATCGACTATTTCGTGCCAGAAGCAATCAGGCACGAAAGGGATGCGTCCAATCAGGCCCGTATGTTTCTGATAAGCCATACGATGGGGCCAATCCTGGGCAGCTCGGTTCCAATTGCGCTGTACTTTGTCGACCCGACGCCAGGTTGGGACATATTGGTCCTGTCGCTGAGCATATTGGCATTCTGGATATTTCCGTTCCTTTTGCGGCGCGGCGTGAACTACGACCAGCTTGTCGTCGCCTCGGTGCTCAATCTGAATTTCTGCATTTTCTGGAGCTGCTACTTCAACGATGGCGTTCTGTCGCCGACGCTGCCGTGGGTGCTGATCATACCCATCCTCTCGTTCTTCTACATTGGCGCAAACACGCGGCTTCAAGTTAGTCTGATGAGCATTTTTGCCGGCTCATTCGGGCTTTTTCTTCTGCTGTACTATTCGACAAACCCGCCTGCGAGCGACATACCCATGATCGCGCTTATCGTGCTGGGCGTTGTTTCGACAGTTGCAGCGCTCTGCTACGTCGCGACCATGGCGATCTACTATGCGCGTATCTTCGATGCGGGCGTGGAGCTGGAGAATGAGGTTCGCCAGCGCCGCCGCGCGACCGACGAACTACGCTCGGCCGTTGTAGCTGCGGATCGCGCCAGCCTTCACAAGGCAGAATTCCTCGCGCGGATGAGCCATGAATTGCGGACTCCGCTGAATGCGGTCATCGGCTACAGCCGGCTCATCCATGAGGACGCGATGGACAATGACGACCACAGGATGAAGGAAGACGTCGACCGTATTCACGACGCCGCGCAATACCTCATGAGGCTCATCAACATCGTCCTGGACCTGTCGAAGATCGAGGCCGGCCTGATGCAGTTCACGGTCGAGGAGATCGAACTGGTCGATGTCGTCCAGGAAGCAGCCGCGCGCGTGCGCGGCGACATGAGACGGCAGGGCAATACGCTGGAGATCCACATCAGCGCGCAGGATAGCTTTGCGGAGACGGACAAGCAGCGGCTGCTGCAGGTCATCAGTGCTATCCTCGACAACATTCCCGTGCATGCGCCGGGCGCCTATGCAGAGATTCACCTCAGGACGGCCGGGTCATCCACTGACGACAGCGGATACGAGCTGGAGATCCGCGACAATGGTGGCGGCATTCATCCAGATCGGCTTGAGACGATTTTCGAAGCACTGGCCGATCAGCGGGACGCCTCCGCCAGCAAATATGGCGGAACCGGACTCAATCTGACCATCGTCCATAAACTTACCCGCGCCATGGGATGTGCCATCTCGGTGGAGAGTACAGTCGGCAAAGGCACGTCCTTCACGGTCCGCATCCCGAAAACCTGGGCACCTGCGGCGCTAGTTGCTCAGAGTAGCCAGCCCAAAATTGCCGCCTGAGCGCCTATCAGCGTCCTCGTCGGTCGACATCGGTGCGTTCCATTACAAGCACACGCATCGAAAATCATGCGGGCAAACAAATATTTTTGCCCTCTAATTGAGACACTACTTATTAACCGTACAGCTAATTCAAGCATCGCCCCGCTTCCGCAATTAACTGATTCTGCATCTATTTTAGCAATAGTGCATAGAACAAAAACGGGGGCGTAAAAATGTATTCCAAAACATCGACGATTGACGGAGTTCCGGAGCAGGCGCTGCGCGGCAGCATGCGAGATTTCCGCGTTCCGTCTGGTACAGATCTGCTTGATCGCTGCGGCGCATTCTATGATTGGCAGAACACGCGGCGCCTTTCAGGTACGTGGCCTTTTTCCCGGTCGACGGAAACCGGACCGGCCTCCAGCTGTGCCGTGCGAGATGATCGAGGCATGCTGACCAACGGCGTGAACTTTGCATCGCAGGATTATCTTTCCCTCTCATCGCATCCTGCGGTGCTGGAAGCCGCAAAGAATGCAATCGACGAGTTCGGAGTCCACTCCGCAGGCTCGCCGGCGCTGGTCGGCAATACCTCCGTTTCAGTGGCGCTGGAGCAGAGGCTCGCGAGCTTCCTCAACATGAAGGAAGCGGTTCTGTTTCCTACGGGTTGGGCCGCCGGGTTCGGCGTCATCAAGGGGCTTGTGCGTTCGCACGACTACATTGTCATGGATGCGCTGGCGCATGCCTGCCTTCAGACCGGGGCACAGGCTGCTACCCGCAATGTCGTGCTTTTCCGGCACAACGACCTGGATCACTGCCGGGGGCGCCTTGAGGATATCCGTCGGCGCGAACCCAATGCCGGCATCATGGTCGTGACCGAAGGTCTGTTCTCGATGGACAGCGATACACCGGACATCGTCGGCCTGCAGGAACTCGCCCACGCGTTCGATGCAACACTCATGGTGGACGTGGCGCATGACCTCGGCTGTCTCGGCGAAGACGGGACCGGTCATATCGGCATTCAGGGTATGCTGGGCAAAGTCGACCTCGTGATGGGTAGCTTCTCCAAGACATTCGGTTCGAACGGCGGTTTTGTCGCGACAAACTCGCGCGCCGTAAAGGAATATCTGCGGTTCTATTCACCGAGCTGCACGTTCTCGAACGCGCTGTCCCCGGCGCAGCTTGCAACCATTTCGAAGGCGCTCGAAATCGTGGAGTCGACCGAAGGCAAGGTTCTACGCGACAGGCTCATGAGCAACATCGTCAATCTGCGCAACGAACTCAGCGTTCGCGGCATGGACTATTATGGCGAGCCGTCGGCGATCGTCGCCGTGAAAACGGGTGACGAGGCCCTGGCCCGGATGACTGCCCGGGCGCTGCCCGACATGGGCCTGATATCCAATCTCGTCGAGTACCCGGCCGTAGGCAAGGGGCTGGCACGCTTCCGTCTGCAGGTGATGGCGGGACACACCGACGAGGAAATCCGAGCAGCGGCGGAGCGGCTGCAGGCTGCGATGCGGCTTGCAAAGTCGCAACTCGAAGCCGGTTTCGACGCCGTCGACGAACGGCTTGCCGGGTAGGCCCGACCATCGCGGTTGCGGCATTGCGGGGACGGACATGACGAACAACAAGATCATCAACTGGTTTCTTCCAGCTTCGGTCATCAGCAGCCGAACCAATGTGGAAATGGCCAGGATCTTCGTTTTCACGCATCTGGCTGGGCCCATAATCGCGCAACCAATGGCGATCCTTCTATACTTGGTATCGCCTGAAGTGACCCCGCAACTGCTGGTGATGATGTTCGGCATCAGCAGTTTCTGGGCGCTTCCCTTCCTGCTGAAGCTGACGGGCAATATGAAGCTCGTCACCCAGCTTTCGTTCATGATCCTGTCGAGCGCATCGCTCTTCGGGATGTATTTCTACGGCGGGTTCAGCTCGCCGTTTCTTCCCTGGCTGATCGTGAGCCTATTGCTGGGTCTATTTTACCTGTCGAAGCAGGTGGTTCCCGTGCTGTCGCTTTTCGCGGTCAACCTGAGCATATTCATCGGTTGCGTGGCCTATTTCGGCTTGCCGGATGATATCCCCGTGCAGAACCTGCGGCTTCTCGCGTGGCTTTCAATCGTCGCTGCTGCCATCTACATGACCTGGATGGCGCTCTATTACGCGCGCGTCATGGCCTTGCGTTCGGAACTCGAGACAGAAGCCGAGCGTCACCGCAGCGCCCTTATCGAACTGGAGCGGGCGCGCGAGGTCGCAGAGCGACTCAATCGCGACCGATCGCAATTCTTCTCAAAAATGAGCCACGAGTTCAGGACGCCGCTGAACGCGATCATCGGCTATTCGGAAATATTGCTCGAAGACTGCGCGGACATGGACGACGTGCCGGAGCAGACCGCTCAGGACCTAACGAGAATCAACGCGGCCGGCAAGCATCTGCTGTCGCTCGTGGCCGATGTGCTGGATTCCGACAAGATCGAAAGTGGGGTTCATGCGATCGATGTAGTGGACTTCAGTCTCGGTCAGTTCTGCGATGATGTGGTCGCAACCGCGCTTCCGACAATCAATGCCAACGGAAACAAGCTGGTCATCGACTGCCCGATGCGCGACGAAATGCTGTCCACGGACCGGACCAAAGTGGCGCAGATCATGATCAATCTGCTCGGCAATGCGGGCAAATTCACAAAGAATGGCACAATCTCGATCAGCCTGAAGATCGACAGGTCCATAGCCGAAGATCGCCTGGTGGCAACCGTGAGCGACACCGGCATCGGCATCGAGGCCGACGTTCTGCCCAAGCTGTTCGAGGCCTACATACAAGCGGATGCGAGCATTTCGAAGCGTTTCGGCGGCACAGGTATGGGGTTGGCGATCACGAGAAAGTTCTGCGCTTTGCTTGGAGGCGAAATTCACGTCGCCAGCAAGCCCGGGCAGGGGTCGGTCTTCACTGTGGACATTCCGGCGCAGCTTGGCCGCGACGTGTCTGACAAGAATACGGGTTCTGCCGGCCAAATGGCGCAGGCAGCTTAAGCATAGATCAACTCATTCGGAGCAGAATATCGCTCCGGGTACTCTTCTTGGTGAATATTCATGGCGGGGGCCACAATGCAAAACGCGGCAATACTTTCTGAAAATTTTTCAGGTAACGCTGACCGCGTGAATCAGGCGAAGCCGCGTATCCTTGTTGTCGACGACGTTGCGGACAATCGCGACATTCTCGTCCGCCGCCTGGTTCGCCGCAATTTCGAGGTTGCTGAGGCGGTTGGTGGCGAGGATGCTCTCAAGCAGATCGCAGAGGGCAATTTCGATCTCGTTCTACTGGATGTGATGATGCCCGATCTTTCGGGCACCGAAGTGCTCAGGCGTGTTCGGGCAGACCGCAAGTACGACAACATGCCTGTCATCATGGTGACGGCGAAGAGCCAGAGCGAGGATGTCGTCGAGAACCTCAAAATGGGAGCGAACGACTACGTCACCAAGCCGGTTGATTTCGAGATCGCCGTCGCCCGCATCAACACGCAGCTCGAACGCAAGCGAGCAGCGGAGGCGACCCTGGACGAGAAGTCGAAGCTGGAAGACAAGGCCCGCGTGCTGGACGAGGAACTCGAGAACACAGCGCAGCGGCTTGCAAAGGAAACGGCGCGGGTCAACGCCTCGGAAGATCGCCTGCGCTATCTCGCGTATCACGACACACTGACCGAACTGCTGAATCGACAGGGCTTTCGAGACGTATTGTTCGAAGTGCTGGGCGGCATACCGGTACACAACAGCGAACCAGTCCTGCTGTTCATGGATCTCGACGGCTTCAAGGCCGTCAATGACAGCTACGGGCATGGCATCGGTGACAGCCTCCTGAAACGGGTCGGCGAGCGTCTCGTTTCGATGGTGCCGGAAGGGACGCCTGTTGCCCGTCTTGGCGGTGACGAGTTCGCGATCGTCATCGAAAAAACCGGCGATCTGAAGAGCGAGGTCGAACGCGCCGAACAGATTGTTGAGGCCTTATCGGCACCCTATCAGGTGGATGGTATCGCGATCAGGGTCGGTGCAAGCTGCGGAGTGGCGCAGGCCCGGTGCTTCAACAGCGATCTCGATGCACTGATAAAGGCCGCGGATCTTGCAATGTACCATGCCAAGGCAAAGGGCACCGGCAATGTCGTACTCTTCGAAACCGAAATGCTGGACCAATTGCATGAACGCAGGCAGATCGAAAGCGACCTTCTGCGAGCGGTCGCAACGATGGATTTCGAGGTATTCTACCAGCCTATCCTCGATGTGAAGTCGCGCAGCATAAAAAGCTTCGAAGCCCTGCTGCGCTGGCCACACAAGACGCGGGGCATGCTTTCCCCGGCCACCTTCATCCCGATTGCTGAAGAAACCGGCCTTATTGCCCAGATCGGTTCATGGGTGTTGCGCAAGGCATGCGAGCAGGCGACGAGCTGGCCCGAGGAGATCGGGGTTTCCGTCAACCTCTCGCCGCTGCAGTTCAACAGCCCATCGCTGGTTCCGAACATCGTGAACACTCTGGCGGCGACCGGACTTGCGCCCCACAGGCTCGAACTGGAGATCACGGAATCTGCGCTTCTGGGAGCAGAGGGCCGGAACGTCAAGATTCTCGAGGCGATACGCGGCTTGGGCGTGCGCGTATCGATCGACGATTTCGGTACCGGGTACTCGTCGCTTGCCTATCTAAGCAATTTTCGGTTCGACAAGATCAAGATCGACAAGCGGTTCGTTCAGGGACTGGCGGCGAGCGACTCCGATGCAGCGATTGTGCGATCGATCATTCTTCTTGGCCAGAACATCGGTATCGGCACCACCGCGGAAGGTATCGAGACAGAAGATCAGCTTGTGTCCGTCGCGTCCGAAGGATGCACCATGGGTCAGGGCTATCTGTTCAGCCGCCCCCTAACAGCAGAAGACGCGTGGGAATTCATCCGGAGCTACCAGGCCAGCGAGGAGTCGGCGCGGGTCGGCTGACGACGTCATTTTGAAGGCTGTCCGGTCCTTTTGCTGACGCTATCCCGGTAGATGCGGGCGGAAGCCGAAAGCGCCGGGGAGTGCCGGCATCATGTCGCGTGAAAGAATGCCTGACAGCCGTGCGAAGGCGCGGAAGGCCTGCTGGGCCTTTTCGGCTGCCTCGACATCGACCGTGGCAGCGAAACAGGCCTTCAAGGCCGCCTCATAGACCCGGCCCTGATGATGCGGCCATGCCAGCAGGAGATCCAGCGCCTGCTCGGCGCTGTAGACTTCACTGATCGGTTCGCCCGGTGCTGACTGGATACGCACCGGCAAGCGGAATTGTGCGGCGTCCATCTGACTTTTCCCTGTATCTTTTCGGGCACAACGCACGACACGGCATTGAGTTGCGACAGGGGTGCGGGGCGGGTCGTCAGGATTGTGCGGCCACAGGTTCCCGTGCGCGCGTTGATGCGAGGGGTTGGCCGTGCCGATCCCAGTCCTCCCAAGCGGGAAAAGTAAGCGTGGGTGCTCTTCCGATGGTTTCCAGCCGATGCTGCCAGCGATCGAGCTGCGTGGTGAGCCTGGTCGAGAGGCTGTCTTCCTGTTCGTAGACGTAGCCATGCCCCTGCACGCCGAAGGTCCAGAACGGCGCGAGCACGGTGAAGCCCATATAGTGGAGCGAATAGTGCATCGGCCACAGCATGGTTTCCGGGTCACCGCCCCGTGCGCCTGGACCGAACGCCGCTTCGGGTGCGCCCGTTGTGATCGATAGAATGGCCCTGCGACCGCGAAAATGGCCCGCGTCGTAGCGCTTGCGGCCGGTGTAGAGCCCGCCATTCATGAACACGCGGTCGAACCAGCCTTTCAACATGGCGGGCGGCCCGTGCCACCAGAGCGGGAACTGGATGACCAGCAGGTCGGCCTTCGAAAGCCCCTCGATTTCAATAGCCACATCAACGGGCACAGTGTCGGTCTGCCATGCGTGGCGTTGCTCGGCGAGCGCGGAGAAGGTCGCCTGGTTAGAACGATTGCGATAGTGCTCCGCCGCCTCGACGGGATCGAAACGGGACGCGTAGAGATCCGATACGGTGACTGCGGCGCCGGTCGCCTCAAGGGTGGTTATCGCGCGCTGCGTCAGCGCGGCGTTGAACGAGGCCGGTTCCGGATGAACGTGAACGATGTGAGCCTGCATGTCGATCTCCCTATCTCTTGTCCGGGAGAGAGTAGTGTGTTCAATTTCGTTTATCGATAGACAGAAGTGCCGATAGGACTTTCAGAATTGAAAGATGCGATGGACTGGTCCGACTATGCCGTGCTGCTGGCGATCGCCGAATCGGGGTCGCTGGCAGCGGCGGCGCGGTCGACGGGCCAAAGCCATCCGACGATGATGCGTCGCCTCAACGCCATCGAAGCGCGGCTCGGCGCGCGCATGTTCGAACGGTTTCGCGACGGGTATCAGCCGACCGTGGCGGGCGAGGCGCTTCTGAAGGCGGCGCGCGACATGCGCGAGATCGCAACGGAGGCCGAACGCAAAGTGGCCGGACGCGACAGCCGTCCGACCGGGAGCGTCATCCTGACGACGACGGATACGCTGTTTGCCGGCTTGCTCGCGCCGATACTTGCGCCTTTCCGAAACGCCTTTCCGGGCATTGTGCTCGATATACGCGTCTCCAACGACGTCTACGATCTGGCGCGTCGCGATGCCGAGATCGCGCTGCGGCCGTCTTCGGACCCGGAGCTTAACCTGGCGGGGCGGCGGCTTGGGCTCATCCGGCAGGCCCTTTACGTGCCGGCGGAAACGAGCGGCACTATCGAAGAGGTGCCGATGCTGGGTCCGTCAGCGGACATGCCTTATGGCGCGCTTCACGCGTGGATGAAGGACGCGGGACTGGATGCGCGCTGCGTGCTGCGCTTCAACTCTATTCTTTCGATGCATACGCCGTACGCATTGGCGCGGGTGCGGCGATCCTGCCGACCTATCTTGCCGAGAGTGATGGGTCGCTGCGCAGGACAGGCGAACCCATCGCGGCGCTGGAGACGGAGCTCTGGCTGCTTGTGCATCCCGATCTCAGGAAGACGGCACGCGTTCGCGCTGTTCTCGACTATCTCGCCGGCCATATCCGTCTCGACTGACGGGCACGTGCCGGTCGCGGCCATTCGACCGCGCCCGGCGTCGACGGATCAATCGTCGAGTACGAAGGTGACTTTCAGGATGACCTTGTAGGATGCGATCCGGCCATTCTCCACAGTCACCTCCTGATCCTTGACCCATGCGCCCTTGACGTTTCGCAGGGTGTTTCCGGCGCGTTCGATGCCGACATTGATGGCGTCCTCGAAGCTTTTGGTCGATGTCGAGGAGATTTCGGTGATGCGTGCTACGGACATGATCTTCTCCCTTGCTGACCCGCCCAGTCTCGCAACGGGTGCGAACCGCGATCGTTCCGTATCGGCTTGCCCGCTTCGGGCGGCGCGTGCTCAATGGCGGCGCCAGGGCAAATGGAGGCGCAGGTGGCGAAAACGGTTGGCGTGATTCTTGCGGGCGGCCGCGCCTCACGCATGGGCGGCGGCGACAAGGCGCTGCTGGCACTTGGCGAGGCGACGCTGCTCGACCATGTGATCGCCCGGCTGCGACCGCAATGCGCCGAGCTTGTCATCAATGCGAATAACAATCCGGCCCGCTTTGCGCGTTTTGGCCTTCCGGTTGTTGCCGACACGATTGCGGACCAGCCGGGCCCTCTGGCCGGCATTCTGGCCGGGATGGAGTGGGCGGCCGCGCGTGGCGGCGATTCGCTGGTTTCGGCCGCTGGGGACACGCCGTTCCTGCCGGGCGACCTCGCCAAACGTCTGCAGGATGCCGGCGGTGGTGGGTTGGCGCTTGCGGCGTCTCTCGATAGCGAAGGCGTGCAGCGGCTTCATCCGACCTTCGGCCTTTGGCCGGTGGCATTGCGCGGGGATTTGCGGGCCGCGCTGGAGCGCGGAGAGCGCAAGGTCGCCACATGGGCGCAGAATCACGACGCTGCCGTTGCGCAGTTTGCTGCCGGGGAGGGCACGGATCCGTTCTTCAACGTCAACACGCCCGACGACCTTGAGCGCGCGCGGGAGCTGCTTGGCTCGAATCCTGCCTGAACTCAGGTGATGAAGGCGACGGTCGAAGCGATGGCCATCACCACCGCGACAAGGATGAGCACGGCAAGAAGGCGAGGCAAACCGAAGACCATCGCATAGCCCGCCACCCACGCGGCCGTTGCGGCGCCGAGTGCGTAAAGGAAGGTGCTGCGGTCGCCGGCGGCGATGCCGGCCGCCATCAGCCCGCCTACGGCCAATGCACCGAACACGACGATGATGGCGATGGCGTATCTTTCGAGGTCGTTTTCCATTGTCTGTCCCTTGGCGCATGCGGAAAGGAAACGGCTGGCAACGTTCTGACAATCAATCGCGGCGCACACAAGACCATCGTTGCGCAAACTTGTGCGGGGTGCGTTGAAGCGGAGGCCTGCAGGTGCGATTGTCTCCCGCTACGCCGGAGGAGGGCGATGCGACGACAATGCGCATATTGCTGGTGGAGGACAACGAGGATCTCGGCGAGGCGATCGAGCGCCGGCTGCGCGATGCCGGCCATTCCGTCGAGTGGCTGCGCAATGGCGACGATGCGATCGAGGTGGCCGCGAGCGAGACGTTCGACGTGGTGGCGCTCGATCTGACGCTGCCCGGCCGCGATGGCATCTCGATCCTTGGCGAGCTGCGGGGCCGCAAGTCGGAAACACCGGTTCTGGTGATGACGGCGCGCGCGGAGATCGACGACAAGGTGAGCCTGCTCGACCTTGGCGCCGACGACTATCTGGTCAAGCCGTTCGACCTGCGCGAGCTGGAAGCGCGGCTGCGTGTGCTGATGCGCCGGCCGGCGGGGCAGGTGACGAGCCTTGCCACGGTGGGCGACGTAACTGTCGATCTCGCCAACGGCTTCGTGAGCGTCGGCGGACGCAAGGTCGAGCTGGGGCGGCGCGAGTTCCGGCTGCTGGAAATCCTGCTCGCGCGGGTGGGGCAGGTGGTGGCCAAGGAACGGCTGATGGCGCAGCTCTTCAATTTCGACGAGGACGTCTCGGTCAACGCGCTCGAGCTTCAGGTCTCGCGCCTGCGCCGCAAGCTGGAGGGCTCGCGGCTGGAAATCGAGACGGTGCGGGGCGTGGGTTATCTCGCGCGGGCTGCGGGCGGCGATGGCAAATAGCGCGTTCTCGATCCGCCGGCGTATCTTCGCGCTGGCCGTCTCGCTGCTGCTGGTGGCCGCCGTGGCGCTCGCGGCCTTCATCAACGATTATGCGGAGCGCGCGGCCGACCGGGCCTTCGACCGTCTGCTGGCTGCGTCCGCGCTGACGATCGCGGGTGCGGTGCAGATCGAGGACGAGACGGTGCTGGTCGAGCTGCCGTTCGCGTCCTTTGCGATGTTTTCGGGCAGCGACAGGCTGTTCTACACGGTCAGGGCACCCGACGGCGTGCTGGTGACCGGCTATGACGACCTCGCCAACGACCTGCCTCCGGCCGATTCGGCCGAGCCGGTCTTCCAGGACCTCGATTATCGCGGTGAGACACTGCGGCTGGTGAGCCTTGGAAGGCTGATCTCGTCGGCGGACGAGGCCGCCTGGGTGACGATCCGCGTGGCGGAGACGCAGAACGAGCGCGAACTGCTTTCGGCCGAAATCCTCTCCAACGCGATGCTGCCGCTGGCCGCGCTGACGCTGCTGGCGATCGGCATCGTCTGGTTCGGCCTTGGCCGCACCTTCGCGCCGCTCTCCACGCTGGAGCAGGAGCTGCGCGCGCGCTCGCCCGACGACCTGTCGCCGGTTTCGGTGCCGGTGCCGGCGGAAGTCAGCCAGCTCGTCGTTGCGCTGAACGGCTTCACCGACCGGCTGCGGCTGGCGATAGAACGGCTGAGCGGGCTGGTGAGCGAGGCCGCGCACGAGGTGCGCACGCCGCTGGCCTCGCTTCGCGCACAGGCCGAGATCGCCATGGACGAGCCGGACCCGGAGAAGCTGCGCGCAAGGGTCTCGCGCATCCACCAGAGTGCTGCGCAGGCAAGCCAGCTCGTCTCGCAGCTTCTGATGGACGCGACGATCTCGCACCGGCTGGATATGCGCGATGCGCGGCCCACCAGCGTCGACGCGCTGATAGACGAGGTGCGGCAGCGGCTCGATCCGGTGGCCGCCGCGCGGCTTTCCGTGTCGGTGGAGAAGGACGCGGGCGCGGCGGAGCTGTTCGCGGACCGGGTGGTGATGCGCGAGATGCTGCGCAATGTGGTCGACAACGCGATGCTCTATTCGGTGGGGGCGGTCGAGATCGCGGCACAATCGCCCGAGCCGGCAACGGTGGTGCTTTCTGTGAGCGATCGGGGGCCGGGCATTCCCGATCCGGAGAAGGAAACGGTGCTTCAACGTTTCAAGCGGGGCAGCGCCGGGGAAGGCAAGACAGGCTCGGGGCTGGGGCTCGCCATCGTCAAGCGTGTCGTCGATTCTCATGGCGGCAGCCTCCGCTTGGCAGACCGCGACGGCGGCGGGCTGACGGTGGAGATCACGCTGCCGCTGCGCCGCAGGAAGCCGGCCGCGCACACGGCAGCGGCGGCTGTCGCCGGGGCGACGCTTCTTGCCGCCGCGCTGGTGCTTATGCCGGGGCAGGGGGAGGCGGCCGAGAACCGCTATGCAGCTCCGCAGCCGTCACTTGAAGGCGCGCGCACGCTGACGATCGTCGGCACGACCGATACGCCGCTTTTCGCGCGGTTCGTGGAGGGTTTCCAGCAAGTGCGGCCCGATGTCGAGGTGATCTACCGGGAGACCGACACGCTGGTGATGTATGAGGAATTCCTCGGCGGCAGCATCGCGCCGAAGCCGGACCTGATGATCTCGTCGGCGGCTGATCTGCAACTCAAGCTTGCCAATGACGGCCACGCGCTCGCCCATCCCTCGCAGTACCTGCAATCGGTGCCGGGCTGGGCGCAGTGGCGCGGCGAGGTGATCGGCTTCACCTTCGAGCCTGCCGTCATCATCTATAATCCCGACCTCGTGCGCGAGGACGAGCTGCCGCGCACGCATCTGCGGCTTGCCGAACTGCTGGAGGAACAGCCCGAACGCTTTCGCGGGCTGGTCGGCACCTACGACATCGCCAAGAGCGGCGTCGGCTACCTGCTGGCCGCGCAGGACCAGCTCATCTCGTCGAACTTCTGGCGGCTTGCGACCGCGTTCGGGCGGATCGGCGTGCATCTGAGCGGGTCGAGCCCGGATATTCTCGACCGGGTTGCGCGGGGCGATCTGGCGCTCGGCTACAACGTTCTCGGCTCCTATGCACTGGCGCGGCAGGCCGCAGGCGCCGAGATCGGCATCATCGTGCCGGACGACTACGTGCTGGTGCTGACCCGAACGATGCTGATCCCGCGCGACGCATCCGAGCCGGACCTTGCGCGGGCGTTCGTGGATTTCGCGCTATCGCCGCAGGGGCAGGCGATCTCGGCTGGCGACGCGGCGCTCGGCTCGATCGTGCCCGGCTCGACCGGGCCGTTCACCTCCGAGGCGATCTCGGCGCGGGGCAGGGGGGCGGTCCAGCCGCTGGCGCTTGGGCCATCGCTGCTGGTTTCGCTCGACCAGCAGCGGCGCAGCCGTTTCCTGGCGACATGGCGCGAGATCGTCTCTCCCCGCTGAGAGATCGCCCCATAACTCTACTCCGGCGGGCAGGTGACGCCGTTTTCTGCGCTTCCGATGCTCGCGTACCCAAAAAAAAAATGCGCTCCGCTTGGGTTCTCGAAACCCGCGTCACCTGCCTCGCCGGAGCACCTTCTCAAACGATCTCTGAAAGACGGTGACAGGCGGATGACAGGTTCGGCTGCTAGAATGCCCGCAACCGGGAGGATACCGGCTGGCCGCACGCGGCCGTCATGACAGCATTGTCTGGGAGGACATCATGAGAATTTTCGCGCTTGCCGCAGCCGTCGGGCTGCTTTCCGCAACGTCCGCTTTCGCGCAGCTTTCCGAATTGAAGATCATGGCGCCGGCAGCGCCCGGAGGCGGCTGGGACCAGACCGCGCGCACGATCCAGTCGACGCTGCAGTCGGAGGGCCTCGTCTCCAACATCCAGGTAGAGAATGTCGGTGGCGCCGGCGGCACGATCGGCCTGCAGCAGTTCGTCAACAATTCGAACGGCGACGGGGCTGCCACCATCGTCGGCGGCTACGTGATGGTCGGCGCCATCATCGCCAACGATTCGCCGGTGAGCCTTGCCGACGTCACCCCGATCGCGCGCCTGACCGGCGAATATGTCGTGGTGGTCGCTCCGGCCAACAGCGAGATCGACAATGCCGAACAGCTTGCCGAGGCGCTGCGCACCGATCCGGGCGCCGTGACGTGGGCGGGCGGCTCGGCCGGTGGCGTCGACCATATCGCGGCCGGCATGTTCGCCAAGGCGGCAGGCGCCGATCCCGCGGCGATCAACTACATTCCCTATTCCGGCGGCGGCGAGGCGCTGGCCGCGCTGCTCGGCAACCAGGTTACCGTTGGCGTCTCCGGTTACAGCGAGTTCTCGGCGCAGATCGAGGCGGGCGCGCTGAAGGTCATCGGCATCACGGCACCGGAGCGGCAGTCCTATCTGGACGCGCCGACCTTCGTCGAGCAGGGCTTCGACGTCGACGTGCAGAACTGGCGCATGATCGCCGGCGCGCCGGGGCTGAGCGACGAGCAGCGCGACGCGCTGATCTCCACCATTCGCACGATGGCCGAATCCGATGCCTGGAACAAGGAGCTGGAGACCAAGGGCTGGGTGAACACCTATCTCGACGGTCCTGATTTCGCCGAATACCTGAAGGGCGAGATCGAGCAGACCGGCGCTATCCTTGGAGAGCTGGGCATCACCCAGTAAGGGAGACGGCGATGTCCACCGAGACAGAAGGAGCCGGCGAGAGCCGGCTCCCCTCCGAGCCGCAGCACACCACCGGCCGTGATCTAGCCGGACTGGCCATCGCCCTCGGCCTGTTCGCGCTGGCGGTCCTGATCTGGTGGGATGCGTCCAGTTATCCGGCCAGGCGCAACTATGCCCAGGTCGGCCCGGAAATCTTTCCCTATTTGGTGGCGGCCGGGCTTGTCGTGTTCGGCTTCCTGACAGTGCGGCTTGCGATCCTGAGCGAGTTTCCGGAGCGCTCGGAGATGAACTGGCCGCCGGTGGGCTGGATCGTCGGCGCAGTCGTTGCCGAAATTGCGCTGCTGAGCATCGGAGCGGGCTTCATTCTGGCCTCCGGCGCGCTGTTCGGCCTTTCGGCGCGCGGCATGGGGCGCAGGCCTGTGTGGTTCACCATTCTCGTCGGCGTCTGCATTTCGGCGTTTCTCTACATCCTTTTCCGCCACGGCCTCGGGCTTTCGCTGAGGGCCGGACCGCTTGAACGGCTGATCGACAGCCCGTTCCGCCGCTGAGGAAGGCAAAGCGTCATGGATACATTCTCGCTTCTCCTGAACGGACTTGCGGTCGCAATCGAGCCGATGAACCTGCTGTTCGCGCTGATCGGCGTGATCCTCGGCACGGCCGTCGGCGTGATGCCGGGCATCGGCCCTGCGCTGACGGTGGCGCTGCTGCTGCCGGTCAGCCTTTCCTTCGGCGCCACTGGCTCGCTCATCATGTTCGCCGGCATCTATTACGGTGGCATGTATGGCGGTGCGATCTCGTCGATCCTGCTCAACACGCCCGGCGAAACCGCATCGATCATGACCGCTGTCGAGGGCAACAAGATGGCTCGTGACGGGCGCGGCGGCAAGGCGCTGGGTGCTGCCGCGATCGGCTCGTTCTTCGGCGGCAGCTTCGCGACGCTGGGGCTGGCGGTGGTCGCCCCCTTCATGGTGATGGTTGCCTTGTCGTTCGGCCCGGCGGAATATTTCGCGCTGATGGTGCTGTCGTTCATGACCGTTTCGGCGGCATTCGGCGGCTCGATCATCCGGGGGCTGACGGCGCTGTTCCTCGGGCTCGCGATCGGCCTCGTCGGCATCGACAAGCTGACAGGGCAGGCGCGGCTTGCCTTCGGGGTCGCCGAACTGCGCGACAACATCTCGATCGCCATCGTCGCGGTCGGCCTGTTCGCGGTCGGCGAGACGCTCTACATCGCCTCGCAGAAGCAAAATATCAGCGACAAGGTGGAAGCCATCAAGGGCTCGGTCTGGCTGACGTTCGCCGACCTCAAGCGCTGCATCAAGCCATATCTGCGCGGCACGCTGCTGGGCTTCAGCTTCGGCCCGCTGCCCACGGGCGGGGCTGAGATTCCCACCTTCCTGTCCTA
Source organism: Mesorhizobium sp. DxT (assembly GCF_058448885.1). Taxonomy (NCBI): domain Bacteria; kingdom Pseudomonadati; phylum Pseudomonadota; class Alphaproteobacteria; order Hyphomicrobiales; family Phyllobacteriaceae; genus Mesorhizobium; species Mesorhizobium sp. DxT. The sequence goes on along the minus strand of NZ_JBZFLJ010000001.1, from coordinate 125,401 downwards.
TTCGACCGAGCGCAAGACGGCGAAAGGCGTGGCCAAGGAGGAGTTCGAGGGGTCGAAAGGCGCCATCGAGGGCGTCGCGGGGCCCGAGGCCGCCAACAATGCCTCGGCTGCCGGCACGCTGATCCCGCTGCTGACGCTGGGCCTTCCGACCTCGGCGACCGCGGCAATCATGCTGGCCGGCTTCCAGCAGTACGGGTTGCAGCCGGGTCCGCTGCTGTTCACCAACAACCCGGACATCGTCTGGGGGCTGGTTGCCAGCCTGTTCATCGCTAATCTGATGCTGGTCGTGCTCAACCTGCCTTTCGTGGGCGTGTGGGTGAAGCTGCTGATGATCCCGAGACCGTGGCTCTATGCCGGCATCCTCACCTTCGCGACGCTGGGCATCGTGGGGGCGGAAGGGTCGGTCTTCGCGCTGGTGCTGCTGCTTGCGTTCGGGTTGCTGGGCTTCCTGATGCGCCGCTTCGGCTATCCGCTGGCGCCGGTGCTGGTGGGGACGATCCTCGGTCCGCTGGCCGAGGAGCAGCTTAGGCGCGGCCTGATGATCAATCGCGGCGACTGGACGTTCCTGTTCACCTCGCCGATCGCGCTGACGATCTACGCGATCGCGTTTGCGGCGGTGCTGGGGCCTGTGATCTGGCGCGCGATGCAGCCGAAAGGCGCAAACACCGCCTTTGCGATGGACGGGGACTGAGGCTGATATTGCATCGCCTGATGGACCGGGGCGAACACCGCCTGTAACAAGATATGGCGCATCGCGAGCACGCGGTGCGCCATTGTCTTGAAAGCGATGCCAGAACCGAACCCCATGAGCGAAACCGAAACCTTATCGGAAGAGACCTGTTCGGCCGGTGACGCGTCGCGGCCGGTGTCGCCCGATATTGCCGCAGCGCGCGCCGTGGCGATCGCTGGCGCGGTCGTCGAGACCGAAACGATCGATCTGGTCGACGCACAGGGCAGGGTGCTTGCGACAGACGTCATCTCGCCGATGGCGGTGCCGCCCTTCGACAATTCGGCGATGGATGGCTACGCGGTGCGGCTTGGCGACCTCGCGGGAGACGGTCCGTGGACCTTGCCCGTCGCCGGCCGGATCGCCGCTGGTGCGAGCTTGCAGGGCTCGAAGCCCGGCGAGTCTCAGGCCCTGCGCATCTTCACCGGTGCGCCGGTGCCGGACGGCTTCGACGCAGTCGTGATGCAGGAACGCTGCAGGCGCGATGGCGATCAGGTCATCATTTCCGGCAAACGGCCGCGGGCGGGCGAGAACATCCGTCTTGCGGGCGAGGATGTGGAACGTAGTGCGCTCCTGGCCTCCAGCGGCGAGGCGCTGTCGCCGCAAAAACTCGCGCTGCTGGCGGGGGCAGGCGTGAATAACCTATCCCTTTTTCGCAAGGTGCGTATCGGCCTGATCTCCACCGGTTCCGAACTGCGGGAGCCTGGCGAGACGCTGGCGCCGGGGCAGATCTACAACTCCAACCGGGTGGTGCTGCGCGCCATGCTGTCGCGGCTGACATGGGCGCAGGTCGAGGATTTCGGCATCGTGCCCGACGACCGGTCGCTGCTGGAGCGGACGCTGAACGCCGCGTCGTCGACCTGCGACGTGGTCGTCACCACCGGCGGCGTATCGGGCGGGGACGAGGACCATGTCGCGGCGATCATGCGCGACGAGGGCACGCCTTTGGAGGTGGTGAAGGTTGCCATGCGGCCGGGCAAGCCGGTCAAGGTCGGCAGGCTGGGCGAGGCGGTGTTCTTCGGCCTTCCCGGCAACCCGAATGCCGCGCTGGTGACGTTTCGCCAGATCGCGCTGCCGGCGATCCGCACGGTCGCCGGGCTCCGCGATGTCGTCCCTGCCTGGCAGCCTGCAGTGGCGGGGTTCGAGTATGGCAAGAGGGTGGGACGAACGGAGTTCGTGCCGGTTCGCATAGCGGGGCGCAGCGACGCAGGTGTCCCTATCGTGGAGATGCTGGGACGCGGTTCTTCAGCCAACCTTTCGGCCATGGCTGCGGCCGACGGCATAGCCCTTCTGCCGCCAGAAGACGAGACGATCAGACCCGGCATGCCGCTTCGTTACGAGGCTTTCAGAATGCCCTGAAGCCCGCAGGCGCGACTAAAGGCGCGCACGCCGCGCGACTATCGGACTTGACCGGGCTTGAGAGCGGGTGTCACACAACCGATATGCTTACGGCCCAAACACCTCGTACCGAACGAAAAGGCCCTCATCCCGGGATAGCCCACTGCCAATGAACCCTCGCGACGTGAAGCCGATCGAACAACCGCAGGAGCCGCGCTGGCTGGGCACCACCGCGTCTTCGCGCATCGGCCTCATACCGCCTATTTCGGCGGCGCGCTGGCTGCTGGTGGCGGTGTTGGCGGCCGGTATCTATTTCTTCCACGGCTTTCTGGTGCCTGTACTGGCGGCGATGGTCATCGGCTTTGCAAGCTGGCCGATCTATCGCGACATCCTGCGGCGCTGCGGCGGAAACCGGACAATCGCGGCGACGGTCGCGATCCTGCTGATCCTCACCTTCCTGATCGTGCCGATCGTGATTGCGGTCAGCTACACGATCACCGAGGTTGGCCAATGGTTCAACTGGGCGGTCGAGACCAACCGCACGGGCTCGACGACGCCGGAGTGGATGGCTGCGCTGCCGGGCATCGGCCAGTGGATCGACGAGCAGTGGTATCGATATATCGGGCACCCGGGCGCGATCGGCGAGCTTGTGCAGATCGTCAGCGGCGCCAATATCGGCAGCATCTATCGTGGAGTGCTCGCGGCGGGCACCGGCCTCTTCGACCTGCTTTTGACGCTGCTGTTCATGATGATCGCGCTGTTCTTCGTCTATCGCGACGGCGAGAATTTCGTGGCACAGCTCGATACTCTGGGCGAACGCATCCTGCCGATGCGCTGGGAGCGGATTTCGCGGGTTGTGCCGGCAACCATCAGCTCCACCGTCATGGGCATGACGCTGATCGCCATCGGTGAAGGTATCGTGCTTGGTATCGCCTACTGGATCGCGGGCGTGCCGTCGCCCGTGACGCTGGGCGTGATTACGGGCGTCATGGCGCTGGTGCCGGGCGGTGCGCCGCTGTCGTTCACGCTGGTGTCCGTCTATCTGGTGGCTTCCGGCTCGCCGGTAGCCGGTGTTGCCCTTTTCGCCTGGGGGGCGACCGAGCTTTTCATCGTCGACAAGACGCTGCGCCCGAGGTTGGTCGGCGGACCGATCAAGCTGCCGTTCCTGCCGACATTCTTCGGCCTCATCGGCGGCGTGAAGACGATGGGCTTTCTGGGGCTGTTCATCGGCCCGGTGCTGATGGCGCTGCTGGTGGCGATCTGGCGCGAATGGCTGCACGAGATGCGGACAACGGAAACTGTTCTGGCGCCACCGGACCATACGCCGGCACGGCCGCCGGCGTCGTCGCCGCCGGCCTGATCCGCTCCTTGGGCGTTGCGCCCAGAGCACCCGATAGCGTCATATCGATGCGGTGTGAAATTACCGGCTTGACGGGAGCGGGCCTAATGCCGCTTTTCAATGATGCGCTCCGGGCTCGCCCGGCATTCTCGATTCGAACAACCCAACCTGGTGCATGACCGAAGCAAACCTGCTCTTGCTCCTGATTTTGCTGCCTTTCATGGGCAGCGTGCTGGCGGCCATGCTGCCAGGCAACGCACGCAACGCCGAGGCGTGGCTTTCGGGCGGGTTGACCATCGTCGCGTTCGCGATAACCACATCGCTGTTTCCGTCGGTCGCGAATGGTGGCGTTGTGCGCCGGCAGGTCGAGTGGCTGCCGGAGTTCGGGCTGAATTTCACGCTGCGGATGGACGGCTTCGGCTGGATGTTCTCGATGCTGATCACCGGCATCGGTTTCCTCGTCGTGCTCTATGCGCGCTACTACATGTCGCCGAAGGACCCGGTTCCGCGCTTCTTCTCGTTTTTCCTGGCGTTCATGGGCGCCATGCAGGGCATGGTCATCTCCGGCAACCTGATCGTGATGGCGATCTTCTGGGAGCTGACCAGCATCTTCTCCTTCCTGCTGATCGGCTACTGGCACCATAATGCAGCGGCGCGCGACGGCGCGCGCATGGCGCTGACGATCACCGGCATCGGTGGTCTATGCCTGCTCGTCGGGCTCATCATCATCGGCCATATCGTGGGTAGCTACGAACTGGACGACGTGCTGGCATCCGGCAACCTGATCCGCGAGCATGAGCTCTATACGCCTGCCCTTCTGCTGATACTGATGGGCGCGCTGACCAAGAGCGCGCAGTTCCCGTTCCACTTCTGGCTGCCTAACGCGATGGCCGCGCCCACACCTGTCTCGGCCTACCTGCATTCCGCGACCATGGTGAAGGCCGGGGTCTTCCTGATGGCGCGACTATGGCCAGTGCTGTCCGGGACAGACGAATGGTTCTTCATTCTCGGCTTCGCGGGCATGAGCACCCTGCTGATCGGCGCATTCTTCGCGATTTTCCAGCAGGACCTGAAGGGGCTGCTGGCCTATTCGACGATCAGCCATCTCGGCCTCATCACGACACTGCTGAGCCTTGGCAGCCCGCTGGCGGCGGTGGCTGCGATTTTCCACATGATGAACCACGCGACCTTCAAGGCATCGCTCTTCATGGCGGCGGGCATCATCGATCATGAGGCGGGCACGCGCGATATGCGGCGCCTGTCGGGGCTCATCACCTTCATGCCGATCACGGCGACGCTGGCGATGGTCGCCAGCGCCGCCATGGCGGGCGTGCCGCTGCTGAACGGGTTTCTTTCGAAGGAAATGTTCTTCGCCGAGACGCTGGAACAGCACCACGGCTCGATACTCGACGGCCTGACGCCTTACGCCGCGACGATCGCAGGCGCATTTGCCGTCACCTATTCCGTCCGGTTCATCCATACGGTCTTCTTCGGCCCCAAACCCACGGACCTGCCGCGCGTGCCGCACGAGCCGCCGCACTGGATGCGGGTGCCGATCGAGGTTCTGGTGCTGATCTGCCTGATCGTGGGCATCGTGCCGGGCATTACCGTTGGACCCTATCTGCACGCAGCCGTGGTGGCGGTGCTGGGCGATCGCACGCCGGCCTACAGCCTCTCGGTGTGGCACGGCTTCAACATGCCGCTGATCATGAGCCTTTTGGCGTTTGTGGGCGGCATCTTCCTCTACCTGGCGCTGCGCCGCTACCTTGCGACCTGCGAGGACGGAACGCCGTTCCTGCGCAACCTCAAGGGCCAGCGTATCTTCGAACGCATCCTGGTCACGATTTCCTGGCGCTGGGCGCGCTGGATGGAGACCGCTTTCGGGACGCGGCGGCTGCAGCCGCAGTTGCGGCTCGTCCTGTTCCTGGCGCTGGTGGCGGGCGCGTGGCCCGTGCTGCGCATCGGCTTCGTGCCGGAGACGCCCACACTCGGAGGCATCGACCCGATCTTCGCGGCGATCTGGGCTGTTGGCGGCATCTGCGCGCTGGGCGCGGCCTACAAGGCCAAGTATCACCGCCTCGCCGCGCTGGTGCTGATGGGCGGCGCGGGCATCGTGACCTGCATCACCTTCGTCTGGTTCTCTGCGCCCGACCTGGCGCTGACCCAGCTTCTCGTTGAGATCGTGACGACCGTGCTCATCCTTCTCGGGTTGCGCTGGCTGCCCAAGCGCCTCGAGCAGGTCGACAACGCGACGACGTCGATTGCGCGCATGCGCCGGCATCGCGATTTCGCGCTGGCGGTCGCGTGCGGCGGTGGCATGGCTTTCTTGTCGTATGTGATGATGACGACGCCCTGGCCGGAGTCGATTTCCGAGTTTTTCCTCCTCAACGCCTATCCGGAAGGCGGCGGCACCAATGTCGTCAACGTGATCCTGGTCGATTTCCGCGGCTTCGACACGTTCGGCGAGATCGTGGTGCTCGGCATCGTGGCGCTGACAGTCTTCGCGCTGTTGCGACGTTTCCGTCCCGCTGCCGAAAGCATCGGCGTGCCCGAGCAGCAGCGCATCCAGGACGCCTACGACGATGATCGCACGGACCGGGAAGTGGGCGAAACCGTGCGCGAGTATCTGATGATCCCGTCGGTCATCATGCAATGGCTTTTCCCGGTCACGATCCTGCTTGCGGCGTATCTGTTCCTGCGCGGTCACGACCTGCCGGGCGGCGGCTTTGCCGCAGGTATCACCATGGCAATCGGCTTCCTGCTCCAATATCTGGCAGGCGGCACGCGCTGGGTGGAAGACAGGCTGCGCATCCTCCCGGTGCGCTGGATCGGCTTCGGCCTGCTGATGGCGGCCTTTACCGGCATCGGTTCGTGGCTGTTCGGCTTTCCGTTCCTCACATCCTACTTCCAGTACACCGAGGTGCCGTTCATCGGGAAAGTGCCGACGGCGACCGCGCTTCTGTTCGACCTCGGCGTCTTCTCGCTGGTGGTCGGCGCGACCGTGCTGATCCTTATCGCCATCGCGCATCAGTCCATACGTAGCCACCGTGCACGCGCGATCGAGGCGACGAAGGCCGAAGAGCTGGAAGAGGAGTTCGTCTGATGGAACTGACGCTCTCCCTCGGCATCGGTCTTCTGGTCGGATCGGGCGTCTGGCTGATTCAGCGCCCGCGCACCTATCAGGTGGTCATCGGTCTGGCGCTGCTGTCCTACGCGGTGAACCTCTTCATCTTCTCCATGGGACGCCTGACCAACCGGCTTGCCCCCGTGATCGACACCTCGGTCGAGGTCGATCCGTCAGCCTTCGTCGACCCTGTGCCGCAGGCGCTGGTGCTGACGGCCATCGTCATCGGATTCGCGACCACGGCGCTGTTCCTGGTGGTTTTGCTGGCCGCCCGTGGCCTTACCGGTACCGACCATGTCGACGGCAGGGAGCCCGAGCGATGAGCGTGGCGCCCCAGCACCTCGTCATCGCACCGATCCTGCTGCCTCTGGTGGCGGGAGCGCTGCTGCTGTTCTTCGACGATCGTGAGCGCCTGCTGAAGGCGACGGTCTCGATCCTGACGTCGGTGGCCCTGCTGGCGATCTCGCTGCTGTTGCTGCGCATGGCGCATGCCGACGGCGAACCCGACAAGGGTCGGGTCGTGGTTTACCTTCTTGGCAACTGGCCGCCGCCCTTCGCAATCAACCTTGTGCTCGATCGGCTCTCGGCGATGATGCTGGTGCTGACCAGCCTTCTCGCCATCCCCTCGCTGGTGTTCTCGATCGGCCGCTGGCATCGCGCCGGCCCGCATTTCCATACGCTGTTCATGTTCCTGCTGATGGGGCTCAACGGGGCATTCCTGACAGGCGACCTCTTCAACCTGTTCGTCTTCTTCGAGATCATGCTCGCGGCATCCTACGGGCTGATGCTGCACAGCTCGGGCACGCAGCGCGTCAAGGCAGGCCTGCACTACATCGCCATAAACCTGCTGTCGGCGCTGCTTTTCCTGACCGGCGTGGCGCTCATCTACGGCACAACCGGCACGCTCAACATGGCCGACCTGGCCATCCGCATTCCGCTCGTGGATCCCGGCAGCCGCATCTTCCTCGAAACCGGTGCGGCCATTCTCGGCGTCGCGTTCCTCATCAAGGCCGGCATGTGGCCGCTGTCGTTCTGGCTGCCGACGACCTACACCGCGGCGCCGGCGCCGGTTGCCGCGATCTTTGCGATTCTCAGCAAGGTGGGCGTCTATGTCATCCTGAGGCTGTCGCTGCTGTTCTTCGTCGAGACGCCGGACAGCTCGCCCGGTTTCGGCTCCTGGCTGCTTTTTGTCGGCGGCATGGCCACGATCGCCTTCGGCACATTCGGCGTCCTGGCCTCGCAGGCCCTCGGGCGGCTCGCGGGCTTCTCGGTGCTCGTCTCATCCGGCACGCTGCTGGCGACGATGGGCCTGCTGCAGGTCGACGTGACGGCGGGAGCGTTGTTCTATCTCGTCTCCTCCACACTGACGATCGGGGCCTTTTTCCTGCTGATCGAGCTGATCGAACGCGGCCAGGACTCGATTGCCAACGTGCTCGCGGTGACGATGGAAGCGTTTGGCGAGGACGGCGACGAAGAGGCAGAGGAAGAGGTGGTTGGCGTGTCGATACCCGGCACGCTCGCGATCCTCGGCATAAGCTTCGGCGCCTGCGCGATCCTGCTGGCGGGCCTGCCGCCGCTGTCGGGTTTCGTCGCCAAGTTCGCGATGCTGACCGCGATGCTGAATCCCGATGGTTTCGGGCAGGGCGGGACGATCCCGCAAAGTGCTTGGTGGCTGGTCGCCATGCTGATCGCATCCGGTCTTGCAGCCTTGATCTCCATGAGCCGTGCCGGCATCCGCGCGTTCTGGGCACCGCTGGAGGTGCGCGTGCCGCGCGTGCTTCTTATCGAGATCGCGCCAGTGGTGGGGCTGCTGTTCCTGACGCTTGCCCTGACGACGCAGGCCGGGCCGGTGATGCGCTATATGGAGGCGACCGCAACGAGCCTCTATGCACCGCAATCGTATATCGAGGGTGTGATGGAAGCGCCGCGGGCGACGCGGCCGCAGCGGGAGCAGGGCGAATGAGCCGCGTCTTTCCCTATCCGCTGCTGATCGCGTCGCTGGTGACGATGTGGCTGCTTCTGACGAGTTTCTCGCTTGGTCAGTTCATCGTCGGGCTGGCTGTCGCGCTTGTTGCCGCGCAAGGCATGGCAGCGCTGCACCCATCGAAGCCGCGCCTGCGGCGCTGGGACCTGATCGGCAAGCTGGTCGTGACTGTTGTGTATGATGTCGTGCGTTCGAACATCGATGTGGCGCGCATCGTGCTCCAGGGTTCGCGCCGCCCGAATACGTCGGGCTTCATGATGATCCCGCTCGAACTGCGCGACCCGACCGCGCTTGCGTTGCTGGCGGTGATCCTGACGGCTACGCCCGGCACGGCCTGGCTCGACTACAACGCCTCACGCGGGACGCTGCTGCTCCATGTTTTCGACCTCGTCGACGAGGAGACGTGGTACGAACTGATCAAGACGCGCTACGAGCACCTGCTGATGGAGATATTCGAATGAGCGTCGCGATCCTCACCCTGGCCGTCACGATCGCGCAGGCCGCACTCGCTGTCGCCATGGCGTTCGCGATGGTGCGGATGATGCGGGGACCACGCGCGCAGGATCGGGTGCTCGGGCTCGATACGCTCTATGTGAATTCGATGCTGATGCTGCTGGTTTTCGGCATCCGCACCGGCAACACCCTTTATTTCGAGGTGTCGCTGATCATCGCCGTGCTGGGTTTCGTGGCGACGGTGGCGCTGGCCAAGTTCCTGATGCGGGGGGAGGTGATCGAATGAGCCATATCGCCGAGCTTCCGCTGTGGGCCTCCGTGCTGGTCTCGATCTTCCTGCTGATTGGAGCGGGACTGACGCTGATCGGGTCTTTCGGCTTCTATCGGCTGGGTTCCTTCTACGACCGGCTGCATGCGCCGACGCTCGGCACGAGCTGGGGCGCGGCAGCGATTCTGATCGCGTCGATGATCTGCTTCAGCGTGCTGCAGTCGCGCCCGGTTTTCCATGAACTGCTGATCGGGATATTCATTACGATCACGACACCGGTGACGCTGATGCTTTTGGGGCGCGCCGCGCTCTACCGCGATCGGGCGGAAGGCAATCCCGAAGTGCCGGCGATGGATCCGCCGAAGGGCGTGATCGAGCCGGGCGCTGCCCAGGAGTAAGCGTACGGAACCGGCCACCGGGAACTGGACAGGCACGATGCAATCGATCACCCGCCATATCATTACCGGAGTGCTGACGGTCATTCCGTTGTTCGTTACGGTCTGGATCGTCTGGTTCGTGGTGGACATGCTGATCTGGACGGGAAGGCCGGCGACGCTGGCGTTGTCAGGCATGGTGCGGCCGACGTCGCCCGAAATCGCCGACCTCATTCTGGCAGGCTGGTTCCAGTCGGGCCTGGCGCTGCTGCTGGTGCTGATCTTCCTTTACGTGCTCGGCAGGATCGCCAACGCCGTGGTGGGACGGCGATTTCTCGGCATGGTCGACAGGCTCGTCGATGCGGTGCCATTGGCCCGCACCATCTACGGGGCGACACGCACGTTGATCCGCTCTATGGGCGGCGATGGCGTGGCGGCAGGTCAACGCGTCGTGCTGATTGAGTTTCCGTCGCGCGACATGCGTGTCGTCGGCATCGTTACCCGCATTTTCCCCGCGACCGAGGATCAGCCGGAACTGGCCACGGTCTATGTGCCGACGACGCCGAACCCGACGTCAGGGTTCGTGGAGATCGTGCCGACATCGCGGTTGACCTGGCTCGACTGGAGCAAGAACGACGCCATGGCCTTCATCGTTTCCGGCGGCTCGATGTCGCCCGACACGTTCCCCATCAACTGGCCGGAGGACATCCGGCGCCCGATCATTCCTTCTGATGCGCAAGCTGGGTCCTCTCGAAACCCAGAACCACAAACAGGGCAATGATGAAGGGTATGATCAGGTAGAGCAGCCTGAAGACCAGCAGGGCCGCCAGAACGTCGGCAGGGTCCATGTCCGACAGGCCGGTTATGAACACCAGCTCTAGAACGCCCAGCCCACCCGGCGCATGCGAGAGCAGGGCGGCCGAGAACGACACCAGGAATATGCCGAGCACGATCAGGAAGCCCGGATTTCCGGCTTCCGGCAGTGCGAAATAGATGATGGCGGCGGCGCCGATGAGTTCAAGCGGCGCAATCACGAGCTGGCGCGCGACGATCGGCAGGCGCGGATAGTGAATTTCGAAGCTGCCGACCTTCAGCGGCTTCAGGTGCAGCGCGCTGCCGATGACGTAGAGCAGCACAAGAGCAAGCAGCAGCAGACCTGTCGCCGCCGAGGCTTCCATCGGCAGCACGTCGACGAAGCGTTCGGCAAGGCCGGGCTCCAGGATCAGCACGAAGCCGGCCAGCATGATCGTGCCGAGCGCGAAGGTGAACGAGCAGAATGCGACGAGGACGCCGACTTCAGCCGCGCCGAGCCCCTTTGCACTGTAGGCGCGGTATCGCACCACCGAGCCCGAGACGACCGAAGCGCCGATATTGTGCGACAGCGCATAGGTGGTGAAGGAACAGAGCGTGATGTAGGTCCAGCCGACGTGGCGTTTCAGGTGCAGCAGCGCCAGATGGTCGTAGCCGGCCAGCGCGGCATAGGCGAGCAGCGTTGCCAAGGCGGCGAGAATCCAGTCCTTCGCCGAAATTGCAACAAGACTGCCCCACAGCTCGTCGAGTGAAAGGCCTCGCAGCTCGTGGTAGAGAAGCCAGATCGAGAATGCCACGGCCGCCACACCGACGACGGGCCAGAAATATTTCCTCACCTTCAAGGTGTACTCCCCTTGAGGTCTCGACCGGTGAACCGGCCGTACCATTTCGTTTTTTGCAGGGCGCCGGCACGATTCGTGCAAAGCCCCGAGTGCGCGACAGGTCGCGCCGCCGCGCTCACACCCCAAACCGCCCTCGGCATCATAAGCGCGAAAGTGGTAACGGAATTGAAAACGACTGACATGAACACGTGATCGATGCTGGTGTCTATGGTCTCGCTGCGTCAGGTGCGTTGATTGAACCGCAAAATCAGCCGCCGAACCAAGGCTCGTACCCACGATTGACGGCCGTGTGGATCGCCGGCGGCATCGACCCAACGGATGCCCGGCGGGGAGGTTCCGAACGCGTAGGCAACGCGCAGCAGGCTCATTGCTGTTGAATACGGCGTTGCCGGCGAATTTACGGCGAAGCGCGTCGGCTAACGCGCCGACTTCGGCTCAAGCGCCGCAATAACGGCCGCCAGATCGGCATTCGACCGGGTATCGGCCTTCATCGCGCCCATGCGGGCCTGGGTGTCGGCGATCGCGTCGGCAAGGCGATCATTGCGGCCGAGCGTGGCCATGGTTGCGGCACTTTCACGCATTTCGGCGGCACGGCGGTTGCCATGGGTCAGCGTGCGCTCGAACTGGTAGTGCGCGAAATTCGGCCAGCCGAGGCCGGGGAACGAGCTGCCGAGCGACTTGAGAACGTAGTCGAGGCAACCTGACGCCTGCGCGGCCAGCAGTGCCTCGACCGTGATCGCCTCCAGCCCCTTCACAAACAGGCTGCGTACCATCTTGATCGCTGTCGCAGCACCCGCTTGGGGACCGACGACCTCGAAATCGAAGCCGAAATCCGCAAGTGCCTGTCTTGTGGACGGTTCGACGTTGCCCGCAAGCAGCACCGGCGTGCGGTGCCCGCGCGGATGAACCGGCGCCATGACGGCCATGTCGAGATATGCGGCGCCGGCTGCGGAGACGTGCCCAGCACTCTCCTGCTTGCGCTGCGGCGAAACCGAATTGATGTCGAAGAAGGTCTGGTCGGGGTGCAGCCAGCCGGATGCCGCCCGTGCCGCCTCAAGGCTCTGGTCGGCGGTCACCGCGCTGACGATCCAGTCGCAATCCGAAAATCCTTCCGCCGACGAGGTGACGGCGACCACGTCGCATTCCTTCATCAAGGCGGCGCAGGGGCCCTGTGAGCCTTCGCTGTCGAGCAGGATGTCGTAGGCGAAGAAGGCAAGCGCCGGGTCGGCCTCGGCGAGGCTTTTCCGGAAGGCGCGCGCGGCTTCGCCGAAACCGATAAAGCCGATCTTCATGGCCGGCTCAGCCTTTCCCGGTCTCGACCGGCGGCGTGCCGTGGGTATGGAAGCTTTCGATGGTTTTCAGCCCCCAGGCCTGTCCCTTCTTGCGCTCGGTCTCGGTCCAGGTGACGGTCGGCCAGTCTGGCCGCAGGATCAGCCGCGCGCCGGCATTGGCCACCTCGACGCGGTTCCCCGCAGGCTCGTAAGCGTAGAGGAAGAAGGTGCCCTGGATCGCGTGCTTGTGCGGGCCGGTCTCGATGAAGACGCCGTTTTCGAGGAAGATGTCGGCGGCGCGCAGCACGTCCTCGCGCTGGTCCACCGCGTAGGTGATGTGGTGGAAGCGGCCGCGCTGGCCGGAATGATCTTCCGTATAGGCGATGTCGTAGGTCTTGTTGTTGACCGTGAACCAGCAGCCGCCGAGGCGGCCGTTGTCGAGCTGGATCTGCTCCGTCACACGGCTGCCGAGCGCCTTCGTCATGAAGTCGCGGATGACCGACACGTCGGCGGCCAGCAGGTTGAGGTGGTCGATGCGGCGCACGGCGACGCCGCGTCCGTGGTAGCGCTGGGCGAGGTTCTTGAGCGCAGGGCGCTCCTGTGGCGGGGCCTCGTAGACCTTTGTGTCGTAATAGAGCTCGAAGATGTGGCCGTCCGGATCGTTGAAGCGATAGGCGCGGCCATGGCCGAGATCGCCGTCGTGCCAGCCTATCCCGCACCCCATCTGTTCGATGACAGCGACGCGGCGCTGGAGAGCGGCTTGTGAGGACGTGCGGTAGGCGACGTGCCCGACGCCGGTCGTCCCGGCCGCGGTGAGCTTCAGCGTGTGGAATTCGTAGTCGTCGAAGGCGCGCAGGTAGACGGAGTCGCCGTCGCGGCCGCTCTCGGTCAGGCCATAGACGTTGACGAAGAAGTCGAGGCTTTCCTCGGGCCTGTCGGTCAGGAGCTCGACATGGCCGAGATGGGCCACGTCGAAACACGGTTCGGTCTCGCTCATTCTTTCCTCCCGCCCGCCGCCGACCGGCCGGCCGCAGGCACTCTCATTTTACTAGAGTGCGGCGGTCCGGCTTGTCGATCAAATTCGTCTGAGACGATGCCGGGCGGGCGAGGATCAGCTTCGCGCCGTCGCGTTGATCCGGGAGGCTACGGTGTTCAGGGCCTCGAGCTTGGCTTCGGCCGAGCCAGCGGACCATGCTGCGTCGAGGGTCGAGACAAAGGCGGTGAACTGTTCCAGCTCCTCGCCGGCGGCATCCACCGTCAGCGGCTGGTCGTCATAGGCTTCGACGAAACGCTGCGCGGCAAAGGAGATGAGGAACAGCGCGGCCGCGTTTTCCGGCTCGTCCGCGATGCGGGCGCGCGCGGCGCGGGCGCAGGCTTCATAGGCGCGCACGCCTCCGCCCTGTTCGTTCAAACCCTTTACAAGCGTATCAAACATGATCCGTTTCCTTGGCTACGAGCGCGGCAGTTCGGATATGCCGCCGTGGTTGGCCGACCATTGGACCGGCGCATTGAGGAAGCTTTCCACTTCGGCGATCGTCTCGGCGGAAAAGCGCTTCTGTTCCTTGCAGACGCTGAGGATGTCCCACCACGTCGCCAGATAGTGCAGCCGCATGCCGGCCGCTTCCAGTTTCTGAGGCGTGTCGGGGAAGATGTCGTAATAGAAGACGGCGAAGGTGTCGGTGACGCGCGCCCCGGTCTTGGAGATCGCCTCGGCGAACTTGATCTTGCTGCCGCCGTCTGTGGTCAGGTCCTCGACCAGCAGCACGCGCGCGCCTTCTTCCAGCGTGCCCTCGATCTGGGCGTCGCGGCCGAAGCCCTTGGGCTTCTTGCGCACATACTGCATCGGCAGGCCCATCCGGTCGGACAGCCAAGCGGCGAAGGGGATGCCGGCCGTCTCGCCGCCGGCCACTGCGTCGAACTGTTCGAAGCCGACATTTCGGAAGATGACGGAGGCCGCGAAATCCATGATCGCAGAGCGGATGCGCGGGTAGGAAATCAGCTTGCGGCAGTCGATGTAGACCGGGCTCGCGAGGCCTGAGGTGAAGGTATAGGGCTGATCTGCGCGGAAATGGACGGCGTTGATCTCCAGCAGCATCTTGGCCACCGTTTCGGATATCACCGCGCGATCTGGAAAAGTGTTGGAGAACATGGCTTCACCCCAAAAGTTGACCGGGACCTCTCGCTATCAACTTCGTCTCGCTCTAGCCAGCCTCGCCAGCCAGATTCCAGTGGATCGGGAACATCGGGTCGAAGACTGTAACCGGGCCGTCGCCGGTCTCGATCTTTTCGGGGAAGGCCACGGGCTCGTTATGCCGTTGCAGCGTGACGCGCGCCTCGTTGACGGGGAGCCTGTAAAAGGCCGGCCCGTTCAGCGACACGAACGCCTCCAGCCGGTCGAGCGCGCCGTCCTGTTCGAAGACATGGGCGAGGCAGCCCATCGTGTTGATCGAGGAGAAGATGCCGGCGCAACCGCAGGCGCATTCCTTGAGCGGGTCGGTATGCGGCGCTGAATCCGTGCCGAGGAAGAAGCGCCGGTCGCCCGAGGTCGCGGCCGCGCGCAGCGCCAGCCGATGCGTCTCGCGCTTGGCGACCGGCAGGCAGTAGTAGTGCGGGCGGATACCGCCTGCCAGGATGGCGTTGCGGTTGATGATGAGGTGATGGGTTGTGATGGTCGCGGCGAGGTTTTCGTCCTGCGACAGGGCGTAATCGACGCCATCCTTCGTGGTGACGTGTTCCATCGCCACGCGCAGGCCGGGGATCGCGCGGCGCATCGGATCGAGCACGCGGTCGATGAACACGGCCTCGCGGTCGAAGATGTCGATCGATGGGTCGGTCACTTCGCCGTGGACGCACAGCGTCAGGCCGATCTCGGCCATGCGTTCAAGCACCGGGTAGACCTTGCGGATGTCGCGCACGCCGCTCTGCGAGTTGGTGGTGGCGCCAGCCGGATAGAGCTTCACGGCGGAAATCTCGCCGGCGCGGAAGGCCGCCTCGACATCGGCGGGGTCGGTCTCCTCGGTCAGATAGAGCGTCATCAGCGGGGTGAAGTCGCTGCCCTGTGGCAGGGCGGCCATGATGCGCTGGCGGTAGGCTGCGGCATCGGCGCGGGTGACCACCGGCGGCACTAGGTTGGGCATGATGATGGCGCGGGCGAAATGCGCGGCCGTGTGAGGTGTGACAGCCTGCAGCATAGCGCCGTCGCGCAGGTGGACATGCCAGTCGTCGGGTCGGCGGATGGTCAGCGTCGTCATTCGTGCCTCGTCAGAAACTCGTGGACGATGTCGGTGGCAGCGATGAAGTCCGCCAACTCCATCGCCTCTTGCGGGTTGTGGGAGCCGTTGCTGTTTCGCACGAACACCATGGCGGAGGGAACACCGGCCGCGGAAAATACCGCCGCGTCGTGGCCGCCGCCGGATGGCATGACGAACGGCTCCTGACCGACACGCGCCATCGCCGCCTTCAGGCCTTCCACCAGTTCGGGATCGCACATCGCCGGCTCGACGCGCATCTCCTCGTCGAGCTCGAAGCGGACCTTGCGGTCCTTTTCGACCTGCTGCATCTCAGCCTGGAGAAGCCGGCGCATGTCATCGAGGGTGCGCGGGCTCTGGCTGCGGATGTCGAGGCTGAAGGAAACCTCTTCCGGGATCTTCGACATGGCGTGCCGCTCGGGGTCGGTTCCGACCATGCCGCTGGTCAGCACCAGATCGTCGCCCATGTTGAGGATGGTCGACCAGCTCTCGTCGAGGCGCACCAGCAGGTCGGCCATGGCGAGCACCGCGTCGCGGCGGTAGGCCTTGGGCACCGCGCCCGAATGGCCGGCCTCGCCGATGCAGCGCACGCGGCGGTGACGGAAATTGCCCCGAATGCCGGAAACGACGGCGGCGGGAATCTCCTTGCCGATCAGCAGGGGACCCTGCTCGATATGCAGCTCCAGATAGGCTTCGATCGCCGAGAGATCGATTAGCGGCTGGCGTGCGCGGACCGGCTCCATGGCAATGCCGGCGTCGACCATGTGATTGTCGAGCGTGCGGCCGTCGCCCTTGTGCTGCGCCTTCAACTCGGCCGCATCGAGCGTGCCGGTGAGCGCCTTGGAGCCGATATAGCAGGGGCCGAACCAGGCGCTTTCCTCGCCGCGCATGGCAAGCACATGGACGGGCCGTGCAAAATGCTCGCCGCGCCGCTGCGCCCGCAACAGGCAGACGAGGCCGGCAACGACACCGGCGAGCCCGTCGAAATTGCCGCCGTAGGGCACGCTGTCGACATGCGATCCGATGACGACGAAACGCTCGGCGTCACGGTCGCCGGGCAGGGCGAAGTTGGCGTTGGCGCCGGCGTCGTACCAGACCTCCAGCCCGTTATCGCGTGCGAAGTCCTCAAGGAAGCGCAGGGTATCGGTTTCGACCGCCGAGAAGGCCGGGCGGCTGACGCCCTGCGTATCCGGCGTGCGTGCGGCGATGGTCTCGAAGAGATAGCGCGCGGTCTCGAGGTCGACGTCGCGGTCGTCGGCGGGCTTGGCCTTGAGCGCGGTCATGGCGCGGTCTCCATGAAGACGACGCCGGCCTTCTGCTCGTCGTCGATGACGGTGCCGACGAGGTCGCGCACGGAGGCGATGTTCTCGCGTTCCAGATAGCTTTGGAGATCGGCGATGATGGCCGGCATGACAGTGGGGTTGATGAAGGTCGCAGTGCCGACCTGCACGGCGCTGGCGCCTGCGATCAGGAATTCAAGCACGTCCTCGGCCGTCGAGATGCCGCCGCAGCCGATGACGGGGATCTTGGCGGCCTTGGCGCACTGGTAGGCCATGCGCAGCGCTATCGGCTTCAGCGAGGGGCCGGAGAGGCCGCCCATCAGGTTGCCGAGCTTGGGCTTGCGGGTGCGGATGTCGATGGCCATCGCCAGCAGCGTGTTGGCGACGACCAGCGTGTCGGCGCCGCCTTCTTCAGCGGCGCGTGCCACCTCGGGCGTCTCGCCGGTGTTGGGCGTGAGCTTGGCCCAGAGCGGAAGGCTGGTCGCCTTGCGCAGCTTGCACATCACGTCATAGGTCGAAGAAGCGCGGATGGCGAAGGCCTTGCCGTCTTCCTCGATGTTCGGGCAGGAGATGTTGACCTCGATGGCATCGACGCCGTCGACGCTGACCTCGGAGCAGAGCGTGGCGAATTCGTCGGCGGTGTTGCCCGAGATGCTGACCACCAGCGGCGTGCGATAACGCTGGTAGAAGGGGATCGTCTTCTCGATGAAGTAGCCGATGCCCTTGCTGGGGATGCCGATGGAGTTGAGCATCGAAGCCGAGACCTCGCAGACGCGCGGCGTCGGGTTGCCGTCGCGCCAGCCGCGCGTGATCGTCTTGGTGACGTGCGCGCCAAGGCATTCGAGATCGAAGACGTCGGCGAGGTCTTCCGAGAAGGTGCCCGAGGCGGGCATGATCGGGTTCTTGAGGCGCAGCGCCCCGATGTCGACGGAGAGGTCTACCATGGCATCGCCTCTTGCATGTCGAAGACGGGGCCTTCGCGGCAGACGCGCAGGTTGACGAGGCGTTCGCCCTTGCGGAACGGGCGCACGCAGCAATGGCACATGCCGAGGCCGCAGGCCATCTGCTGCTCCAACGCGATCTCGCCGGGAATGCCGTGGCGCTCGCCGAGCACCTGGAGCAGCCGCAGCAGGCGGTTGGAGCCGCAGGTGTAGAACGCGTCGACGCCCTGGTGGGCGACCAGTCCTTCGATGATACGCTCGATGTTGTCGACGCCGGCGGTGCCCTCGGAATCCGTGACGGTGATGACATTGGCGCCGAGATCGCGGAAATAGTCCGTCGACATCAGCACCTCGGGATTGCGTGCGCTGCAGATGGCGGTGAGGCTGCGCCCGAGCCGCTGCGCTTCCAGCGCCAACGGCGCAAGCGTTGCGAGGCCGACGCCGCGCGCCACGAGCACGAGATGCTGCCAGTCGGCCTCGATGCGGAATCCCTGACCGAGCGGCCCGAGCACGTTGAGGCTGTCGCCCGGCCCGAGATGGAAGAGCGCGCGCGTGCCTTCGCCCGTCACCTTGTAGAGGAAGTGCAGTTCCTCGCGTTCGGGATAGAAGCCGTAGATGCTCATGGGACGGCGCAGATAGGGCGTCTCGCCGCCAATCGCGGGGCAGAGCAGATGGAAGAACTGACCGGCCCGGCACTGCTCCAGAAGATCGGCCGGCGCGCGCAGCACGAGGCGCATATATTCGCCATTGACCGGGTCGTTGGAGACCACGGGCAGGTCGCGCTCGAAAACCGATGGAATCTGCGGAATCGTTTTTTCGGCATGCAGCATCGTCATCTCCCCGTCAGCCGACCAGCAGGTTGGGCAGGAAGGTGGAGACCGGCGGCACATAGGTGATGACC
Source organism: Mesorhizobium sp. DxT (assembly GCF_058448885.1). Taxonomy (NCBI): domain Bacteria; kingdom Pseudomonadati; phylum Pseudomonadota; class Alphaproteobacteria; order Hyphomicrobiales; family Phyllobacteriaceae; genus Mesorhizobium; species Mesorhizobium sp. DxT. Next base: position 106,501 of record NZ_JBZFLJ010000001.1, on the reverse strand, counting down.
AGCAGCGTCGCGAGGTTGGCGGCGATGAACGGTCCGATGCCCGCAATGATGACCATGACCGGCTTCGACAGCGTCGAGGCGGCAACGAACAGGTCGAGGCCGAATGGCGGCGTGATCATGCCGATCGTGATGTTGAGCGTGACGATGACGCCGAAGTGGACGGGGTCGATGCCGAGCGCCATGGCGACCGGATAGAGCGGCGGCACGAGGATCAGCAGCGCCGAGTTGGGATCGACGAACATGCCGACGACCAGGAACACGACGTTGATGATGATGAGGAAGACGATCGGACCGGCGTTGACGGTTTCGATGAAGGTGAGGATGTGGCTCGGCACCTGAGCGAGTGTGACGAAGTAGGACAGCAGGCCGCCCAACGCCAGCAGAATGAAGATGATGGCCGTGGACAGGGCCGCGCGCTCGGTGATGTCGATGAGCTTGCGCAGGTTGAGGCTGCGGAAGATGACGGTCTCGACGAAGATCGCATAGACGACGCTGACGGCCGCTGCCTCGGTGGGCGTGAAATAGCCGGTGTAGATGCCGCCGAGGATGATGAGTGGCATGCCCAGCGCCCAGGTCGCGCGCGATACCGCCCTCAGCCGCTCGCGCCAGCTTGTGCGCTCTCCGCCTTCGATGCCGTTCCTGCGCGCCTCGATGGCTACGAGGATCGCGAAGGACAGCGCAAGGACAAGACCGGGCACGATGCCGGCGATGAATAGCTTGGCTACCGACGTGCCCGTCATCCAGCCATAGATGATGAGGGTGATGGACGGTGGCAGCAGCAACGATGTCTCGGCGGCCGAGGCGATGAGCCCGAGGCTGAACTTGTCGCTGAATCCCTTGGCGCGCAGGTCGGGATAGACCATGCGTCCCATGGCGGCGACCGTTGCGGGAGCGGAGCCCGACACCGAGCCGAAGGCAAGCGAGCCGCCGATAGTGGTGTAGCCGGGGCCGCCACGGAAATGTCCGAGGAACGCGCTGGCCATGCCCGTGAGGCGGGCGGAAATCTGGCCTCCGCCCATCAGTTCGGCGGCGAGGATGAAGAAGGGGATCGCCAGCAGGGTGGAATGGTTGATGCCGCCAACGATCTTCTGCACCGCGACCGGGTCGGGCAGGGTGCCGTAGAAGAACTCCTTGACCATCAGGGCCGGCACGCCAAGCACCAGCAGCATCTCGAAGCCGAGGACGAGAAGGATTACGGCAGTGGCTACGACGATAGCGAGCAACATGCGTCTACTCCTTGTCCTGCGCTGAATAGCGGTCGATCAGTCCAAAGAAGCTCAGACCGTAGCGCAGCGCGAGCAGGATGAAGCCGGCGGTCGGCGCCAGGTACATCCAGAAGATCGGCATGTTCAGCGTTGGGCTGATCTGGCCCATGGAGTGGACGAAGATGGTCATCTGGTATCCAAGCCAGGCGAGATAGAGGCTGAAGATCACGCCGACCGCGTCGATGATGCGGCGTACCGGAAGGCGCGTCTTCGCGGCGATGCGGTCGCGCCATGTGTGGACGCCGACATGGCGGCCCTTTTCAAGCGCGAGCCCGATGGCGAGGAAGACGAGGAACAGGCTCATCAGGCGGACGGCCTCCTCGATCCAGGCGAGGTTGGAGGCCATCGAGCCGCCGAACTGGCGTCCCACGACATTGAGGAAGTACAGCGCGACCATGATGAGAAAGATCGCGACAATGGCAATCCGCTCGGCGGCCCGCAAAATGGAAAGCGCCTTCATGGCCGGTTCCTCGAAGATCGGGGCGCGGCGCCGCTATCGAAGCGGGCGCCGCGTATCGGTTCTTACTGCGCTACGGCTTCGTATTCGCGCTCGTAGACCTCGATAAGCGCCTTGCCCTCATCGCCGGTGCGGCTGAGGAAGGCCTCGCGCGTGGCGGGGTACATCTTCTCGCGGAAGGCCTGCTTTTCGTCGGAAGTCATCTCGCGGATGTCGATGCCCGACGCCTCGATTTCGGCGAGCGCCGCCTTAACGGCCTCGGCCTTGTGGGCGATGAGCTCGGGAATGACTTCCTGGAAAGCCTCGGTGATGACGGTGCGGTGCTCTTCAGGCAGACCGTTCCAGAACGCAGGGTTGAACAGCACGACATCTTCCATCGCGCCGTGGTCCGAAACCACAAGATGCTTCTGGACCTCGTAGTACTTCATGCGCTGGATGGTATCGAGCGGGTTTTCCTGCGCATCGACCACGCCGGTCTGCAGCGCGGTGTAGAGCTCGCCGAAGGGCAGCGCTATTGCCGAGGCGCCGAGCGCGTTAAACTGCTCGATCAGGATGTTGGAATCCATCACGCGGAACTTCTGGCCGGCGAAGTCGTCGATGGCGGCCAGCGGCTTGCTGGAGGTGAAGTGCTTGCGGCCGTTCGGCCACAGCGTCACACAGACGACGCCACGGGTGGAGAAGGAATCGCACAGCGCCTTGCCGAAGGCGCCGCCGCGAATCTTCTGCGCGGCTTCGGCATCGTCCGGTAGCAGGAAGGGGATGTCGAGGATCGACACCAGCGGGTTGAAGCCGCCGAGGAAGGCCGCCGGCGCGACGGTTGCCTCAAGCGTGCCGAGCTGGACGCCTTCGGTCATCTCGCGCTGCTGGCCGAGCTGGCCCTGCGGGAAAATCTGGAACTCGACGGCGCCGTCGGTGCGCTCGGCCACGAGGGCCGCGACCTTCTCCAGCATCACGTGACGCGACTGCTGTGCGGATTCCAGATGGCCGATCTTGGCGACGAAATCCGCCGACCATGCCGCCGACGCGGCAGAAAGACCGATAACGGTCGACAATGCGATTGCCTTGAGCCTGCTGACTACCCTGTTCACTGTTCCACCTCTTATTTTTGGGGCCAAGAAAGAATGGACGGTAATGGAGGGGCGGATTGGCTGTCAATCGCAATTCTCAAAAATGAGACGAATTTAAGATGCGTCCAATAATTGATCCGAAGTGGCGGATATGAGAGGTTTCATTGACAATCATGCGTCGGTCGCCGGATAACGGGACCGCTTCTGGAGCCCGCGCGGGAGAGAATGTGAGCAGTTCGGACCAAGACGCAATCAGCTTCCGCGACATCGGCGCGCGCCTGCGTGCCCATCGCATGGGCAAGGGGCTGACGCCCGATGCCCTGGCCGAAAAGCTCCACATGTCGCGCGCGGCGCTCTATCGCGCCGAAAAGGGCGAAATCCGCAAGATCGATACGCTGACCAACATCGCCGGCGAACTCGGCGTTTCGCTGCCGAGCCTGATGGGCGTCGGCGTGGAATATGTCAGCACGTCGACGGCGTTCTTCGAGCGGATGCGCCAGCTCGAGGAGGAATGCCAGCAGATCATCGGGCTGTTCAGCCCGGTGTCCTACCTGCTGACGTCCGACGGCTATGACACGGTGCTGAAGACCGTTTTGAAGGAGTCGATTCCCGAGGGCGTCGATCCCGACGGGACGTCGGCACGGGCGGTGGATGCGCTCGTCGAAATCCTGCGCGAACGTAAGGCCGCCTTCCGGTTGCGCCGGCCGCTGATCGTCAGCCTGATCTCGTCGGCGGATCTCGAGCGCTTCCTCATGCACGGCATGGTGGGACGGCACGACCTGCCGGCAGCGACCGTCGACGAGCGCAGACGCGCCGCGCGCAACGAGGCCGAATACATCCTCTCGATGCTGAACGACCAGCCGATCGGCATCCAGATCGGTATCGTGCGCGAGCAGGTGCCGGCGACGAGTTTCCAGATATTCCGCCAGGCGGACCGCTCGGTTCTAGCAATCAGCCCGTTCCGGCTGGGCGAGCAGCCGAATGTGCGGCTGGGCGTGGCGCTGATAACCTCGGCACCTGAGGCGATGTCGCTGCACGAGGAGATCGCCGCGCGGCTGTGGGGCGATGCGCTTAAGGGGGCGGAAGCCGCCGCCTACCTGCAAACCGTGATCGACAAATACGCGATCCGGTAGCACCGCGCAGGGGATGGACGCAGACGCCCGAGCCGTGGTCTGTTACGGCCTTCCGACACCACAGGAAGGCATGACCGTGCACGCATCTCCCTTCGATCTTTCAGGCAAGACGGCGCTGGTGACCGGCGCGAACACCGGCATAGGGCAGGCGATCGCTGTCGCGCTGGCAAATGCCGGTGCTTCTGTTGTTGGTGCGGGCCGTTCGGCCATGGACGACACGGCGGCGCTGATCGAGGGCAAGGGCGGACGCTTTGCGGCTGTCAAGGCCGATCTCTCGGACATGACGGCGGTACGTGGGCTGATGCCGCGCGTTACGCAGGAATGCGGTCGGCCCGACATACTGGTCAACAATGCCGGCATCATCCGGCGCGCGGACGCGGTGGACTTCACCGAGGAAGACTGGGATGCCGTCATGGACGTCAATCTCAAGTCTGTCTTCTTCCTCTGCCAGGCCTTCGCGGCGGGCGCGCTTGCGGAGAACGCGCCGGCCAAGATCATCAACATCGCGTCGCTGCTGTCGTTTCAGGGTGGTATCAGGATCGCATCGTACACCGCCGCAAAGAGCGGCCTTGCCGGCCTGACGCGGCTGCTTGCCAATGAGTGGGCGGCGCGCGGCATCAACGTGAACGCCATTGCACCCGGCTATATCGAGACCAACAATACGCGGGCGCTGCGCGAGGATTCGGACCGAAACACCGAAATTCTCAAGCGAATTCCGGCTGGACGGTGGGGCAAGGGGGAAGACCTGGGCGGCGCGACGGTGTTCCTTGCCTCGAATGCTTCCGATTATATCCACGGCGCGGTACTGCCGGTCGACGGCGGCTGGCTGGCGCGCTAGGCGCTGTCAGCTTTCGCGCGAAGCTTGGCTGCGGATGCGGGCGCGTTCCAGCATGTAGCGCTCGGCGTCTTCCATATGCTCGCGCATCAGCCGCCGCGCACCTTCGGCATCGCCTGCCTTGAGCAGGCGGATCGTGCGCACCTGATAGTTGAGCGCGGTCTCGCGCAGTTGCGGGTTCGGCTCGGCATAGATCGCGCGGCACTCGGTCAAATCGCGCAGCAGCGTCTGCAGGAACACGCAGACGAAGCCGAGCAACTGGTTCTCGGCGAGGCTGGCGAGGACCGAATGGAAGTCGAGTTCGGCGATCCGCTGGCGGAATTCCTCCTCGGCCGTCTTCGGCTCGTTCTCGTAGAGCCTGATCGTCGCCTGAAGGGCCGAGATGCCCTGCTCGTCGAGCTTGCCTGCAAGGCTAGCGGCCAGTTCGGGCTCCAGAAGCTTGCGCAGCGCATAGATGTCGGCGATGCCCGGCTGGTTGAAGAGGAAGAGATTGCTCAGCAGGTCCATAGCCTGCTCGCCCGACAGGGCCGTGACGAAGGCACCGCCGCCGGGGCCGGTACGGGTCTTGATGAGGCCCTGCGTTTCCAGCGCCTTCATCGCCTCGCGGACGGTGCCCTTGGATGCCTTCATCTCCTCTTCGGCCAGCCATTCCTGCGGGATGCGGTCGCCGGGGGACAGGCCTCGCTGGGAAATCAGGTCGCGGATGCGCGCCGCGAGCATATCCGAGCGCTTGCGCCGTTTCGGCGGCGTTACCACCAGCGGCGTGTTTCCCGTCGTCATCCCTTGTCGCCCATCAGCCTGCCCGTTTCTCTCCTGTCAGGAGCGGCGGGTGGAAGCAAGCGGCGAGGTGCTCCTTGTCCACCGCGCCTTCCTCCAGCGAGGGGCGCTTCGACCGGCACAGCTCGTCGGCTGCCGGACAGCGCGCGGCAAAGGCGCAGCCCGGCGGCGGATCGTAAGGATCGGGCAGCTCCGCATTGCCGTCCTCAGGCGCCAGCACCGGACGGCCGGGCACCGGCACCGAATCGAGCAGCAGCCTCGTATAGTGGTGTCGCGGATCGGCGAAGATGGCCTTCGACGGGCCAATCTCGGCGAGGCGGCCGAAATACATCACCGCGACACGGTCGCTGACGCTTTCGACCACCGACAGATCGTGGCTGATGAAGACGTAAGTCAGGCCGAAACGCGCTTTCAGGTCGTCGAGCAGGTTGAGCACTTGCGCCTGCACCGAAACGTCGAGCGCCGAGACCGGCTCGTCGAGCACGATCAGTTCGGGGCTGGCCGCCAGCGCGCGGGCGATGCCGATGCGCTGGGCCTGACCGCCGGAGAATTCGTGCGGATAGCGCTCGAGGAATTCAGGGCGCAAATTGACGGCGTCCATCAGCTCGGCCAGCCGCTGCCGGCGCTCGCTGCGGCCGAGGCCGAGGAGATGGATGAGGGGCGCTTCCAGGATCGAGCGGATCGTCTTGCGCGGATTGAGCGACGAGACGGGATCCTGGAACACATACTGGACGCGCCGCGCCAGCGTGCCGAAATCGCGTCGCGCGGCTTCGGCCACGTCCTCGCCCTTGAAGCGGATCGCGCCGCCGGTCGGCTTGTCGAGCCCGACCAGCATGCGCGCCAGCGTCGACTTCCCACAGCCGGATTCGCCGACGATGCCAAGCGTCTCGCCAGGGCGGACCTCCAGGGAGACCTGCTGGATGGCATGGACGCCGGGCTTGTGCCCGCCGAACAGCGTGCGGCCGCCACCAAAGACACGCTCGACGGCGTCGATCTCGATCAGTGCGGCGTCGTCAGGCATCGGTTGCGGGCCTTTCTGTATCGTTCACCAGCGGGAACAGGCAGCGCGCGGCGCGGCCGCCGCCCAGCGGGTCGAGCGCGATCTCACCGCGCCGGCATTCGGGTTGTACGCGCGGGCAGCGCGGCGCGAAGGCGCAGCCTTCCGGCAGGTCGTCGACGGAAGGCGGCAGGCCCTCGATCGCATCCAGCCGGCGTTCGGGCGCGCCCAGCACGGGCACGCAGTCGATCAGCTTGCGGGTGTAGGGATGGGCCGGGCTCTCCAGCACCTGTTCGGTGGTGCCGGTTTCAACGATGCGGCCCGCATACATCACCGCCACACGGTCGCAGAGTGCCGAGACCACGCCGAAATCGTGGGTTATGAACAGGATCGACGCCTGCTTTTCGTGGCGGAGCTTGTTCATCAGCGCGAGGATCTGCGCCTGAACGGTGACGTCGAGGGCGGTCGTCGGTTCGTCGGCGATCAGCAGTTCGGCGTCGTTGGCGAGCGCCATGGCGATGCAGACGCGCTGCCGCATGCCGCCCGACAGCTCGTGCGGCCAGGCGTCGAGCCGCTGTTCCGGGTTGGGAATGCGCACCAGCGCCAGCAGCTCCTTCGCACGTTCTCGCGCCTGCGCATGCCCGAACGGCTGATGGGCGCGGATCGCCTCGATGATCTGGTCGCCGACCGTGAACAGTGGGTGCAGCGTCGAGAGCGGGTCCTGGAAGACGTGGGAGACCGCGCCGCCGCGCAACTGCCGGATGCGCGCGTCGGACGCGGCAAGCAGGTCCTCGCCCTTCAGGCGGATGGCGCCGCCGGCGATACGTCCCGGCGGGGTGGGCACGAGGCCCATGATCGACATGGCCGTGACCGACTTGCCGGAGCCGGATTCGCCAACGAGGCCGAGGCATTCCGTCTCGCCGAGCAGCAGGTCGACGCCACCGACGGCGTGAAGCGTCTTCGAGCCGATCTGGAACTGGGTCTTCAGTCCCGCGACATCGAGCACTGCGCCGGGAACCGGGTCGGCGTGGTTTTCGCCGGCCGGAAGCTCGATGGCGGTGCGCGCGACGGGCCGTGTCAGAGCGCCGGACTTCAGCCGTGGATCGAGCACGTCGCGAATGCCGTCGCCTAGCAGATTGATGCTCATCACCAGCAGGAAGATGGCGATGCCGGGCATCAGCGCGACGTGCGGAGCATTGAACAGCACCCGTCGGCCGTCGCCGAGCATCGAGCCTAGGTCGGCCTGCGGCGGCTGAGCGCCCAGCCCAAGGAAGGAAAGGCCGGCGGTTTCGAGGATCATCCAGCCGACGGTGGTCGACATCGTCACGACGATCACCGGCATGACGTTGGGCAGGATTTCGGAGGTCAGGATGCGCATGTGCGACTTGCCGGAAAGCCGCGCCGCGTCGACGAATTCGCGCCGGGCGAGGCCGAGCGTGACACCGCGAATGTTGCGGGCAAAGAAGGGAATGTTGACGGCAGCGATGGCATAAAGCGCGTTGATGAGGCCCGGCCCCAGCACCGCGACGATGGCGAGCGCGAGCAGGATGTAGGGGAAGGCCATGAGCATGTCGATGCCGCGCATCAGCAGCGTATCCGTGCGCCCGCCTGCGTAGCCGGCGACGAGGCCGATCAGCGAGCCGAAGAAGGCGGCGATGAGCGTTGCCGAAATGCCGACGGCGAGGCTGACGCGCAGACCCCAGACGATGCGGGAGAGGATGTCGCGGCCAAGCGCATCGGTGCCGAGCAGGTGGCCTTCGGCGAACGGGCGAAGCAGCCGCTGCGCAGGCGCTGTCGCATCGGGATCGGCAAGCGGCAGCAGCGGTGCAAGCAGCGCTAGTGCTGCCATGAATGCGAGGATGACCAGACCGGCCGTCGCCAGCCTGTTGTTGAGCATCAGGCGAATGGCGTCGGGGCGGCCCGATCCGCGCGCCGGCTTCGCGGTTTCTATGGTTGCGCTCATCGCCTCAACCTCGGGTCGAGCGTCGACTGAATGACGTCTGCTGCAAGGTTGAACAGGACGTAGCTGGCGGCGACCACCAGCACGCCGCCCTGAACCAGCAGGATGTCGCGGGTGGAGATGGCGTTGACCAGCATGGCGCCAATGCCCGGCCACTGGAAGACCGTCTCGATATAGACCGCGCCGCCAAGCACGAAGCCGGCCTGGATGCCGATGACCGGGATGACGCTGACGAGGGCGGCCTTGAAGGCATGGCGGTAGATGACGCGGCGCTCGCTGAGCCCCTTGGCGCGGGCGGTGCGGATGTAATCCTGCCGCAGCACCTCGAGCATGGCGGTTCGGGTGAGCCTCGCGATGACGCCGGTGGCGACCGCCGCCAGCGTCACTGCCGGCATGACGAGGTGGTAGAGCAGGTCCGGCAGGTCGCCGCCGCCATAGATCGCGTACATGCCGCTGGCCGGGAACCATCGCAGGTCGACCGCGAAGAACAGGATCAGGAGCAGGCCGAGGAAGAATGAGGGGGTGGATATGCCGATCAGCACCAGCAGTGTGACGATGCGATCTGCCCAGCCGAACTGGCGCACAGCCGAGACGATGCCGGCCAGCAGACCGAAGATCGAACAGAGCAGGAGTGCGGCGCCCGCGAGAATGAGGGTTGCCTGGAAACGCTCCAGCACTTCGTCGAGCACGGGCCGGTTGAGCGCGAAGGAGCGTCCGAGATCGCCCTGGAACAGGTTGCCGAGCCAGATCAGGTATCGCTGAGGCAGGGGCTTGTCGAGGCCGAGCTGCGCGTTGAGGCGGGCGACGTTTTCGGGCGTGGCGAAATTGCCGAGAATGGCCGTCGCCGGGTCGCCTGGGATCAGCGCCATGATCAGGAACACGATCAGGGTGAGCCCGAACAGGACGGGTATCGCGGCAAGAAGCCTCTTTGCGATGTAGGCTGCCATGGGTGCGCTCCGGGTCGCCGAAGGTGAGCCCACCCGCGCCGGATGCGCGGGCAGGCTGGCACGTCAGTTCTTCGACACGTCCTGAAGCATCAGGAAGAACGAGGGCTGCAGGCTGAAGCCTTCGACATTGGCCGTCGTGACCGCGCCCTGCACCCAGTTGGCGACGAACACCCACGGGGCATCCTCGTGCACGATCTCCTGCAGTTGCTGGTAGAGGGTAGCGCGCTCTTCCGACTCGACCGAGACGCGGGCCTGGTTGAGCAGTTCGTCGACCTCGGGATTGGAGTAGTAGCCCGAGTTGAAGCCGCCTTCGGAGGGAAATGCCTCGGTCCGCAAGGTCAGGAAGGGCAAGGTGTCGGGATCGTTGGTCATCCACGCCATCTCGGCCATGTCGGCCTTGCCTTCGAGGCCGGGATTCACCTGGCCGAGGAAGGTATTCCACTCATAGGTCTCGATCTTGACGTTCATGCCCACGGCGGCGAGATCGGCCTGGATCGCCGTGCCCATGGCGACCGGATCGAGCATGCCGGAGCCGCCCTCGGTGACGTAGAAGGTGATCTCCTCGCCGTCGTAGCCGGCCTCTTCAAGCAGCTCGCGCGCCTTGTCGGGGTCGTAGGGGTAGGGCTGCACCTCCTCGTTGTAGGCCCAGGCGAAGGCCGGCGGAATCGGGCCTGCCGCGACCTCCGCGGTTCCCTGCAGCACGTCGGTGACGAGTGATTCCTTGTTGATCGCGTAGTTGGCCGCCTGACGCACGGCTTTCTCCGCGAAGGGGCCTTCCTTCATGTTGAGGATGAGGAACCAGACGTGCGGGCCGGCCTGCTCATGCACCTCGAAGTCGGGCGCATCGCGGAACTGGGCGACCGAATCCGGCGGCACCTCGACCATGATGTCGAGCCCGCCCGACAGCATCTCGGCAACACGGGTGTTGGCATCGATGATCGGACGGAAGACGATGGCTTCCGGCGCCGGGGCGCCGTCCCAGTAATCCTCGTTGCGGGTCACGACAACGCGCTGGTTGCCCTGCCATTCCTCGAATTTGTAAGCGCCGGTGCCGACCGGATTGCGCCCGTAATCCTTGCCGCTTGCCTCGACGGCAGCCGGCGAGACGATCAGGCCGGTCGGATAGGCGAGGTTGGACAGGAACGGGGCGAACGGCTCGTTCAGCTTGAATTCGACCGTCGTGCCGTCAACCGCCGTCACCTCATCGACCGCCGAGAAGAAGAAGGCCAGCGGGAAGGGGCCGGTGTCGTGAAACGGATGCTCCTCGTCTAGCATGCGTTCGAAGTTGAACTTCACCGCCTCGGCGTTGAACGGCGTGCCATCATGGAAGGTGACGCCTTCGCGAAGCTTGAAGGTGTAGGTGAGCCCGTCTTCGGAAATCTCCCAGCTCTCGGCGAGCGAGGGCTCCACTTCGAGCGAGCCGTCGGCAAAACGCACTAGCCCGTCATAGACGTTCACCAGAATACGGAAGTCGTTGACCGCCGTTACAGCGTGCGGGTCGAGCGACTGCGGCTCGGCGATCTGTCCGACCACGATCACATTGGGCGGGGTCTGGGCGAAGGCGGCTGGCGCGATCGCCAATGCGCATGCGGCCGCCATCGCGGCAAGTACGCGTCTCATGGGTATCTCCGTTCGTCGTTCCGCTGCGTTATAGCGATAATTAATCACTATAATTTGCGGCAGGCAATGATTTATACATATAAATTAGCTGCAGCCCGTTGAAGCGATGGAACTGCAACGCGAAGCAAGGGAGGATCCGGTGGCAGGCGGAAGACGGGCGGAGATCGACGGCCGGCGGATGAAGGCAATCTTCGACGCGATCAACGATTTCGGGCGCGTGCCGGACAGGCCGGGCTGGAACCGCCCGGGGCTTTCGGCCGAGGACATGGCCGTCCGTCGCTGGTTCGCCGGGCGCATGGAGGCAGAGGGACTTCGCGTTTCAATGGATGGCGCGGTGAACGTGTCCGGACGGCTGGGGCCGGAAGGCGCGCCTTGCGTGATGCTGGGCTCGCACCTCGACACGGTGCCTTCAGGCGGTGCTTTCGACGGCGCGCTCGGGGTTGCTGTCGCGCTCGAATGCGCGCTTGCGATGCGCGATGCGGGCCTGCCGCTCGTCCACCCCATCGAGGTGATCGCCACCAGCGAGGAGGAAGGTCGCTTCGGCGGCATGCTGGGTTCGCAGGCGCTGGCCGGGCTGGTGACGCAGGAATGGCTTGAGACGGCGGCCGATGCCGACGGGGTGCGCCTCGCCGATGCGCTGGCGAGCCACGACCTCGGCCCAGCCGGCGTGATGGCGTCGGCGCGGCCGGCGGGTTCGGTCAAGGCGTTTCTGGAACTGCATGTCGAGCAGGGGCCGGTGCTCGAACGCACCTCCATTCCAGTCGGCATCGCAGACCGCGTTTCGGGCGTGGTGCATCTCGGCGTCACACTGCGCGGGATCGCCAATCACTCCGGCACCACGCCGATGGACATGCGCGCCGACGCCTTCGCCGGGTTGGCCGAGATTGCGGCCGGAATACCTGGTCTCATTTCAGCGAAGGGGACGGAACAGTCGCGCATCACCATCGGCAAGGTGGAACTGAGCCCGAACTTCCCGCATACGATCCCGGGCGAGGCGCGGTTTTCGATCATCGTGCGGGATGCGGAAAGCGTTGAGCTGGACCGGCTGTGCGATGGTCTGCACGATCGCATCGCGGCGGTGGCGGGACGTCACGGGCTGGCCCATGAGATCGTGGAACGCAGCCGCATCGAACCGGTCATGCTCGATGCGGCGATTGCAGGGCTTCTGCGCATGGAGGCGGAGGCTCTGGCGTTGCCGTCGATGGTGATGCCCTCAGGTGCGGGGCACGACGCCCAGACCATGCAGGCACTCGCGCCGGCGGGCCTGATTTTCGTGCCCAGCAGAGGCGGGGTGAGCCACGCGCCGGACGAGTGGACCGACTGGGAAGCGGCAGTGGCCGGGGCGCGGCTTATGCTGGCTGCCGCCGTTCGACTGGCATGCGAATGACCGCATCCAAAAGTGGCAGGCCGCCGCGCGGGAACTTTCAGGCGGTTTCCGCATTGGCAAACCGAGCGAAGGGAGCGACATGGGTATCCGAGAATTCCGCAGGGACTATCTGACCCGGCCCATCTTCCGTTGGGCGGGCGGCGTGCTGCCGCCGATTTCCGACACCGAGCGCGAGGCGATCGACGCCGGCACAGTCTGGTGGGACGGCGAACTTTTCACCGGCAATCCGGACTGGCAGAAGCTGCTGGACATGCCGCCCGCAGCACTCTCGGCGCGCGAACAGGCGTTCATGGACGGCCCGGTGCGCGAACTCTGTTCCATGATCGACGACTGGAAGATCGCCTGGCAGGACCGCGACCTGCCGCCAGACGTCTGGGATTTCATGCGCAAGAACAAGTTCTTCGGCATGATCATCCCTGAGAAATATGGCGGGCTCGGCTTCTCCAACACGATGCATTCCGAGGTGGTGCGGACCATCTCATCGGCGAGCGTGGTGGCCGGCGTCACCGTCATGGTGCCGAATTCGCTCGGGCCGGGCGAACTGTTGATGCATTTCGGCACCGAGGCGCAGAAGGACCATTGGCTGCCGAGGCTGGCGGACGGCTCGGAGATTCCCTGCTTCGGGCTGACATCGGAGGATGCGGGCTCGGATGCCGCGGCGATGACCGACAGCGGCATCGTGGAATACGGCAAGCACGAGGGCCGCAAGGTGCTCGGCATTCGCCTGAATTTCCACAAGCGCTACATCACTCTGGGTCCGGTCGCGACCGTGATGGGACTGGCCTTCAAGCTCTTCGATCCTGACGGGCTGCTCGGTGGCGAGAAGGAGCGCGGCATCACCGTTGCCCTGTTGCCGACAGCGACGCCGGGCGTGAACCATGGCGAGCGTCATATCCCGCAGTTCACCCATTTCCAGAACGGACCGCTCTACGGCAAGGACGTCTTCATCCCGCTCGACTGGATTCTCGGCGGCCAGGAACAGGTCGGGCAGGGCTGGAAGATGCTGATGACGGCGCTGGCGGCGGGGCGCGGGATTTCGCTGCCCTCGCAGTCCGCGGCCTCGGCGGCAATGTGCGCGCGGGCGACCGGCGCCTATTCGCGCGTGCGACGCCAGTTCAACGTGCCGATCGGCATGTTCGAGGGCATCCGCCGGCATCTCGCCGACCTTGCCGCCAACGCCTACCTGATCGACGCGGCGCGGCGGCTGACGGTGGCCGCGCTCGACCGCGGCGAGAAGCCGTCGGTGATTTCGGCGATCATGAAGTATCACGCCACCGAGCGCATGCGGGAGTCGATCGAAAAGGCGATGGACATCCATGGCGGCAAGGCGATCATAGACGGCCCGCGCAACTATATGGGCGGGCAGTATCGCTCCGTGCCGATCGGCATTACGGTCGAAGGCGCGAACATCCTCACACGCAACCTGATGATCTTCGGCCAGGGGGCGATCCGCTCGCATCCCTACATGCTGAGGGAACTGGAGGCGCTTTCGGAGGCCGACAAGGACAAGGGCCTCGACGCATTCGACCGGAGCTTCTGGGCGCATGCGGGGCATTCGATCGCCAATGCCGGACGTGCATTCCTGCGCGGTTGGTCGGGCGCGCTGTTTGCACCGTCGCCGAAGGATGTGGGCATGCCGCACCACTGGCAGCGGCTTTCGCGCTATGCCTCGGCCTTCGCGCTGATCTCCGATCTGGCGCTTCTGACGATGGGCGGCGCGCTGAAGCGCAAGGAACTGATCTCGGCGCGGCTGGGCGACATCCTGTCCGAACTCTACCTGCTGGGCGCGGTGCTGAAGCGCTACGAGGACGAGGGCCGGCAGAAGATCGACCGTCCCATCGTCGACTACATCATGGTGAATGGCGAGGAGCGCATCTGTGCGGCGTTCGATGGCGTGCTCGACAATCTGCCGGCGCGCTGGGCGGCCTGGGCGACGCGCATCGTTGCGTTCCCGTTCGGCATTTCCTATCGCGCGCCTTCCGACAGGCTGACGGACAAGGTGGCCGAGACGCTGATGACACCGTCGGAGCAGCGTGATCGCCTGACGCCGGGGCTCTATCTCGGCGAAGGCCACGAGACCCATGCGCTCAAGGATCTGGAACATGCCTTCCAGGCGGTGATGGACGTGGAGCCGATCGAAAAGAAGATGCGGGCCGCGGAAATCCGCGACCCCGAGGAAGCACGCGAGCGCGGCGTCATCGACGCGGCGGAGTTCGGGCGGCTGGCTGCGGCCGCCGAGCTGGTTCAGCGCGTCGTTGCCGTGGATGCGTGGCCGATGGAAGAGGTTTCGCCGCTGGCCGACCAGCATCGAAAGCCGGCGCCGAAGCGTACGCGTGCGGCAAAGCCGCGGCGGCTCGCGGCCGAATAGCCGTCAGACCGCTCGCCGGCGTTATTGGCCCGTTTGGGGCATCTGGCGTGCGGCGCGGCGCATTGAATGCGGAGGCAGGCCGAACTGCCGAACGAAGGCGCGACGCATGCGTCCGGGATCGCCGAAGCCGGCCGATACGGCAATCTCGTCGAGCGGGCGCGCGCTCGATTCCACCGCCGTTCTTGCGGTTTCCAGCCGTAGCCGCTCTACCGCTTTGGCCGGCGTTGTGCCGGTCTCGGCAGTAAAAGCGCGCGCGAAATTGCGGGGGCTCATCGCGGCGCGATCCGCAAGACGCTCCACCGTCAAAGGTTCGGCGATATGGGCGCGCATCCAGTCGATCAGCGCGGCGAAGCGGCCGCTGCGCCCACCCAGCTCGACAATCGCGGAGAACTGTGACTGACCGCCCGGTCGCCTCTGATGCACGACGAGCTGCTGGGCGATGCGGCGGGCAATGTCCGATCCCAGATCATCCTCGATAAGGGCAAGCGTCAGGTCGATCCCGGCCGAGATGCCGGCGGACGTCCAGACATCGCCGTCGCGAATGAAGATGCGTTCCGCGTCCAGCCGGATATCCGGGTAGCGGCGTGCGAAGTGTTCGGTGCTTTCCCAGTGCGTGGTCGCGCGACGGCCCTCCAGCAGGCCCGCTTCGGCCAGGAAGAAGGCGCCGGAGCAGACGCTTGCGATGCGGCGCGCCTTTGCCTGCGGCAGCCAGCCGACGATCTCCTGCATCGCGGCCATCGACCGCACGATCTCACCGCCCGAAACCAGAACCGTGTCGTATTCGGCGTCGTCGAGCGGCGCGGCGTCGAGATCGAGCCCGGAGGAGCTTTGCACCCGACCGCTGCCTTCCGGCGCGAGCACGGTCAGCGTGTAGCTGCTAGGGCGAAACCGGTTGGCGATCTCGAAAGCGGCGACCGGCCCGGTCACGTCCAGCATCTGGAAGCCGGGATGGAGGATGATGGCAACGGCTCGGCTCATGGCAGTTTTTGCCTGATTTATGTCATTTCGGCCAAATCGTAGCAGCGGTAGAATTGGCGTCAAGTTTCGCGGTTTGCGGTAATGGAGACGCAGGATGAGCGTGAAGATGATTTCGCTGGGCGTGTTGGGCTTGGTTGCCGTTGCCGCCCTAGCGTGGCTGGGCTGGCTCTACAGCCTGCCGCCGGCTCCGCCCGCCATGGCGGCGTCGGCGGTGCCGCCCGAGGAAACGCAGGCGATGCTGGCGGCGCTGAAGCCGCCCAAGCGCGAGCGGCCGGTGATCGCGATCATCGGTATCAACGACGCCACGGAGACCACCGACTATCTGATGCCCTACGGTATCCTGCGCCGCGCGGACATAGCGGACGTGTCGCTGGTGGCGACGCAGGAGGGGCCGGTTTCGCTCTATCCGGCGCTGACGGTGGAGCCGGATACGACGATCGCGGCTTTCGACGCACAATATCCCGAGGGCGCGGACTATGTGATCGTGCCGGCGATGAGCCGCGACGACGACCCGGCCGCACTCGACTGGATCAGGGGACAGTCGGCCAAGGGCGCGATCGTCATCGGCGTCTGCGTCGGGGCCAAGGTGGTGGGGGCGGCCGGGCTGCTCGATGGGCGGCAGGCCACCACACACTGGTATTACCTCACCGAACTGCTCAAGCGCAGCCCGACCATCGAACACGTGGCCAACCGGCGCTTCGTTGTCGACGGGAACGTGGCGACGACGACCGGCATCACAGCGTCGATGCCGATGATGCTGACGCTGATCGAGGCAATTGCCGGGCGGGACAAGGCCGTGGAAGTCGCGCGGGGTCTCGGCGTCGATACGTGGGACGCGCGCCATGCCAGCGGTGCCTTCCGTTTCAACCGTAGTTTCGCGCGGACCGTGATCGGCAACAGTGCGACGTTCTGGAATCGCGAGCAGCTCGCCATTGCGCTGGAGGAGGGTGTGGACGAGGTTTCGCTGGCGCTGGTTGCCGATGCATGGTCGCGGACCTACCGTTCGAAAGCGCGGACCTTTGCCGAGGGGCCGATCACAAGCAGAAACGGCGCGCGGATCGTGCCCGATCGAACGGGAAGCTGGCGAGGCGACGAACGGGTCGCCGATTTCTCGGATGCGAAGCCGGCGCAGGCGCTCGATGCAACCTTGCAGGCGATCGAGCAGCGCTATGGCCGACGCACGACCGACGTGGTTGCCATGGAGCTCGAATACCCTCGCTAGAAAAAGTTCAGGGTCGAGTGTCGGGAGGTGGCTGCGTCGTGCGTCCTAGTGGCAGCCAAACCGAATATCCGAGGAGACGACCATGTTCCGCACCACTTTTGCCGCAGCCATCCTGCTGATGACCGCCCCCGCCTTCGCACAGACCGAGCCGGTGGGTGACCGCGTCGAGGTCAACGGGATGCAGATGTATTATGAGGTGTCCGGCGAGGGCGACCCGCTGGTCGTGCTTCATGGCGCTTACATGAATATTCCCTCGATGGGCGGCATTGTCGGCAAGCTGGCCGAGACCCATAAGGTCTATGCGCTGGAGTTCCAGGGGCACGGCCGTACGAGCGACATAGACCGGCCGATCACCTACCCTAACCTTGCGGATGACGTGGCTGCGTTCATGGATGCGGTGGGCCTCGAGAAGGCCGATGTGTTCGGCTATTCGATGGGGGCCGCTGCGGGCCTGCAGCTTGCCATCCGTCATCCAGAGAAGGTGAACAAGCTGGCGGCCGCTTCCGTCGCCTATGACGCCAAAGGCTGGCAGCCGGAGTTTACGGCGTTCATTCCGCAGATGACCGTGGAGATGTTCCTCGACATGCCGTTTGCCGCCGAATACCGCGAGCTTGCAGCCAATCCCGACGGCTTCCCCGCGCTGGTCGAGAAGCTGATCCAGCTCGAGCACGAGCCGATGGCATGGGAAGACGACGTCAAAGATCTTGAAACGCCGGTGCTCATCATCTCGGGCGACGCCGACGTCAGCACGCTGGAGCACGCGGTGGCGATGTTCCGGTTGCTGGGCGGCGGAGCCATGGGCGACATGGGCAAGCCGCTGCCGGAATCGCGTCTTGCGGTGCTGCCGGCGACCTCGCATACCGCGGTCATCGGCCAGGTCGACCTTCTGCACGCTTTCATTGAACCGTTCCTCGAAGGCGAGACGCCGAAGGGCATGTTCGAATAAAACGCGGGCAGACAAGCTTGCTGAACAATGACGGGCGGCCGGCGACGGTCGCCCGTTTTCAGTTGCGGTAGATGCGATTGCGGACGGGGAAGCGCCCGTCGAAGGTGACGGCCACGCCGTCTCGCGTTTGCGGATCGACCGCGTGGATATGAAGGTGCGGCTCGGTCGTGTTGCCGGAATTGCCAATGCGGCCGATGGGCACTCCCACCACCAGGGTGTCGCCGGGTTCGACGGCCACCGAGCCCTCCCGCAAATGCGCGATCTCGACGTCGATGTCGCCGCAGTCGAGTACGACGTGATTGCCTGCCGCATTGTCTCCGTCCCTTTCGGGCGGCGGGAGGTCGGGCAAGCCGTCGACGGCAGCCAGCACCGTGCCTTCGCAAGGGCTCACGACCAGAGCATCATAAATCTCGTAGCTGGCAACGTCCTGGGGCAGGATGCCACTGGCCCGGAAGCCGGCGGGGCCGATCGCGGTGATGTCGGCAGCGTAGCGCTGCTCGCTATGGCTGGCATGGTGGTTCAACAGCGTGATGCTGCCACCTTGCCCGACAACAAACGTGCCGCCCTGCAACGGAAACGCCAGGTCTCGCGTGCCGGCCGGCGTCCGCAGGCCCAGAAGCACGTAGACCAGCGCTGCGCAAAACAGCGCCAGCGAGCCGGCCGTGGGCCAGTGCTGGCGCCAGATCGAGGTGCCGTCAGCCGGCAGCCACGGCAGGCGGGCATGGCGCAGCAATGAAAGCACAACGGCCACCGCCAGCAGGGCCAGCAGCACGAAGCGTGTATAGTAGCCGGCAATATCCCATCGGCCGACAAGCATAACGAGCGCCACGAAGACGGCAGAGTCGGCGACCACGAGCAGCCATGCAACGCGGGAGTGTTCCGACAGGCGCCAGATGCGCCAAGCATAGCCCAAAGGTATGCCGATACAGACGGCGAGAAGAATGACGACGACAAGAATCATGTGCCGCCAACGCTAGACGACATGGTGTCGTTCCCGCCAGTCGGGTTTCAGGCCTTGAGCGTCAGGCGGGCTTCTGTTCCGCCACCAGCGTCGGCAGCAGTTCGGCCACGGTGGGATGAATGTGGACGGCGCGCCGAAGCGTTTCCGCCGTCGCGCCGACATGGATGAGATCGAGCACGGCGTGCACGGCCTCGTCGCCGCCGACGCCGAGGATCGCCGCGCCGAGCAGCTTGCCGGTTGCAGCGTCGCTGACGATCTTCATCAGGCCGACGGTCTCGCCCTTCTCCTTGGCGCGGGAGACGCGGGTCATCGGCCGCTTGCCGACGAGAATGGAGTGACCGGCACGGCGTGCCTCGGTCTCGCTCATACCGACGCGGCCGAGGGGCGGGTCCGTGTAGAGCGCGTAGGCGGTCTGTCGGTCGGAGACTTTGCGGCCGGCATTGTCGAGCAGGTTTTCCGCCGCGATTTCGAAGTCGTTGTAGGCGGTGTGGGTGAACGCGCCTTTGCCGTTGCAGTCGCCCAGCGCCCAGATGCCGGACACGCTGGTGCGCAGTTCGTCGTCCACGGTGACGTAGCCGCGCTTGTCGCATTCGACGCCCGCGGCATCGAGGCCCAGATCGTCCGTATTGGGCGTACGACCGACGGCGAGCAGAACGTGGCTGCCAACGACTTCCGGCTCGCCCTGCGTGCAGCTCACGCCCACGACCTTGCTGTCTCCACGCCGCTCGAACGAGATGCAATCGGCGTTGAGACGGATGGTCACGCCCTCATCCACCAACATGTCGTGGATGGCCTGCGCGACATCCTCGTCTTCGCGGGGAAGCAGCCGCGCGCCGCGCTCGACCACGGTGACCTGCGCACCGAAGCGGCGGAACATCTGCGCGAATTCGAGACCAATATAGCCGCCGCCCACGATCACGAGGTGGGCCGGCAATTCATCGAGGTCGAGGATGGTCGAATTGGTGAGGTAGCCGATCTCCTCTGTGCCCGGGTAATCGGGCACAGAGGCGCGCCCGCCGACGTTGAGGAAGATGCGCGGGGCCGCGATCCGGTTGTCCGCAACCGTGAGTTCGTTGGAGGAGGTGAAGCGGGCGTGGCCCTCGATCAAGGTGAGGTTTTCCGTGCCCTGCAGCCATTCGACGAGGCCGTTGCGCGAGGCTTCGACGATAGCGTCCTTGCGCGCCTTCACGGCGTTCATGTCGACGGTGATCTCTCCGACGCCGCGAACGCCGTAGTCGCCGGCGCGACGGGCTATGTGAGCAGCATAGGCGCTCGCGACCATGGCCTTGGTGGGGGTGCAGCCGGTGTTGACGCAGGTGCCGCCGACAAGCTTGCGCTCGACAAGCGCCACCTTCATGCCGGAACCGGCCAGGCGCGCAGCAAGCGAGGGGCCTGCCTGGCCGGCGCCGATGATGATGGCGTCGTAGCTGGTGGTCACCTGAGAATTCCCAAAAGAAGAAGTGCGGCAACGATCGCGACCGCGTCCTCGACAAGTGCTGGGGGCAGGTCGCGCCCGAACAGCGCGGCGAGGCGGGCGCGGGCCGCCGCGCCACCCAGCGTGCCGATCGCCGCGCCGAGGAGGCCGGCGAGCAAGCCACCGATCCATGCGCCGGCCGGCAGGCCGATGGCAGCGCCGCACAGCGCGCCGACTACCAGGCGTGCGCCGAACTGAGGGGGCACTTTGCGGCTGGGCGTCGATGGCAGCTTGTCGCCGACAAGTTCGAGAGCCGCCGCAGCGGTGAGAAGCCAGGGCGTCAGCCAATGGCCAAGCCAGCCGAGCCAGCTACCGCCGAGCGGCAGCACGCCGAGATAGGCGGCCCAGCTCAAAGCCGCCAGCGCCATTACCGTGCGCAGGCCGGTGACGATGCCCGCGAGCAGGGCAAGCAGATAGAGGCTCATGGCGGTGTGCTTTCTTGCTGGTGACGGGCAAGTCTGGCACATCCAGCCACGAGCGCAATGCCGATTGCGATCGGAGGGAACCTTGCCGCAAATCCGCTATGGCCCTTTGCCTTGGCAATCAAAAAGGCAATAGTGCGCGCGCTTCATCAGCAGGAGGAGGGGATTTCGTGAGCACAACAACAGCCACACCCGGCGAAGGCACGCTTGTCGGCCGCGCCCGCGTCGCCGACCGCGCTCATCCGCTGGTCGTGACCGTTCGCGACGGGGAGGTGCACGACATCACAGCGCGGGATGCGCCGACGGTGCGCGACATCTGCGAGATGACCGATCCGGTTGGGTATGTGGCGTCGTGCGTTGGCCGCTCGCTTGGGCCTGTCGCAGAGATCGAAGCCAATAGCCACCAGGCGGCGAGGGACAAGGCCAGGCCGCACCTGCTCTCGCCTGTGGACCTGCAGGCGGTGAAGGCCTCCGGCGTCACCTTTGTCGTGTCGCTGCTCGAGCGCGTGATCGAGGAACAGGCGCGCGGCGATGCGGACAAGGCGGATTCGATCCGCGCCGACATCGCGCAACACATCGGTCACGACCTTTCGAAACTCAAGCCCGGTTCGCCGGAGGCGATGGCGATCAAGCAGCGCCTGATCGAGCGGGGCGCGTGGTCGCAATATCTCGAGGTGGGCATCGGGCCAGATGCCGAAATCTTCACCAAATGCCAGCCGCTCGCGTCGGTCGGTTTCGGCGCCGATGTGGGGCTGCATCCGGTTTCGACCTGGAACAATCCTGAGCCGGAAGTGGCCGTGATCGCCTCCAGCGAGGGCCGCATCGTCGGCGCGACGCTGGGGAACGACGTCAACCTGCGCGACGTGGAAGGGCGTTCGGCGCTGCTGCTCGGCAAGGCCAAGGACAACAACGCTTCGGCGGCGCTGGGTCCGTTCATTCGTCTGTTCGACGACACGTTCTCGCTCGATGACGTGAAGCAGGCGGAGGTGCGGCTTCACGTGCGCGGCGAGGACGGGTTCGAGCTGGCAGGGTCGAGCTCGATGTCGGAGATCAGCCGCGCGCCGGAAGAGCTCGTCGCGGCCGCCATGGGCCGTCATCATCAGTATCCCGACGGCATGGCGCTCTATCTCGGCACCATGTTCGTGCCGTCCAAGGATCGCGGCGAAGCGGGCCGGGGGTTCACGCACCATGCGGGCGATAGCGTCGAGATTTCCTGGCCGAAGCTCGGGACGCTGATCAACCGCGTCCAGCTTTCGACCGAATGCACGCCGTGGACCTATGGCGCCAGCCGGTTCATGCGCGATCTCGCGAGTGCCGGGCTCATCTGAGGCGGGATCGCCGACAGCCGCGCCTCACGATTTCAGCGGGCCAAGCTTCCTGCGCATCGCTTCCCGCGCGGTGAGCGGGCGGATCGGGTTCGCCTGGAACGCCTGCATGTAGTTGTCCTGGGTACGGCGGATATGGGCGCGCAGCACCTGCTTCAGCCGGGCCGTGTCGCCCTTGCGAATGAGCTCGACCATGCGGCGGTGGTCGCCGTAGGAGCGTTCGGGCTCGTTGCGGGCATGCAGCGCGAGCTGGGTACGCAGCGTGGCGACGCGGCCCATGATCATCTGGAAGCCCATGACCAGATAGCGGTTGCGCGCGTTCTCGAAGAACGCCTCGTGATAGCGGCTGTCGAGGCGGCCGTAGAGCGGGATGTCCTGCGCCTTCATCGCCGCCTCCATCTCGTCGGCGAGCGCGGTCAGCTCTGCAGCCAGGGCCTCAGGATTATCGCGGGCTGCGAGCTCTGCCGCGTGGGTCTCCAGAACCGCGCGGTATTCGCAGATCTCCGAGATGTCCTCCAGCGTGGGCGTGAACACGTAGGTGCCTGATTTCGGGACGATCGAAACCAATCCCTCGAGCTGCAGCAGGTTGAGAGCCTCGCGCACCGGCGTGCGGCTAACCTCGAAGGCGGCGGCCAGGTTCTCCTCCGAAAGCGCTTCGCCGAAGCCGAACTTCGCGTTCACGATCGCGTCGCGAATGCTGGCCGCGACGGTGACGGCGAGCGATGATTTCCCCTGTGGAATTGTGAATGCGGCCATACGTTCCCAACATCGTTGCGCGGCGGTGCCGTTGCGATAGTGGCCGGCCGCGTCGTTTCCTGCCCTGTTTTGCGGCACCGAAGCTGCCTTGACCAGAGCAAATTGCATAAATGGATTGCATACTAGTTCTGATATGCTAATACCGCCGCCGTCGGCTGACCAGCCGCAAACGGGAGGGGTGATGTCTTCAACAGCCAGCGAGACCGCGTTCGCATCGTCTTTCGATGGGCGTGTGGCTCTTGTGACCGGCGGTGCTTCGGGCATCGGTCGCGCGATCACCGAAAAGCTGGTGGCGGCCGGCGCGCGCGTTGCCGTGTGGGACGTTCGCGAGGATCGCCTCGCAGAACTGGCCGACCGCCATGACGAGCGTGTGCTGACTCAGGTCGTGGACGTCAGCGACAAGGCTCAGGTCGACGCGGCGGCCGATCTCGTCCAGAGCCAGTGGGGCGGTATCGCCCATCTCGTCAACAATGCCGGCATCATCGGAAAGCGCATGACGCTTGCCGATCTGGACGCGGGGGAGCTCGAACGCGTCCTTTCGGTCAACCTCAAGAGCGTCTTCTACGTCACCTCCGCCTTTGCAGCGCGCGCAGGCAGCTTTGCGGATCGCTCGGTGGTCTCGATGGCGTCGATTGCGGCCCGCACCGGTGGCATGGTCGGCAACATGGCCTATGCCGCGACGAAGGGCGCGATCGTCACGCTGACGCATGCCTTCTCCAAGGAGCTTGCGCCGCATGTGCGCGTCAACGCGCTCGCGCCCGGCATCATCGACACCGAAATCCAGCTTGATTCGCTTGGCGATCCGGCCGCCGTCGCCGCGCTGGCCGATGTCATCCCGCTGCAGCGGCTGGGCGCTCCCGCCGAAGTGGCGGAGGCGGCCGTGTGGCTGCTTTCGCCCGCATCCTCCTACATCAGCGCCAGCGTACTCGACGTGGCTGGCGGCCGCTGATCCAGACATGAGTTTCCGATGCCGACATTGAAAGACCTTCTTGCCGCGGGCAAGCTCATACAGGCGCCGGGCGCATCGGACGTGCTGACGGCACGTCTCGTCGAGCAGGCGGGCTTCCCGGCCGTCTACATGACCGGCTTCGGCGCGACAGCCACCACGCTGGGCATGCCAGACCTTGGCCTCATGACGCAAAGCGAGATGATCGATCACGCGCGGCGCATGGTGCGAGCGACCTCGCTGCCGGTGATTGCCGATGCCGATACGGGCTATGGCGGCGCCAACAACCTGCTGCGTACCGTCGAGGACTATGCGCAGGTGGGTGTCGCCGCGATCCATCTTGAGGACCAGACATTGCCGAAGCGCTGCGGCCAGCTCGCGGGCATCCAGCTCGTTTCCGCCGAAAGCCAGGTTCGCACGCTCAAGGGCGCGGTGAGCGCGCGCGGCAAGTCCGACATGCTGCTGATCGCGCGTACGGACGCGCTGGGCGTCCACGGGATCGAGGAAGCGGTCCACCGCGCCAACCTCTATGCGGAGACGGGCGTCGACCTCGTCTTCGTGGACGGGGTGCGCACGATCGCGCAGGCCGAGGCCATCGCGCGGGGCGTTTCAGGGCGGAAGGTTCTCAGCATCATGGACGGCAACGAGGTCCAGAAGCTGACGGCGAACGACATTCAGGAGATGGGTTTCGACATCGTGTTCTACGCGCTTTCGACCCTGCTTGCCGCCGCCAGGGCGGCGAAAACCATACTCGACACGCTGAAGAACGACGGGACAACGATCGCGGCGGCATCGGGCATGGCGACGTATGACGAGTTCATGGGCATGGTCGGGTACGACCGGTTCCATGACTTCGAAGAGGAGTTCGGCCAGGCCTGATCGGGGGCAGCCGGAGGAAACGAGAGAGGAGTTCGAAATGAAGAATTTTGCAGCCGCCGGCGGCTTTGCGCTTGCCCTGGCCGTGGGGATGACCACCGTGGCCGACGCACAGGAGCGCCTGCGCTGGCGGGTTCATTCCGCCTATGCGCAGGCCATGCCGATTGCCGGCCCGACCGCGTGGAACATCGCCGAGGACGTAGAAACGCTGACCGACGGCAATTTCGACATCCGCGTCTTCGAGCCGGGCGCGATCGTCGCCGGAACGCAGTATTACGACGCGGTTTCCGAAGGGGCCGTCGATGCCGCCTACGGTTCTCCGGGCTTCAACGTCGGCAAGAACTCGGCCTATGCGTTCTTCGCTGCCGTGCC
The DNA here is from genome assembly GCF_058448885.1 of Mesorhizobium sp. DxT. Lineage (NCBI taxonomy): Bacteria > Pseudomonadati > Pseudomonadota > Alphaproteobacteria > Hyphomicrobiales > Phyllobacteriaceae > Mesorhizobium > Mesorhizobium sp. DxT. The sequence goes on along the minus strand of NZ_JBZFLJ010000001.1, from coordinate 81,410 downwards.
GTTCGGCCCCGGTGCGGGCGAGATGCTCGCCTGGCTCCGCCATGGCGGCGGGCTGGAGCTCGCGCAGGAATTCTACGCGCGTGACAACATCCACATGCTGCCGTGCGGTATCCTGCCTCCGGAAAGCGGTGGCTGGTTCCGCAAGGAAATCAAGACGCTCGAGGACCTGCGCGGCATCAAGATGCGCTTCCTCGGCCTCGGCGCCAAGGTGATGGAGGAATTCGGCGTTTCCACGCAGCTCCTGGCGCCGGGCGAAGTCTATCAGGCGCTGGAGCTTGGCACGCTCGACGGCGCCGAGCAGTCGGTTCCCTCAATCGACCGTGGGCTGGGCTTCTACCAGATCGCCAAGTTCAACTACTTCCCCGGCTGGCACCAGCAGTCCACTGTCCAGGAGCTCCTGATCAACAAGGATAGCTGGGACAAGCTCAGCGACAGCCAGAAGCGCACTGTGGAGCTGACCTGCGAAAGCGCGCTGGTGCAGCAGTTTGCCGATGGCGAGGCTGGCCAGTACGAGATCATGCAGCAGAACGAGGCCGACGGTGTGGCGACCATGGAATGGCCGCAGGAGATGCTCGACGCATTCCGTACCGCGTGGGAGAAGGTGCTGGACGCGGAGACCGGCGCCAACGCCGATTCCGCTCGCGTCTGGGAAAGCCTTGCGGCGTTCCGCGAGAACTACAAGGTCTGGGGCGAGCGCGCCTACCTGAAATAACCGTCGGAGGCGCGCCGGCAGCGGCGCGCCTCTTCTTCCGCGGGCGCGCGATCCGGCATTCGATTGGAGCACATGATGCGTTCTTTCCTCGCCGCATCCGACATTCTGGAGCGGATATGCGCCTTTTTCGGGCGCGTGGGCTCATGGCTCATCATCCCGCTGATCCTGATCATCGTTTACGATGTCGTCACGCGGAAGATTATCTTCATCCAGCAGTTCGTGATGAACAGCTGGCTCTACGATTTCCTGTCTCCGACGAAGCTGCAGGAGATGGAGTGGCATCTGCATGCCGTCATCTTCCTGCTCGCCTACGGGCTGGCCTATCTCAACGGCACGCATGTACGCGTCGACATCTGGCGCGAGCGCCAGTCTGAACGCCGGCGCGGATGGCTGGAGCTGATCGCGCTTCTCGTACTGGCGATCCCCTATTGCGGGGTGCTGATCTATCAATCCTGGTTCTTCGTCGAAAAGGCCTTCCTGCAAGGGGAAGGGTCTCCGGCGATGACAGGACTGCCGAACCGCTGGATCATCAAGTCCTTCGTGCTGATCGGCGCAGCCCTGCTGATGGCGTCGCTGCTGTCGACGCTGATGCGGCTCGCCGTCTATCTGTTCGGTTCTTCTGCGCTGCGCCAGGAAGCGCTGCGGCGTCTCGACATGGTGGGGCATCCGCCGGAAGCCGCAGACGAAGCCAAGCCCGGTGAAGTTTCGTCATGACCGCGATCTACAATCATCTCTACGACTATCTCGGCGGCTACATGTTCGTGGCGCTGGCGCTGTGCGTGTTCACCGGCTTTCCGGTAGGGCTCGTGCTTGGCGGGCTTGCCCTGCTTTTCGCGCTGGGCGGCATCGGCCTCGGAGTGATGCATACGTCCGAGCTTTACCTCTTCGTGGAACGGCTGTGGCAGACGGCGGCCAACAACCAGATCCTGGTGGCCGTTCCCTGCTTCATCTTCATGGGCATCATGCTCGAGCAGAGCCAGGTGGCGAGCAACCTGCTGCGCGTGCTGCAGGTGATGCTGCGCCGGGTGCCCGGCGGGCTGGCCCTTGCCGTAACGCTGCTGGGCACGATCCTTGCGGCGACGACCGGCATTATCGGCGCATCGGTTGTGATGCTGACCATGATGGCGCTGCCGGCGATGATCGCGCAGAAGTACGACGTTCGCCTCGGCACGGGCACGGTCGCGGCCAGCGCCACGCTGGGCATCCTGCTGCCGCCCTCGGTCATGCTGGTCATGATGGCCGACCTGATGGCGATCTCGGTGGGCGACCTGTTTCTGGCGGCCATACTGCCCGGCCTGATGCTGGCTTTCCTCTATTGTGCCTACATCGTCTCCATCGCCGCTTTCAGGCCGGAGAAGGCGCCGCCCGTGGAGCGTGCCGACGACGAGATCGGCGTTGCCAATCTCGTCAGCATGGTGGTGAAGGGCTTCGTGCCGATCGTCTTCCTGATTTCGCTCGTGCTCGGTTCGATCTTTGCCGGCTGGGCGACGCCGACAGAAGCGTCGGGCATCGGCGCGTTCGGGGCCATCCTGCTGGCATGGTTCAACGGCAAGCTGACGCGGGCATCGCTCGACAAGGTGTGCATGCAGACGGCGCTGACCTCGGCGATGATCTTCCTGATCTTCGCGGGCGCGACCGCCTTCTCCTACGTGTTCCGCGCGCTTTACGGCGAGGACCTGATCCTCGATTTCATCGCCTGGATGGGGCTGACACACTGGAGCCTTCTACTGCTGCTCATGGTGGTGATCTTCCTGCTCGGCTTCTTCTTCGACTGGCTGGAGATCACGCTGATCGTGCTGCCCGTCTTCGCGCCGGTGATCGCGAGCTTCGCGCCCGACTTCGCGCCGGCGCTCGGCATCGATCACCTGCCGGTTGCCGACCAGCGTTCCCTGGTGCTGCTCTGGTTCGCGATCCTGGTGTCGGTCAACCTGCAGACGTCGTTCCTGACCCCGCCATTCGGTTTCGCGCTGTTCTTCCTGAAGGGGGCTGCGCCGCGGTCGGTCAAGATCGGCGACATCTATCGCGGGATCATGCCGTTCGTGGGCATCCAGCTTTTCGGCGTGCTGCTACTGGCACTGTTTCCGGCGATCGTCTTCTTCCTGTTGTAAGAGAGGAAGACCTGCCCGGATTCACGGGTGGAAGAAGACGGGCTCCATCGCCGCCCACCATTCGCCGTCGCGACGGGTCTCGAGCGGCTGCTGCAGCGGGTCGCAGATCTTCCACCATTCCTGCATGGCGGGGTTTTCGCGCATGATCGCCGTGTCGCGCTCGAAATCCGTGCCGACATATTCCCAGTAGGCGAAGAGCAGGTTTTCCGGCTCCTTGAGGAAGATCGAGTAGTTGCGGATGTTGGCTGTCGAGATGGCGGCCAGCACGTCGGGCCAGACGGCCGCGTGCAGTTCGCGGTATCGCTCGATCTCGCTGGCCTTCAGGCCGATGCACAAACCCATCCGTTGCATTCTCTCAGTCCTCCTCGCACCGGTCGGGGAGGGGGAGCCGCCTTGACCGACCTGAGCTATTATATTAGTATTCTTACATTCCCTTTGGGTTGCAACCCCGTTTTCAGGCGATTTCCAGGATATGTTGACGGCACCGACAGCGCGCGCACTCCGACTTACCGATGCCGACAACATCGTTGTGGCAATCGAACCCTTCAGCGCCGGCGATACGATCGTGGGCGTCACCGCATCGCAGCGCGTGCCGCGCGGCCACAAGATGGCGGTGGAGGCGATCCCCCGCGATGCAGCGGTGATCAAGTACGGGCAGGTGATCGGTTTCGCCAAGGAGGACATCGCACCGGGAAGCTGGGTGCACGAGCACAATGTCTATCTGCACGCCTTCGACCGCGACTACGCCTTCGGTACTGAAACGAAGCCGACGGCGTTCGTCGCCGCGGACAAGCGGCGCAGCTTCCAGGGCTTCCGCCGCGCGAACGGCAAATACGGCACGCGCAACTATGTGGCGGTGCTGACATCGGTTAACTGTTCGGCGAGTGCCGCGCGCTTCATCGCCGACCAGGTGACGCGCTCCGGCATCCTCGCAGATTATCCAAACATCGATGGCGTGATCTCGCTGGTTCACGGCACCGGCTGCGGGCTCGACACCCACGGCGAGGCGTATGAACTGCTCAAGCGTACGCAGTGGGGGTTCGCGACCAACCCCAACATCGGCGGGGTGCTGATGGTCGGTCTAGGTTGCGAGGCATTCCAGATCCCGCGCTGGATGCAGTCCTACGGTATCAGCGAGGACACGACCTTCCGCACGCTGACGATCCAGGAGGTGGGCGGCACGCGCAAGACCGTGGAAGCGGGCGTGCGCGCGATCGAGGAAATGCTGCCGATCGTCAACGAAGCGACGCGCAGCGAGGCGCCGGCCTCGGAGCTGATGCTCGCGCTACAGTGCGGCGGCTCCGACGGCTATTCCGGCATCACCGCCAATCCGGCGCTGGGCGTGGCGGTCGACCTGCTGGTCGCCGAAGGGGGCACCGCGATCCTTTCGGAGACGCCTGAAATCTATGGCGCCGAGCATCTGCTGATGCACCGGGCCGAAAGTACGCAGGTGGGCGAGAAGCTTGCGGAGCGCATCCGCTGGTGGGAGGACTACACGGCCCGCCACAACATGGAGATGAACAACAACCCGTCGCCGGGCAACAAGGCAGGCGGGCTGACGACCATCCTCGAAAAGTCACTGGGTGCGGCGGCCAAGGGCGGTTCGACCAACCTGAACGGTGTCTTCGACTATGCCGAACCCGTCACGGCCAAGGGGCTGGTGTTCATGGATACGCCCGGCTACGACCCGGTCTCGGCGACGGGGCAGGTGGCCGGCGGTGCGAACGTGCTCTGCTTCACCACGGGGCGCGGCTCGGCCTTCGGCTGCAAGCCGACGCCTTCGCTCAAGCTCGCGTCCAATTCCTACATCTACGAGCAGATGAACGAGGACATGGACATCAATTGCGGCGATGTCCTCGACGGGGTCTCGCTGGCGCAGAAAGGCGAGGAAATCCTGCAGCGGGTGCTGGCCGTGGCATCCGGCGAGCGGACGAAGTCCGAGCAGCTTGGCTACGGCGATAGCGAATTCGTGCCCTGGTCGGTAGGCGCAACCATGTAAGGTCTTGCGGCCGTATCAGGCGGCCGCGTCGAGCTCGTTCCACAGCGCGTCCGGTATCTCGCGCTCGAACCAGTCGATGCTGGTCGTGACATCGTCGACGCTTCTGGCGCCAACCAGCACGGACGTGATCGCTTCATTGCGCATCGGGAACTGGATCGCCGCGGCGCCCAACGGCACGTCGAACCGCGCACAGATTGCGGCGAGACGGTCGACACGCTCCACCATCTCTGCCGGCGCATCGCGGTAGTCGAACTTGCGGTCGGCTGCGTTGCGCGCGGCGAGGATGCCCGAATTGTACACGCCGCCCGCCACGATCGAGACATTGCGAGACCGGGCCTTGGCCAGAAGTTCCTCACCGGACCGGTCGAGCAGGGTGTAGCGCCCGGCAAGAAGGCAGCAGTCGAGGTCGGTCTCGTTCATCGCCTCGTCGATCGCTTGCGTCTCGTTGACCCCGAGGCCGAAGCCCTTGATGAGGCCCGCCTCGCGCAGTTCGACAAGCGCCCGGAAGCCGCCGCCGGTGAGATCCTTCCACGTCCTGTCGTGCCGCTCGCCGTGGGTGACGCGGCCGATGTCGTGCACGAAAAGAAGATCGATGCCGGGCATGCCGAGGCGTTGCTGACTGTCGTCGAAGCTACGCATCAGGCCGTCATAGCTGTAGTCGAAGACCTCGCGGAACCCGAGGCCGTTGTTCCAGCCGGAATCGAACGGGTTCTTCGGCGGCTCCGGCGGCAGTTCGCGGCCGGGGCGGGGCAGAGCCATCAGCCGGCCGACCTTGGTGCTGATGACGGCCTCGTCGACATTGCCGCTTTCCTCGCGCAGGAAGTGTCCGAGGAGATGTTCGGCCCGCCCCAGCCCGTACATGGGAGCGGCGTCGAAATGGCGAATGCCTGCCTGCCAGGCAGCGCGCAGCGCAGCCAGCGCGTCGGTGGCGGCGATCGGCCGGTAGAGCCCGCCGAAAGCGGCGCAGCCCAGTCCCAGCGCCGTCAGCTCCAGGCCTGCCCGCCCGACGGCCCTGCGTTGCGAAACCTTCACCTGCATTCCTCCGGTCGTTTGTCTTTGTCTTCCGCGGCGCCCAGGTCAGGATGCGCGGTCGCCGATCGTTGCGTCGAGATAGGCGAGCGTATTGTCGAGCGACGTCTGGAGATGGGTCTTCAAGGCCCGCATCGACGCGTCCTGATCGCGTTGCGCCAGCGCTTCGAGGATCGCGCGGTGCTGGGCGATCGTCTCCTGGCCCGCGCCGGGGCTCGGCAGGGTCAGCAGGCGGCATCGATCCATCTGCGCCTTGGAGATGTCGACCACCTTCCACAGCATATGCAGGCCGTTGACCTCGGCGATGTAGCGGTGGAAGTCGTCGTCGCGGGCAATCGCCTCGTCGTAGCGCGAGCGCTTCACCGCCGTCTCGTGCGCGTTGACGATGTCCTCGAGGTCCTGAACATGAGACGGCGTTATGCGCTCCGCCGCGCGCCTGATACTCTCCAACTCCAGCGCGATGCGGATGATGTAGGCTTCTTCCACCTGCTCGCGGCGGATGTCGGCGACAAAGGTACCGTGCTGCGCGAAGACCTCGACGAGGCCCTCGTCGCTGACCTTCTTGACCGCCTCGCGGACTGGCGTGCGCGAGATGCCCAGCCGCGTTGCGATCTCGATCTCGTTGATGGGGGCTCCGGGTGCCAGCTTGCCGGTGACGATAGCCTTGCGGACGAGCGAATAGACTTGGTCGCGCAGCGGTATCGCCCTGTTGAGCGCCACGCCGCCGAGGAATGCGGACAGCCGGTCTTCGGTTGGCTGGTCAGGCGATTTCGAAACTATGGTCCCGTCCTCACGACATGTTTTCCGCCACGATGGCGGTAACCGGCCTGCACGAGGCCATCACGTGGCGTTTCAAGGCTTGCATTATACTAGTGTAATATGCAAGAGCAATGCAGGAAAAGCCGATGCGCAGGACAGGCTGGGCAAGGCACACGACACGACGATTCGGGAGGTTCGGGCAATGAACAAGTTGGATCTAGAAGGCCAGGTTGCCGTCATCACAGGGGGCGCTCAGGGACTGGGTTTCGCCTTTGCCAAGCGTATCCTCGCCTCCGGTGCGAAGGTTTGCCTCTGGGACATCGGTGGCGAGCGGCTGGCTGCGGCGAAGGCCGAACTCGGCGCGGGCGTCGAGACGGTGGTTGTCGACATCACCGACGCCGATGCCGTCAATGCTGCGCATCAGCAGACTGAAAAGCAGCTCGGGCCGGTGTCGATCCTCGTCAATTCCGCCGGTATTGCCGGCCCCAATCATACGCTCGACGAGTATCCGCTGGACGAGTGGCGGCGGGTGATCGACATCAACCTCAACGGCACGTTCTACGTGAACCGGGCCGTCGTGCCGTCAATGAAGGCGCAGAACTATGGCCGCATCGTCAATGTGGCTTCCATCGCCGGCAAGGAAGGCAACCCCAATGCCTCGGCGTATTCAGCTTCGAAGGCGGCGGTGATCGGCCTGACGAAATCGCTCGGCAAGGAACTGGCCGGCTTCGACATCGCCGTCAACTGCATCACGCCTGCGGCCGCGCGCACGCCGATCTTCGACCAGATGAAGCAGGAGCATATCGACTACATGCTGTCGAAGATCCCGCGCGCGCGGTTCCTCGAGGTGGACGAGGCCGCGAACATGGTTGCCTGGCTGGTGACGAAGGAAAACAGCTTCACCACCGCCTCGGTTTTCGACCTTTCCGGCGGCCGCGCCACCTACTGATCATTTTATTCGGGAGACCAGTCATGAAGCTTGTTCGTTTTGGCGAGCCCGGTGCGGAGAAGCCGGGCCTGATCGATGCCGATGGCAATATCCGCGATCTTTCCGGCGTGATCGCAGACGTGGCGGGCGAGCATCTGCATCCCGATGCGCTGAAGGCGCTGTCGCAGACCGATCCCAAGAGCCTGCCGCTCGTTGCCGGCAACCCGCGCATCGGACCCTGCGTTGCCGGCGTCGGAAAGTTCATCTGCATCGGCCTCAACTATGCCGATCATGCCGCGGAGTCGGGTATGGCGGTGCCGTCCGAGCCGGTGATCTTCATGAAGGCGACCTCGGCGATCGTCGGTCCCGACGACGACGTGCTGATCCCGCGCGGATCGGAGAAGACCGACTGGGAGGTCGAACTCGGCGTGGTGATCGGCAAGCCCGCGAAATACGTGACGGAAGCCGAGGCGATGGATTACGTCGCCGGCTATTGCGTGGCGCATGACGTTTCCGAGCGTGCGTTCCAGACCGAGCGGCAAGGCCAGTGGACGAAGGGCAAGAGCTGCGACACGTTCGGCCCGATCGGGCCTTGGCTGGTGACGCGCGACGCGGTGGCCGATCCGCAGGACCTCGGCATGTGGCTGAAGGTCAATGGCGAGACGATGCAGGACGGCTCGACGAGGACGATGGTCTACGGCGTCGCGCATCTGGTCTCCTACCTGTCGCAGTTCATGTCGCTGCTTCCCGGCGACATCATCTCGACCGGCACACCGCCCGGCGTCGGCATGGGCATGAAGCCGCCGCGCTATCTCAAGGACGGCGATGTCGTCGAACTCGGCATCGAGGGCCTCGGAACCCAGAAGCAGACATTCCGCGCGGACGCGTAGGGGATCCAGATGGCCGCCGCTCCCGTTATCGATGCCCATCATCATTTCTGGCAGGTCGGGCGCGGCGACTATCATTGGATGTCGCCCGAGATGGGCGAGCCACTCTACCGCGACTATATGCCCGACGACCTTGCGCCGCTGCTGCGCAAGGCCGGCGTAGACGCGACGGTTGTGGTGCAGGCCGCGCAGACCGAGGCGGAGACCGCGTTCCTGCTCGAGCTGGCGGAGCGAACGCCGTTCGTCGCCGGCGTCGTCGGCTGGCTCGACATGGAGGATGGTGGCTTCGGGACGAAGCTCGACGCACTTGCGCGGCAGCCCAAATTCGTCGCCCTGCGGCCGATGCTGCAAGACCTTGACGACGATGCCTACATCCTGCGACCCGCAGTGCTCGCTAATCTGAAGCTGCTGGCGGAACGTGGCATCGCGTTCGATATACTCGTTCATCCCCGGCATCTGCCGCATGTCGCTCGCGCGCTGGAAGCGGTGCCGGGGCTGAAGGCTGTCATCGACCATATCGCGAAGCCGGATATCGCATCCGGCGCGTTCGGCGGCTGGGCCGAGGATATGGCCGCCGTAGCTGCATTTCCAAATGTGCTTTGCAAGCTTTCGGGAATGATTACAGAGGCCGATCACCGGGCCTGGAAGCCGGCAGACCTCAAGCCCTATGTCGATCGTGTCGCCGGACTGTTCGGCTCCGAACGGCTGATGTTCGGCAGCGACTGGCCGGTTTGCCTTCAGGCGGGGAGTTATGCCGAGGCACTGCAGGCGCTGCGCGCGATCCTCGACGGTCGACTGAGCGAAGCCGAACGGGGCGCGGTCTACGGCCTGAATGCCGTACGCTTCTACGGTCTTTCAATCTAAGGCGGGAAGAAAGCCCGGGCGCTTGCTTGCGCAGGGTATTATATTAGTGTAATAGAACAATGCGCATCCGATACCGGAACGAAGGGCAGGGGCGCGCGATCGGGAGGAAGGGTATGTCGGCTGCGGCAACGGCCCTCCGCATGCGGGGGATCAGCAAGACTTTTCCGGGCGTCAAGGCGCTTTCGAACGTCACCCTGACGGTCGAGTTCGGCCGCGTCCATGCGATCGTCGGCGAAAACGGCGCCGGCAAGTCGACGCTGATGAAGGTGTTGAGCGGTACCTACCTGCCCACGACCGGCACGACGGAGATTGCCGGGGTCGAAGTGCGCATGCGCAAGCCCGCCGATGCCCAGAAACTCGGCGTCCGCATGGTTCATCAGGAACTCAATCTTGTTCCCGACCTCACGGTTGCCGAAAACGTCTATCTCGGCCGCATGCCACGAAAGTGGGGCCTTGCCGACAAGGCGGCCATGGTGCGCGACACCGAAGTCATCCTCAACGAACTTGGCGCGGCCATCGACCCGAAGGCGCGCCTCGGCGACCTGTCGATCAGCCAGCAGCAGCTTGTCGAGATCGCCAAGGCCTATGCCGCCAAGCCGCGCATCATCGTTCTCGACGAGCCGACCTCGAGCCTGAGCGAGCACGAGACGGCGGCACTGTTCCGCATCCTACGCAAGATGAAGCAGGAAGGCATTGCCATCATCTACATCAGCCATCGCCTCAAGGAGGTGCTGGAGATCGCCGACGACGTGACGATCCTGCGCGACGGCAGCATGATCGACACGCGGCCTGCCGACGGGATCACGGCTGCGGAGATGATCCGGCTGATGGTCGGGCGCGAAGTCACCAACGTCTTCCCGAAGACGCCGTCGGACATTGGCTCGCCGGTGCTGAAGGTGATCGGCCTCGGCGACGGCTACAATTTTCGCGATGTGAGCTTCGAGGTGCGGTCGGGCGAAATCCTCGGGCTTACCGGGCTTGTCGGGGCAGGGCGCACGGAGCTGGCAAGGGCCATCTTCGGCCTGGCACGCGCCACCGAGGGCCGGATCGAGATCGGCGGCAAGGCTGTGACAATCAAGTCGCCGGCGGCTGCCATGCGCGCGGGCATCGCCTATGTGCCGGAAGACCGCAAGGACGACGGTATCGTCCCCTCGCTCAGCGTGCGCGAGAACATCAGCCTGCCGGTGCTGCGCAAGCTGTCCCGCTTCGGCCGCGTGAGCATGAGCGCCGACCGTAAGCTGGCCGACCGATACACGAAGGAATTCTCCATCGTGCCGCCGGACCCGGAACGGCGCATCAGCCTTCTTTCGGGCGGCAACCAGCAGAAGGCCGTCATTTCCAAATGGCTGTCTGCCAGCCCTTCGGTGCTCATCCTCGATGAGCCGACGCGCGGCGTCGACGTGGGCGCGAAAGCCGAAATCCACCGCATCATCGGCGAACTCGTCGCCGGCGGCATGGCGGTGGTGATGATTTCGTCGGAACTGCCCGAGGTTCTCGGCGTGTGCGACCGCGTCGTGGTGATGCGGGACGGCCATGCTGCCGCACCCGTCGAGCGCGCGGCCCTGAGCGAGGAGAGGATCATGGCGCTTGCCACCGGGGAGGAGGCAGCGTGACGGACGTCCCGATACAGATGCAGCAAGACACAACGAACGAACGTTTTCGGGGCGGAAGCCCTCTGGTCGATCTCCTGTCCCGTGGCGGGCTTGCGATCGCGATCCTGGCGGTGCTGATCTACGGCTCGCTGGCCAGCCCGGTCTTCTTCACGGCAGGCAATTTCGTCAATGTACTGACCTCCATGGCGATCGTCGGCATCGTCGTCGTGGGCATGACCTTCGTGCTTGTGGTGGGCGGGCTTGCCGATCTGTCGGTGCCGGCGACGATCGCGTGCGGGGCCATCCTGTCGCTTGCCCTGCAACCCGTCATCGGCCCGGTGCCGGCCTTCGCGGCGGCGATCGCGCTGGCCGGTTTCTGTGGGCTGATGAGTGGTCTGCTGATCGGCTATATCGGCATCAATCCGATCATCGCGACGCTCGGCGTGGGCACGATCGTTCTCGGCATCGTGCAGGCAGCGGTGGGTGGCGTTATCGTCTATGGCACGAACCCGGACACGGCCGCGCTGGTGAAAAGCCGCGTGTTCGGCATACCCGCAATCGTTCTGATCTTCCTTGCCGTGGCGATTGTCGGCCATTTCGTGCTGTCGCGCTCCTATTGGGGGCGGTGGACGGTGGCCACGGGCGGCAATTACAGCGCCGCCGAGGCGAGCGCGGTGCCGGTGCGCGCGGTCAAGGCTGGCGCATTCGTGATTACCGCGCTGTGCTCGGGCCTGAGCGGCGCGCTGCTGGGGCTGACCCTTCAAAGCGCGAGGCCGCTGGTGGGCACTGGCTACGAGTTCAGCGCCATCACGGCCGTCGTCGTCGGTGGTATCTCGATCATGGGCGGATTCGGCTCGGTGCCGCGCGCGATTGCCGGGCTGGTGTTCGTGCAGCTGCTGACCAATGTGATGGTGCTGCAGGGCGTGCGCACGCCGGTGCAGGGCTTTGTGCTCGGATTGCTGATCGCCGGCGCGGTCGCGCTGGATGTCGCCCTTCGCAGGCGGGGAGGGGCTTGATGACTCCGATCGCACGGCTCGTCCGCTACCGCGTCGCCGTCATTCTTGGGCTGACGCTGCTGGTCGCCTCGCTCACGGTTCCCGGATTCCTGAGCGTCACGACGCTGAGCCTGGGGCTCGACCGCAGCGCCGCCATCGGCATCATCGCGATCGGCATGACGGTGTTGCTCATCGCCCGCCAGATCGACCTTTCGGTGGGCTCGACCTTCGCGCTGGCGGGCATCACCGCCGTGATGCTCCAGCCTGCCATCGGCATCTGGCCCGCAGCACTTGCCGGGGTGCTTGCGGGTGCGGCCGCTGGCGCCTTCAACGGGCTGCTCTCGGTCGTCTTCAAGGTCAACGCGCTGGTCGCAACGCTTGCAACGATGCTGATCTTTCGTTCGGTTGCTCACTGGCTGACCGACAGCCAGCCGGTTCCGGGCACGGACATCATGCTGTCGCTGGCGCTGTCGAAGATCTATCTCGAGATATTCACGCTGCGCAGCGCGCTGTTCGTCGGCGCGATCCTGGTGCTGCATTTCTGGCTGACGCGCACCGTGGCGGGGCGCAACCTGTTCGCGGTGGGGTCGAACGCCGACGCGGCCGAGGCAAGCGGCATTGCGCCCGGCCGGACCGTGTTCCTCGCCTTCGTCTTTGCCGGAACGCTGGCGGGTGTGGCCGGCGTTCTCCAGAGCCTGACCACGAATACCGGCTCGCCGGTGTTCGGCGCAGAACTGATCGTAACGGTGATCGCGGCGGTGGTGGTCGGCGGCACGCGGATCGAGGGCGGGCGTGGCTCGGCGCTCGGCACGCTGGGTGGCGTGCTGACGATCGCGGCGCTGACAACGGCGATGGAGTTCCAGTCGGTGCCCGCCTACATCCAGCAGGTCGTCGCCGGCCTCATCCTCATTCTGCTTGTCGTTCTCGACCGTACGGTGCGGCCTGGCCCGCGCACACATGCGGCGGCAGGCGCATCGGGCTGAAAATCTTGAGATTTTAAGGAGGAAACCATGACCAAGACGAAAACCGGAATGATTGTCAGCGCGCTGGCGCTGCTTGCCTCAGTGGGTGTGGCGGAAGCCAAGACCGTTTGCTACGTCACCGCTGCCGACGCGCATGCCTATGCGACGCCGGCCAACGAGGCACTGGAGGCGCGCGCCAAGGAACTCGGCATCGAGGTGATCACGCTGAGCCAGAACTTCGACGTGCAGACCGGCACCGAACAGCTCAACACCTGCATCGCGCGCAACGCCGACGGCATCATCCTGTGGCCGCTTGACCCGCAGGCCTACATTCCCGGCCTCGCGCGGGCGCAGCAGGCGGAAATCCCGTCGATCCTCATCAATTCGCCGATGGACGAGCAGGCCAACCAGTTCATCAAGTCCTTCACCGGACCTGACGTCTACGAGGAAGGCGAGATGGCCGCGGATTCGCTCAATGACGCGCTGGGCGGCGAAGGCTCCGTCGTCGTGATCGCCGGGCAGGCCGGCAATGGCACGACCATCGGCCGCGTCGGCGGCTTCGTGGATCGCCTTGCCGAGATCGGCAGCAAGCTCGAGGTGCTCGACACGGTGAATGCCGATTTCGACCAGCAGAAGGCGCTCGTCGTCAGCCGCGACCTCATCACCCGCTTCGGCGACGGCATCGACGGCGTCTATGCCAACGACGACACGATGGCGCGCGGCTTCATCGACGCGTGGAAGGAAGCCAAGCCCGGCGAGCCGACGCCGCCGATCGTCGGCATCAACGGCCAGAAGGACGCGTTCGAGTCGATCAAGTCGGGTGAGATGTATTCGACGATCGTCCAGTCGCCGGTGGAAGACGGCAAGCTCGCCATCGAGACCATGGCCGAGATCCTCGACGGCAAGGAAGTCGGCGCCCGTCTGCCGATCCCGCTCACGGTCGTGACGAAGGCGAATGTCGACAGCGTCGAACCGGCGTTCTGATCCAAGCGGCACCTTCCGACATGCAGAGGGCCCGCCTTGTGCGGGCCCTTTTCTTATCTACAGCAAGCCGTGGGCAAAGAGGCGCTACCGCTGCCGCCAGGCCTGCGAGCGCTTCAACAGCAGCCTTGATACGATACCGTGCAGCAGGCGAGCGGCGACGTTGGTGTAGAAGATCATCATGCCCATGGCAGCCGCGGGCGCGATGTCGCCGGCATCGTCCATGTTGAGCACGGCCACCGAGGCGAGCTGCGTCTGTGTGGAATAGAGGAACACCACCGCCGACACTGTCGTCATCGCATTGACGAACAGATAGATTGATATGTCGAGGATGGCGGGCAGGGAAACCGGCACCGTCACCCGGAAGAACAGGCGGTGGAACGGCTGCTTGAGCGAGGCTGCGACCGGCTCGAACTCGCGGTCCATCTGGTTGAGCGCAGTCAGCGCCGTGAGGTGTGACACCGTATAGAAGTGGGTGACGGTGGAGACCACCAGGATCGCCATCGTTCCGTAGATCGCGTTGAGCGGGTTTGCCGGATCGTTGAAGAAGAAGATGTAGGAGAGGCCGAGGACCATGCCCGGCACGGCCATCGGCAGCATGGCAAGGAACTGGAAGAGTGTGCGGCCGGCCGCGAAGCCGTCGGTCTTTTCCACCATGTAGGCGCCGACGAAGACGATGATCGTGCCGAAGACGGCGGTGAGCAGCGCCATCACGATCGAGTTGTAATAAGCGCCCCAGCCGCCGCCATCCATCAGGTCGAAGCGGAAGTTGTTGAGGCTGGGTGTCAGGTCGTAGGGCCAGAATTTCACTGTCGCTGCAAACTGGCAGACGCCGATCATCATCAGGATGAAAAGGGCGACGGCGGAGCAATAGACGAAGCAGGCGGTATCGAAACTGCGATCGGGCTTCGGCTGATAGGGCACCGAACGCGCAGACAGCAATGCCACCTGGCGCTTTCGGATGGCGCTGTCGACGAAGAAGGCGGCGACGGCGGGCACCAGCAGCAGCACAGCCACCACCGCGCCCATCTCGAAATTCTGCTGGCCGATGACCTGTTTGTAGATGTCGACAGCGAGCACGTTGTACTGGCCGCCGATTACCTTCGGCAGGCCGAAATCGGTGATGACGAGCGTGAACACCACGAAGGCGGCGGAGATGATGCCGTAGCGCGCTCCCGGCACCGTAACGGTCCAGAAGGTGCGCCATGGGCTCGACCTGAGGGACTGCGCGGCCTCGTAGTGGCGCTGGTCGGCTACCGACAGCGCGGTAGAGATGATGAGCAGGGCGTGGGGCAGGGTGAAAAACACCGAGCCGATGACGATGCCGATCGGGCCGTAGATGGAATGGCCCATCATGAGGCCCTTCAACAGGCCCTGATTGCCGAAGAGATAGACGAGCGCGATGCCTGGCAGCAGCGACGGCACGAGAATGGGAATGGTGGTGACGAGCCTGAAAAAACCCTTGAACGGCATGCAGCTTCGGTTGAGTGCGTAGGCGAGGCCGAAGGCGATGCTGATGACCAGCACGGTACTGATGACACCCATCAGCACCGAATTGGCGATCGATTGCGCGAGCGCCGGGGTCGAGAAATAGGCGACGAAATTGTCGAGCCCGAGCGAAGCCGAGGGGCGGATCACCACCCGGCGGAAGGTGTTGGAATCGAGTTCCAGCCATTCGGTACCGCGATGCAGTTCCGAGCCCACCAGATAGGCCGCGTCGTCGCTCGTGCCGCGGATGCGGTACATGACCGGACTGCGGAAACTGAAGTCGGGATAAAGCGCGGTCAGGGAGAGGCGGCCGTCAGAGCCGGTGTTCAACTGGTCGGGCGTGATGACGCCCCCGACTTCCTCATTCAGCGTGGCGACGGTCTTCGGCTCGCTCCAGTTCGTAGCGCTTTCGTCACTGCGCTGGAGCTCGAAGGCGGTCAGGTCGAACTCGTAGGTCGAGACGGACTTTGACAGCAGGACGTAGAGCGGGGCGGCAAGCGCCACCAGCAGATAGAGCGAGATGACCACCATCAAGCCGCGCTTGACGAGATCGTCGCCGGAGACCCTGGTCCGCAACGCGCGGCCCTTGGGGATTTCGAGCGTTGCGGCGGTCATGTCAGGCGGCCCTCTCGGGAAAGACGAGCACCCGGTCGCGCGGGAGTTCGACGCTCATGGCGCTGCCCTCGGCGATGTCGAGCCTGCGCACGGCATTGATGGAGAAATCGGCGACCAGCAGGCCGTGGCCAAAGCGCGGCGAGGCGAGGCGGGTGCGCCAGAAGCCGCCCAGGAATTCCATCTCGCGCACGTCGACCTCGATCAGGTTCTCACGCGTGGCCACCACGTCCGGCGCGCCGGGTGAGCGGGCGCCGTCGCCGTGAGGAATGACGTCGACCGGACGGATCACGGCGGTGACCGGCGTGCCGGCAGCGCAATCGTGCGGCGCGCAGGCGAGCTCGGTGCCGGTGAGCGAAACCCTGCCGTCGGCCAGCACCTTGGCGGGAAACTGATTGGTCTCGCCGATGAAGTCGGCGACGAAGAGGCTTGCCGGTTCGCGATAGACTTCGGTCGGCGTTCCGACCTGCTCGATCACGCCGTGGTTCATGACCACGATGCGGTCAGCCATGGCGAGGGCCTCTTCCTGGTCGTGGGTGACCATGATGGTGGTCACGCCCAGCTTGCGCTGCAGGTTCTTGATCTCGTGGCGGAGGTGGACGCGCACCTTGGCGTCGAGCGCCGAAAGCGGCTCGTCGAGCAGCAGCAGGCCGGGAGAGATGGCGATGGCACGCGCCAGCGCGATGCGCTGCTGCTGGCCGCCGGAAAGCTGGGCGGGGTATTTCCTGGCCTGGCTGGCAAGGCCGACGAGGTCGAGAAGTTCGGCGACCCGCTGCGCGATTTCGGCTTTCGAACGCCGGGTGTTCTCAAGGCCGAAGGCGACGTTCTTCTCGATCGTGAGGTTGGGAAAGAGCGCGTAGGACTGGAAAACGATGCCGTAGTCGCGCTGGGATGGGGGAAGCACCGATATGTCCTTGCCGCCCTGATGGACGGTGCCGCGGGTCTGAAGGTCGAGACCGGCCACAGCGCGCAGCAGGGTTGTCTTCCCGCATCCGGAGGGGCCGAGGAAGCAGACGAACTCACCTTCCTGGATCGACAGCGAGATGCCCTTGAGCGCGGCAAAGTCGCCAAAGGTCTTCCAGACGTTCTCGATCTGCAGGTAAGGCGATTTCACCGGTTCGGTCCCTTCCGCGGATAGCCGCGAGCGTACCGCAGCGCTGGTCGCGCCGGGAATGGTCTCGTGTTTCATCGCACGACCTTTTGTTTGGCATGAAAAAGGCCGGGCGCGATCATCGCTCCACCCGGCCTTGTCCTCAAGGGGCTAGCCCTTCGGTTCGGACTTTGCGTCGTAGCGCTTCTGCCATTCAGCCAGAATGGCCTTGCGGTTGTTGGCCGCCCATTCGAAGTCGTTCTCGATCATCTTCGACGGAATGTCCTCGGGCAGGTGCTCGACCGGCTTGGCAATGCCGGGATAAGCGACGACCGCGTAGCCGACATTGTACATCTCGTTGGCTTCCTTGGTGATCGACCAGTCGACCAGCTTCTGGGCAGCCTCGAGATTGGCGGTGCCGGCGATGATGGCGGTTGCTTCCGCTTCCCAGCCGGAGCCTTCCTCGGGGAAGATGATGTCGATGGGCGCGCCCGCCTTCTTGGCGTTGGCGCCCGGGAACTCGAAGGATACGCCGATCACGGTTTCACCGGCCGCCGCCATCTTGCAGGGCTTGGAGCCGGAGTGGGTGTAGGCAGCGATGTTTTCGTGCAGGCCGTCCATGAACGCCCAGGCGTCGTCCTCGCCGAACATCTGGATCCAGGCCGACACGTCGAGGAAGCCGGTGCCCGACGAGTTCGGGTTCGGCATGACCACGTGGCCCTTGTATTCCGGCTTGGTCAGATCCTTCCAGGATTTGGGCGGGGTGAGGCCAAGCTTCTCCGCCTCGATGGTGTTGTAGCAAAGCGCGGCCACGTAAGCGTCCATGCCGACCCAACTGGGCGGGGTGGAGGAATCCACGAATTTCGGGTCGAGCTTGTCCACGCCGGCCGGCGCATAGGGCTCAAGCATGCCCTCGCTCTTGAGCAGGAGCAGGGAGGTCGCGGCCACGCCCCAGACTACGTCGGCCTGCGGGTTGTCCTTCTCGGCCAGCAGCTTGGCGGTCATGACGCCGGTGGAGTCGCGAACCCAGTTGACCTTGATGTCGGGATTGGCGGCTTCGAAGGTCTGCTTGTAGCGGTCGAGGTCGACGGCCTCGATCGAGGTGTAGACGGTCAGCTCGGTCTGGGCGAAAACAGCCGAGGCGGAAAGAGCCGTCGCGAAAGCTGCGAATGCGGCTGCGCGATATGTTGTCATGATCGTGTTCCCCATTATTTGGCACCTGAAGCGGATGCGAGGGGACGCCTGCTGCTCTGCGGCATGCCGGTATCGCCGGCTTCAAAACGTCCATGGTGGGATCGTGGGGAAAGTGTCGCGATAAGTAAAATCTATTTAATCGATGGTACTATCGCGCACGGCGATATTTGTCATCGCGCCGTCATGTACCGGAAAGCGGATGCTCAGCCGGCCATGACCGCGCGCTCGACGGTCGCCAACGCACGGTCGAGATCCTCGCGTTCGATGATGAGCGGTGGTGACAGGGTCAGCACGTTGCCGGCGCTGATCTTGAAGCTCAGGCCTTCCTCAAGGCAGCGATAATAGACGCGCTCGGCCAGCTCGCGGGCAGGGGCGTAGCTGTCGGTATCGGTCACCAGCTCGACACCCATCATCAGGCCCCGGCCGCGTACCTCACCGAAATGAGGGCTGCGGGCCAGGGTTTCCGAAAGCCTTGCCATGGCGTAGCCGCCGAGCTCGGCGGCGCGCTCGACGAGGCCTTCCTCTTCAATGATGCCGATGGTGGTGAGGGCGGCGCGGGTCGTCACCGGGTTCTTCTCGTGGGTGTAGTGACCGATCGCGTAGTCGCCAGCGACGTCGAGGTCGCGTCGCGCGATGACCGATGCGATCGGCAGGATGCCGCCGCCCAGCGCCTTGCCCAGCACGAGAATGTCTGGAATGACCCCGTCATGCTCGTGCGAGAAGAACCTGCCGGTCTTGCCGAGGCCGGTCGGGATTTCATCGAAGATGAGCAGGGTTCCGTGCCGGTCGCAGGCTTCGCGCACGGCTTTCCAGAAACCAGGCGCGGGAACGAGCGGCGTGGCGCGCATCGGCTCGGCAATGACGGCTGCGAAATCGCCCTCGCGGCCAAGCACATACGAGATCATGTTCGCGCAGGCGTGGGCGGACGCTTCGAGACTGTCGTGGCCGTAGGCACAGTTGCGGCTGGCCCATGGCGCGACGTGCTCGGCGCCGGTGACGAGCGGGCCGGCGATCTGCGAGCGAAACGTTGCCTCGCCGCCGACGCTCGCGGCGCCGAAACCGGCACCGTGGAAGGCATCCCAGAACGAAAGGGTCTTGAAACGACCCGTGGCCGCACGCGCGATCTTCAACGCGACCTCGATCGCATCCGAGCCGCCGGTCGTGAAAAGCACTTTCGAGAGATCGCCCGGTGCAAGGCGGCCAAGCTTCTCGGCCAGCTCCACCGCAGGCTCGCAGGCGAAGCGGCGCGGGGCGAAGCTGAGATCGTCGAGCTGCTGCTTGATCGCGGCAACCAGCCGGGGGTGGGCGTAGCCGATATGGTGGACGCTGTTGCCGTGGAAATCCATGTATCGCCGGCCAGCGAGGTCCTCGATCCAGATGCCCTCAGCCTTCGCGATCGTCGACACGCAGGGGCTCGAAAGGCTCTGGTGCAGGAAGGCGTCTGCGTCGCGCTGGAGAAGTTCACGCGTCGGCACATGATGCTGACGCGCGTTCCATTTCTGCCTTGCCGCCGCGCGGTTGGACTCGCCCTCGGTGTGGACAATGCTCATTGTCGTGTCTCCCCGCCCCGGTGTGACGTCTGCCCGGCTACGGTGCCGGACGCCTCAGTTGAATAGCTCGCTTATGGTTTCCTCGCCAATGGCGAAAGCCGTGCTGGCGCCGGTGCCGCTGGTGATCATCACGAGACGGATGTCATCGCCGCCGTGCTCACGGAAATGCGCGCGCTCCGGTGCGGAGGCGTAGGTGCCGGTCCAGCGCGCCGAGACTGTCGGTGATTTTGCAAAGACCGCGCCGAACTCGCGAAGGATCAGCGCGTCGACGGCTTCCGAGCCGAACGGATCGGGCGTCTTCCCATAATGATGGGAATCGCCGACGACGAGCGAACCGTCGGCGCTCTGGACGGCGATCATGTGCACGCCGTTGCGCAGGGCTTCGGCGCTGTCGTCTTCGAGCCGCGCGCGCAGGGCCGAGGCTTCGGGCAGCAGCGCGTATCCGGAATAGCGGATCAGGCTCAAGTCGGAGACGACGGCCGAGGCTAGGCGCAGGCCGCTCGGGGCAAGGCGCAGCATCTGCAGCTTGCAGCGCTGGACGTTATGCCGGGCGATCAGCTCGGGAAAGAGCCCGGTGAGATCGTCGCCCGGGCAGACGACGACCTTGCCGGCGCGGATCGGGCCGCTGCTCGTCTCGACGACCGGAGGAGAGACGCCGATAACGGTCGTGGCGAAACGGAAATCGACCTTCAGCTCGGCCTCGAGATAGGCCGCGATCCTCGGGATCGCCTCGCGCGATTCAATGCGGATTTCCGCGGGGCTGAGGAGCCCGCCGCGCAGGTTGCCGAGGTTCAGGCCATCCTGTCTGCGGCCGAGCTCGGCGGGGGAGAGCAAGGTGCAGCCCGCGCCGCTCTCGCTGGCCGCGAACGCCTCCAGCAGAGCCAGCGCCTCCGGGCGCTGCGCGACGGCTAGCAGACCGGTGTGCAGGACCTCGATGCCGGCAGGCCGGGCGACTTCGAGCCAAATCTCGCGAGACCGTTCAGCGAGTTTCCGCTGGCGGCCGGGCTCCTCGCCGGACACCACGACGAGGCCGAAATTCCTGATCGATGCACCGTTGGCCTGTGCGTCGCGGTCGATGACGACGACGCTGAGACCGCGCCTGGCCGCCGCGAGCGCATGGGCCAGCCCGACGATGCCCGCGCCGACGACGGCGAGATCATATGTCATGCGGGCTCTACCAGGGCAGCGAGAAGGTCTTGACGTTGGTGAACGACTTCATCGCCTCGATCACGCCTTCCTTGTAGCCGTTGCCCGAATCCTTGATGCCGCCGAAGGGGCTCATCTCGATGCGATAGCCGGGCACTTCCCAGATGTTCACGGTTCCGACCTTGAGCCCCGCGATATATTTCTGCATGCGGCGGTAGTCGTTGGTGCAGACGCCCGAGGAAAGGCCGAAGGCGGTGGAGTTGGAGAGCGCGATCAGGGCGTCGTCGTCATCGGGCGCGCGGATGATCGGGACGATCGGGCCGAAGGTCTCCTCCATCACCAGTTCGGATTCGTGCGGCACATGGTCGACGACGATCGGCGGCAGCAGGGCGCCACGCCGACCCGGGTTGTAAAGCACCTCGGCTCCGGCTTCCGCCGCCATGTGGACGCGGCTCTCGAACATCGCCGCCGCCTTCTCGTGCACGACGGTGCCGAGCTGCGTTGCCGGGTCCATCGGGTCGCCGAAGACGATCTTCTTTGCGCGCTCCAGCACCATGGGCACGAACCGGTCGGCCACCTTCTCCTGGACGAGGATGCGCTTGACGGCGGTGCAGCGCTGGCCTGAATTTTTGGTGGCACCCGCAACGGCGAGATCGGCGGCCTTGGCCAGGTCCTCGTCGGAGAGGTCGTTGAGCACGATCAGCGGATCGTTGCCGCCGAGTTCCAGCACCTGGCGCTTGTAGCCGGCCTTCGAGGCGATCAGCTTCCCGACGGGCACGCCGCCGGTAAAGGTGATCAGGTCGATGTTGGGATTGGTGATCATCTCGTCGCCGATGTCGGCCGGCCAGCCGGTAACGACGGAGAGCATTTCGGGCGGCAGGCCGGCCTCGTAGAGGATGTCCGCCAGAACCAGCGCGGTCATCGGCGTCAGCTCGGTCGGCTTGACGACGACGCAGTTGTTGGTGGCGATCGCCGGTGCGATCTTGTGCGAAACCATGTTCAGCGGATGGTTGAACGGCGTGATCGCGGAAATCGCGGTCAGCGGCTCGCGGATGGTGAAGATCTTGCGTGCCTTGCCATGCGGGGTGAGGTCGCAGGAAAAGACCTGGCCGTCATCGTGGATCGCCAGTTGACCGGCGAGCGTGAAGACGTCGAAGGCTCGGCCGATCTCATAGAGCGAATCCTGCTTGGAGATGCCCAGCTCCAGTGTGACGAGATCCGAAATCTCGTCCTTGCGCGCATTGAGAAGCTCGGCGGTGCGCAACAGGATGCGCTGGCGCTCGTAGCGGGTGAGCTTCGGCTGGTAGGCTGCCGCGATCTCGAAGGCGCGGCGCGCATGCTCGGCCCCACCTGCCGGCACGGTGCCGACCACGGTATTGTCCCACGGGTAGCGAACCTCGACGATGCCGTCGGCGTCGACCTTCTCGCCGGCGATGCGCATCGGCTCGTGGCGAACCTTGATGGCTGGTTCCGCTTTGGTCATGGCTGCCTCCCTCACTTTTGTTGTGCCGCGGCCATCGCCGCGTAATAGAAGGCGTCGAAGTTGCGGAGCGCCGGGGCATCCGGCATGTCCGGCAGGGCGCGGTTGACGATGAAGGGCACCGCCTGCTCGGTCAGGCCGCCATGCGAGCGAAGGGGCTCGTCAAGGGCGGCGAGGTCGTGCCGGTGCTCGGAGGTTCCCACGGTGATGTTCTCGCCGGAGACCATGACGATGTCGCCGATGCGATCTTCCGGCAGTTCGAAGCGTTCGCAAGCCTCCTCGCGACCAAGCACGACGGTGATGCCGTCGATGACGGCCAGGCGCTTCATGATGTCGGCGCGATCCGCGCCCTTGGGCAGATAGGCCGTGGCGAACGAACCGAGTGCGCCGTGGTGCACCACATAAGGATCGGTGATCGGCAGGATGACGCGGGCGGCATCCTTGCCGATCCATTCGTCGAGCAGGTCCTGGACATAGATCACGGAGGGCGAGCCATCGGCATGGTGCTTGGGCTTCATGCCGTGGTCAGCGGTCACGACAATGGCAGCACCCAGGGCGTCGAGCTCGCCGAGATATTTGTCGAACATCTCGTAGAAGTCGTTCGCCTGCTTCACGCCCGGTGCATATTTGTGCTGCACATAGTCGGTCGTGGTCAGGTACATCACGTCCGGCTTGAACTCCTTGAGCAGCTTGACGCCTGCGGCGAAGACGAACTCCGACAGTTCGGCCGAATAGACCTCGGGAACCGGCCGACCGAGCCAGGTGGAGGCGTTGTCGATGCCGTTGGCCGCCTTGGTGGTGGTGTCCGACTTCTCCGAGGAGAAGCAGATCGCTCGGTCTTCGTCATAGGCGAGGCCGTGGCCGAGCAGGGCGCGCAGTTTGTCCTTGGCGGTGACGACCGCGACCCTGGCGCCGGCGTCGTAGAATGCCTTGAAGACGGTCGGCGCGCGCAGGAACTTCGGATCGTTCATCATCACCTCTTCCCCGGTCTCGGGGTTGTAGAGGTAGTTGCCGCATATCCCGTGCACCGACGGCGGGCGGCCGGTCGCGATCGACAGATTGTTGGGGTTGGTGAAGCTCGGAATGACGGAGTGCGCGGTGCGAACCGTGCCCTTCTCCTTGATGCGCTTGAGCGTCGGCATCAGGCCGGCGCGAATAGCCTCGTCCAGATAGGCCGGTTCGCAGCCGTCAAGGCAGATCGCGATCGCCGGCACGCGCGGCCAGGCATAGGATCGACCGTTGGCCGACACGGTGACAGGGGACATCTGGTTCATGGCATTTCCTCAAAACTGGCAGGTCGCTGCCTGTGTCGCGCATTCCAATCCATTTGCCCAATCGCAATTCTGAATTGGATCGATTGATCTGATCTATGAATTCCCTCGGGCATCAGGCCGCGAGCTTCGAACGCTCGTCGAGGGCCGCGCTCGGCGGGGCTGCGCTCGTTACGCCCATCTCCGCGAGCGACTGGCCTGCGGCCTCGACGACGCGGCGCATGACGTGCGCGTCCATCCGGCCGATGCAGCCGACGCGGAAGGAATCCACTACCGTCAGCTTGCCGGGATAGATGATGAAGCCCTTGTCCTTCATCAGGTCGTAGAATTTCGAGAACACGAAGTTCGGATCGGCGGGGCAGAAGAAGGTGACGATGATCGGCGACAGCCACTGGTCCGACAGCAACGTCTCGAAGCCGAGTTCCTTCATGCCGGCGACCATGACATCGCGGTTCTGCGTGTAGCGCGCGCCGCGCGCGGCGACGCCGCCCTCGGCTTCGTGCATCTTCAGCGCCTCGATAAAGGCGGCGACGACATGGGTGGGCGGCGTGAACCGCCATTGGCCCGTCTTTTCCATCGTCGCCCACTGGGCGTGGACGTCCAGCGACAGCGAATGGCTGTTGCCCCTGGCCGCTTCCAGCGCCGTCTTCCTGGCGATGACGAAGCCGAAGCCGGGCACGCCCTCGATGCATTTGTTGGCCGACGACACCATGGCTTCGTAAGGGATGCGGCTTACCTCCAGCGGCACGGCGCCGAAGGCGCTCATCGAATCGACAAGCAGCTTGCGGCCGCGTGAGTGAACGGCGTCGGAAATCTCGGCGAGCGGGTTGAGGATGCCGGAGCTGGTCTCGCAGTGGATCGCGATGACGTGGGTAATCGCCGGATCGGCGTCGAGTGCTGCGGCGACCTCGTCTCCGCGCGGTGGCAGGTAGTCGCCCTTGTCGATCAGCGTGTGGGCGCGGCCGAGATAGTCCATCGTCTGGGCAGCACGCAGCCCGTAGGCGCCATTTGCCAGCACCAGCACCTTGCCATCCTTCGGCACGAACGAACCCAGCATCGCCTCGACGCAGAACGATCCCGATCCCTGCATGGGAACACAGTCATAGGCGCCCTTGTCGTCGCCGATCAGAGCGAGGAGGCGGCGGCGCAGATCGGCGGTCATCGCGCGGAAGTCGGCATCCCAAGAACCCCAGTCCCTCAGCATCGCCTGCTTGACCGAATAGGCGGTCGTGAGCGGGCCGGGTGTCAGCAGGTAGGGCTCGCCCAGCGCGGGCGCTTCCAGCGGGGCGGTTTGCGAGAATTCCGGCGCCATGGTGTGCATCTCCGATAAAGATGGGCGCACCATGCGCTCGGCTTTTCTATTTGCCAAATCGTTATTTTGTATCCATCAATAAGCCCTGGCGATGGATAGTCGACGTGTCGGATAGCCGGCAAAAAGGAAAGAGCATGCGTTACGTTCAGCTTAGGGCCTTTCACTACGTCGCCATCTGCGGTGGGTTTTCGCGCGCGGCCGAGGCGCTTTTCCTGACCCAGCCGGCGATCTCCGACCAGGTCCGCAAGCTGGAGGAAGAATACGACGTTCTTCTCTTCAACCGGCACAAGAAGCAGGTTTCGCTGACACGGCAGGGTCAGCAGCTTCTCGACATCACCCACCGCATGTTCGACACCGAGCAGCAGGCGCACGATCTGCTGTCGGAATCGAAGGCTTTGAGGTCGGGCACGCTGCGCATCGTTGCCGATGCGGCCCACCATCTGCTGCATGTGCTGGGGCGGTTCCGGGAGGCCTATCCCGGCATCCAGATCAGCGTGCGGTCCGGCAATACGGAGACGGTGATTTCGAGCCTGTTCGCGTATGAGGCCGACCTTGGCGTTCTGGGCGAAATTCCGCAAGGCAGGGAATTCGAGATCCTGCATCTCAACTCCACGCCGATCATCGCCTTCGTGTCAGGCAAGCATGTACTGGCAGGCCGGCAGTCGGTGACACTCCAGGAGCTTGCCGGCCATCCGCTCATCATGCGCGAGCGCGGGTCGAAAACGCGCCACAAGCTGGAAGCGATGGCGCAGGAGCAGGGCGTTCCGCTGAAGGCGGTGATCGAGGCCGAGGGGCGCGAGGCGGTGCGCGAGATCGTCGCGTCGGGCGCCGGCGTCGGTTTCGTGTCGGCTGCCGAGTTCGGATGGCACAGCGGCCTGTCGCCGCTCAGGATCGACGCGCCGGAGGTGACGATGGACGAGGCGCTCATTTGCCTGCGCGAGCGCTCGGGCGGCAAGCTCGTGCGTGCGTTCTGGAAGATCGCCGAGCAGTTTGCAGACGAAACGAGCGGCTGAGCGGCGAGGCCGTCCTATGAATGGGACGGCTGTGCAAGCCTGCTTTCCAGCAGGTCGCCGCTGCGCTTGAGGATCGGATAGGCCACGGTCGCCAGCAGCGAGTTGATCTCCTTGAGCCCGCGCGCGACCTCCAGGTGCATGCCGCTCGTCTCGATGCTTTCGGGCGTCCCGGTCTGCAACCGCTTGAGATGCCGGTCATGGCTGGCGCGGGCGAGTTCGCGCATCCGCTCTTTCTCGACCACGAGCTGGCGCGCGGAAGGGAGGTCCTGCGAGACGAGGACGTTGAGGGCCAGATGCATGTTCTCCAGCAGTTGCTGGTGCAGGTCCTGCAACTCGGCCCAGCCCTCGTCGGAGAAGCGCCAACGCTTCTGCGCGCGCTCCTCGGCGAGCGGCAGCAGGTTCTTGGCGACGATGTCTCCGGCGTGTTCGAGGTTGATGGCGAAATCCGTGAGCTCGATGCTGCGTCGCGCCTCCTCGCTGGTCATTTCGCCGCGATTGACCTCGGCGAGGTAGAGCTTGATGTCGCTGTGCGCCTGATTGACGTCCTCATCGACGCCTTGGACGCGGACGATCTCGACCCTGTCGCCGCCGTTGAACAGGTCCATCACCGGCCGGACCATCACTTCCACCAGTTCGCCCATGCGCAGCAGTTCCCGTGTGGCGCTGGCCAGCGCCAGCCGGGGCGTGCCGATGACCGCGCGATCGAGCGCGCTGATACGGCGGCGCAACGGGTCCTCGTCCGCCGGCTTTGCGGTGGCAGTGGGCATCAACTGCGTGAGCAGGCGCTCCATCAGGCCCACGAAGGGCAGGCTGAGCGCGACCAGGGCGGCATTGAAGAGAAGGTGCAGGTTGACGAGGCCGGCGCCGGCATCGGCGCCGAGCCATTCCAGGGGCAGGGTTGCCGTTTCGAACAGGGCGAGCGCCAGGACGGAGCCGACTGCGCGGAACAGGAGGTTTGCGACAGGCAGACGGGAGGCCTCGACCGGCATGCCGCGCGACAGCCAGTAGGCGATCAGGCCGCCGCCAAGGTTTGCGCCAAGCACCATCGGCACGGCCGCTTCGAGCGGCATCAGGCCCTGGCTTGCGAAGGTAGCAAGCATGAGAACCGAAGCGACGCTCGAATGGATCAGCCAGGTGAAGACCGCGCCAAGCAGGAACGCCGTCAGATAGTCCTCGGCCAGATAGCGGGCGATGGTGGGCAGCATGCCGCCATCGCGCAGCGGTCCGGTCGCGGTGGCGATGAGTTGCAGCGACATGAGGACGAAGCCGATGCCGAGCACCATGCGTCCGGTTTCGTGCGTCGTCTGCGCGCGCGTCTTCAGGAACAGCACACCGCCGGCGAGGAAGCAGACGGGAATGAGCCAGCCAAGATCGAACGACAGGACCCGAACGACGATTGCCGAGCCCAAGTCGGCGCCGAGCAGCAGCGCAATGCCGGTCGAGACGGGCAGGGCGCCACTCGCCGCAAAGCCGCAAGCGAGGATGGCCACCGCGGTCGAACTCTGGAGCAGGACCGCCATGACCGTTCCTCCGGCCGCGGCGGGCAGGCGACCCTTCCGCGCGCGCGCCAGAAGTCGGCGCAGCGGCGTGCCATGCGCGCGCTCCATGCCGGTCCTGACCATGTGGACCGCGACCAGCAGCAGCATGACGGCACCGGCAAGGTGGAGAAGGATCAGTGAGATGTGCATAGAGGCGGCTCCGGCAGCGAGCCTGTAGGAATCGCGCCACTGCAGCCATTGGTCAAATCGATACTGTCAATGGAACGATAGGCTGGAACTATCTTCCAGTCGGCCGATCGGCCAGCACGGTTTCCATGAAAGCCTCGATCTTCGGCGAATTGCGCCGCTCCTGCAGGCAGGCCAGCCGGTATTCGGTGCGTATCGCGGCATCGGAGATGGCGATGGTTGTGAGCCGGGGGTGGGCGACGAACTCGAAATCGGCGACTACGCCGATGCCAAGTCCGCGCTCGACGGCCTTCCAGATGCCCTCGCGCGATCCGATTTCCAGAAACGGCCTGATCTCGACGCCCGCCGCCTCGGCAGCGCGTTCGAGTGCGCGGCGAGTCGTCGAGCCGGTCTCGCGCAGGATGAGCGGCTGGTCGGCCAGCTCGGCGATCGACACCGCGTCGCGCGCGTTCCATGGATGGTCGGTGTTGACGAAGACGACGACCTCGTGGGTGCTGAACGGCACCGAATGGACGCGCGGATCGTCGACCACATGGGCGAGTATCGCTACATCCGCCTCCAGCTCGAGGATGCGCTGCAGCGTCTGGTCCGAATTTCCGAGCAGCATGCTGACCTTGATCGCGGGATAGGCGGCGAGGAAGCGGGCGATCATGTCCGTCGCGTGGAAAGGCCCGACGGCGGCGACACGCAACTGCCCGATCGTCAGATGGCCGCTGCTCAGCAGAAGCTCGTCGGCCTCCTCGGTCAGCTTCATGATCCTGCGGCTGATGTCGAACAGCGCCGCGCCCGTCTCCGTCAGCTCGACGCGACGGCCGCGGCGCACGAGGAGCTCCACGCCGTAACGCTCTTCCAACTCCTTCACCTGCGTCGTGACGGTGGGCTGGCTGATGTTGAGCGCCTGCGCGGCAGCCGTGAAGCCGCGATGCTCGGCCACTGCATGGAAGGAACGGAGATGGGTGAAAACTATAGCCACAGTCAATGATAGTGGCCGGAAATTTGTATTAGTCAATGGAATGCAAGTCGGTCACGGTTCGAGGCGCAAGAACATTCAACGCAGGAAATCGCCGTGTGGTCCTATCGTAACCCGGTCGACGTCCAGTTCGGATACGGAAGCTTTTCAAAGCTCGGTTCGCTGCTGAACGGGCGTCCCTATGTGCTCGTCACTTATGGCGAACCCTACTTCCGAAGCCTGGCCTCCGCGCTGGAAAAGAGCGCGGGAAAGCCGCTGCTGGTCGTCGAGGACATCGCGCCGAACCCGGACATCGCGTTGCTCGAAGGTCAGGTGGCGCGGTTCGCCGCATTTGACGCAACGCCGGTGATCGTTGCGCTCGGCGGCGGCTCTGTGATCGATTCCGCCAAGGTTTTCGCCGCCGCCCGCGGTGATTTCGCCGCGATGGACGCATTCCTGAAGAAGCGCGCCGGCGCAGAGACACTTTCGCCCTGGCCGCTGATCGCCGTGCCGACCACGGCAGGAACCGGCAGCGAGGTGACCTGCTGGGGCACGGTCTGGGACAACGCGGCCGGCAGCAAATACTCGCTGGCGCATCCGGGGCTCTATCCCGAGGTGGCGCTCGTCGACCCGGACCTGATGGCCGGCAAGCCGCGCGAACTGACGATCCAGACCGGGCTCGATGCACTCTCGCATTCGCTTGAAAGCCTCTGGAACCGCAATTCGAATCCCGTTTCGGCGGCCCATGCGGTGGCCGCCGCGCGTGGCGTTCTCTCAACGCTGCCGGCGCTTGCCGGCGACCTGCGCAACCCTCAACTTCGTGAGCGTATGGCGCGTGCCGCCACGCTGGCCGGCTTCGCATTCTCCAACACCAAGACGGCGATCGCGCACTCGCTTTCCTATCCGATCACACTCAAACATGGCGTGCCGCACGGCATCGCCTGCTCGTTCTCGCTGCCGATGATCATCCGCAGCGTCGCCGGGCAGGGGGGCATCTGCGAGGAGGGGCTGCGCTCGATCTTCGGGACGGACGCAGCCGGTGCGGCGGAGCGCCTCGAGACCACGCTCGACAAGCTCGGGGTTTCGACCGATTTCCGCGCCTATGGCATCGACGATGCGGAGTGGCGCGCGCTTATCGATACCGCGTTCGAGGGAGAGCGCGGCCAGAACTTCATCGGCAGGCGGGAGGATCTCATTGCCGTTGCGGGACTGGAGGGCGGCGGCCGCAAGGCGGTGGCCTGACGGGAATTTCGGGTGTCTGCATTGCGCAGCACGCCCGTCTGGATTGACGCTCAAAAGGGAGGAGCAAAACATGAAGCCTGCTACCCGCATACTCGCATCACTGGCGACCGCCGGCGCGGTCGTCGCCTACGCATCGGCTGCCCTCGCACAGGAGTGCAAGGATCCCGGCCAGCTCGTCTTTTCGATCATTCCGACCGAGGAGACGACGCAGGAACTCGACATCTACAAGCCGCTTCTCGACGCCCTGAAGGAGAAGACCGGCAAGAGCGTCGAGTTCTTCATGCCGACATCCTACGCCTCGGTGATCGAAGGCATGGTCAACGGATGGGTGCATATCGGCGTCCACGGCCCGAATTCCTATGTGCTCGCCAGGGAAAAGGACCCGAACCTGGAGGTTTTTGCGACCTACACCAAGGTGAAGGGTCATTTCCAGGAGGAAGGGCCAGGCTATCGCGCCGTGCTGGTGGTGCGGTCCGACTCGAAATTCGACAGCATCGAGTCGCTGAAGGGCACCATTGTCGGTCTCGCCGATCCCGCCAGCACGTCAGGAAACCTGATGCCGCGCATGGTCTTCGGAGAGGAGATTGGGACCGGACCGGAGCTGGAGCAGTATTTCTCCAAGGTCGTCTATACCGGCGGCCATGACCAGTCCGCTCTAGCAGTGAAGGAAGGCCGCGTCGACGACGCCTTCGTAGCCACCCATCGCCTCGACAACGTCATCGACCGGGGGCTCGCCGCGCCGGAAGATTATCGCGTGCTCTGGCAGTCGGGCATCATCCCGCAGGACCCGATGGTCTATCGCACCGACCTGTGCGCGCCCATCAAGGCCGCGATCAAGGAAGCGTTCCTGACGCTTCACGAAAATGCGGATGCGAAGCCGTTCTTCGACGGCATCAAGTCCACCAAGTTCGTCGCCATGCAGGATTCGGATTACGATATCATCCGCAAGCTGGTCGACGCCGAAAAGAAGGCCGAAGGTCAGTGAGACACGAGGCCGGTATTGTGGAGGGCCGCGCACGCCGCGGCCCTCCCGGACATGAGGAGAACCGCGTGCCTGTGCTCGACGTTCGCAATCTGAAAGTCAGTTACACTTCGAGCGGGCCGCAGATCCTGAAGGGGATCGACTTCTCCGTTGACGGCAGCGATTTCTGCGCGGTCATCGGCCCGAGCGGCGCCGGCAAGTCGACGCTGATCCGCTGCGTCAACCGGCTGGTCGAGCCGACCGAGGGCGACATCGTGCTGTTCGGCCAGAACGTGCGCGCACTGCGCGGCGGCGAGCTTCGGCACCTGCGGCGGCGCATCGGCATGATCTTCCAGGAGTTCAACCTGGTGAATCGCATGTCGGTGATGGACAACGTCCTGTCCGGCCGGCTCGGCTACACCGGGGCCTTCCGCTCTTTCTTCAAGGCGTTTCCGCGCGAGGACATCGACCGCGCGCTGCATCTTCTGGAGCGTGTCGGGCTGCAGGACCATGTCGACAAGCGCGCCGACGCCCTTTCGGGTGGCCAGCGCCAGCGCGTCGGCATTGCCCGCGCACTGATGCAGAAGCCGGAAATCCTGCTGCTGGACGAGCCGACTTCGGCGCTGGATCCCAAGATCTCTCGCGATGTCATGGGGCTCATTCGCGAGCTTGCCGACGAGTTCAAGGTACCGGTGCTCTGCAACATTCACGACGTGCAGCTTGCGCTGGAAACCTGCAACCGCATCATCGGCATGCAGGACGGCTACAAGAAGTTCGACGGGCCGTCGAAGGGCATGCGCAAGCAGGACCTCGACGAGATCTACGCGATGGAGGTGCTGTGATGAGCGTCGCAGCACCGGCCGTCTCCGAACACGGGTTCGATGCATGGGTCGCGCACAAGCGCGGCCGCCGCATCAACAACTGGCTGCTGGTGGCGGCTGCCCTTGCCGTGCTCGGCTGGTGTTTCTGGGACACCATCATGGTCGATACCGACTGGGCGCGCATGGGCGGCGCGCTGGGCATAGGCGGCACGCTGGAACGCTTCCTGTGGATCGACTGGTCGCTGGTGCCGCACCTGATCGTGCCGGCGCTGGAAACACTGATGATGGCGACGCTGGGCACGTTGCTCGGCTGCGTGCTCTCGCTGCCGGTGGCGTGGTTCGGCGCCGCCAACGTCACGCCGAGCAAATATTTCTTCTACCCCGTCGGCCGCTTCCTGATGGTGCTGTCGCGCTCGATCCACGAGATCATCTGGGCGCTGCTGTTCGTCGGCGCGGTAGGGCTGGGTGCGCTTCCGGGCATTCTCGCGGTCGCCATGCGCTCGATCGGCTTCATTTCGAAGATCACCGCCGAGGCGATCGAGAACATCGATCCCAAGCCCGGGGAGGCGATCCGCGCCGTCGGCGGCAACCAGTTCCAGGTTATGTATTACGGTATAGTGCCGCAAATCCTGCCGGTCATCATCGGCACCATCATCTTCGAGTGGGACATCAACATCCGCCGTTCCGCCATCATGGGGCTGGTGGGCGCGGGCGGGCTCGGCCTCGTGTTCTTCCGCCAGATGGCGATGTTCAACTATGGCGGCGTGACGCTGGTGGTGCTGGCCGTGCTGGTGCTGATCGCGATCGGCGAGGTCGTCTCGCACTATGCCCGCAAGGCCGTGATCTGAGGAGGGCGCCATGACCGTCGTTACCGCCGAAACCGTCGCCGCGCCACGCAGGAGCTGGTCGCGCTACCGTCACCCAGAGGCAACGATCCGCTTCGCGGTCATGCTGGCCGTTCTCGCATTCCTCGGCTGGTCGATCGCGTTCCTCAACATCGACCTGTCGCGCGTGCTTGGGGCCTTTCCCCGGCTCGCCGAGATTCTGGCGACGCGCTATTTCCCGCCGGATCTTGGCTACGTCTCCGATGCCGATTTCATCCATTCGGTGATCCGCACGCTGGAAATGTCGCTGCTGGGCGGTTTCCTGGGCGTGGTCTGCTCCATCCCGCTTGCGTGGCTTGCGGCGCGCAACATCACGATCGGCCGCCGGATCGCCTATCCCTTCGGGCGTTTCGCGATCATGGGCAGCCGGTCGATCCACGAGACGATCTGGACGATTCTGTTCGTGACCGTGCTGGGCTTCGGCATGCTGGCCGGCACGCTGGCGCTGACGGTGTTCTGCATCGGCTTTGCCGGCAAGCTGTTCGCCGACGAGCTGGAGGCGATCGACATGGGGCCGGTGGAAGCCATGCGCTCGGTGGGGGCAAGCCCGCTGCAGGTCTTCCAGTATGCGGTGCTGCCACAGGTGCGCGTCGCCTTCACCGGCATCGCCATCTACACCTGGGACGTCGCCTTCCGTGCCGCGACCGTGGTCGGCTTCTTCGGCGGCGGCGGCATGGGCTGGTACCTGAAACGCACCACACAGCAGCTCGAAAGCCAGCGCGTCGCCGCGATCCTGCTCGTGATCATCGCCCTCGTGCTGCTCGCCGAAATCGGCTCCGGCTGGCTGCGGAGGAAGATCGCCGCGATGCGGTAGGGGTGAGTCTGGAAGCGGACGGTTACGATAAGGACGCCGGCAGCGGCGAGCCTATAATGTTTCGCCAGTTGACGCTGTGGTCAGAATGCCAAGTCGTGGATTAGGATGTCCATCGTCAAGTGGTGGGGGGAGCGATGCTGCGCGAAAGAATTCTGCGCCATGCAATTGGCGTGGTGAGTCACAGGCCAGCAGGCAGGAGCATTCCCCTTACTTCACCTGAAGCGGACAACAACAACGTTTACACCGCCCGCGCGAAAATTGGAGAAGTCGATTACGTTTTTGTTGTTACCGGAAATGTATTGCCGGAAGGAATTGAAGGAGTTTGGTTTAACGGACATGGTCAAGGAGGAATGGATTGCGTTCTTTTGAATCGAAGTCTCGATGAATTTACATTCCGGATTTCTCATTATTATCGTGGATTCGAGATTTACTATTTTTCGCCTTGGCGCTTCCTGCTGCACCATTATACCCATTTTGCTTGGTTCATTCTCTGGCGGGATCGGATAGCGCAGGCGTTTTTCAACCGAAAGAGGCTTGTACGAAAGGATCGGATGGATGCCCTCCGATACATCTACGAGCAAACGCTACGAGACCAGACATTTCAAACGTCCGGTTTTGATCTGATGACGAAACTCTATTCCAAACGGTGGATACGTCATCCCCGCCAGCAAGAAATGCATGCCTATTACAATCTCCTTCTGGACGCGCTTTGCGGAGATGGCGATATTAAGAGGGGGCAGTATTCATACACGCTAGAGTCCCGGGCACTTCGGACGCTATCGGAGTTTGAAGAGGATGAGCGGCGACATCGCGACAACAAGCGTCACCAGACAATCCTTGCGATACTCACCGCTGCCCTGATTCTCGTAGGTCTCCCACAAGCTATAAGTAGCGGAGTTCAGGCCTATCGGTACTTCGTGGCATCTGATGCAGAAACAAATGCCTCCTCTCCAACGCCCGATGTCACCTATAGGTGACAAACTTAAATTGCGATGACGTGCGGGGAAGGCGGTTTGGCCTGAAACGCTTTCCACAGCTTGTTGGTACAAAACGCAACATGCGGTCAAATTTGTTGTCTGCCGAGGCGCGAAGTCGAAGCATTTTTATTCAATGATTTCAAGGGCTTGGAAGGTGGCTGGGGAACCTGGATTCGAACCAGGACTAACGGAGTCAGAGTCCGTGGGTCTACCGTTAACCTATTCCCCAACACGGCACATTGGCCGGGTTCGCCCTGAAACGGGCGGCGGTGCAGCTTGGGCGGCACCGAATGCGCCCGATATAGCCACGGACGGCGAATAGTCAACCCCAAACCGTCGCAGGGCCGCCGCGCTTTTCGCGGGGATTGGCGGTGGGGCGGGCCTTGCGCCTCCGTTGCGAAAATTTCGCCGGTACACGCACTTGGTGTTTCGCATCGGCGCTGATACTCTGTCGCCAACAGAAAAGACGAGTGCGCCTGCTGCGTCCTTTTGGTTCGCGCGGCGCTGAAGGATAGCCAGTGAAAGACCCCGATTCGGGCGCGGATGCGTCGCAGGGCGGGGCGTCTGGCGGCGTGGGCGGGCCGGTCGAGGCCGCCGCGCCGCATTCCGGACACCCCAGCAGCCGGAGCCAGGGCAATCCTGCGCCGGCACGGGATGGTCGTGACGCCGCTCCCGGAAAAGGCCAATCCAGAAAACGCCGCAAGCGACGCCGTGGCCGCAAGGTTTTCGCGCGCGACGGCGTGACGCCGGGCGGCGGCGCCAACCCCGGTGCGGCACAGCCGGCCTCAGCAGGCGGACAGGCAGTTGAGGGCAAGGGAGTGACCGACGCACCGGCAGCGCCGCAGGGCCAGCCGGGCATAGGCAAGGGTGGCGCGGCCGGAGGGCAACATGCGGCCAACGGCCAGCGGTCTCGCGCGGCCGACCTTCCCGTCTATGCGGCGCTTGACCTCGGAACCAACAATTGCCGGCTGCTGGTGGCGATCCCGCAGCGGCCGGGACAGTTTCGCGTCATCGACGCATTCTCACGCATCGTGAGGCTGGGCGAGGGGCTTTCGGCCAGCGGCCGGCTCGGTCAGCCGGCGATGGACCGCGCCGTCGAGGCGCTGAAGGTCTGCGCCGACAAGCTGCAGTCGCGGCAGGTGCGCAAGGCGCGGCTGATCGCCACCGAAGCCTGCCGCTCGGCCGAAAACGGCGCCGAGTTCATCGCCCGCGTCGAGACAGAGGCCGGGCTGAAGCTGGAGATCATCGACCGCAAGACCGAGGCGCGACTCGCCGTTTCCGGCTGCGGCTCGCTGGTAGAGCGCGGCACGGATGGCGTGGTGCTGTTCGACATCGGCGGCGGCTCTTCCGAGATCGCGCTGATCGACGTTTCGCGCCACCGCACGCCAAGGCTTGCCAACCACATCGTCTCGTGGACCTCGCTGCCGGTCGGTGTCGTCTCGCTTGCCGAGCGGTTCGGCGGCCGGCACGTGACGCCCGCAATCTTCGAGGCGATGGTGGAGGAGGTGTCGGGCATGCTCGACCGCTTCGAGGGCCGGACAAGGCTTTCGCATCTGGCGGCTGGCGAGCGTTTCCACCTGCTCGGCACATCCGGAACGGTGACGACGCTGGCAGGCGTGCATCTGGGACTGGAGCGCTACGACCGCCGCCGCGTCGACGGCTTGTGGATGGACAATGGACATGTCGACGCGATGATCGAGAAGCTGCTTGGCTGGGGTTTCGAGGAGCGCATGGCGAACCCCTGCATCGGGCCGGACCGGGCGGACCTCGTGCTCGCGGGCTGCGCGATCCTGGAGGCAATCCGCCGCCACTGGCCGTCGGAGCGCCTGCGCGTCGCCGACAGGGGCCTGCGCGAGGGCATGCTTTCAGAGCTGATGGCCGACGACGGCGCGTGGCGCCGCAACCGCCGCAGGGGAGCGTTCGGGCGATGAAGAAGCCGGGCAAAAGCGGGGCGTCGGGCGGCGGGGGTGCGCGCGCGCTGAAGACGCGGATCAAGAAGAAGAGCGGGCTGAAGAATTCGTCGCGCCGCTGGCTGGAGCGTCATCTCAACGATCCCTACGTTCACCGCTCCAAGGCGGAAGGCTATCGCTCGCGCGCGGCGTTCAAGCTGATCGAGATCGACGACCGGCACAAGCTGCTGAAGCCCGGCCAGCGCGTGATCGACCTGGGGGCTGCACCCGGCGGCTGGCTGCAGGTGGCGGCGGCACGGGTAAAGTCGCCGGAGGATGCGCCGACCGTCGTCGGCATCGACTATCTGGAGATGGACCCGGTGCCGGGCTCCGCGATCCTGCAGATGGATTTTCTCGACGACGAGGCGCCGGCGCGGCTGATGGAGACGCTGGGCGGCGCGCCCGACCTGGTCGTTTCCGACATGGCCGCGCCGACGACGGGGCACCGCCGCACCGACCACATCCGCACCATGCATCTGTGCGAAGTCGCGGCCGATTTCGCGATCCAGGTACTGAAGCCCGGCGGGCATTTTCTGGCGAAGACTTTCCAGGGCGGCACGGAAGGCGGGCTGCTCGACCTTCTCAAGCGCAATTTCCGCACGGTGCATCACGTCAAGCCACCGGCCTCGCGTGACGAGTCGGTCGAGCTCTACATCCTCGCCAAGGACTTCAAGGGCAGGGCGGAAACGGACCCTCAGTCGACCGAGTGAGGGCTTTCCTGCGGTGGCTGTTTCTTGCGGACATGGCCGGATACGGTCAGACCTGCGTCTGGCGACAACCACAGGATCGGCAGCACCGCGCATCCAGCAAGCAGGGCGACGCCGATGAAGGCCGGGCCGAAGGCAGCCAACCCCGTAGGCTCGCCGGTCAGCACGTGGTGTGCCTCCAGCATCATGCCGGCGAAGGCTACGCCCATGGCGATGGAAATCTGCTGCGCCACCGAGGCAATCGCTGTTGCCTGACTCGCCTGCCGGTCGTCGATCTCGGCGAAGACCAGCGCGTTGTTGGAGGTGAAGAACAGCGACCGCGTGAAGCCGGCCGCCACCAGCACCGCTATGATGACCCAGTAAGGCGTCGCCGGGGTGAAGAAGGCGTTGGCGCCCATCAGGAGCGCGCCGGCGATCGTCGCGAAGATCAGCACATTGCGGAAGCCGGCGAACCGCAGGGCGGTCGTCGCCACGAATTTCAGCGCGATCGCGCCCAATGCGCTTGCAAAGGTCAACATGCCGGATTCGAACGGGCTGAGGCCGAAGCCGAGCTGGAACATCAGCGGCAGCAGGAACGGCACCGCGCCGATGCCGATGCGGAAGATGGTGCCCGATAGGATCGCGATGCGCGGGGCTGGGTGGTCGAACAGCCGAAGGTCGAGGATCGGTGTGGCGATGCGCCTTGCGTGGCGCACATAGAGCACGGCGGCCGCGATGCCGAGGCTGAGCGTTGCGACGCCGACGAGCGGGGGCAGGGCAGGCATGCTGACCACCGAAAGGCCGAAGACGACGCCGGCGGCAGCAAGTGCCGACAGGAAGAAGCCGGTCCAGTCTATGCGGGCGACGGGCGAGGGCGGCATATCCGGCAGCACGTAGCCGGAGACGATCACGCCGAGCAGGCCGATCGGGATGTTGATCAGGAAAATCCAGTGCCAGGTGAAGAAGGTGGTGATGAAGCCGCCGACCGGCGGACCGATCAGCGGGCCGATCAATGCGGGCACGGTCAGCCAGGCCATGGCGGAAACTAGCTGGCTGCGCTGTGTGGAACGCACCAGGACGAGGCGACCGACCGGCGTCATCATCGCACCGCCCATGCCTTGCAGGAAGCGTGCGGCCACGAATGCGCCGAGCGAGCCGGCCATCGCGCAGGCAAGCGAGCCCAGCATGAAGACGACGATGGCGATGCGGAACACACGCTTGGCGCCGAAGCGGTCGGCCATCCAGCCCGAGACGGGAATGAAGATCGCAAGCGCGACGAAGTAGCTGGTCAGCGCGAGCTTGAGCGTGATCGGGCTGGTGCCGATGTCGGCAGCAATGGCCGGTAGCGATGTGGCGATGACGGTCGAATCCATCTGCTCCATGAACAGCGCGACCGCCAGAATGAGCGGGATGGCGCGGTTCAACGGACGAGCCAGTCGGCGGGAGCGCGCCGGGACAACGGCGCAGGATGGTCGGACATGACGGCGGGTTAGCACAGGGGTGCGGGCGTCATCAATCCATAAGGCTATCTTATCATCTCTTTCCGTGTTCGGTTGCGGTGGCGACCATCTCACGAAACCTCACGTTGCTGTGAGGCCCTTGCCGCCGCCGCCGAGGTTGCCATGTTCGCAGCATCGACATTTGAACGGAGGGAGTGGCAAGATGATGCCAACGGCAGATCGCAGATCGGTTCTCAAGATGAGCGTAGCGGGTACGGCGGCGGTTCTGGCAACGCCGCAGATCATGGTGCGGGCCGCGCATGCCCAGGCGCCGATGACGGACGTGGGCAATGCCGGCTTCCATCGTTTCAATCTCGGCGGCTTCGAGGTGACGGCGATCCTCGACGGGTTGCGGCCGGGCGATGGGCCGCATCCGACCTTCGGCGAGGATCAGGATGCCGAGGCCATGGCTGCGTTGCTGGAGGAAAATTTCCTGCCCGCGGGCCGATATGTGAACAGCTTCACGCCGACGCTGGTCAATACCGGGT
This sequence comes from Mesorhizobium sp. DxT, assembly GCF_058448885.1. Taxonomy (NCBI): domain Bacteria; kingdom Pseudomonadati; phylum Pseudomonadota; class Alphaproteobacteria; order Hyphomicrobiales; family Phyllobacteriaceae; genus Mesorhizobium; species Mesorhizobium sp. DxT. Next base: position 42,483 of record NZ_JBZFLJ010000001.1, on the reverse strand, counting down.
CCGAACTGGTGCTTTTCGACACAGGCCTGGGGGCAGCCGCGCGCGAAGGCGGTATGGGGCAACTCCGTCCCAGGCTGGAGGCATCGGGCTATAGCGCCGATGACGTGTCGGTCGTCGTTCTCACCCACTTTCACGGCGATCATATCGGCGGGGTGATGGAAGACGGTGCCCCGACATTTTCCAATGCACGCTACGTGACCGGACAGGCTGAGTACGATTTCTGGACAGCCGACGAACGCCTGTCGGGGCCGACCGAGAACTCGGCGCGGGCAGTGCAGGCCAACGTCGTGCCGCTGGCGGAGAAGATGACCTTCCTGGGCGATGGCGACGAGGTGGTGCCGGGCATAAACGCGATGCTGGCCACCGGCCACACGCCGGGCCACATGATCTTCAACCTGGAATCCGAAGGCAAGCGGCTCGTGCTGACCGCCGACACGGCCAACCACTACGTGGCCTCGCTGCAGCGTCCCGACTGGCACGTGCGTTTCGATATGGACAAGGAGGAGGCGGCGGCGACGCGCCGGCGCGTGTTCGACATGATCGCGGCCGACCGGGTTCCGTTCCTCGGCTACCACATGCCGTTCCCGGCGCTCGGCTATGCCGAACCTCTCGACCAGGGCTATCGGTTCGTGCCTGTGAGCTATCAGATGATGCTTTAGGGGCGTGTCTCGGCCATAGCCAGCCAGCCGACCCTTTGCAGAACGATCCTTGCAAGTTCTGCAGGGCCTTTGCCGTCGGTGGGCAAGACGATCTTGTCCCCCGCGTGCTCCGCGCCGATACGCTTGGCCTGGCGGAGCGAGCGCTCCGCCTGCTCTTCCGCACCTGTGCCTGTTTCGCGTTGTGCAATACGTGCCAGCAGCTCCGGCTCCGGCTCCGTCGCCGACAGCCGGACAACTGTGATCTGTGCGTCGGGAATGGCGGCGAGAATCCATCGCCGGTCGAAGTCGAGATGCATCATGACGCCTGACATAATGAGGCGCGTCTGCCCCAGCGCGCGGTAGGTCGACCAGACCGCGGCTAGGTTGATTGTGCTGATGTCTATGGTGCCGGGCCGGATCTTGTCGAGGTCTTCCCGGCTCGGCCGAGGGAAAACCCTGTCGAGCTCGTCGGACTCGACAACTGCATGCGCGATCTCTGCGGTCGCGAGTTGCGCGCTTATTTCCCAGCAAAGCGTCGATTTGCCGACGCCGGCAGGTCCAGTAATCAGCAGAAGCTGCATGTGACGGTCACCTGACGTGCGCAATGAAGGGATGGTTCGGAGGAGCGGATATTCACGTAAGCCCTGGCCGCACCCTTACAGATGCCCGGCGTCGACGATAAGCGTCTGGGCGGTCATCATGCGCGAGGCGTCCGAAGCCAGAAACAGGCAAGGACCGACGAGGTCTGTTGGCTGCATCTCCTCTTTCAGGCATTGCCGTTCGACATGCGCGGAAAGCCCGTCCGGTGTGACCCATAGTTCGCGCTGGCGTTCCGTCATCACCCAGCCCGGCGCGATCGCATTGACGCGGATGCGGTCCGGGCCGAGCTTGCCGGCCAGTCCCTTGGTGAGCCCGATGATGCCCGCTTTCGCCGCCGTGTAGGACGGCATGTCGGGATGGTTGATCATGAAGGAGGTGGAGGTGAAGTTGATGATCGAGCCGCCGCCGGCGGCCTTCATGCCCGGCGCCACGGCCTGAGCGGTGAAGAAATGCGGCCGCAGGTTGATGGCCTGATTATCATCCCAATAGTCGACGGTGACGTCGGCGATCTCGTGGCGCTGGTCGTATGCCGCATTGTTGACCAGCACCGTGACGGGCCCGTGCGCCTCCGCCGCTTCGGCGGCTGCCTGGCGCAAGGCGTCGATGTCGCGCAAGTCCGCTTGCAGGAAGAGCGCGCTCAGCCCGGCATCCCGCAGGCGCGCAGCCAGCGTCGCTGAGGCCTCGCGCGCGATGTCGATGAAGGCCACCTTGCAGCCCTGCCGCGCGAAGCCTTCAGTCAGTGCCGCACCTATTCCCGAGCCACCGCCGGTGATCAGTACGGACCTGCCTTCGAGGTCGGGGTGTCTGACAGATGGCATCATGGCATTCCCTTTCATTTCGGCGCGCCGGCTACCGCATGCGGCGGTCTCACGTCACCAGCTTGCGTTCGGCGAAGCGGGATTCGCGCCAGAGGCCGCTTTCCATGATCGCTTCGAGGGTTGCGGCGGCGCCCCATACATCCTCGAAGCCGACATAGAGCGGGGTGAAGCCGAAGCGAAGGATATTGGGGGCGCGGAAGTCCCCGACGACGCCGCAGGTGATCAGCGCCTGCATGATCGGCCAGCCGTGTTCATGGGTAAGCGCGACCTGGCTGCCCCGCTCGGCCTCGTTCCTGGGTGTGATGACCTTGAGGCCGTGCCTGGCAAGTTTCTCGTCGGCCAGCTCCATGAAATAGCCGGTGAGTTTCAGCGACTTGGCGCGCAAGGATTCCATGTCGGTGCGCTCGAAGACAGCGAGGCTTTCAAGCAAGGGCAGGTAGGACAGAACGGGCGGCGTGCCGACCCGGAACTTCTCGATCGTTGCCGACGGTGCGAAGTCGACCTCGAAGGCGAAGGGCGCGGCATGACCCTGCCATCCCGTCAGCGGATTGCCGGCACTGGCCAGATGGCGGGAGGCGACGAACAACCATGCCGGCGCGCCGGGGCCGCCGTTCATGTATTTGTAGGAACAGCCGACGGCGAAGTCGGCGTTGCAGCCGTTGAGGTCGACCGGCAGCGCGCCAAGCGAATGGCACAGATCCCAGATGACCAGCGCGCCGGCTTCGTGGATGGCCCTGGTGACGCGCGCCATGTCGCGCAGGCGGCCGGTGCGGTAGTTGACCTGGCTCAGGCACACGACCGCCGTGTCCGGCCCGAGCAGCGCAAGCACGGATTCGTCGTCATCGTCGGCGAGCGCCATCTGCGCTTGCGGGAACACGTTGGCGATCGCGCCCTGGAGGATATGGACGTCGGTCGGAAAATTGTTGCGCTCGGAGATGACGCCGTTGCGATCCGGACGCATGCGCATCGCCGCGCAGAAAACCTTGTAGAGATTGACCGAAGTGGAGTCGGCGGCCAGCACCTCGCCGGGCTTCGCGCCCATCAGAGGCGCCAGCCGGTCGCCGACCGTAACCGGCAGCATGTGCCAGTTGCGGCCATTCCAGCTCCGGATCAGGTCCTTCGCCCAGCCTTCCGAAAGGGCCTCGGCCATGGCCGGGCCGACGGAGGCCGGCATCGCGCCCAGCGAATTGCCGTCGAGATAGATCTCGCCGGCAGGCAGGGCAAAGAGACCGCGTATCGGGGCCAGCGCATCCTGCCGGTCCATGTCGCGGGCCCTGTCGAGCCCGGCGGAGGCTGCTTCGCGGGCGGCCTTGACCCTGTCTATGGTGGTGGACATTACGCCTCCTACAGTACCGAAACGACCTTCGTGGCTAGCGCGTCGAGCCGGTCGCCGGGCAGGCCGGCGACGTTGAAGCGGCTGTCGCCGACGATGTACACGCCGTGCTCGGCGCGTAGCCGGGACACCTGCTCGCCGGTGAGGCCAAGCCTCGAGAACATGCCGCGCTGGCGGGCGATGAAATCGAAGCGATCGGAATTGGACTGGCGGCGCAGCGCCTCGGCAAAGCCTTCACGCAGGCTCAGCATGCGCAGGCGCACGGCTTCCAGCTCCGCCTTCCAGTCGGCGCGCAGGTCGTCGTCTTCGAGCACAATGCGCACGCATGCAGCTGCGTGGTCCGGCGGCATCGACCAGATGCCGCGCGCAAGGCCGAGCAACTGGCCATAGGCGGTGTCCGCCTCGGCGGCATTGCGGCCGAGCAGCAGCGCCGCGCCGGCCCGGTCGCGATAGACGGAGAAGTTCTTGGAGCAGCTTGCGGCGGCGAGGAGCTCCGGCACGTGGGCTGCGAGAATGCGCAGGCCGGCGGCATCCGTTTCCAGTCCGTCGCCGAACCCCTGATAGGCGATGTCGACGAAAGGCGTCAGGCCGCGTTCGGTGAGCAGGGCGGCCACCGCCTCCCACTGCGTCGTCGACAGGTCGGCACCGGTGGGGTTGTGGCAGCAGCCGTGCAGCAGCACCACGTCGCCGGGCGCCGCGCCCTTGAGCACCTCGATCATCGCGTCGAAACGTACGCTGCCGGTCGTGCTGTCGAAATAGGGGTAGGTGCGCGCGGTCAAGCCCGCGGCGCGCAGGATCGGCATGTGGTTGGGCCAGGTCGGGTCCGGCACCCACACGGTGGTATCGGGGCGCGAAGCCGCGATCAGGTCGGCCAGCAGCCGCAGCGCGCCGGTGCCGCCTGGTGTCTGCGCCGCGCGCAAGCGAGGGCGTTCCGCCTTGTCGCCGAAAACAAGGCCGATCATCAGCTCGTTGAACACGACGTCACCGGCAAGCCCGAGATAGCTCTTGCTGGCCTGCGTCTTGTGGAGCCGTCGCTCGGCCTCGCGGACCGCGCGCATGACCGGGGTCTTGCCGTCGACGTCCTTGTAGACGCCGACACCGAGGTCGAGCTTGTCGGTGCGCGGATCGTCGCGATAGAGCGACATGAGCATGAGGATGCCGTCGGGTGCGGCGGGTTGAAGCGTCTCGAACATGGGGCCCTCCGAAGAACGGCGCCACAAAGCCCTAAATCGTTCGGTCGCGCAACAGATTTGGTCGCATCCATGGTTGTGCCAGCGCTCGGCGCGGCCTTAGATCGCAGTCGGCGCGATGTCGCCAGCGAGAGGGGACATGTGACCAGACATTATTCCGCGTTCGGGTTGTTGCGCGAAGGCCTTCGCGGCCATAGCGGCTGGCAGCCGGCCTGGCGCTCGCCGCAACCGAAGCCACGCTACGACGCCGTCATCATCGGCGGCGGCGGGCAGGGGCTGGCTACCGCTTATTACCTTGCCAAGAACCACGGCATCACCAATGTCGCCGTGCTGGAGAAAGGCTGGCTGGGTGGCGGCAATACCGGCCGCAACACCGCGACCATCCGCTCCAACTATTTCTATCCCGAAAGCGTGGCGCTCTACGATTTCTCGCTCAAGCTCTATGAGGGGCTTTCGCGGGAACTCAACTACAACGTTATGCTGTCACAGCGCGGCGTTGTCACAGTCGCCAGTTCGCCGGCCGAGATGGAGATGGCGGCGCGGCTCGTCAATGCGATGCAGATCAACGGCACCGATGCCGAACTGCTCGACCGCGACGGCGTGCTGGGCAAGGCACCGCTTCTCAACACGAGCGACGAAGCGCGCTATCCGATCTTCGGCGGAACATGGCAGGGGCGGGCAGGCGTCGCGCGCCACGATGCCGTTGCCTGGGGCTATGCGCGCGCCGCCGACGGGTTTGGCGTCGACATTGTCCAGAACTGCGAGGTGGCCGGCTTCGTCATCGAGGGTGGCCGATGCGTTGGCGTCGAGACGTCGCTTGGGACAATCCGCACCGATGCAGTGGCGCTCTGCGTTGCCGGTCATTCGAGCGTGCTTGCGGCGAAGGCGGGCTTCCAGCTTCCCGTCCGCTCCTACTCTCTGCAGGCGATGGTGTCGGAACCGGTGAAACCCTGCCTCGACACGGTGGTGCTTTATCCCGGCACCGGCACCTATCTTTTCCAGTCTGACAAGGGCGAGATCGTCCTGGGTGGCGGGCTCGACCGCGTGCCGTCCTATGCGCAGCGCGGCAATCCGCCGATGCAGCAGACGGTCGTCTCCGGCATGCTGGAGATGTTTCCCGCCTTCGGCCAGCTCAAGATGCTGCGGCAGTGGGCAGGCGTGGTCGACGTGGTGCCGGATTCCTCGCCGATCATCGGGCCATCGCCGGTGTCTGGGCTCTACCTGAACGGAGGCTGGGGGACGGGCGGATTCAAGGCGATCCCGGCGGGTGGCTGGCTGACCGCGCATCTGATCGCCACCGGCGAACACCACGAGATCAGCCGTCCCTTCGACCTCGACCGTTTCGCGACCGGCCGCCTCGTCGATGAAGCGGCCGGTTCCGGCATCGCGCATTAGGGGGCGGATCATGCAACTCTTTTCTTGCCCCTTCTGCGGCGAGCGCGACGAGACCGAGTTCACATTCTGCGCCGAGGCCGGCAAGACGCGCCCCGAGCCGGCGGCCGAGGTCTCGGCAGATGCCTGGGCGCGCTACCTTCATTTCGACCACAACCCGAAGGGCGCGACACGGGAGGTTTGGTTACACGCGACCTGCGGCGAGTTCTTCCTGATGGAACGCGACACGGTGAGTCATGCGGTGTCGGGGTCGCACTCGCTGCGGAGGCCGGAGGCATGAGCGCGCGACGCATCCGGGTCAGCGGCGCGCCGCTGGCGTTCACCTTCGACGGCAGAGCCTATGAGGGGCGGGAGGGCGATACGCTCGCCTCGGCATTGCTGGCCAATGGCGTGCGCGTTGTCGGCCGCTCGTTCAAATATCATCGGCCGCGCGGCATCCATGGCGCGTGGAGCGAAGAGCCGAACGCGATCCTCGACGTGACCATCCACGGCAAGACGTGGCCGAACATCCGCGCGACGACGCAGCGTCTCGAAGCGGGCATGGACCTGCGCTCCGTCAATGCAAGGCCGACGGCCGAGGGCGACCGGCTCGGCCTGCTCGACAGGCTGTCGCCCTTCCTGCCGGCCGGTTTCTACTACAAGACCTTCCTGTGGCCGGACTGGCACCGCTTCGAGCCGCGCATCCGCGCCATGGCCGGGCTGGGGCGGCTCGATCCCGCGCACGAGCCGCCGGCCGACAGCCCGGCGATGAACGCGCGCTGCGACGTGCTTGTCGTCGGCGCCGGCCGTTCGGGGCTCATCGCGGCCCGCGACGCGGCACGTGCAGGCGGCAGCGTGATCCTCGTCGACGATCGTTTCGAGCCCGGCGGAACAATGCTCCATCGCGAGGCCGACGGGGCAGAGCGGGCTGCCGTGCTTGCCGGTGATGTCGAGCAGGCCGGCGCGCGGATTTTATCGCGGACGACTGCCTACGGAATCTATGACCACAATCTCGTCTGCTGCTGGGAGCGTCGGGACGGAGTGCCCGACCGGCATTGGCGCATCAGACCGAAGCGGATTGTGCTCGCGACTGGCGCGATCGAGCGGCCGCTGGTCTTTGCCGATAATGACCGGCCAGGTGTCATGTCGGCGGAAGCCGCGCTTTATTATCTGCGCCGCCACGGCGTGCTGGTGGGCGAGCGCATCGTGCTTGCCGCCAACAATTCGCGTGCGCTGGGGGTGGCGGATGCGCTGCGGGAAGCCGGCGCTGCGGTGACGGTCGCCGACCTGCGGGAGGGCGCCAGCGTCGACGCTGTTCATGGCCCGAAAGGCGTCGAGGCCGTCACGATCTCGGGAAAGCGCATCGAGGCCGACTGCCTGCTGGCTTCAGGCGGTTACACGCCGACGGTGCATCTGTTCTGCCAGGCGAAGGGAAAGCTGCGCTATGATGAAGCCATCGCCGCCTTCGTGCCGGGCGCGCCTGTCGACGGTATATCGCTTGCGGGCGCGGCGGCGGGCGATTTCGGCGACTATGCGATCGCCCCGGCATGGCCGAACCCCGGCGCAAAGGGCCGCCAGTGGATCGACTTCCAGAACGACGTGACGCTGAAGGACGTCGAACTCGCTGCGCGCGAAAACTTCCGCTCGGTGGAGCACCTGAAACGCTACACGACGCTGGGCATGGCGACCGACCAGGGCAAGACCTCCAACATGAACGGTCTTGCGGCAATGGCCGCGGTCACCGGCCGCACCATCGAGCAGACGGGAACGACCACCTACCGGCCGCCCTTCGTGCCGGTGCCGTTCACGGTGGTGGCCGGCCGGCGGCGCGGGCAACTGTTCAACCCGGTGCGACGGCTGGCGCTGGAACCGCAGCATCGCACGGCGGGCGGGGTTTTCCGTGAGTATGGCGGCTGGCTGCGGCCTGCCTTCTATGGTGGCGGCGCGGCCGATGACGAGATACGGCGCGAAGCGCGCCAGGCGCGCGAGACGGTCGCCATCTTCGACGGCTCGCCGCTCGGCAAGATCGAGGTTTTCGGTCCGCAGGCGGGCGCGATCGTCGACTACAATTCCTACAACACCATCTCGACACTGAAGCCCGGCCGCATCCGCTACGGCTTCATGCTCACCGAAGGGGGCGTTATCTACGACGATGGCGTGACGGTGAAGCTCGCGGACGACCATTACGTCGTCTCCTGCTCGTCGGGCCATGTGGCCGGCGTCGTTGCGCGGCTGGAAGAATGGCGGCAGGACCGGTTCGATCCGGCGGCGGTGTTCGTGCACAATCTCACTGCGCACTGGGCGACGCTGACCGCGACGGGTCCGCGCGCAAAGGCGCTGGTTGCGGCGCTGTCGCTCGGTGTGGACCTGGACGACGCGGCGCTGCCGCATATGGCTGCTGCGCAAGGCTCGTTCGAAGGGGACGCGGCGCGCGTGGCGCGGGTCAGCTTCACCGGCGACCGCTCCTACGAAATCTCGGTGCCGGCATCGAAGGCGCCAGCACTTTGGGCTGCGATGAACGAAGCGGGCAGGGCGCTCGACGCCGTGCTCATGGGCTCCGAAGCACTGCTGCTGCTGCGCGCCGAAAAGGGCTTCATCATCGCCGGAAAGGATACGGACGGCACGTCGATGCCGCATGATCTGGGCATCACCGGCCCGCGCGACAAGCGGCAGGGCGAATATGTCGGCAAGCGCTCGCTGTTCACCGAGAACGCCTTGCGCGACAACCGGCAGCAGTTTGTCGGGCTCGCGGTGGCGGATGGCGGGCCGGCTTTGCCGACCGGCGCGCATGTGCTGGACGAAACCGGCGGCATGCGGCGCTCGGCCGGCTACGTCACCTCGAGCTACGAGAGCCCGGCCATCAGAGGCCCGATCGCGCTGGGGCTGGTCGAGCGGGGCATGTCGCGCATGGGCGAAGAGGTGAGCCTGTTCCATCTGGGCAAAGCAAGACGCGCGGTCATCGCGCAGCCTTGCTTCTTCGACCGCGAAGGGAGCCGGATCGATGCCTGAGACGATGCGCGACCGCGGGTTGTTCTGGAACCCGGTGCCGGACTGGAGAACCGCCCAGATCGAAGGAGACGGCTATTCGGTCAGGCGTATGCTCGATTTCGGGCAGACGCTTGTTTCAGGCGACCTTGGCGCCGCTTTTGCCGAATTGATGCCCGGCGTGCCGGAAATCGGCCTCTGGTCAGTGGCCCAGGCGGAGCCTTTTGCCTTGCGGATCGGGCGCGACCGCGCGCTTCTGGTCTCGCCCGATCCGCTTGCTGCCGCGCCCGGTTGGCGGACCGGTTACGTCGCCACCCCCTGCGACGACGCCTATGCGATCCTCGAAATAACCGGGGTCGCGCTGCGCGAGATCGTGGCCGAGGGCACCTCTGCAGACTTCGAGGAAGGCAGCCGTTCGGCGGCCGTGCTTTTCGCGGGTGCCACGGTCTTTCTCTACCGGACCGGGCCGGAGACGGCACGGCTGCATGTCGAGGCGCCGCTCGCGGCCTATCTCTGGGCGTGGCTCGAAAAGCGGCGCTGAGAAGGACGCATGATCGTTCCTCAGCTTCCCGGCCGCGCATCGATCGGCGAAACCGTGTTGAGGTCGAGCAGCTTTTCGAGCTGCCGCGCGCCTGAGAGCAGTTTTGCCTCGCCGCGCGGTATCGCCACGATCTGCAGGCCGACCGGCAAGCCTTCGCTGGTGAAGCCGCAGGGCAGCGACAGCGCCGGCGCAGTCGTCAGCGTGACCGCGAAGGCGATCGCCAGCCAGTCGATATAGGTCTCGAAGGTCACGCCGGCGCATTCGGCCACATAGCGCTGTTCGACCGGGTAGGGCGCGACAATCGTCGCTGGCGTCATCAGCAGGTCGTAGTCGGTCAGGAACGCCACCGCGTTGGCGATCATCTCGGTGCGTTGCGTCTCGGCCTCGATGATTTCGGCCATCGTCAGGCGCAGGCCCTTCTCGATGTTCCAGACCGTTTCCGGCTTGAGAAGATCGGGATGGTCCTTCAGCTTCCGTGAATGTGCCGCCGCGAAGCCTCTCGCCCGCAACGTCTGGAAGGCGTTGTGTGCGTTTGAAAGATCGGGGTGCGCGTCCTCGACCTCGACGCCGAGCTCGCGGAAGCGGTAGGCCGCGCGGCGGCAAATCTCGGCGACTTCGGGATCGACTGGCGTCACGCCGAGGTCCGCGCTGAAGGCGACCTTTTTGATCGGCATTCCGGAGCGCGCGGCTTGCAGATAGGACGTACCGTCCCGCGGCAGCGAAACGGGGTCGAGCGGGTTTTCGCCGGTCATCGCGTCGAGCATCAGGGCGACATCCTCGACCGTGCGGGCCATCGGGCCTTCGACCGAGAGGATATTGTCGGCGATGGTGCCAGGCGTGGCCGCGACGCGGCCGGGGCTCGGGCGCAGGCCGACGATGCCGCAGAAGCTCGCCGGATTGCGCAGCGAGCCGCCAAGATCGGAGCCATGCGCCACCCAGGCCATGCCGGTAGCGAGCGAGACCGCCGCCCCGCCGCTGGAACCCGCCGCCGAGCAGCTGGTATTCCAGGGATTGCGCGTCATGCCGAACACCTCGTTGAAGGTGTTGGCGCCGGCCCCGAACTCGGGTGTGGCCGATTTCGCGTAGATGAGCCCGCCTTCGGCCTCGACCGTCTCAACCAGGATGTCGGAGCGCTCGGGCACAAAATCGGCGTAGATCGGCGAGCCCCAGGTGGTACGTACGCCCTCGACCTCGGTCAGGTCCTTGATCGGCACCGGCAGGCCGGCGAGCCGCCCGCGCTTCTCGACGGGCTGCTTCATCAGCCGTGAGGCGCGATGGCGGGCGCGATCAAAGCACAGCGTCGGCAGGGCGTTGACGGCCGGATCGACCGCGGCGATGCGTTCCTCCAGCGCGTCCAGCAGATCAAGTGGAGAAACGTCTTCGCTTTTCAGCCGGTCGACGATGGTGCAGGCCGACTGGCCGATGAGCGACGATGTCATGGTATCTCCTGAAGCTTTGCTTGCGGCAGCATGGCTGCCGGGCGCGGCAAAAGCAACGGTTCAGCCCTCCGGTGTGAAGCGGGCCACGACGGCATGGCTTGTGCCCGGATATGTCAGCCGCACCCGCGTGACCGGCAGGCCGCCCGACCAGGTGCGGCGCTCGACGACGAGGCAGGCCGTGTTTGGCGGAACGTCCAGCAGGCGCGCCGTGGCGCGGTCGGCCGCGACCGCGCGGATGGTGTGTTCCGCCGTGCTCCATGGGACGTGGCTAATGAGCCACGCGCCGGGCGCAGTGTCCGCAAAGCTCTGGTCCGCCGCCTCCGGCACAGCTTCGAGGCTGATCAGGCGTTCTTCCAGACAGAAGGGTGCCTCGCCTGCGAAATGCCGGCAGGCGATGTCGAGAAGCGGGACCGCATTGGAAAAGCCCGCTGTAGCGTCTTCCGGCGTTTCGGCGAGACGCTGCGTGAGCGACGAAAGCGAATAGCGGTAGGGCAGGCCGAGCGCTTCGACCTCCGTGCGTATGTCGTGGATTTCCAGCACCGCTGCCTGCGAGCGCGGACGGGCCACGAAGCTGCCGGAGCGCTTGCGGCGCTCGATGAGTCCAGATTTGGCGAGCTGAGTCAGCGCCTTGTTCACGGTCATGCGCGAGCAGCCGTATTGCTCGGTCAGCTCATGCTCGAAGGGAATGCGATGGCCGGGCGGCCATTCGCCGGAGATGATCTTCTGGCCGATGTCGGCCAGGATGCGCTGGTGGAGTGAGGAGGGGGCGGTCATGCTTCCGACAATTCGCGCAGGGCCTTGCGGAAGCGGCGTTCGGCTTCGTCGCGCAGACGGTGATGGCCGTTTTCGACCAGCTTGCGGCCGCCGATCCAGACGCGGTCCGGCCGGCCTGCGCCGGCAAAGATGAAGGCGTCGAGCAGCGCGTCGCCCGCCTTGCCCTCGCAGGTGGGGTGCGTGGTGTCGAGCGCCATGAAATCGGCCGGTGCGCCGACGGCGATGCCAGCGTCCGCTGCGCCGAGCGCCTGGGCGCCGCCGCGATGCGCGGCATCGAAAAGGGCGCGGCCGGTCGAGCCGGGGCCGCCTGCCATGACATTGCGGGCGCGGTTGCCGAGCCGCTGGGCATATTCGAACTGGCGCAGTTCGTCGGCGAGGCCGATCAGCACGTTGGAGTCGGAGCCGACGCCCCAATGGCCGTCATGTTCGGCAAACAGGGGGCCGGAAAAGATGCCGTCGCCGAGATTGGCTTCGGTGACCGGGCAAAGCCCTGCCACGGCACCGGTGCGCGCGGCCGCGATTGTTTCGCTGTCGGTCATGTGGGTGGCATGGATCAGGCACCAGTTGCGGTCAACGGGTGCGTTGGCCAGCAGCCACTCGACGGGGCGGGCGCCGGACCAGGCAAGACAGTCCTCGACCTCCTTGACCTGCTCGGCGACGTGGATGTGCACGGGGCCGCCGGCTGCAAGCGGCACCACCGCCGCAAGTTCGTCGGGCGTGACGGCGCGCAGCGAATGCGGTGCGACGCCGACGTTAGCCTCAGGTAGTGATTCAACGACCTTGCGGGATGATTCAAGCAGGCGCGCGAAGCCATCGACATCGTTGATGAAACGGCGCTGGCCCGACGTCGGCTCGGCGCCGCCGAAGGTCGAATGCGCGTAAAAGACGGGCAGTAGCGTCAGGCCGATGCCGCTTGCCTGCGCGGCCGCAGCGATGCGGCCCGCCATCTCGGCCTCGTCGTCATAGGGGCGACCGTCCGGCGCATGATGGAGGTAGTGGAATTCGCCGACGCGGCCGAAGCCTGCCTCCAGCATCTCGACATAGAGCATAAGCGCGGTCGCCTCGACATGGTCGGGAGTCATCGTCAGCGCGTGGCGGTACATCACCTCGCGCCAGGTCCAGAAGGTATCGGCGGTGGGGCCGCGATGTTCGGCCATGCCCGCCATCGCGCGCTGGAAGGCGTGGCTGTGGAGATTGGCGGCCGTCGGCAGCAGAACCGTGCAGCGCTCGTCGGCGTCGGCAGGTGAAGAGTCCGCTTCGATCCGGCCTATGCGGCCGTTGGCGACCGTCATGCTGACGTTTTCGAGCCAGCCGCCGGGTGTGAGCGCCTGTTCCGCAAAGATCACCGTCATGGCCCAAGACTCCGCTTGCGTCGCTTTTCATTATGTATATACATATTGGTGAGGAATGAAAGGCGGAAATGCCCCTCTGCCTGTCGAAGGAGGAACGATGTCGGTGAAGGTCTGGCGCAACGCCAAGCTCGCAACGATGGCCAAGGCCGATGGTGGCGGGGGTGTCATCGAGCGCGGGGCGGTGGCCGTGCGCGACGGCCGCATCGTCTTTGCAGGACTGGAGGCCGAACTGCCTGCCGGGCTCGGGTCGGTCGAGACGATCGATTGTGGCGGTAGGCTGGTGACGCCGGGGCTTATCGATTGCCACACCCATCTGGTGCATGCTGGCAGCCGGGCGAACGAGTTCGAGATGCGGCTTGCCGGCGCGTCCTACGAGGAGGTGGCGCGGGCCGGCGGCGGCATCGTTTCCTCGGTGAGGGCGCTGCGCGCGGCCGACGAAGACGAGCTCGTGCGCCAGTCCCTGCCGCGGCTCGACGCGCTGCTGGGGGAGGGCGTCACCACCATCGAAATCAAGTCGGGCTACGGGCTCGATACGGCGAACGAGGCGAAGTCGCTGCGGGCCGCGCGCCGGCTGGCGCAGGAGCGTCGCGTTTCGGTGCGCACGACGTTCCTTGGTGCCCATGCTCTGCCGCCCGAGATGGAGGGTGACAAGGATAGCTATATCGACAAGGTTGTCGGCGAGATGCTGCCGGCGGTGGCGCAGGCCGGGCTTGCCGATGCGGTTGATGGGTTCTGCGAGGGTATCGCGTTTGCACCCGAGCAGATTGCGCGCGTCTTCGATGCCGCTGCCGCGCTCGGACTGCAAGTCAAACTGCACGCCGACCAGCTTTCCAATCTGCATGGCGCCGCACTTGCCGCCCGCTACGGTGCGCTTTCGGCAGACCATCTCGAATATACGGATGAAGCAGGTGCGCGGGCGATGGCCGAGGCCGGCACCGTGGCCGTGCTCCTGCCGGGGGCGTTCTATTTCATCCGCGAGGAGCGACGGCCGCCGGTGGAGCTTTTCCGCCGCCATGGTGTGCGCATGGCGGTGGCGACCGACTGCAACCCCGGCACCTCGCCGCTGACCTCGCTGCTGCTTACGATGAACATGGCGGCGACGCTGTTCCGGCTTACCGTCGACGAGTGCATCGCCGGTGTGACGCGCGAGGCGGCTCGGGCACTCGGGCTCTTGGGTGAGACCGGCACGCTGGAGCCAGGCAAATGGGCGGATCTCGCGATCTGGGACGTCGAGAGCCCGGCAGAGCTCGTCTACCGCATCGGTTTCAACCCGCTGCATGCGCGGGTGTGGAGGGGCAAATGACCAGACAGCTCAAACCGGGCGCTGCCACGCTCACCGGCTGGCGCGCTATCTATCGCGGCGCGGTGCCGAAGCTCGATCCATCGTGCCACCAGAAAATCGCGGCCAGCGCCGAGGCCGTGGCGCGCATCGTCGCCAGGGGCGAGCCGGTCTACGGCATCAATACCGGGTTCGGGAAGCTCGCCAGCGTGCGCATTCCGGCCGTCGATCTGGAAACCCTGCAGCGTAACATCGTGCTGTCGCATGCGGCCGGCACCGGCGAGCCAATGCCGCAATCCGTGGCGCGGCTGATGATGGCGCTGAAACTCGCGAGCCTTGCGCAGGGGGCGTCGGGCGTCCGGCAGGAGACGGTCGATCTCCTCGAAGCGATGCTGCAGCATGGCGTCGTGCCGGTGGTGCCGGCGCAGGGCTCGGTCGGGGCGTCTGGCGATCTCGCGCCGCTCGCTCACATGACGGCGGTGATGATCGGCGTTGGCGAGGTGCTCTTCGACGATCGCCGCATGCCGGCTGCCGAAGGCCTTGCCGCGGCCGGTCTCGCGCCCGTGACGCTCGGCGCCAAGGAAGGGCTGGCGCTGCTGAACGGCACCCAGTTCTCCACTGCCTATGCGCTCGCTGGCCTGTTCGAGGCGGAACTGCTCTTCCGGTCGGCGCTGGTGACCGGGGCGTTGTCGACCGACGCGGCGAAGGGCTCGGATGCGCCGTTCGATCCGCGTATTCACCAGCTTCGCAAGCATCGCGGCCAGATCGAGACGGCGGAGACGCTGCGCCGGTTGATGGAAGGCAGCGCGATCCGCGAATCGCACCGCATCGGCGACGAGCGCGTGCAGGATCCTTACTGCCTGCGCTGTCAGCCACAGGTGATGGGTGCGGCGCTCGACGTTCTACGCAAGGCGGCCGATACACTTGAGACGGAGGCCAACGGTGTGACCGACAATCCGCTGATCTTCCCAGGTGATGAATTTGAGGACGACACGGCATTGTCGGGCGGCAACTTCCACGCCGAGCCCGTGGCATTTGCCGCCGACATGATCGCGCTGGCGGTCTGCGAGATCGGCTCGCTCGCCGAGCGGCGCATCGCGATGTTGGTCGATCCGGCGCTCTCGGGCATGCCGGCCTTCCTGACGCCGAAGCCGGGGCTCAATTCCGGCTTCATGATCCCGCAGGTGACGGCCGCCGCGCTCGTGTCGGAGAACAAGCAGAAGGCCTATCCGGCGAGCGTCGACTCCATCCCGACATCGGCCAATCAGGAAGACCACGTTTCCATGGCCGCGCACGGTGCACGGCGCCTGATCGGCATGGTGGAGAACGCCACGGCCGTCGTCGGCATCGAGCTACTGGCGGCTGCGCAGGGATGCGACTTCCATGCGCCGCTTGCATCGAGCGCGCCGCTGGAGGCGGTGAGGGCGCTGTTGCGGGCCAGCGTGCCGCATCTCGACGACGACCGCCATTTCCACCCCGATATGGAGGCCGCCAACGCGCTGGTGCGGTCGGGGGCAGTGACCGAGGCGGCGGGAGCGGTCGATCTGCCGGGGGTGGAGTGGTGAGCGCAAACGCTGGCACTCTGTCGCGCCCCCCTCTGTCCTGCCGGACATCTCCCCCACACGGGGGGAGATCGGCAGCTTCAGTCCGGCCGCCCATCTTGCAACCCAGGAGGTTAGCGAAGGCAAACGCGACGGCTGATCTCCCCACCCGTGGGGGAGATGTCCGGCAGGACAGAGGGGGGCAACGTAAAGCCACAGCCTTGGAGGTATGGTTGTGACCATCCCTTGGCTAACCGTCACGCGTGGCGATGCACCGCTGCTGGTTTCGATCCCGCATACCGGCACGGAACTGCCGGGTCTGGACGGCCAGATCGTCTCACCCTGGCTGGCCCGGCGCGACACCGACTGGTGGATCGAGAAGCTCTACGATTTTGCGGCCGGGCTCGGCGCGACGGTGGTGCGCACCGCGATCTCGCGCACGGTGATCGACGTCAATCGCGACCCGTCGGGGGTGTCGCTCTATCCCGGACAGGCGACCACCGGCCTGTGTCCGACAGAGACGTTCGATGGCGATCCACTCTACAGTGACGGATTGGAGCCCCGCGAGGGGGCCATCGCGCGGCGGCGCGAGACATGGTTCGACCCGTACCACGAGGCACTTCATGCCGAGTTGGAACGTCTGCGCGCGAGCCACGACCGGGTCGTGCTCTACGACTGCCATTCCATCCGCTCCGTGATCCCGCGCCTGTTTCCGGGCGAGCTTCCGGTTTTCAATCTCGGGACCAATGGCGGGGCAAGTGCCGATCCGCACCTTGAAGCAAAGGTGACCACGCTGCTGGAGGCCAGCGACGAGAGCTTCGTCGTCAATGGCCGCTTCCGGGGCGGGTGGATCACACGACACTACGGCCGACCCGAGGAGGGTGTGCATGCGCTGCAGATGGAACTCGCCTGTCGGGCGTATCTGCGCGAGCCGGTCGGTCCCGTTGACGAGACCAACTGGCCGGTTGCCTACGACCCCGATTTCGCCGCGCCGCTGCGCGTGGTGCTGCACAGCATATTCGAAACCGCGCTCGATTGGGCGCGTCGCTGAACCCTGGAGGACATGATGACGCTCCACTCCCGCCTCGACAACACCCGCACCATCCGCGCCGCTACCGGCATCGAACTGACGGCGAAAAGCTGGCTGACCGAGGCGCCGTTGCGCATGCTGATGAACAATCTCGATCCGGACGTTGCCGAGAACCCGAACGAGCTGGTGGTCTATGGCGGCATTGGCCGGGCGGCGCGCACCTGGCAGGACTTCGACCGTATCGTTGCCGCGCTGCGCGATCTCGAAGGCGACCAGACTTTGCTGGTCCAGTCCGGCAAGCCGGTGGGCGTGTTCCGCACCCATGCCGATGCGCCGCGGGTGCTGATCGCCAATTCCAACCTCGTGCCGCATTGGGCGACATGGGAGCACTTCAACGAGCTCGACCGCAAGGGGCTTGCCATGTACGGCCAGATGACGGCGGGCTCGTGGATCTATATCGGCACACAGGGCATCGTGCAGGGCACCTACGAGACCTTCGCCGAGGCGGGTCGCCAGCATTATGACGGCAGCCTCAAGGGCAAGTGGATCCTGACCGGCGGGCTCGGCGGCATGGGTGGCGCGCAGCCGCTGGCGGCGGTCTTTGCCGGCGCGTGCTGCCTGGCGGTCGAATGCGACGAGACCCGCATCGATTTCCGCATCCGCACACGTTACCTAGACGAGAAGGCCACCACGCTTGACGAGGCGCTGGAGAAGATCGAGCGCTGGACGAAGGCCGGTGAGGCGAAGTCGGTCGGATTGCTCGGCAATGCCGCAGATGTTTTCCCGGAACTCGTCAAGCGCATGAAGGCTGGTGGCGCGCGCCCGGACATCGTCACCGACCAGACGTCGGCGCATGATCCTATCAACGGCTACTTGCCGGTCGGCTGGACGGTTGCAGAATGGCGCGACAAGCGCGAGCGCGACCCCAAGGCGGTCGAGAAGGCCGCGCGCGCCTCGATGAAAACCCACGTTGCCGCCATGGTCGATTTCTGGAACGCCGGCGTGCCGACGCTCGATTACGGCAACAACATCCGCCAGGTCGCCAAGGAAGAGGGGCTGGAGAACGCCTTCGCCTTCCCCGGTTTCGTGCCGGCCTATATCCGGCCGCTGTTCTGCCGCGGCATCGGGCCGTTCCGCTGGGCAGCGCTTTCCGGCGACCCGGAGGACATCCGCAGAACCGACGCGAAGATGAAGGAGCTGTTCCCCGAAAACGAGCACCTGCATCGCTGGCTCGACATGGCGCAGGAGCGCATCGCGTTCCAGGGCCTGCCGGCGCGCATCTGCTGGATCGGGCTTGGCGACCGCCACAAGGCAGGCCTTGCGTTCAACGAGATGGTGGCCAGCGGTGAGCTGAAGGCGCCGGTCGTGATCGGCCGCGACCACCTCGATTCCGGCTCCGTCGCCTCGCCCAACCGCGAGACGGAGGCGATGATGGATGGTTCCGACGCCGTGTCCGATTGGCCGTTGCTCAATGCTCTCCTCAACACGGCAAGCGGGGCGACATGGGTGTCGCTGCACCATGGCGGCGGCGTCGGCATGGGCTTCTCGCAGCATTCGGGCATGGTGATCGTCTGCGACGGCACGCCGGAAGCGGCGAAGCGTCTCGAGCGCGTGTTGTGGAACGACCCGGCCACCGGCGTCATGCGCCATGCGGACGCCGGCTACGAGATCGCAATCGACTGTGCCAGGGAGCATCAGCTCGATCTGCCGGGGATATTGGGCTGAGGGGTAGTGCGCCCTTCGAGGCTTCGCTTCGCGAAGCACCTCAGGATGAGGGAGGATGTGCCGTTGTCGTGATACGAAGTGCTGCCCTCGCCATCGTCATCCCGGAAGCCGAAGCGTAGCGCAGGCTATCCGGGACCCATTGAGCAGCACGGCCGGTTTGCGGGTGTTCGCGGCTGTACGGACATGCGCCACGTGCTGCACGGGGCAGTGCCAGACGATTTTCGGGCCAATGGGTCCCGTCGCTTCGCGACCCCTCGCAAGCTCGGTCGGCCGGGATGACGCAGGAGAGAGAAACCGCGGCTCAAACGACGCAGCCCGTCGACATCGGGCAGGCGCGTTGTTATCTCCAGCACAGTCCAATTGCAGGAGACGGCTCTTGAGCGAAGAGACAGTGTCGCGGGTGGTGATCGTCGGTAGCGGGCAGGCGGGCGTGGAATGCGCTGCGGCGCTGCGGCACAACGGGTTCCAGGGTTCGGTGATCGTCATCGGCGACGAACCGGACCTGCCGTACCAGCGGCCTCCGCTGTCGAAGGAATTTCTCAAAAGCGTCGAGGATTTCTCGCTTCCGCTGAAGGGCGAAGCCTTTTACGGGCAGAATAATATCGAGCTGCGGCTCGGCGAGCGGGCACAGAGCATTGACCGTTCCGCGCGAGAACTGGTGCTCGAAGGCGGCAAGCGGCTGCCCTACGACCATCTGGTGCTGGCGACGGGCGCGCGCAACCGCTTTCCGCCCATCGAAGGGCTCGATCCGGCGAGCGTGATGGAATTGCGCACGCTAGCCCATGCGCGCCTCATGACCGGCCGGCTCGATGACCTTAAACACGCCACCATCATCGGCGGTGGCTTCATCGGGCTGGAGGTCGCGGCGCTGCTGCGCCAGCGCGACATCGCCGTCGATGTGCTCGAAGCGGCCGACCGGCTGATGGGCCGTGTGCTTTCGCCGATGATGAGCGCCTGCTTCGTGCCGATCCACGAGCAGATGGGCACGCGCCTGCGGCTCGGAACGGTGGCGACCGAAATCGACGGCCGCAAGGTTATGCTTTCGGACGGCGACACACTGGATACCGATGCGGTGGTCGTGGCTGCCGGTGTGGTACCGAACGCCGAACTGGCCTCCGAGGCCGGGCTTGCGACCGACAATGGCGTCGTTGTGAGCGATCGGCTGCTCACCACCGACCCGGCCATTGCGGCGATCGGCGACTGCGCGGCGCACCCGAACCCGTATGGCATCGGCATGATCCGCCTGGAATCCGTGCAGAATGCCGTCGACCAGGGCAAATGCTTGGCCGCGCGGTTGACCGGCAACGACCACGCTTACGACAGCTTGCCGTGGTTCTGGTCTCATCAGGGCGCGACCAAGCTGCAGATCGCCGGCCTTGCGATGGGCATGGACGAAACCGTCATGCGCGGCGACCCGGCCAACGGAAAGTTTTCCGTCTTCGTCTATCGCGAAGGCAGGCTGATCGCGGTGGAGAGCGTCAACAGCCCGGCCGACCACATGGTGGCGCGGCGGCTGCTCGCGGCGCGGCTGTCGATCCCGCAGGATGTCGCCGCCGATCCGGCATCTGACCTCAAGGCGCTGATGCCAAAGCCCGCGGCGACTTAGCTGCACAGCCAATCCGTGAGTCCATTCAGGGCGTTGGCGTGTCCTGTTCGATGAACACTTTCACGCTGGCCGTGCGGCCGGCTGCGTCGATGACCGTCAGGGTGGAGAAGCCTGCACCGTCCGGCTGCCAGTTGGCCGTGCGCCGGCGCCAGAGGCTTTCGACGGGGCGGCCATTTGCGAGCCAGCGGAACGGAGCGCGACCGCCCTGCAGCTTGAGCACCAGTGGTATCGCCGCGTTGCCCGCGCCCGATGCAAGCTCGACCCGCGCGCCCTGCGGCGGGAAGACGATCTGCGGTGCCGGCTCGGCAACGCCCGGCTGGCGCAATGCGTCGCCGGGCGCGGAGAAGCGGCGCTGCATCATCGGCAGGTCGGCGCGCGCCATGCGTAGCGCACCGGCAGGCGCGCGGGGCAGGGGCGTCACCGGTAGCCCCGACCGTTCGAAGGCCTTGAACAGAACGGGCGCGGCAGACGCATAACCGGACAGGCCGGGCACGGCCGCGCCATCGGGCCTGCCAACCCAGACACCGAGCACATGACGGCCGTCAAAACCGACAGACCAGGCATCGCGGTAGCCGTAGCTGGTTCCGGTCTTGTAGGCGATGCCTCTGGCACCAGCGCCTTCGGGTGGCGCGATGCCGGACAGCATGTCGGCGACCTGCCATGTCGCGCGGCGGTCGAGGATCGCTGCTGTTTCTCGCTCCCCGGCAACGTTGGAAATCGCGACCGTCTCGCCGCGATTGGCGAGCCCGGTATAGAGGCGCACGAGGTCGCGTAGCGTCAGACCCGCGCCCCCGAGCGCAATGGCGAGGCCCGGCGCCTCGTCGCGCGGGAGCGCCAGCGTCACGCCGGCGCGGCGGAAGCGGGCGGCAAGCCGCGTCGGACCGACCGCGTCGAGCAGCCGCACGGCCGGCACGTTGAGCGACATCTGCAGTGCCGTGCGCACAGAGACGTCGCCCTGATATTCGAGGTCGAAATTGCGCGGACGGTAGCCGCCGAAATTCGACGGCCGATCCTCGATGATCGTCTCCTGCGCCACCAGCCCCTCCTCGAAGGCGAGCCCGTAGATGAACGGCTTCAGGGTCGAGCCCGGCGAGCGGACCGCCCGCGTCATGTCCACCCAGCCGGCGCGGGCGCCGTCGAAGAAGCCTGCCGAACCGACTTCCGCAAGAATATCGCCGGTCTGCGCATCGGCCATGACCATGGCGACGGAGAGGCGGGAACCGAGCCGCGCCGCCGTCTCGCGGGCCACGGCCTCCAGTCCTTCCTGCACGCGGTGGCTGATGGTGAGCTGATGGCGTGCGACGCCGGGGTTTTCCGCGAGCGCGCGGTCGGCGGCGTGTGCGGCCAGGAAGGGCATGTCGTGACGTCTCGCCGGCGCCGCGGCATCGCGAGCGCGCTCGGTCTCGCGCTCTTCCAGCCTGCCGGCCGTGATCATGCGGGCGAGCACGCGGTCGCGCGCGGCTTCGGCGGCCTGCGGGTGCCGGTCGGGACGGCGGCGTTCCGGCAGTTGCGGCAGCGACACCAGCAGGGCTGCCTCGCCGACGGCGAGACGTTTCGGCTCCTTGCCGAACCAGGCGAGCGTCGCTGCGCGAATGCCTTCGAGATTGCCGCCATAGGGCGCAAGCGTCATGTAGCGTTCGAGGATTTCATCCTTCGACAGCCGCCGCTCGATTTGCACGGCGCGCACCATCTGGCGCAGCTTGGCCGTCAGCGAGCGCTCCTTGCGTGGCTCGATCAGCCGGGCGAGTTGCATCGTGATGGTCGAGCCGCCGGAGACGATGCGGCCATTGGTGACGAACTGGACGGCTGCGCGTGCGAGTGCTGTGGGATCGACGCCGAAGTGCCGACGGAAACGCCGGTCCTCGTAGGCGACCAGCATGTCGACGAAATGCGGATCGACCTCCTCGAGTGTGACGCGGAAACGCCAGGCGCCCTGCGGCGTGGCCAGCGCGCGCAGCAGGGCACCATCCCGGTCGACCACTTCGGCGGAGGTCGCCGGCAGCTCGAGCGGGGGCGGATAAGCGCGATCCAGCGCATCGAGCCCCGTCATCGCCGCAGTGCCGAGGACTGCGGTCAGCGCGAGCGCGAGAGTAGGGCGCTTCCAGCGCGTCATTGCGCGGCAACCACCTCCACCATGCCGGCTGCCGTGCGGCCGTTGAATTGCGGGCGGTACATGTCCTCCACGACGGCGGCAGGGTGGGTGTAGACGCCCGGTGTCACCGCGCGAACCACATAGGCGACCTGGAACGAGCCGCCGCCACTGCGGTCGAAGGCGGCTACGAAGCGGTCGTCGCGGAACTCGAAATGGGCGGCTTCCGGTTCGGCCAGCCAGTCGAAATTGGCGAGCTCCGCGCTGCCGACGAGGCGGGGATTGTCTATCTCGAATCCGGCCGGCAGCAGGTCGGTCACTGCCACCCGCGAGGGCCAGGTGTTGGCTTCGTTGACGCGAAGGACCACGACAAAACGCTCGTTCTGCGCCGCTTCGGAGACCGTCGCCTCCTCGCCGTCGAGCGTGTAGTAGCTGCGCGTGATGGTGAAGCCGTTGCCGCCGGCCGGCAGCGGGTCGACTGGTGCAGCCACCGTGGTGACGACCGCATCGACAGGTTCGTTGCCCCGGTTGGTGATTGTGATGGGGTTGTCCTGCAGGCTCTCGCCGGCAACGCGGCGCGCGAAGCTTCCAGTATGCGGGGCGCCGTCCACGTCGAGCCGGATCGCGTCGCCCGAAGCCTGCACGGCACGGGCGGCCAGCAACATCCAGGCTTCTTCCTGCGTGCTCGTCCAGCGCGCGTTGTTCTTCTGCTGCGTGACAAAGCTTACCATGGCCGGAACGGTGCGAGGCGAGGGGCGGGTTTCCGCCGCCAGCGCCAGCATCGCCGCGCCGTCGCGCAGCGAGGAGCCGTAGTCGGAGCGGTTGAAGTTGGTCGCGGTGTCGCCCTGCGCGCGCCGCAGCGCCGATGCAAAGACGGTATCGGCGCGCTGGCTGTCGCCATAAAGCGCGAGCGCCGCGGCAAGCTGGGCGCGTGCCATCGGGCTGGTGAACTCCTCCAGCCGCGTGTCGGCATAGTAGCGCAGGTCGCCGATGGGCGCCTTGCGGTTGCGGGCAAGCACGTAGAGCGCATAGGCGATCTCGGTGCCGCGTTCGGAAACGTCCGTCGTATAGGAAAGCTGGTTCTGGAGGTTGCCCAGTGCGCTGGTCATGCCCTGAACCGGCACGCCGAAATCGCCTTCGCGGGCGCGGGTCAGGAAGTCGGTGATGTATGCGTCAAGCCAGAGGTCGCCGTAGCCCGGCCCCCACAGGCCGAACGAGCCGGTCGACGTCTGGAACGTCATTACCCTGGCAATCGCCTTCTGCACGCGTTCGCGCAGGCCGGGATCGTTCTCGAGGCCCGTCGCGGATGAGAGTTCGCCCACGTAAAGCAGTGGCAGGGCGCGGCTGACCGTCTGCTCCGCGCAGCCATAGGGATAGCGGTCGAGCGTCATCAGGAGCGAGGGCAGGTCGAAGGCCGATGCCGGCGATACGCCGACCGATACCGATGCGCCGTCGAGCAGGCTGTCTGCCAGCAATTCGCCATCAACGCGGAGCGATCCGCCATTGGCCGCGAGGCTGATGACCTGACGGTTCGTGACCGGCATCGCAGGCTGGCGCACCGGCAGGAAGAGTGTGCGGTCGACCTCCACGCCGTCAGCGTGAGTGAGCGACACTGTCACCGTGGCATCGCCGGTGGCGGTCGCCGTGACCGGAAGGGTCAGCGTGGCGCGGGCGTTGTCGCCGAGCGCGACGCTTTGCGGCACGTCGCCAAAGTCGAAGCCGGCTGTGCCTTCCGTCCGCACCGCAACGGCATAATCACCAGTGGGGCCGTCGGTGTTGTGGATGTCGAGGCGCACGGTGGCACGGTCGCCGGTCGCCATGAAGCGAGGCTGACCGGCGGTGATCACGATCGGGTCGCGGATGATGACGTCCGTTGTCGCTTCGCCAATACCGCGCTTCGACCACGCCACCGCCATCACGCGGGCAGTGCCGTTGAATTCGGGTATGTCGAAGGTGATTTCGGCCTTGCCGTCTTCGCCGACCCGCACGGGTCCGGAGAAGAAAGCCAGCAGTTTCTCGGTCGGGGCGCTGCCCTGGGCGGTGAGGCCGCCGCCGTCGCCGCCGGTGCGGATGCGTCCGAAAGCGCCGGCCGAACCGTCGATCAGCCGGCCGTAGATGTCGCGTATTTCAAGACCGAGCCGGCGCTGGCCGAAATACCAGTCTTCAGGCGCGGGAGGCTCGTAGCGGGTCAGGTTCAGGATGCCGACGTCGACGGCCGCGACCGCGACATAGGCCTCTTCGCCGGCCTCGAGCCCCGTCAGCGAGACGGGGATGGCGAGCGGCGCCCGCGGCAGGGCCTGCGAGGGCGGGGAAAGTTCGACGCCGAGCTTGCGCTCTGCGGGGTCGATCGCCAGCCACTTTACGCCGATGGCGCGCGACGGCATGCGGCTTTCCTCCGCCTCGCCGGGGCGGAAAAGCGTCGCCGTGACATAGGCGCCAGCGCCCCAGTCGGTCGAAACGGGGATTTCGATCTCCGCGCCTTCTGCGGGCACGCTCGCCTCGATCGTCTGATGGAGGCGTTCGGAGCCGATCGCCACCAGCAGCTCGCCGGCGAAGCGGGGCGACACCTTCAGGGTCGCGGTCTCGCCGGTTTCGTAGCTGTCCTTGTCGAGGGCGATCTCCAGGCCATCCGGGGTTTCCGTCGAGGTTGCCTCGACGAACCAGCCGGCATCGAATTCGTAGCTGGCAACCGGTCCGGCAGGATCGGCGCTTTCGACGTCGAGGCGATAGCGGCCCCAGTCGACGGGGACCGCGATGGTCGCGGGATCGTCGGCAGCGATGTCGACGGTGCCACTATCGATCCGGCGCTCGACGGTGATCGCCTCATAGTTCCAGGCGTTGTTGCTGCGGTACCATTGATAGTTGCGCTCAATCTTGGTCAGCGTCCAAAGCGCGCCAGACAGCGCCTCGCGTTCGCCTGAGGGCGAGACGGCGATCGCGCGGAACGACGCGGTCGAACCCTGCGGCACCTCGGAGCCGGCGAAATCGGGACGGATACCGATCACCGCGTCCTGCGGGCGGATGGCAAGCGTCGTGCTGCGCTCGACCGCGCGGCCACCGCTTTCGCGCATGCGCACGGTCACCTTGGCCTCGAGCAGCCCCGTCGTGGAGGGCAGTGCATCGGTTGCCACTTCGATGCGGGCCTTGCCGTCCTCGTCCGTCGCATCAATGCCGAGGGAGGTCGATGACGCCTCGATTTCTTCGTCGGCGAGACCGAACGAGAAGCCGGGGAACCGATCCCATTCGCGTCTTGTGGAGACGACGACCTCGCCCTCTAGCTCCAGATTGGAAGCGGGCGCACCGTAGAGGTAGCGTCCGTCGAGCGCGATCCAGGCCGGTTCGCCGGCATTGATCTCCGGGGTTTCGGGTTCGAGGTCGAACTCGATCCGGTCGGGAACGAACTCCTCGACCAGGAATACCGACTGGGCAAGGGGCGAGGTGTCGGGGTCGCTGTAGATGCCCAGCGTCCAGGAACCAAGCATCGCCGTCTGCTGCAGCTCCAGCGGCACATGATGGCCGCCGAGCGCGCCGCCGTCGCTGGTGATGCGGCGCTCCTCGACGCCGTCCGGGCGGGTGTAGATGAAGGTCAGCGGCAGGTTCTCGATCGCGCCGGCACTTTCGTCGCGCGCGAGGGCGGCTGCATGGACCGTCTCGCCGGGGCGGTAGATGCCGCGCTCGGTCCAGGCGAAAACGTCGATGGCGCCGGGGGCGGCGCGACCGGTCACGCCGCGGTCGGACAGGTCGAAACCGCCGCGCGTCATGTCGAGGAAGACAAAATCCTGCGCGCCGTCCGCGGCCGTGAGCACCGCGGGCGCCATGCCCGAACTGCCGCGCGTCAGGCCGGCCGTGAACACGGCCTGTCCCCTGGCATCGGTCGTCGCGGCACCCAGCACCTCGTTGTTGCGGGCGAGAAGCTGCAGCTCCACACCTTCCAGCGGGCGCGCGGTCGCCAGCGAGCGGGCAAAGACCGTCAATCCGTCCTCGCCAGCATAGGTCGAGAGGCCGATGTCGGAGACGACGAACCACTGTGTGGCGCGCGCGTTCCAGGATTCGCTGGTGTCGCCCTGCGGCGTGCCGGTCAGCACATAGACGCCGGGCTTTCGCTCCGGCAACGCTTCTTCGATCGGGAAGGCGGTAACGACGTCCTTGTTGAGTTCATCGTCGATCTCGATCGTGCCCTGCCAGACGAGCTCGCCGAGATTCTCCGCCAGCGAGGAAATCTCGTACTCGTCGATCTGGCGCGGGAAGGGGTTGTCCTTCATCAAGTCGCTGAGCGCGCGGTCGCCCACGCGATGCAGCTTCAGATCGGCAAGCGGTGTGTTCACGCTGTGGATCGGCAGTGCGTGACGGCCCGTGGACGGCAGCACGAAATTCTCGCCGGAAAAGCGCATCGAGGGCGTGCGGTCGCGTACATAGACGGACAGCGTGACGGGGCTTGCGATCACCTCGCCGACGGCGGCGGGAAGGCCGGACCGGATGCCGATACGGTAATATTTGCCATGTTCGAGACCCTCGACGCAGAGCTGCGTGCCGGAGGTTTCGATGGCCTTCGGGGCGGCGTCGTCAACGGTGACGAAGGGCGCGTAGTCGACGCCCGATTTCGCCAGATCCTCGGAGAACTGGACGCAGGCGCGCGGCGCGGCCCCATCGGCCTCCACCGTATTGTTGACGACGCGGAAGCCCTTGCGAGCCTTCAGGTCGAGATATGCGGCACGTACCGACGCATCGTCGACCAGCGCCAGGCTTGCCTCATAGGCCTGGATGGCTGGGCGATAGAGGTCGCGGTTGTCCAGCGCGAGACCGACCGCCGCGAGGCTGTCTGCGCGAGCCGATGCGGTGCGCCCCAGCGCATAGGCGTTTAGCGCGGCCGACATGCCGTCCCGGCCACGCTGCGCGCGTTCGGTACCGGAGTTGGGCTCGACGGCGAACTGCGCACGAGCAAGTCCGGCCCATAGTTCCACGTCGTCGGGGTCGATGACGAGCGCGGCGCGCCGGGCTTCCACCGCCGTTCGCGGGTCGCCGGCACTCAGGGCGCTGGCTGCGCTCGAGGACAGGAAGACGATGCCGGTGGATTCGTCCGGCGTTTCGCGCTCAAGAGTCGCGCGGTAGCGCAGGGCCTCATCGCGCATATGCTGCGGCACGTAGTCGAGCACGGGTGGTGCGCCGAGTTCGGCTTCGCCGCTGTCGACGACCACGCGTCCGGCCACCGCACCCGGGAACGAATTCAGCGTGCTGTAGTCGGATTTCAGGAAACACCATTGCGCGCGCGTGTTGTAGGTGAAGGCGCGGCAATCCTGATCGGCGAGGCATACTGCCTCGCAGGCGTCGAGCGGTATGTCCTGCTCGGTGCGCAGATCGAAGCCGAAATAATCCGAATCGGGGGTCGTCGCGATCCGACGCTCGCTCTGGCCGGAAGCGGGTACCGAAAAGGCCAGCAAAAGGGTCGCGAGAATGGAGAAAATCCGAGCGGCGCGCATCGACATGAAACCCTCCAAACGCTGACGAATTACCGTTGCGGAACTTAGGCAACCTTCGTGACGGCTTGTCAACAATGCGGCCCACAGCGCCCACTGGCATCGACGCCCGTCAGCGGTGGCGCTATCGGCACTCTAAAACGGCAGGTAATGTCATGAGACCCTCGGGCGGAATCGATCTCCGCGCCGCCGAGATTCTTTTCCCATTGCTAAAATTGCGTCAACTTTGTCGCAATTACGCCATCTGTGCCCCCTGCAACGTTGCACATTCCGTTGCGGTGCCTGCGGACGGGGGTTTTTGACATCGCCGTCCATCTGCGGAATGCTAACGCAAGCAGCTTCAAATGGGAGAACGTCGATGAAGTTTTACAAGAGCAACGGCAACCGTGTCCCCGACCATATAAAAAAGCTGGCGGAGGAGACGAAGGCCGGCAAGCTCGACCGCCGCGAATTTCTGGCCATGGCCAGCGCCTTCGGTGCTACCACCGCAATGGCTTATGGCATGATCGGACTGGCCGCGCCGACCCCGGCGATGGCGCAGGAAGAGCCCAAGAAAGGTGGTGTCCTCAAGGTCGCGATGGCGGTCAAGGATCCCAAGGATCCCCGCACGGCAGACTGGTCGGAGATCGCCAACGCCGAGCGCCAGACGCTTGAGCCGCTGGTGAAATACACGCGCGAGTTTACTTTCGAGCCCTATCTGCTCGAGAGCTGGGAAATCAACGACGACGCCACCGAGTACGTCTTCCATTGCCGCCCGGGCGTCACCTGGACGAACGGGGATACCTTCAACGCCGATGACGTGATCTTCAACATCACGCGCTGGGCGGATCGCAGCGCGGAAGGTAATTCCATGCCAGGCCGCCTTGGCTCGCTGGCCGATGCGGAGACGGGCAAGCTGCGCGAAGGTTCTGTCGAGAAGGTCGACGACATGACGGTCCGCCTCAAGCTGACCGAGCCGGACATCGCGCTGATCCCGAACCTGACCGACTATCCGGGCCTCATCGTGCACCGCTCCTTCGACGAGACGGGTGCGAACTTTGCCCAGAACCCGATCGGCACCGGACCGTTCGAACTCGTCTCCTACGATGTCGGCCAGTCGGTGGTTTACAAGCGTCGCGAAGACGGCAAGTGGTGGAACGGCGAGGTCTATCTCGACGGCGTCGAGTTCATCGACTACGGCACCGATCCGGCGGCGATGGTTTCGGCCTTCGAGGCGCTCGAGGTGCATACCAACCACGAGACCACGGCCGATTTCGTGTCCATCCTCGAGGGCATCGGCCTCGAGACGTCCGAGGTCGTTACCGCATCCACGATTGTTGCGCGCACCAACGTCAACAATGCGCCGTATGACGACCAGAAGGTGCGACAGGCGCTGACGAAGGCTGTCGACAACGCGACCATCCTCGCGCTGGGCTACGGCAATGCCGGCGAGGTGGCCGAAAACCACCACGTCTGTCCGATCCATCCGGAATATGCCGAGCTGCCGCCGTTCGAGCGCGACATCGAGGCTGCAAAGGCCCTGATGGAAGAAGCCGGCCAGATGGACTATGAGCACGAGCTCATCACGGTCGACGAGGATTGGCACAAGAACACGGGCGACGCGATTGCCGCCCAGCTTCGTGAAGCCGGCTTCAAGGTCAAGCGCACGGTGTTGCCGGGCTCTACCTTCTGGAACGACTGGACGAAGTATCCGTACTCGATGACCAACTGGAACATGCGCCCGCTGGGCATTCAGGTGGTCGCCATCGCCTACCGCACCGGTGAGGCATGGAACGAAGCCGGCTACTCCAATCCGGACCTCGACGCCAAGATCAACCAGGCGCTCTCGATCGCGGATGCCGATGAACGTCGTGGCGTGATGGAGGAGATCGAGAAGATCCTCCAGGACTCCGGCATCATCATCCAGCCTTACTGGCGCAAGCTCTACAACCACTCGGTGGCGGCCGTGAAGAACCACGGTATGCACCAGACCTTCGAGCATGATTTCGGCAAGGTCTGGCTGGACGAAGCCTGATCGGCAGAAAAAACAGGAAAGGGGGCGCAAGCCCCCTTTCCGCCTCAACGGGGCGCCTGAGCTAGAAAAGCGTTGAAGGGGAACACGACGCAAGCCAGGGCCGGGACGGAAGCAGGACGGTCGTCCTGCCGATGGCACGGCCATTTCCTTGCGGTTCTCCATAGGCGTATAGTGCGGCGCATTCCCCAACCCGACAGGCAGGGGGTACGATGCTGACCTTTATCACTCGTCGTCTCGGAACGATGCTGCTGACCATGCTGTGCCTCACGCTGGTCGTGTTCTTCATGGTCAATCTGGAGCCGAACCTGCGCAAGCTGTCGATCAGCCAGCTCGACATGCGCTCCTCTGACGAGCACATCGAAAGCTGGCTCGTGCGGAACGGTTACCGAGACAATTTCTTTTTGCGCTACGGGCGCTGGCTCGGCGTGGTGCAGAAGCAGCCCAACATAGACGCCGAGACGGGCGCAGTGACGCCGCGCTTCTCCTACTGCAACGAACCGGCCGAGCCCTATTATGGCGGCATCCTGCAGGGCGATTTCGGCTGTTCGACCAAATTCAAGACAACGGTTTCGGCCAAGCTCTGGCCGGCGCTGGGCGCCACCGGCATCCTGATGTTCTGGGTGATGGTGGTCATGGTGCCCGTCGCGCTGCTGATCGGCATCTTCGCCGGCATGCGGGAGGGATCGCGAACGGACCGCTCGCTTTCCGTTGCCTCGATCACGACGACGGCGACACCTGAATACATATCGGGCGTCATCTTCACCGTCGTCTTCGCGTCGTGGCTCGGCTGGCTCAACGGGTCTGCGGCATCGGCGACCAGCCAGGGCATCAGCTTCTACAACTTCACCCTGCCGGTGATGACGATGGCGATCTACGGCATCGGCTACATCGCCCGCATGACGCGCGCCTCGATGGTCGAGGTGATGACGCAGCAATATATCCGCACGGCGCGGCTCAAGGGGCTTTCCTTCAACGCCGTCGTCGTCAAGCACGCGCTGCGCAACGCGCTGATCGCGCCGTTCACGGTCATCATGCTGCAGTTTCCGTGGCTGCTGACCGGCGTGGTGATCGTCGAGGTGATGTTCCGCTATCAGGGCTTCGGCTTCACGCTGGTGGAGGCCGCTGGCAACAACGACATCGACCTGCTGCTCGGCTGTTCGCTGGTGTCGGTGTTCGTGGTGCTCTTCACCCAGCTCATCTCCGACGTGGGTTACGCCTATCTCAACCCGCGCATTCGCGTGCAGTAAGGGGACCGCGCATGCAACATGAATATCTCAGCGCGTTCCAAGTGCTGCTTGGTGTCCTGGTGCGGTTCTGGCCGGTCTGGCTGGCACTGGCCGTCGTGCTCGGCACCAGTTTCGCCTTCCGCGCGCGGCTCGGGCTCTATGGCCAGCTCTTCGATACCTATGTCGGCATCGCCGGCGTAACGATCTGCCTGTTCTGGCTGTTCACGGCGATGTTCGCCTCGACCGTCGCTCCGTTCAATCCGCTGGCCCAGGTGCTGGTGATGAAGGATGCTCTGCCGGGCGCGATTGAGCCCGAAAGCGGGCAGGCCTTCCTCTTCGGTGGCGACAGGTTGGCGCGCGACATCTTTTCGCGCATGGTCTATGGCAGCCAGATCGTGCTGGTGATCGCGCCGGCGGCGACCATGTTCGCACTGATGGTCGGCATTACGCTTGGCCTGCCGGCCGGCTATTATGGCGGGCGGGTGGACACCATCCTGTCGTTCCTGGCCAACCTCGTACTGGCTTTCCCTGTGATCCTGCTGTTCTACCTGCTGGTGACGCCCGGCATCATGGACACACCGATCCCCTACACGATGGCAGGCGTGTTCTTCCTATTTCCGATCATCTTCTTCTGCACGCTGTTTTACACACGCTACAAGCATCGACCGCAGGCGTTGGCGATACAGATCGGGCTGACGCTGCTGATCGGCGGATGGATCTATCTCGGCCTTGTCTTCAACGCCGACCCGCTGGGCATCATCGCCATCCGGCCGAACGAGCTGAACATCTTCGTAGCCGTGGTCTTCGCCTCGTCGCCAGGTGTCTTCCGCATCGTTCGCGGCCTGGTGATGGACATCAAGACGCGTGACTACGTGGCCGCAGCCCAGACCCGCGGCGAAAGCCCGTGGTACATCATGCTGTGGGAAGTGCTGCCCAATGCGCGCGGACCGTTGATCGTCGATGCCTGCCTGCGCATCGGTTACACGACGATCCTGCTCGGAACGCTGGGCTATTTCGGCCTCGGCCTTGCGCCGGAAAGCCCCGACTGGGGCACGGCGATCAAGGAGGCGAGCCGGCTCCTGCGTTCGCATATCCACCCCGCACTGCCGCCGACAATCGCGCTGATGTCGTTCGTGCTCGGCCTGAACCTTCTGGCCGATGCGCTGCGCGAACAGTCGCTGAAGGATTGAGGACGGAACCATGAACGAAGCCGTAAAGCCAAGCGAGGCGGCCCAGAACGCCGATCCGAT
Source organism: Mesorhizobium sp. DxT (assembly GCF_058448885.1). Classification (NCBI taxonomy): domain Bacteria; kingdom Pseudomonadati; phylum Pseudomonadota; class Alphaproteobacteria; order Hyphomicrobiales; family Phyllobacteriaceae; genus Mesorhizobium; species Mesorhizobium sp. DxT. The sequence goes on along the minus strand of NZ_JBZFLJ010000001.1, from coordinate 10,208 downwards.
CCTCGAGATCGAAAACCTGTCTATCTCCTTCTTCACGCGCAAGGGCGAGATTCCTGCCGTGATGGACTTCTCCTGCACGGTGATGCCGGGTGAGGCGATGGGGATCGTCGGCGAGAGCGGGTGCGGAAAATCGACGGTGTCGCTGGGCGTGATGCGCGACCTGTCGAATGTCGGCAAGATCGTCGGCGGGCGCATCAAGTTCAAGGGCAAGGACATGGGCGACCTGTCCGATGCCGAACTGCGGGCCATTCGCGGCAATGAGATCGCCATGATCTACCAGGAGCCCATGGCGAGCCTGAATCCGGCGATGAAGATCGGCCGGCAGTTGATGGAAGTGCCGCTGATCCACGACAAGGTTTCGAGCGACGAGGCCTACAAGCGCGCGCTGGAGATGGTTCGCTCCGTGCGCCTGCCGGACCCCGAGCGGATAATGCGCTCCTTTCCGCACCAGCTTTCGGGCGGCCAGCAGCAGCGTATCGTCATCGCGATGGCACTTCTGTCGAATCCGGCGCTGTTGCTGCTCGACGAGCCGACGACTGCGCTCGACGTGACGGTGGAGGCCGGCATCGTCGAGCTGGTGAAGGGGCTCGGCGAACAGTTCGGCACCTCGATGATCTTCGTGTCGCACAATCTCGGGCTGATCCTCGAGACCTGCGACCGGATCACGGTGATGTATTCGGGCGAGGCGGTGGAGACGGGGTCGATCAAGGATGTGTTCGACCACATGCGCCACCCCTACACGCAGGGTCTGTTCCGCTCGATACCGCTGCCCGGCGCAGACAAGAACTCTCGGCCGCTGATCGCCATTCCGGGCCAGCTTCCGCTGCCGCACGAGCGCCCGAAGGGCTGCAATTTCGGGCCGCGCTGCCACCACTTCAAGCCTGGCCTGTGCGATGCGGCTGAAATCCCGATGATCGAGGTCGAGGGGCACGACCGGCATTTCAGCCGCTGCGTGCGCTTCAACGAGATCGACTGGAATGCGCTGCCAGAAGGTGCAACGACGGAGAAGGAAGCCGTCAAGCCGGGCGCGCCGGTGCTCAAGATCGAAAATCTGAAGAAATATTACGAGGTAGCGGCCAACGCCATCTTCGGTGGGGCTGAGACACGCACCGTCAAGGCCAACGAGCAGATCAGCTTCGAGGCGCGCGAGAGCGAGACCGTGGCTATCGTGGGTGAATCGGGCTGCGGCAAGTCCACGCTCGCCAAGGTGCTTCTCGGGCTGGAGACGGCGACGTCGGGCACGGTCACGCTGGCCAATACCGAGATCGAGGCTACGCCGATCGAAAAGCGCGACACCGAGACGGTTTCCGGTATCCAGATGGTGTTCCAGAACCCGTTCGACACGCTCAATCCGAGCCATTCGGTCGGGTCGCAGATCATCCGCACGCTGGAAAAATTCAAGATCGGCGACACGGTCGAGGATCGCCGCAAACGCATGTTCGAGCTGCTGGACCTCGTGAAGCTGCCGCGCGCGTTTGCCGAGCGCATGCCGCGCCAGCTGTCGGGCGGGCAGAAGCAGCGCATCGGCGTCGCCCGCGCCTTTGCAGGTAATGCCAAGGTCGTGGTGGCCGACGAGCCGGTCTCGGCGCTCGACGTGTCGGTGCAGGCGGCGGTGACCGAGCTGCTGATGGACATCCAGCGCAAGAACAAGACGACGATGCTGTTCATCAGCCACGACCTGTCCGTCGTGCGCTACATCGCCGACCGCGTCGTCGTCATGTATCTGGGCCACATCGTGGAAACGGGAACGACGGACCAGATATTTTCGCCGCCCTACCATCCCTACACGGAGGCGCTGCTGTCGGCGATCCCGATCGCGGATACGAGCGTGGTGAAGAAGCACATCGTGCTGGAAGGCGACATCCCATCGGCCATGAACCCGCCGCCCGGCTGTCCTTTCCAGACGCGCTGCCGTTGGAAGCAATTCGTGCCGGGCAACAAGTGCGAGACGCAGGTGCCGCCGATGAAGGACCTCGGCAACGGGCACAAGAGCCTTTGCTGGCTGGACGACGATCAGCTGGCCTCGATGGAGCCGGTCATCAGCTTCGAGGGTACGCAAGAACCCGATCCGGCGGCTGAGACACCGAAGGCCAGGGCGCCGCGCAAGCCGACGAAGGCCGGCAGCCGCGCCGAGCGGCCCGGCGCCGCTGCGGCGGCAACGCCCGCGCGCCTGCTCGATGCCAAGGCTGAGCCAAAGGCCCGTGCGTCGAAGCCCATGACGGGCCGGCCCGGTGATTCCGCGCCGGAGAAGTCGCTGACGGAAGCGGGCGAGGGACGCCAGGCTGCGAGCGCCGCGGTGAAACCCGCAAGCGCCGCGACCGCGAAGGAAAAGGCGGCCGGCAAGGTGGCCACGACGCCTGCCCGTGCACGCACCGCCTCTTCGCCGGAGGAAGCCAAGGCGCAGATGGGTGTTTCGAAGGCGGCGGGTGGCGCCGAGAAGGGGCGTCCGCCGGCGGTGAAGAAACCGCGCAACCCCGACGATCTCAAGCTGATCTCGGGTGTCGGGCCAAAGCTGGAGGGCGTTCTCAATGGTCTCGGCATCTACACCTACGCGCAGGTGGCGGCGTGGAAGAAGGCCGAGCGCGACTGGGTCGACAACTATCTCAAATTCAAGGGGCGCATCGAGCGCGACGACTGGGTGAAGCAGGCCAAGGCGCTCGCCAAGGGCGGCGAGGCCGAATACATCCGCGTCTTCGGCAAGAAGCCGCGGTAGGCGGTCGCTTCTGCTGTACTGCTCGTAGTTCGTGCGTCCTTCGAGGCTCGCAGAGCCTGTCCTCGGGCTTGCCGAAGGCAAGACCCGGGGGCTCGCACCTCAGGATGAGGGCTGTTGTGCATTGCTCCGGCAAACTGGCGGGCTCGACGGTTGTTCTGCCGACGTCGTCGACCCTCTACCCTGTAATTGAATCCGCTGTGCTGTTGGGCGCGATCAAACCACCTCCCTCATCCTGAGGTGCGAGCTCCCGGGTCTTGCCTTCGGCAAGCCCGAGGGCAGGCTCTGCGAGCCTCGAAGGACGCAGTGACAGCGTCGATATTGCAACGGCGAGGCGCTGGCGGCGTCTAGCGCCCGCAGGACTGCATCTGGGACGCGTAGTTCTGAGCCATCGTAGCGGTGCGGCGCGCGTAGTTCTGGATCGACGTATTGCTGCGCCAGCTTCCGCGCCGGTAGCCGGCATGGCCGGAATAATAGGCCAGATAGAGATTGTAGGCGTCGTGCGGCGCGATGCCGAGCGTGGTCGCCGACTTGTTATGGTACCAACCGACGAAATCGACGGCGTCGGAGAAGTTGTTGCGGCGGGCCATATGACGGCCGGTTGCCCGCTGATATTCAGTCCATGTGCCGTCAAGTGCCTGCGAATAGCCATAGGCCGTCGATGCGCGCTTGCCGGGAATGAAGCCGAGGATCTTCTTGCGTGGCGGTCGTGCGCGGCCTTCGAAGCCGGACTCCATGCGGATCGTCGCCATCAGGATGTGAACGGGAATGCCATATTGACGCGAAGCGCTGCTTGCCGAACGATGCCAGTTGCCGACGAAGCCGGAATTCTGGTCGAACACCGAGCAGACATTGTTGATACGATCGGGCTTGCTGGCGCAGGCCGACACGGCCAGCAACAACAAAAGCGGCAGGAAACGCAAGGAACGCGATACAGACATCCCGTCACACTAGCGGATGCCCGTAAACGAAAGCTTGCCTTGAATTTTTACGATCCGGGCGGGCCGAAGGCGCGGTTCAGGAGCGTGCGATCGGGAACTGGATTTCCTCGAAACCGATGCGCGCCGCACCCGCATAGGGAATCGCATGTAAAGCGAGGATCCAAAGGCTGACGACAGCCGCGACGGCGAACACCGCCAGCGCGTTGCGCGCAGCCGGGGGGCGCTCCGCATGCACGGCGGCGATCGAAACCATGGACAGGAATGTCAGGAACAGCACCAGATACCACTTGTACTGGCTGATCGAGTTGCCGCCCAATGCAAGCCGCTTGTTGCGCGCATCCTGCAACTCGTCGAAGTCCTGCGCCATCTTGGCAACCAGCGGGGCAGAGGCGCCAGCCTGAGCGAATTCGATCATGCCGATGCGGATCTGCTGAAGTGCCCGGTCGACTTCCAGTGCCGGGTCGCGGTTGGCATTGGCGCCCCATTCGACGTCGCGCACCGCAGCCTTGTAGACGATGAGGCCTTCGATCATGGCCGGCACGTCGAGCGCATCGGGCCCGGCTATGCCTGCGAGGCGCGCGATGGTCGAGCGTTCCTCGCTGGCGGCCTGTTCGGCCTGCGCGCGTATGGACCAAACGTCGGCGGCGGCAAAGCCCAGCGCCAACGCCCATGCCGTCGCGATCGTGCTCATGAAGGTGGTAACGGGAACCGCCTGATCGAGGCGCTGTGTGGATGACCTGAAGGCGGTGAGCAACAGCATCGAGACCGCAAAGGTGACAATGCCGAAAGCCGCCAGCGCCAGAAGGATCAGCGGCGCCGATTGGGAGAACAGCGTGGTCAGGAGCGTGGACACTGAGACACCTCGGGCGGCGTTTGTCTTGCAGGCGCAGGCTGCACCGTCCTCACTTCCTGACCGATTTGTCGTGTGGCGTCCAGAAGCGCCGAAACTCTCGAAATTCATCCATTGTTACTTGTACGACGCAAAATGTCGGTATTCTTTCCGTCGGGCGCGAATATTTGCCGCTCATCTTAAAATTACGCCCGGATAGGACGCTTTTTCGACAGAAGAAGCTTTCCAGCACGATAAGCCTTTGAGGATGAACGCCGAACCACGCCGCCGCCGCTCCGGCGGGCGCGCCAACGCCCGCGAGCCTGCACCGATCCCGCAGCTTGCGGCGTCACATGTGCGCAATCCCTATCCGCCGATGCGGGTCCTCTCCGACGACAAGGTGGAGGCGATCCACGACGCATCGATGCATATCCTGGAAAATCTCGGCATCGAGATGATGAGCGCCGCCGCGCTCGACGTGTTTGCCCGCTGCGGAGCCAAGGTCGATCGCACGACAAGGACGGTCTATATCGACCGTGGCCTCGTTGCCGAGGCACTCAGTTCGACGCAGCCGTCCTACACGCTGACGCCGCGCAACCCGGCGCGTGCGGTGCCACTGGGCGGTGATGCCATCTGCTTCACGCTGGTCGCGGGGCCGCCCAACGTGCACGACATGGAGCGCGGGCGGCGGGCGGGGAACCATCGCGATTATTGCGACCTCATCCGGCTGGCGCAGCAATTCAACTGCATCACAATGCTTGGGAATCAGGTTTGCGCGCCGATCGAGCTTGCGGCCAACACCCGGCACCTCGACACCTATCTCGCCAACCTGACGCTGACCGACAAGAGCTTTCATGTCTCCGCCATCGGCCGGGGCAGGGCGCTGGATGGTATCGAGATGATGGCGATCGCGCGCGGGCTGACGCTGGACCAGATGCGCGGCGATCCCGCACTTTCCACCATCATCTCGGTCAACAGCCCGCGCCGTTTCGACGACCAGATGGCCGAAGGGCTGATGACGATGGCGGAACACGGGCAGTCGGTCGCTGTCACGCCCTTCACGTTGATGGGGGCGATGAGCCCGGTGACGCTGGCCGGCGCGCTGGCGCAGCAGAATGCCGAAGCGCTCGCCGGCATTGTCCTGACCCAGTTGGTGCGGCCCGGCGCACCGGTGATGTATGGCGCGTTCACCTCCAATGTCGACATGCGCTCGGGCGCTCCGGCCTTCGGCACACCGGAGAACGCCAAGGCCAACATCGCCTCGGGCCAGCTCGCGCGCCGCTACAACCTGCCATACCGCACCACGCCGGGCTCCGCCTCCAACGCAGCGGACGCGCAGGGCGCCTACGAGACGATGATGGCGCTGTGGGGCGCCGTGCTCGGCCACGGCAATCTGCTCTACCACGCGGCCGGCTGGCAGGAGGGCGGTCTCACGGCGAGCTTCGAGAAGGTCGTGCTCGACGTCGAGATGATCCAGCACATGATGGAACTGCTGCGCCCGATCGAGGTGAACGAGGCCGAGCTGGCGCTGGATGCGCTGTCGCGTGTGCCGACGGGCGGGCACTTCTTCGGCGATGCGCACACGCTGGAGCGCTATTCGACCGCATTCTACCAACCGATGGTCTCCAACTGGCAGAATTACGAGAGCTGGCAGGAGAGCGGCGGCGCCGATGCGACGGCGCGCGCGACCGTGCTGTGGAAGAAGGCGCTGGCCGAATATCAACAGCCACCGATGGACGAGAGCGTCCGCGAAGCGCTCGACGCCTATGTCGCCAAACGCAAGGAAGAGATCGGGGCAGGGGAGCCGTGACCTATTTCGTGCTGCTGGCGAGGTGGGGATGGTCAGGCATGGATCCTCGGGTCAAGCCCGAGGATGACGAATGCGTTTCCGACGCTATCCATCCTACAAGACTTGAACGGGGTGACGAGCCCGTGATCTCGTCATCGTCGGGCTTGACCCGAGGATCCATGCCGGAACGCCCAAGCTCCCGCTTCGAGCGCCTGACAACAAGATTCAGGCCAAGCCTTCAACTCACTGAACGAGAACAGCAATCATGAAGTCGCACACACGTGTCGTGGTCATCGGGGGAGGTGTCGTAGGCGCTTCCGTGCTCTATCATCTTGCCCGGCATGGCTGGACCGATGTCATGCTGCTGGAGCGCGACGAGCTGACCTCCGGCTCGACATGGCACGCGGCTGGCGGGATGCACACGGTCAACGGCGACCCGAACGTCGCCAAGCTGCAGAAATACACGATCGAACTCTACAAGGAGATCGAGGAGCTTTCCGGCCAGGCAACCGGCGTGCACATCACCGGCGGCGTGCTTCTGGCGGCCACCGAGGCGCGCATGGACTGGCTGCGTGGCGTGGTCGCGAAGGGGCGCTATCTCGGGCTCGACCTGGAGGAAATCTCCGCGCAGGAGGCGGCGGAACTGATGCCGCTGCTCGACCCGAAGCAATTCGTCGGCGCGGTGCGCAATTCCGAAGACGGCCACCTCGATCCGTCGGGCGTGACCCATGCCTATGCCAAGGCGGCACGCAAGCTGGGTGCTGAGGTGCATCGCTTCACCAAGGTCGAGGATATCGTGCGGCGGGAAGACGGGATGTGGCGCGTCATCACCGACGAGGGCGAGGTGGTGGCCGAGCATGTCGTCAATGCCGGCGGGCTTTGGGCGCGCGAGGTCGGCCGCATGGTGGGGCTGGAACTGCCGGTGCTCGCCATGGAGCACATGTACCTCATCACCGAGGACATGCCGGAAGTGGCGGAGTGGAATGCGAAGACCGGCAGCGAGATCATCCATGCCATCGACTTCGACGGCGAGCTCTACCTTCGCCAGGAGCGCGGCGGCATGCTGATGGGCACCTACGAAAAGGCCGCCAAGCCCTGGTCGGAATACCAGACGCCGTGGAATTTCGGCCATGAGCTTCTGGAACCCGACATCGACCGCATCGCGCCCTCGCTGGAGGTGGGGTTCCGGCATTTCCCGGCCTTCCAGAAGACCGGCATCAAGCAGATCATCAACGGGCCCTTCACGTTTGCGCCCGACGGAAATCCGCTCGTGGGGCCGGTGCGCGGGCTTCCCGGCTTCTGGGTGGCCTGCGGCGTGATGGCCGGCTTCAGCCAGGGCGGCGGCGTAGGCTTGGCGCTCGCCAACTGGATGATCGACGGCGATCCGGGCGCCGACATCTGGGCGATGGACGTGGCGCGCTACGGTGACTGGGCGTCGATGGCCTACACGAACGCCAAGGTCCGCGAGAACTATTCGCGGCGCTTCTCGATCCGCTTCCCCAACGAGGAATTGCCGGCCGGACGACCGCTGAAGACCACGCCGATCTATGACCTTCTTTCGGCCGAGGGCGCGCAGTGGGGTGTCGCCTACGGGCTCGAGGTGCCGCTGTGGTATGCGCCGCAGGGCGCGAGGGACGAATTCTCGTGGCGGCGCTCGACGGATTTCCAGCATGTCGCAAACGAGGTGCAGGCCGTGCGCGAGCGCGTCGGCCTCATTGAAATCTCCAGCTTTGCCAAATACCGGGTGACGGGGAAGGGCGCCCGCGACTGGCTGGACCGCATGCTCGCCTGCAAGCTGCCCGCACCGGGTCGCATGGCGCTCGCGCCGATGCTGAAGGAAGACGGCAAGCTGATCGGCGATTTCACGGTGGCGAACTTGGGGCAAGGCGGAAAAGTACCCCCACCCCTTACCCCTCCCCACAAGGGGGAGGGGGACGTCGGGGTCGCACCATCAACTGGTGTGCGGATGCCAAGCGCGGGCGCTTCGGATTCCCCCTCCCCCTTGTGGGGAGGGGTAAGGGGTGGGGGTATATCGGCTCCTATCTATCAGGAATGGATGATTTTCGGCTCCGGCATCGCCGAGCAATTTCATATGCGCTGGTTCGAGAAGCACCTGCCGGAAGACCGCAGCGTGAAGATCGAAGCGCTCGGCCTGTCGATGGTTGGTTTCGCCATTGCCGGGCCGAACGCGCGGAAACTGCTCGAGAAGGTCATGCGTGCCGAGGTTACGAATGCCGCGTTCCCGTTCATGGCTATCCGCAGGATGGACATCGGCATGGCGCCCTGTCTGGTCGGTCGCGTGAGCTATACCGGCGATCTCGGCTACGAGATCTGGATGGCGCCGGAATATCAGCGTCACATATTCGAGCGGCTGATGGCGGCTGGTGAAGAATTCGGTATCGGCCTGTTCGGCTCGCGCGCGCTCAACGCGCTGCGGCTCGAAAAGAATTACGGTTCCTGGGCGCGTGAATACCGGCCGATCTACGGCCCGCTCGAAGCCGGGTTGGACCGCTTCGTTGCCTATGGCAAGGAGGCGGATTTCGTCGGCAAGGCAGCAGCACTCGCCGAGCGCGAGCAGGGCGGCCGGCTACGGCTGCGCAGCTTCGTCGTGGATGCGGTGGACGCCGACGTCATCGGCGACGAAGCGATCTGGTTCGACGGCTCTGTGCGTGGCTGGGTGACTTCGGGCGGCTATGCCCACCATTCCGGGAAATCGGTAGCGATGGGCTATGTGCCGCGCGAAATCGCCGACGAGGCCAATGGTTTCGAGATCGAGCTCCTCGGCCGGCGCCTGCCTGCAAGAATTCAGGCGATGCCACTGTTCGACGCCAATTTCGAGCGGATGCGGGGGTAGCTGCACCGCAAACGATGTTCCTCTTGTGTTCCGTGTTTCTACATTGTAGAATGAATCTATGTACATACCAACTTATGATTGTGGACATGGATGGCTATACACGTACAAGACGATGAGGCCGACTGGCTTCTGCGCGAGTTTGCGCGCAGAAGGGGGCTCGGGCTGACGGCTGCTCTCAAGGTGGCGATCCGCGAGGCAAGCCAGCATGAAGATGATCAAGTCGATGCCTTTCTGGCGCGGATAAAGCCAGTGATCGACCGTGCCAAAGCCCGCAAGGCGGAAGAGGGGGCCGCCGCGGGAAGGCGGGTTGATGACAAACAGTTTATGGACGAGATGTGGGGGGAGCCGGACTGATGTTTGTCGATACGTCTGCAATTGTATCAATCGTCGTGGACGAAGAAGATGCCGGCGAGTTCGCGGCGTGTCTTGCCCGCACCAGTGATCGTACAATAGGCGCGGTGACGCAGGTCGAGGCGGCGATTTCCGTAGGTCGCTATCATGGGGGCGACTACTCGTTTGGAGCCTCACAAGTCGCCGATTTTGTCGAGCGGGCCGGCATAAAGGTCCTGGATGTGCCGGCCGACCTCATTGATGAGGTTTTGAAAGCCTACCAGCGTTATGGAAAGGGAACTGGACATCGTGCGAGGTTGAATTTCGGCGACTGTTTTTCCTACGCGTTTGCCAAGCGGTTGAAGGCACCGCTTCTGTTCAAGGGCGAGGATTTCTCGAAGACCGACATTGAAGCGGCTCTTTGATGGATTTTTATATGCAATCGCGTGCAGCCATTGCGTGAATTTGCTGCAGCAATCCCGTTGAAAAACCTCATGTAGATTTGCTGTTGCTGTGTTGTCCATTCGGCGCGGTACACACCTGAAAAGGGAGCAAAACCATGCTGGATTTTTCTGTTACGGTATCTCTTCGTGCGAAAATTTGTGGGGCAGGTGAGGCAGTTTCGCCGCCTGCTGCCAAGGACGTTCGAAAGTCTCGCTCTGAATAGCCCCTAGATTTGTGGACGCCTTCTTCCCTAAATTTGAGGCAAGGAGGCCATGATGGGGACCGGCAATTTCAGTGACGAGTTCAAGCGC